>JAZTZO010000018.1:0-20910 GCA_045637505.1 Muribaculaceae bacterium | reverse complement strand
TACTAATTTGTATAGCACATTTTTGAACCCTGGAAATTGTTGGTTAATATATTTGTCAAGTTGTTCCCAGTCGTTGTCAGAAGGATTAGAGTCATTAGAGAGAGTTTTACGGAATCGGGTAACGATTTCAGCCGTTTCGATAGCATTAGCAGCATCTTCGCGAAGTTTGGCTTGTTGGGTAAATAATTGTAACGATTCTTTTTGTATCGCAAGTTCATTAATTAAACTTTGTGATTTGTTAGTTTCGTTAGCCAAAAGGTCTTCAAGAGTGCTGATTCGCTTTTCGGCATTTGAAATAAGGTTTTGAGATTGATAATGTTCGCCTAAAATGCGATTGATTTTCTCTTTTTGAGCCTTATTTCTCATTCGTAGGGCATATATAATAAAGATGGCAATAAATAATATTGCGGTTGAAATTGTAATAATTAATATGATTTGATTTTTCTTAGATTCGACTTCTAAATTTGCATTTTTTGCTTGACTCTCAAAAAGATTTCGTTGAGCTGTTAATAAAGGTTGTTCTAATTCTCTTCGTAATTTTTGATTTTCTAAACAAATTCCTTTATTTAAGCATTCTAAAGATTTAGAATAGTCTTTTAGATATTCATAAATTTTAGATGATTTATAAAAAAACACAATAGAATCGTTTGTTGTATTGGCGAATTTCCATGCATTATTGATATGAAAATCTGCCATTTCGGAATTTTGAAGAAATGCGAAAGCATTTGCTAGGTATATATATATGTTTGAATGTGGTGTATAGTCTGGATATTTAGATAATATACTATCATATAGATTTATAGCATCTTGATAATGCCCTGTGCTAGTTTGTTGAATAATAAATTCTTCATTCCCGATTTGGATTAATTTGTGGTCGTTATGTTTGGTTGCGTCTGTTATAACTTGTGAAATTAACTTTTTTGCATTTTGATAATCTTGATTACCTCTATAAGAACAAGAGGCATTGTATAATGCAAATATTTTATGACGATAAGAATTTGCTTCGTTATAATGGTTGGATGCATTAATGTATGATTCAATGCTTTTGGGGTAGTCTAATGAATTTTCGTATAATTTGCCTAAATGACTAAAAATAAGTCCATGGATGAGGTGGTCAGATGTTTGATTGATATAGTTTGTTGCTTTGGAATATTGGGCTATTGCATTGTAATTATCATTGGCATTTTCAAAGATTCTACCATGATAATAATGCGTGAGCATAGCATAATGAGGGTCGTTGCCGTCGGCAAAGTATTTAACGGCAGGGGCTATGATAGAGTCGGAAGCGATATCGATATAATTTTTGTCAAGGGCTTGTGAAAGAAGGACGGCATAAATGGCACGGTCACGCTCGGTTGTTAGTGTTTTTGGGTTGATACTATCTTGGAGAATTGACAAAGCCACTTCGCAACTATCATTCATCACAGCTTCGGCTCGCTCAAGTAATTGGCTGTTACGCCCACTCTCCCCACAAGCAGAGAGTAAGAGAATAGATAATATGATGGGGAGAAGGTGTTTCATGTGAGTGACGATAGGCTATAATGAGGATGGCGAGGGGGATTATTTGAATCGCCAAGTGATTGTGCCGCGTTGCTCTTTGGTTTCGGTTTTAGAGACAGAGAAAGAGCATTTGAGAGAAGCTTGTTCGCAACGGGTGCGAGTGGCAGCATCGGCATAGGCTGGTCCTGAACCACTTTTTACCTTTGCCGAAATGACTTTGCCTTGAGGGCTTACGCTCACAGCAACTACGATGGTTCCCGCTTTGGTGCTTGATGTTTTTACCCAATGTGCGAGTGTGCGACCGCCGAGGTCGGCTCCTGGAGAGCCCGAAGTAGCCCCCGATTCGCTATTTCCGTCGGTTTGTCCAGTTTTTCCTTTGCCACCTTCGTCGGAGCTTTTACCTTTGCTGGCAAACTGATTTCTGATTTGTTCTTGAATTTTTTGTTGTTTCTCTTTTTCGATGCGTGCTTTCTCGGCAGCAGCAGCGAGTTCCTCTTCAGTAGGGCCTGGTTTGGGCGTTTCGACGGGCTTTTTCTCAACTTTCATGGGCGACTCGTTGGGGGTTGTAACCACTTGTGCTGGTTCGCCTTTAGAGCCTGAATTTTGGAGGTCGTCGGCAGGGGGAGCATCATTTTCGTCGGCCGATGGGGCAGGTTGTTGTTGGTCGCTCTCGTCGAGAGGTTGTTGCATGTCGCCAAGCATCACATATTCGCCACCAAAGAGAATTTCGCTCGAATCGACCGGTGGCCATTGAGCGTTGAGGTCGTGTTGAGGTGAATGCTCAATGACAAAGCACAATGATATCACGAGCAATAGCACATGAAAAGCAATAGTGCCGGCGATGGCAATGATGCGTGTCTTATTTTCTTGTTCCATCGCTATGGCGCATTATTGAGGTTGAGAGGTTGTTGAAGCAGGTTGAGCCGAGGTGGGCGCCGGTTTAGTGGCAAGCACCATCTTGAGGTTGTTTTGAGCGGCAAGGTTGAGAATTTCAACTACTTTGCCATAGGGTACTTCCTCGTCGGCATATAGGGCAATGAAGCTTTCGGGGGCTTGCACTTGCACTGTGACGAGGTAGCTCACAAGGTTATCGAGGTGAATGGGTTGTGGCTCTTCTTTGTCGTGCGACACAAAAAGTTGCATCTCTTTGTCGAGATACACTCGAGTGCCGGGCTTAATGGCTGTTTGCTCAGAGCTTTGAGGTAGGTTTACTTCGAGGGCTGTGGGAAACACAAAAGTAGAAGTAACCATAAAGAATACGAGCAGGAGGAAGATGACATCGGTCATCGATGCCATTGAGAAGGTAGCCGATATTTCGTGTTGACGTTTTAGTGCCATGATTATTCTTGGTTAGGCTCGTTGATGAGGTCCATAAATTCCATTGTGCGTGCTTCGAGTTGATTCATCACTTTGTTGATGCGAGCTACGAGGTAGTTGTAGGCAAAAAGAGCGATGATACCCACGATGAGACCGGCAACGGTGGTGACCAAAGCGGTGTAGATGCCACCAGCAAAGTCGCCGATAGAAGCAGCGTTGCCCGAGTTGGCGATGCTGAAGAATGCGTCAACCATACCGATAACAGTACCCAAGAAACCAAGCATAGGCGCGCCGGCAGCAGTAGTAGCAAGCCAAGGAAGACCTTTGCCAAGGTTGGCTATCTCGATGTTGCCCACATTTTCAATGGCAACAAGGATGTCGTTGGCAGGGCGACCAATGCGCGAAAGACCTTTGGCAATGAGTCGAGCAGCAGGCGAAGGGTTGGCCTTGCAAAGGTTTTGAGCGCTTTCGATTTCTCCGTCGTGCACATAGTCTTTGATGCGTTTCATGAACGAGGGGTCATATTTAGTTGCTTTGTGAATAGCAATGGCGCGCTCGATGAAGATGTATATTGCCAATATTGAGAGCAATGCAAGTGGAATCATGATAAAACCACCCTCGAGGCAAAGTTCCCATATTGAGAGGTTTACGGTTGAAGGAGCGGCTGCAGCTTCGGTAGCAGTAGCGGTGTTGGCGATTGTTGCAACTGTGTCAATTGCAGCTTGAGTAGCAGGTATTGAATTTAAAAGTACCATGATAAATGAAAGGTTGTAATATTGAGTTTAGTGGTTATTATTTAAGACATTTTTTGTAACGAGCAATCGTTTCGCTCAACCCTAAATATAGGGCGTCGGAAATGAGTGAGTGGCCTATCGATACCTCGTTGAGGTAGGGCACTTGCTTGTGGAAATACTCGAGGTTTTCGAGGTTGAGGTCGTGACCGGCATTAACCCCGAGCCCTGCTTTATGGGCAGCTTGGCTCGCCAAGATGTAGGGTGCAACGGCAGCCTCGCGGTCTTTGGCGTAGTTGTCGGCATAGGGTTTTGTGAACAACTCAACACGGTCGGCACCAGTTTTAGCCGCCATTTTGATATTATCAACATCGGTATCAACAAAAATAGATGATCTGATACCTGCATCGCGAAGTGCATCGACGATGTTGGTGAGGAACTCTATGTTGGGCTCAACTTGCCATCCAGCCGATGAGGTGAGGGCATCGGGAGCGTCGGGAACAAGGGTAACTTGTTCGGGCTTCACTTTGAGAACGAGATCCATAAACTCGGGGGAGGGATATCCCTCGATGTTGAACTCGGTTTTAACCAATGGGCGAAGTTTGTAAACATCGTCATACTTGATGTGTCGCTCGTCGGGGCGAGGATGAACGGTGATGCCGTTGGCACCAAATCCTTCGCAATCGACAGCAACTTGTTGCACATTGGGTTGATTTTCGCCACGAGAGTTGCGTAATGTGGCAATTTTGTTGATATTTACACTTAAATTTGTCATTTTTTGTTTAGAAATTCCTAAAAAATCTGTTTGACAAGTTAACTTGTTGAATAATTGGTATTGATTAAAATAATTATTCGTAAATTTGTCAAGATTTATAAGTAGTTTTAATTAAAAACATTTTCTTGACTACAAAAATAGTTAGAAATAATAAAATAGCGAAAGATTTGAGCGCAAAAGATAATATATTAACGCAAATTGACACCCTTGAAGAAGATTTAGGGGTTGATATGGCACAAAAAATGGCTCGATTGTTCCCTGTGGTCGAAGATTCGTGTAGGCTCACGATGATTTGCCACAAGAGTGATTATGCTGCGTCGATAGTGGCGCGTGCCGTGGAGGATTGCGATGCTCATGTGCTCAATCTTAATGTCACCGGCGAAACGACTCCTACTGGCCAAATGGTGGTGGAACTGCGCGTGGGGGTGAATAACGGTGAGAGTGTGGCTCGAAGTCTTGCTCGCTATGGCTATGAGGTGGTGCAAATTGTTCACGAAAATGCTGTGGATGAAGATACTATGCGTCGCCGCGTAGATGAACTGATGCATTATATCGAATTGTAAAACTTATGAAAGGGCGTGTGCCCCATCAAATAAAATTATTAACCCAAGGATTTTATAAAAAAATTCGCTAAAAACTCTATCAATAGCAATGAAAATCGCGATTTATGGCAATATGTATCAAGAGGATTATTTGAAACAATTGTCGGAATTTTTGGAGGCTCTATCACAATCGGATATAAAGGTTGAGATGGAATCGAGATTCTACAATTATTTGTGTAGATTGTTGCCACAAGAGCCACAGGTTGATGGAGTGATTGTGGGTAGCGATTTTGAGGCCGATATGGCTATAAGCATAGGTGGTGATGGCACTTTCTTGCGCACTGCTCGCTGGGTGGGTGACAAAGAGATACCTATACTTGGTATCAACACTGGGCATCTTGGCTATCTTGCCGATATCACTGTCGATGAGATGATAGGGGCTGTCGAGGATTTGAAAAATGGGTTGTATAAGATTGAAACACGCTCGTTGATAGAGGTTACAAGTTCGCGCAAAGAGGCTATTATCGATTGGAATTATGCTCTAAATGAGGTGGCTATTCTCAAGCAAGATACCTCGTCGATGATATCAGTTGCTACAAAGGTGAATGATGTGGATTTGGCAACATATCTTGGCGATGGGTTGATAATTGCTACTCCCACAGGAAGTACCGGCTATAACCTATCGGTGGGAGGCCCTATTGTAGAGCCTACTGCGCCCAACTGGATAATTTCGCCCATTGCAGCCCATTCACTCACTATGCGTCCGCTTGTGGTGGGCGATTCTCACGAATTGACCATAACCACCACATCGCGTGCTACTAATTATCGTGTGAGTCTTGATGGGCGCTCGGTGACTCTGCCCGTTGGTTCGACGATAAAGTTGCGTAAAGCCCCATTTGTGACAAAAGTGGTGCAACGCACAAAGCACAATTTTGGCGAAACACTTCGCAATAAGTTGTTGTGGGGTGTCGATAAACGATAACCATAAAAGCAGTTGAAGGGTGATAGTGTCGGGCTACGAATTTGACTATCCACCACTTGGAGTGGTGAGGGTGACTGTGCGACACAATTCGCATCGCATTTCGGCTCGATGGCGCGACGGCAAGGTGGCTCTAAATGTGCCCTATGGGATGAGTGAGCAAGAGATGCTTCGTGCGCTTGCAAATTTTGAGGGGCAATTAAAATTGTCGCGTCCCGAAATTCTTTATTATGACGGGCAATCGATTGAACTCGAAGGTGTTACGATAACGATAGGCCGACAGTCGTTTTCCCCTGATAAAATCATATCTCAAGCACAGTTGCCTCACTCGGTGATAGAGGTGGGTCGAAATTTTGATTTTAATAAATCGGATACTTCGCGCACTATTAGCAACATGATGTGTCGCATAGCGCAACGGCTTGCTGCTGACTTGTTGTTGCCTCGCGCTCGCGAGTTGGCACAAGAGGTGAAGCGTTATCCGGTGGGTTGGGAGATTTCAAACGGACATCGAGTATTGGGGCGATGCGACACCAATGGCATCATTGCTCTTTCATATATCCTTGTGTTTCTCCCACCACATTTGCGTGATTTTGTGATATATCACGAACTGGCACATCTATCAGAGATGAACCATAGCCCACGATTTCATGAGTTGTGCAATGAGTATTGCGGTGGTCGCGAGGCTCAATTTAAAGCCGAACTCCGAGCCTTTAAATGGCCAATATATAAGTGAATGCATAATGCATAGGTCATAATGCATAATGAATTACTGCGCATCAGCCCAACTCTCCTCCTAAGATAGGAGGAGTACGGCGAAGCTGGGAGGTGGTATGAATTATTCATAATATCTTTTTGACAGAATGAGCAAAATGAACATAAAAAGGCATAGCTTAGCTATGCCCGATGAGGTATATAATAAGCTTTTAATCATTGTGAGGTTGAAAATTTCATAAATATATGAATTAATAAAAAGAAAAGTGTATATTTGCAGGGTAAAAATGCGGATATACGCAAAAATACCCTTTACATCATGAGGATAGAAAGAAAGCGAATTCTTCAGCGACTTATAAATAGTCGAAAAAATGGTCAAATAAAAATTATAACAGGTATTAGGCGATGTGGGAAATCATATCTCCTTGGAGTATTATATCGTGATTATCTTTTGCAAGATGGAGTTTTGCCCGAGCAAATTATCTCACTTGAATTAGATAACGATACAAATATACGTTATAGAAATCCGTTGGAATTGGGCCAATATCTTCGAGAAGTGGTTAGTGATACCGAAAAGTATTATTATATCCTACTTGACGAAATACAAATGGTGGAGACTATTGATAACCCTTATTTGCCAAAAGGTTCAGCATCTCCAATAACATTTGTAGATGTTCTTTTAGGGCTTAAAAGTTTGCCTAATGTAGATGTTTATGTCACGGGAAGTAATTCCAAAATGCTATCATCGGATGTCGCTACAGCTTTTCGTGACAGGGGCGAGGAGATACATATTACACCGCTTACATATGAAGAATTTTATGCAGCATATCCCAGAGATAAACGTTATGCTTGGCGTGAGTTTATGACATATGGAGGTATGCCTTATGTATTACACAAGACTACTCACGAGGAAAAATCAAAGTATCTTCAAGACTTATTTAGGCTGACATATATTAAGGATGTTATAGAGCGCAATCGATTGCGAGCCAAAGTAGAAGTAATTGATGAATTGCTTAATGTAGTTGCTTCGGCAGTAGGTTCATTATCTAATCCTACACGATTATCTAACACATTTCAATCGGTAAAAGGGGTGAAAATAAAGAATGAGACAATTTCAACATATTTAGATTGTTTTATTGAAGCCTACATCTTATGTAAATCATATCGTTACGATATAAAGGGGCGTTCCTATATTGATACTCCACTAAAGTATTATTTTACCGATATAGGGCTTCGAAATGTACGACTTAATTTCCGTCAGCAAGAAGAAAATCACATTATGGAGAATATTATTTATAATGAACTTATTGCTCGTGGATTTAATGTAGATGTGGGGGTTGTTGAGTATAATCATGTAGATGCTAATGGGAAAAAGGTTAGAACTCAATTAGAGGTGGATTTTGTTGTAAATAAAATAGATAAACGTTATTATATTCAGTCGGCTCTTACTGTTGCTGAAGAAGAAAAGAGAAAACAAGAGGTTAATTCATTAAATAGAATAGATGATTCATTTACAAAAATTGTAGTGGTAAAAGATAATATTTTACCATGGGTTGATGATAATGGAGTGCAATATATTTATATAGAGGATTTCCTATTAGGTAAAATAAATGAATTATAAGGAATCTATTATAAACAATAAATAGTTAATTAACCTTTTACCTCGTTGCGATAGTTGTAGTTGTTGCGAAGTGTTTCGAAGTCGTGGGGTGTGGCTTTGAGGGCTTGAGAGTCGTTGAGAGGATTGTAGGACTCGGCGATAGATTGTAATGTGACATTTTCGGCTGCTCCGGGAGCGATGCCTTGTGCTACATTGGGGATTGGGAGATTAAAATGACGAGCAAGAGCGTCGAGTGCCATGGCTGTGGCACGAATTTTTCCTTCGCGTGAGTATCCGGCTATGTGTGGAGTGGCAATAATGGCTTTTTTGAGTAATGTAGTGTTGAGAAGTGGCTCTCCTTCCCAACAATCGACAATTACATTTGCTATTTTATTGTTATTGAGTGCATCTATCACGGCTTGAGTGTCGAAAATGCCTCCACGGGCGCAGTTGATAATAATGGGTCGATGCTTGAGTGATGCGATAAATGCTTCGTTGCAAATGTGATGGGTGGGGTATTTGCCCTCTTTGGTGAGAGGTGTGTGGAATGTGATGATGTCGCATTGACACGCTATCTCATCTAACGACACAAAATTATTGGTGCATTCAACTTCGGCTCGAGGGGGGTCGCATAGTAATACTTTCATGCCTAATTGGGTGGCCCATTGTTCTACAATTTTACCCACATGCCCCACGCCCACAATGCCTATGGTGTAGTCGCTTATGGGACGGTCGATAACTTGTGCCAATGAGGCAAAGACATATTGAGCCACGGCGGGAGCGTTGCAGCCAGGAGCGTTGGCAACGGTGATGCCACGACGATGACAATAGTCGAGGTCGATGTGATCGGTGCCAATGGTTGCGGTGGCGATGAATGAACAAGGGGAGTTGGCGAGAAGCGAGGCGTTACAATGGGTGCGAGTGCGACAAATGAGCGCGTCGGCATGGCGCATGGCTTTGGCGTCGATTTGGAGAGATGATAGATATTCTACATGAGCCAAGTCGTCAAGCACGCCTTTTATGAAAGGGATGTTGTGTTCGATGATGATTTTTAGATCCATGCTCCCCACAAGTATAGCGCAAAGTAAACGACAAATACTGAAATGATGCCTATATAACTACGGCGAGATTCGTAGATAGAAAAGAGGTGTCCCAGTTGTAGCGCTGCGCAGCAATTGAGAATGGGAACATAGATGATATAGTTGGTAAAGTCGATTAGCATCAACAAGATTGATAGCAACGACAACATTGCAAAGAACCCGTTGTAGGCTCGAGTTTGAGCGTTGTAACTAATAATCTTCACGATATTGGCCACCCATGCGCCTAAACATGTAAATGCCGAAATGCCTATTGTCACCAACATATGTAGAGCTTCGGCCGATGATAGTTGCGAGTAGATGCTCGTGAATTGAGGAAATACGAAGTTTTGGGCGTTAAGAATGCCAAAACCAAACAATATCCACGGAGGGGTTACAAATCCAAATATAGCGGCGAGAATGATGCGCAGGTCGAGTATGCGCATTTGCACACATCCAATGAGCATAATGGGCGCAAAGAACATAAATGCATATTGGTAGAAGGTGCCAAATGAAAGTATTGCCGAAATTGTGAATATAGCCCACGGATTGGGCGAGTTGTAGGTGGAAAACAAGAAGAATGCGCATAAAAGTATTACTGCGCATAGCACTGTGCCACCATAAAGTTGGCCTGTGAGGGTGGTGAGGGGTAGTTGTAACACAAGAAACAATCCTGCAAACAAGATTGTGGGATTGCGCAAGATGTTGAATGCTTTGTTGAGGTATATCATCAACAAGGCGATGCCAATGTTGAGCAACATGCTCACTGTCATCGAGAAACGGCCGGGCTCTAACCAACGATTTATTGGCGTCAAGCCCAGTCCTTTATCGTCGAGAATGGGGGTGATATTCCCATTAGAGAAAGCGCTATTGGTGGCGATAAATGCTATAATCGCAATGATGGCCAATGCCATTCGCGAGTGCAAAAATCGTGAAATGTCGCTTTCTTTTATAATCATGTCGTTTATTTCATGAGGTCTTTACCGATGTCGCGACGGAAGTATTTACCTTCGAAGTCAACTTTTTGGATTGACGCATAGCTATTGGCAAGTGCGTCGGCAATGCTGTTGCCATAAGAACTTACCGAAATGACGCGTCCGCCCGAGGTTACTAATTGGCCTTCGTCGTTGATTTTAGTTCCAGCGTGGAAAAGTATGCTGTCGGTAACATTTTCGCAACCAGTGATAACTTTACCTTTGGCATAGTCGCCAGGGTATCCACCCGATACAATCATTACAGTAACGGCTGTGCGAGGATCTTCTTTGAGCTCTACATCGCCAAGGTTGCCTTGTGCTGCTGCTTTCATCAAAGCCACAAGGTCGCTATCGATGCGAAGCATCACAGCTTCGGTTTCGGGGTCGCCCATACGCACATTGTATTCGATTACCATAGGTTCGCCACCCACATTGATGAGACCAAGGAAGATAAAACCACGATAAGTGATGTTGTCGTTGATGAGGCCGTTGATAGTGGGCTCGATGATGCGAGTGCGCACTTTTTCCATAAATACCTCGTCGGCAAAAGGCACTGGACTCACTGCGCCCATACCACCTGTGTTGAGGCCTGTGTCGCCTTCACCTATGCGTTTGTAGTCTTTTGCTACAGGAAGCACACGGTAGCCTCCATTGCCGTCGCTCAATACGAATACCGAGCATTCGATGCCCGAAAGGAATTCTTCGATAACGACTGTTGCCGATGATGCGCCAAACATACCCGAGAGCATTTCTTTCAACGATGCTTTGGCCTCTTCGATAGAGGAAAGAATCAACACACCTTTACCGGCAGCCAATCCGTCGGCTTTCAACACATAAGGAGCTTGAAGTTGTTCGAGGAATGCATATCCTTCTTCGATGTTCTCGGCTGTAAAACTTTGGTAGCGAGCAGTGGGAATGTTGTTTTTCACCATGAATTGCTTTGCAAAGTCTTTACTGCCTTCAAGGGCAGCACCAGCTTTTGATGGTCCTACAACAAGGATGTCTTTATCTTCAAAATAATCATATATACCTGCTACTAAAGGGTCTTCATTACCCACAACAATCATGTCGATGGCATTTTGGCCTACCCATTTTTCAATAGCAGGGAAATCAAGGGGTGAGAGGGCAACATTTTCGCCATAAGCACCTGTGCCACCATTGCCTGGAGCAATGTATAACTTGTTGAGTAACTGACTTTGACTCATTTTCCATGCGAGAGCCGATTCGCGACCTCCTGAACCAAGGAGCAGAATGTTGATTTTTTCCATATATAATTACTTGTTTTGTTTTTGCTAAATTGTTGTTAATCTTCGTTTTCGTCTTGTTGAGAGCGTTTCCAACCACGTTTCACCATGTTGGGAATTGATGGGCGCTTGCCTACAACCGATTTAAGTGCGTGAACATTGCGACGTTCGGCAAGAGGGTTTTCGGGGTTGAAATCATCACTTGATTTACGACGCGAAGTTTTGTCAAATCGGCGAGTTTTAGGAGCATATTTTTCTTCAAGGGCCGAACGGCGTTTTTCGCCTTTGCCACGAGAATCTTTGCCCCCCATACCTTGTTTGCGAGCTTGGGCTTTCCACTCTTTGTCGCTCAATCGACGTGGAAGGTCTTTAGATTGCTCAACCTTTTGAGAGTCTTTGATTTTGCCACCACTCTTGCGGAATGATGCATAGTCGCCATCGAATACTACATATTCGCGCAACTCGCATTCGAGAGAGCCGTTGAGAATAGGCGTTTTAGATGACGGAGTGAGACCTATCTTGTGGAAATATTCATCGCGATAACCTATAATCCAAGCCGAGCCTTTAAACACATGTTTGAGTTTTGAGCCTATGGTAGAGTATAATCCTTCCATATCGTTTGAACTGATGCGTTCGCCATAGGGAGGATTGGTGATTATCATGCAGTTTTCGGGAGCATCATCCCATAGTGATATAGGTTTTACTTGTATATCAACATATTTAGCCACGCCGGCGCTTTTTACGTTTTCCATAGCAATGGAAACGGCTTTGGGTGAAATGTCGGCGCCATAGATTTTAAATTCAAAGTCGCGTTCTTCGCTTTCGTCGTTGTAGAGCGAATCAAAGAGTTCGGCATCAAAATCGTTCCATTGTTCAAAAGCGAATTTTTTGCGATAGATGCCAGGGTTGATGTTGGCAGCGATGAGTGCAGCTTCAACAAGGAATGTACCCGAGCCACACATTGGGTCAACAAGTGGGCATTGTCCGTTCCATCCACTTTTGAGAATGATACCAGCAGCAAGCACTTCGTTGATAGGAGCTTCGGTTTGAGCCACACGATATCCACGCTTGTGGAGCGATTCGCCCGATGAATCGAGCGAGAGGGTCACACGATTGCCGTTGATGTGCACATTGATGACTACATCGGCATCTTGTAGGCGCACTCCAGGGCGTTTGTCGGGTCCAAATTTATCTTTGAAAAAATCAACGATAGCATCTTTAACGCGATAAGTGACAAAGCGTGAGTGGGTAAACTCATTAGAGTTGATAACTGTATCGATGGCAAAAGTTTTGTCGAGCGAAAGAACTTGAGACCAGTCATACTCTTTTACCAAGTCATAAAGACTGTCGGCATCGTTGGCAATAAACTTGTATATGGGCTTGAGAATGCGCAATGCTGTGCGACAGCATAGGTTGGCACGGTAGAGTGTCTCAAGGTCGCCCTCAAACGATACCATGCGACGACCCACTTTGATGTTTTCGGCATCAAGATTTGATAATTCTTTGGCAAGCACATCTTCCAATCCTTGGAAGGTCTTCGCCACCATTTCAAATTTTTCCTTCATCACTGCTTGAATCTTAAAAAATTGTTTGCTTTAGCTTGAACGAGTTTTTCGCCTTCGGCCACATCTTCGGTAACCCATATGTTACCCCCTATCACTGCATTAGCACCAATGTTGATGCGGCCAAGTATTGACGCATTGGAATAGATAACAACATTGTCGCCAATGATTGGGTGGCGAGGAATGCCCTTGATGGGATTGCCGTCGGCATCGGTGTCGAAACTCTTTGCACCGAGTGTAACACCTTGATATAGTTTCACATTATTGCCAATTATTGCAGTCGCACCCACCACGATACCTGTGCCGTGGTCAATGGTAAATCCTTCGCCAATGGTTGCTGCTGGGTGAATGTCGATACCTGTTTCGCTATGAGCTTGCTCGCTAATCATGCGAGGGATAATGGGCACCTCAAGTTTTACCAACTCGTGAGCAATGCGATAATTGCTTATGGCGCGAATAGCAGGATAGCAATATATCACCTCATCGGTTGAGATAGCCGCTGGGTCGCCAAGGTAGGTAGCATTAACATCGGTGAAAAGCAAACGGCGCAACTCGGGTAGATTTGCAATAAATTGGTCGGCTTTTTCTTGAGCCGAAATAACGATATTGTTGAGATTAATTTCTTGATTTTTAGAGTTGAAGCATAGTCCGGCGGTGATTTGCTCCACGAGCACTTCGCGCAACTGTTCGCAACGAATACCCACATAGTGAGTCACATTATTGCGATTTACATCACTATCACCAAAAAAACCGGGGAAGATTAACCCTCTACACAACTCCACAATGCGAGCAACCGATTGCTGTGAGGGCAACGGTTCGCCATATTGGCGAAGATGGCACACATCTTTGATGTTTTCTTTGCAAGATAACGCTTTAATAGTGTTCTTAAGCGTTAATTCTGAATTGTTTTCAGCTCCCATTGTTGTCAATTTATCTAATTAACTGCAAAGATAGTGCAAGCCGAGCGCAATTGCAAATTAAGCTTGCTTAAAATTGCATTGCCGAGGCGCAGCCTATCTTGGGCGTCAGCTAACGATAGCATAATTAATTAATAATGCAACAAAGGTATTTCCCCGACTTTTTTGGAGAGGAAGAGATTTTTGAGGAATATGTCAGTGACTTAGCCACAATACTTAGTAAGAACTATAGTTATAATCTGCCATAAATGGGAAATTTCATCAATTTATGGCAGATTATATGATTATATTTTGCCATAAGTGTATTTTTTTATATATTTGTGGCAAATTATAGAAATTATGGAACAACAAATTATAGGCAGAAAAAATGAATTAGACACTCTAAGTCGTCTATATAATTCATCTCAATCAGAGTTTGTAGCTGTTTATGGTCGCCGACGCGTGGGCAAAACATTTCTTATTCGTCAATTTTTTAAGAATAAGTTTGTATTTCAGTTATCGGGATTAGCAAATGCATCAACTAAAGAGCAACTCATAAACTTTAACCTTACAATCAAACGTGAATCAAAACAAAATTTGCCAATAGTTAAAACTTGGTTGGAGGCTTTTGAGCAATTAATCGCATTAGTTGAAGCGTCAACCGAGGAGCGAAAGGTGATTTTCTTAGATGAATTGCCATGGATTGACACTCCTCGTTCGCAATTTGTGCAAGCGTTGGAACATTTTTGGAATGGTTGGGCGTCGGCTCGAAATGATATTATGTTAATAGTGTGTGGATCTGCAACATCGTGGATGATTGACAAAATTATTAACAACCATGGTGGATTACATAATCGTTTAACCTATAAAATGCGATTAGAACCTTTTACCTTAAAAGAAACCCAAGAATATTTCCTTTCAAGAGGAATGGAATATTCTCAATATCAAATTGCTGAGTGTTACATGGCAATGGGTGGCATTCCATATTATTTGAGTATGATGCAAAAAGAGTTTAGTGTAGCTCAAAATATAGATTTACTCTTTTTTGGAGAGAATTCTTTGTTAAAAAATGAGTTTCAAAACCTTTATGCCGCTCTTTTCAAAAATAGCGAAGATTATATTAAAATAGTAGAGGCTTTATCAAAAAAGAATAAAGGACTAAGTAGAAATGAGATTATTGCTTATACTAAACTTTTAACAAATGGAGGTCTTACTACAATTCTCAAAAATCTTGAAAACTGTGGATTTATACGATCGTATATAGCTTTCGGCAAAAAAGAGCGAGATAAATTGTATCAGTTGGTTGATTTTTATACATTATTTTATTTCAAATTTGTTAAATCAAATAGATACAACGACGAAAATTTTTGGATTAATACAATTAACACTCCTCAGCATAATAGTTGGGCAGGATATTCATTTGAGATGCTTTGTTTGAATCATATAAAGCAAATAAAAGCGTCGTTAGGAATTTCAGGGGTACAAACATCTGTTTCTTCATGGAAAGACACATCTGCCGAAAATGGGGCACAAATTGATTTGATACTTGACCGAAAAGACCAAATTATCAACTTGTGTGAAATGAAATTTTCTATTGATGAATATGAGATAACAAAACAATACGAAGCACAACTTAGACAAAAAAAATCGGTATTCTCTTCTACTACAAAAACACGAAAGGCTTTACATCTAACGATGGTAACTACTTATGGTGTTAAACGAAATATGTATAGCAATACTATTCAAAATGAAGTTGTATTAGAAGATTTATTTCAATAAAGATATAAAAATCGTCAGTCAACTGACTAAATTTACGTAAAAATCGTCAATACACTGACGATTTTTACTGTTTTTATGGGGCTGTTGGATTTGTGAGAAGTATTACATTGCACCAAAGTAGTGAAGTATTGTGATAGTTAAGCCCAAAAGAAATATCATAAAAATGATAATAGAGCACCCAGTAATCCATTTGTTGACAATGCTTTCGGGTGAAATTTGGTTGATATAATCTTTTGCTTCTTTTAATGTGCAGCCGGTAGCTTCTTTATAGAATTTTATTGCCAATAATCTTTTCCCTTCATTCAACGCTTTTTCCACATCGGGAGGAATGGCATTATTAGATGCTGTGGGGTTGAATATAGATCTTAGTTGAGGTATGTTTTCGGCATTTTCCCAATAAGTCATGCCTTGATGCCACACTTTTGTTTTAGGAGAAATATTTAAAGTTTTCAACTCATGGATATTGAGTGGCCCTTTTTGCTTATTATTGATGATTGCAAAAAAAGAAATATCGTTGGGGAGATCCATATTGCAATTGGTTGTTAATTAGCTTTTCAGTGGTGTGTTGCGGCGCTTTTCGAGGGCGATGGCTGTGAAGGTGATGATGCCGAGAATGATGAGCAGACATGTTTGCGAACCAAGCACAAGATTGGCAAAAGCCACTGATATGCCATCTATAGCCATGCCATAGATGCTCAACCCGAAGATAACCGACCATTGCCATGGTCCTATGCCACCATTTGATGGGACACCCATTGCGATGCTCGACAATGCAAAGCACACAAGTACGGCCACTACTCCATGATTTTCAATAACTGCGGTGGTCTCCTTGAACGCGAAAAATGCTACAAAAAGTTGTGTGAAGTAGCATCCCCATATTGCAACGGTCAAGAGCAACCATTGTCCTTTACCTTTCATTTTTGCGATGGCGGCAAATCCGGTCCACAATCCTTGTGCAAAACCTATGATTTTGGCAATGAACTTGTTATTGCGTTTTTTTGTGAATAGCCACCACACAATAGCCACCATTGCTACCACGATTATCCACAACCAAGGTGATGCAATAAGCGCAAGCAATTTGTTATAGAGGGCTGTGTTTTGGGCAAGATATTGAGTGAGTGCATTTGTGGCGAGAAGGAATGCCGATAGGGTAATGAGTAGCACGGTGACGGTATCGGCAAGGCGGTCGGCAACCATTGAGCCAAAAACGGCTGTGAATGGGGCGTTTTGTCGTTGTGCTATGTAGGTAGTGCGCCACACTTCGCCAAGGCGAGGAAATACGAGGTTGACAGCATATGTGCCAAAGATGCTATAAACAAGAGGCATCAATGGTGGATTGATGTTGAGGGCGCGAAGCTGAATGCGCCAACGCATAGCACGAAACACATGTGAAAAAATGCTTATAAATAGGGCCAACCCTATCCACCAAAAGTTGCATTCGTTGCGAATAGTCGCAATCATTTCATCAAAATCGATGCCAGTAAAAAGTAGATAGCACAACCCTATGCTAATCACTAAAGGCACACCATATTGTAGTATTTTCTTGAGCATAACTCCCTTTGGCTGTTAATTTTGGTGCAAAGATAGCACAATTAATGCACAATTCATAGCAACAGAGCCAAATAAACGAGAGAGAGCAATGTACACCACTTGGCTTTGGGTGCTATATTACACACAAATTAATGTTAGTTTTACTTATTTAGTCACAAATAATAGCTCGGTTAATTTTAATTATGAATTAAGCTTTGTGCATTATGAATTAAATTGTATTATCTTTGCAATATATAAATTTGTGATTCATTAAAAACAATAAGGATATGGCAGATATTAAATGCATAGGTATTCTCACATCGGGAGGCGATGCTCCCGGTATGAATGCGGCTATTCGTGCCGTGACACGCTCGGCAATATATGCTGGTTTTAAGGTGAAAGGTATCTATCGTGGATACAAAGGGATGATTACTAACGAAATCGTTGATTTCAAAACACAAAATGTGTCAAACATCATACAAATGGGTGGTACTATTCTCAAAACGGCTCGCTGTAAAGAGTTCACCACTCCCGAAGGTCGCCAGTTGGCCTACGACACTCTTCGCTCACATGGCATTGACGCTCTTGTGGTGATAGGTGGTGACGGCTCGTTGACAGGTGCGCGCATCTTTGCTAATGAGTTTAACTTCCCCATCATAGGATTGCCTGGTACTATCGATAACGATCTTTATGGTACCGACCTCACAATAGGTTACGACACAGCTCTTAACACAATCATGGAATGTGTCGATAAGATTCGCGACACTGCTACCTCTCATGAGCGTTTGTTCTTTATCGAGGTGATGGGACGCGATGCAGGCTTCCTCGCCCTCAATGGCGCTATTGCATCGGGTGCCGAAGCGGCTATTATCCCCGAAATCTCTACCGAGGTTGACCAATTGGCCGAGTTGATTCAAAACGGCTTCCGTAAGAGCAAAAACTCATCAATCGTGTTGGTAGCTGAAAGTCCCGTAACCGGTGGTGCAATGGCACTTGCCGAACGAGTGAAAAACGAATACCCAGGTTATGATGTGCGTGTTTCTATCCTCGGACACTTGCAACGAGGTGGTTCGCCCACGGCTCGCGACCGCATTCTTGCATCGCGCATGGGAGCTGCTGCTATCGATGCGCTCCTCGACGACCAACGCAATGTGATGATAGGTATTAAAAACGATGAAATCGTGTATGTGCCATTTACAAAGGCTATCAAAAACGATAAACCTATCAACCGCGAACTCCTCAACACTCTACATCGATTGTCGATATAAAGTCATCGACGAAATAATATAACACATAAGGGCTGTATCATTGATACAGCCCTTATGTTATTTATGATTGCCACGCACATAATATCGATGAGTCAATGCACCATTTGAAGTGTTCAAATCGGTGTGCCCTGCATCGTGATACACTCTCCAGGTATTGCCACTAATCTCAAACGCTCCGATATATTTGCGAAGGTCGGTGTTATACTTCGTTTGTTGGCGTACGATAGTGTCTCCCTTAGCATTGACGGTGGTAGTTACGCGTATATATTTTTCTGAAGCTGTTGATTGCGTTTTTCGACCATCTGGGCGATAGTCCCATGCCAAATAAGAACCATCGGAGAAAGTTACACGTTTGGGCAGATTCAAAAAAGAATGATATGTAACCGACGAAATAGCACGAGTGTTGCGCCGGGCATTATACTCAATTGCATTGCACAATTGGTGATGGTTGTTATTCTTATCCTTCAATTCAATTGGCATGGCATTAATTTTATGAGAAAGAAAATTGAGTAAAGATTACTCTCATAATCAAAATTACACAAACCTTTAGCAACTAGTTTTTTTATATCCAAGGATGTAATCCAATTACCTATAAGCCAACGATATTTTTCAAAAATCAAGCTATTTAAATTGTTTTGGGTTGAAGAATATTTAGATGTGAGAGAATTATTTGCATCAATATTATATATAGAAATATGTCGTTTGTTATATTTGTCAAATGAAATAATTCTAATACTATAAATATAATTAGGATGTAAATATTCATTCGAGATATTTATAGTAGAATCTATTGCTGTTGAAATATCAACGGAGATGATAATATTTCCATTCTGAACAATTGAATCGTTAAATACAATAAAGTCAGTTTTATTTAAATATTTTTCCAATTCTATTGATTTATAATCGTCTAAACACCTTTGCCCAGTTGCGCAAAGAGGTAATATCATTAAATATATAAGATGTATTATTTTATTCATATTTGAGATATCTTTCAATTAATGAAATTTTTGCATTCGGGTTAAATAAGTTATATGAGTTATATATTCCAAATTTATTTTTTGTAGAATAAGATTTAAATCCATTTACAGCAATATTAAAATCTGAAATAGAGTAATTTGAATACGTTAGATTGTTAATGGCATTATCATACAATTCATTATTTGTTGCATTAGGTCCATCTGAAAACAAGTAGCGACTCGGTCCTCCATTAGATAAACTGATATAACTTGTATAATATTGAAAGACAAATGCTTCTATTTCATTTTGAATATATCTTCCCCCTTGTCCAAACACGAATTGTGCTCCATGGATTGATTCATGAGCAACGCTTGATATAAATTCTGAATTATTTAATTCTTGGTTTAATGAGATTAGGATATGGGTATCGGATATTTGTTCTGTATATGGATTCCCATTTGTTAGAGGTGCATAGATGATATTTAGCTCTGAATTACACAAATCTTGTATTAATAAATGCCCGTTATTATATGATATTGAATTTAAAGCATTAGTTAATTTGCTGACAAATTCGGAGTTGCCGGAGTAAGGATTGCCATGCGCATCGTAAAATCCATATCCGTCATCAGTGTATGTATAAATATAGTCAATTCCCTTTTCAATAACTGAAATGCGTTGCCCATCTCTATCCACAAAGCGCAAGGGATTATTCGCACAATGGTTATAAGGCGAGAGCCAGGGGTATTTCTCAGCAAGGGGATCTTGAGTAGTGAAACGAGCGAGGATTGGGTCGTAGTAGCGAGCATTGTTGTCATACCAAGCCAAGCCGTTGAATCCTTGGAACTCCTTGCCTGTGTGTTTATGCACATCGGCATTGCCGAGGTGACGGCTTGATGGAATACCTGTTACATTATAATCATTAGTTTGCTCAAGATTGCCATATAGGTCAAACACAGCCCTCACGCTACCTAAATAATCACGCTCAAAGAAATGGTAGCTCACACTATCACCATGAAGAGCGATATATCCCTCTTCGTTGTAAATCTTATCGGGCTGACCGTGATGATTATAATATGTCGAGCAAGCCGTAGTCATGGTTTTAGATAGTTGCCTTTTTGCAAATTTAATGAATTTAATTTCAAGAATATCAACAATGATATGATAAAATGCTTTTTTTTGAAGAAAATTGAAATTTGCTCCAAAATTATGCTCTATTTATAAAAATTGAGTACAAAAAGTGTTCCCAATTTGTTCCCAATTTTAGGGTAAAATTGTAAGAGCTTGAATATTAGTTAAAGAGAAATGATGAATTTATCCCAGTCAGAGGCCGTTCCGTCGGTTTTGAATGCTTTAACGAATAGTCTTTTTCGAGCATTTCCCAATCCACTCTTGCTTATAATGATTAATTTGGCAATTTCATTAGGGGAGAATTTACATTTAATCAGTAGGCTCACTTGGTATTCGATTTC
>JAZTZO010000017.1:0-35517 GCA_045637505.1 Muribaculaceae bacterium | reverse complement strand
AGACTAATTGAACAGAGTCTGCTTGATGCCATTCAAACTAAAATCAATCGAAGGCCTCGTGAAAAACTTAATTTTTCTTCTCCAAAAATTGAATTCTTCAAACTATTGAAATAATTTTGCACTTGCTTGTTGACTCTACATACAAAAGATTTTCAAGTAATTAAAACGGAGGTATTGTGAGAAATAAAAAAAAGTTGTACCTTTGCAGTCGGGTAAGTCCTACACGACCAGCTCCCTGGGAACTCCGTCAGGTCTTGATCGAAGCAGCGGTACTAGGTCGTAGCGGTGCGATGTAGTAAGCTTGCCCTTTTTTTGTGCCCATATCTCAACACTATATACAACGATAGCCACCCCATAAGGAGTGGCTATCGCTTTTTTATTATAGTATTGCTATTATTGCAAACCTTCAAGGATGCGTTTCAATACCACTTGTGCCGAGATTTCGCGATTGGCTGCTTCGGGAATCACAAGCGAGCGTGGCGATTCAATAACATCATCGCTCACAATCATATTGCGACGCACTGGCAAACAGTGCATAAAGAAGGCATTGTTGGTAAGCGCCATTTTTTCGGTAGTGATGGTCCAACTGCGGTCGGTCGATAACACTTTACCATAGTTAGGGTCGGCATAAGCGCTCCAGTTCTTTGCATATACAAAGTCGGCGCCTTCGAGTGCCTTATCTTGATCATATTCCACACGAGCATTTCCCACAAATTCGGGCGCAAGTTCATATCCCTCGGGATGAGTGATGACAAAATCATAGTCGGTAGCATTCATCCATTCGGCAAACGAATTGGGCACGGCTTGTGGCAATGCCTTGGGGTGAGGAGCCCATGTCAACACTACTTTAGGGCGAGCTACTGTTTTATGCTCTTCGATAGTGATGAGGTCGGCAAACGATTGCAATGGGTGGCGAGTAGCGGCCTCCATTGAGAACACTGGGCGACCCGAATATTGAATGAATTGATTGATGATTTTTTCTTCATAGTCATCGGCCTTTGACTCAAAACGAGCAAATGCACGCACCCCTATCACATCGCAATAGCTACCCATCACAGGCACAGCTTCGAGAAGATGTTCGGGCTTGTCACCGTCCATAATCACTCCTCTTTCGGTTTCGAGTTTCCACGCTCCTTGATTTACATCGAGCACAATTACATTCATACCAAGGTTCAAGGCAGCCTTTTGAGTACTCAATCGAGTGCGAAGCGATGAGTTGAAGAAAATCATCAAAAGAGTTTTGTTTTCGCCAAGATGTTTGTAGGCAAAACGATTGGCTTTCACTTCAAGAGCCTCTTTCACTGCATCTTGAAGATTACCTATGTCATTAACTGTTGTAAAATTTCTCATTATTTTCACTATTATTTCAAAATTGGCTCGCAAGTTACACATTAATTTTGAATTAAAGGCAAAAAACGCTTCATATTATATCGTTTGACTCAAAAATCAACCAAAGTCAGAAAGGCAACGACACCTACAAGAGTTGCCATTGCCTTTCCTTCACGCTATCATGAAAAACTATTTTGATTGAGGGAGATTCTATCTATTACCCCAACGACGCTCGTTGCGGTTTTTGGGTTGCTCACCAGCTCCAAATGTATTAAACTTATATGTGAAGTTAATCATAAAGTAACGAGTGAGTGAGTTGTATTCGGTATCATCGATATAGTTGGCAGTTACATTGCGACGGATATTCTCTTTTTGTTTCAAAAGGTCATATGCTTTAATTGCTATTGTCGCAGCTTTGCCTTTTAGGAATGAATACCCTATCGATGCATTCCACAACCATTGATTAGAGTCAAAACCTTGTGAATAACCTTCTGTTCCAGAATAAGACAATTCGCTATTTACCGAAAGCCCAAATGGAGCATTGTAGGTGGCATTAAACGCGCCTCCATAGGTGTGCACATCACGATTAGATGATTTTTGCACCGAGTTGCGCACAATTTGTAGATTATAGAACGGACGCAATTCAAATTCAAGATAATCGGGACGCCATGCAAAGGCAAACGATTCGCCGACCATGAACGAGCCACTGCGATTCCTTTCTTTGTTGTTGAACCCTACAGTAGAACTATAAGATCCGAAGAGGTGATTGGAGAATGAGAAAGCTTTGTTTCGCAGTGGCATCGAAATCATGTTCATCAATCGAGCGTTCCACACGCCGTTTACATTTCGATATTCGGTTGTGCGACCACCTGTTTGTGGGTCAAATGATGTCATTGACACAATACTATTTTGGCTATATCTTGCAAACGCCATCAACATTATAGAGCGTTGCGACTCCATGTCAAAGTCTTGGAAACGCACATTCACATTGTGGTTAAATGTGGGGTTAAGATCGGGGTTTCCTATTACGATGTTCAAGGGGTCGGACATATCGGCAACAGGTTGCAATTGTGCCATCGTGGGTTGCGATGAACGACCTTGATAATTCAAGTTTAACGAGCGCGATTTACTCATTTTGAGGCGATAACGCAAGAATGGCGCAAAGTTCCACACCCATCGCTCGGGAATATCTTTTGCTTCATTAATGAGGTTGTCACTCTTCGACATTGTGGGAACAAACGACAAACCGGCATCGAGCGTATATGCCTTGCTCACTTTCTTATACCCCAAGCGTATGTCTTGTGTAAACATATCGTTACGAAAACGATTGCTCAATGTTGAATCAATAACCAAATCGTTCAAAATAGGGAATTTAAATCCATTGGGATCTAACAAGAATGTATTAGAAACACGATCAATAGTTTCGGCATCGGGAACCGAATAGGTATATTTATCGGCGTTATTCCATTGATATTGGGCACGATAGGCCACGGTCAAGAAATTACCTTTTTGAACATTACCAAGTGGCTCGGTCCATGTTACACGACCCTGCGCCATATTGCTCCATGTGTGATTATCGGCATATTGCAAATAATTATCTTCATCGTCCAATAAATAGAACCTATTTAACGACAAGGTGTATTCATCTTCACGAGTATCGCTAAATTGGTAGCGTGCTTGCACCGAGAACGAACGACCTGGACGAGAACTGAATTTGTGGCTATAAATCAAGTTACCACCAAAGCGATAAGATACACCTTCGGAACTATTGGTGTTAAAACTTTTTGTTACTTGAGAGCGCAACGCATCACCAGCCAATGTCAATGTAGAGTCAATGCTCCATGAGTCGTTTAAGTTGATTGAGAAATTGGGACGGAACTCAAAAGTATTCATTGAGTCGGGGTTCCATTGCACACGGAATGATGCTCTCACATTATGCCCTTTATCGCGTGAAGCCTTGCCCGATTGCGCATATGATGTTGAGTCGGTGAAGAGATATTGGCGGTCGCTACGTTGACGATTGTCGCGATCGCTATGTGAATACATCACATCACCACCCACTCGGAATATTTCTTTATTTCCCACATTGAAGTTAAGACCGAAGGCTTGCGAGGTGTTTATACCATTGCTACCTCCAAAACGGCGGAAGTTACCACCTCCATCGGCAAAGCCCATCTCATTAATATTATTGAAGTTGCCAAGGAAAGTGATTTGATTATCGTTCCAAAAACGGTTCACATTGAAGATTCCTTTATAACGGTCATCGGTACCATAACCTCCGTCGATAGTACCAAACCAACCGTTTTTCATACCTTTCTTCACAGTGAGGTTGATAACAGTTTCATCTTCACCATCATCAACGCCAGTCAAGCGTGCTAAATCGCTCTTGCGATCTACTACTTGCAATTTATCAATCATATTCACAGGCAGGTTCTTTGACGCAACCTTGGGGTCATCTGAGAAGAACTCTTTGCCATCAATAAGAATCTTTGTCACCTCTTTACCATTGGCAGTGATTTTACCTTCTGAATCCACCTCAACACCAGGAAGTCGCTTCAAGAGGTCTTCAACCACGGCATTGGGTTGAGTTTTATATGTGTCGGCATTATACTCAACGGTATCTTCCATCACCTTGATAGGAGTCTTCACCCCTATTACAGTGGTTTCCTTGAGCATAATCGATGATTCTTCGAGAACAATCTCACCCACGCGCACATTTTCGGCTCCTACGGTAACATCTTTATATGTAGAGTTATACCCCACATACGATGCTTGAATAATATATTTACCCGATTTTACTCCATTGAGACGAAAACGGCCCTGCTCATCGGTTGCAGTACCTTTCACATATGCGCTATCCTTTGCAGCAAGCAGTCTAATACTTGCTTGTATCATGGGCTCTTTCTCTAAATCAACCACTTTACCAGTGATATTACCTGCATATGCTGCCAACGAAAAAGCAACAAAGGCAAGCGCTAACGATATCTTTTTTATATCCAATTTCATCATTTTTTAGTTTAAACTGAATGTATAGACTAATAAAGTTTTAAATAGTTTAATCAACAACTAAATTTATTTTCTTAATTAAACGATTTTAAGTAGTAAATGTCTTACTAATAAAGACAATTAATTTATTTTTATTTGTTTTGTCAAAATTGATTTATAAATTTGCATCAATAAAAAACACTCTTGTCATGAAAACAAAGAACATACTCAAAACGATATTAATAGGCTCAACATTGGTATTATCATCATGTGGAGCTTGGTGGGACACTACTTATGTGGGCGACTATTACTACTACGACCCACTTTTGCCTCCCCCTCCAGTACATGGGCCACTTCCTCCTCCACCTCCTCCAGGTGGACATCCTGGCGGGCATGACCACAACCCTGGTCGCGACCCACATAAACCCGACCATAAACCTGATCACAAGCCCGACAAACCAGGCAAACCCGATCATGGGCCAGATAAACCTGACCATAAACCTGACAAGCCAAACAAGCCTGACCACAAACCAAATATAGGTCCCGATAACAACCCGGGCCAACGACCAGGCAATGTTAATCCTGGAACAGGTGGCGGTGCTCATCGCCCTACAGGTGCAGGTGGAGCTGGCACACATCGTCCAGGCTCAAATCGCCGTCATTAAACGATTAATTCTCTCGTAAAACAACAATGGCTACCGTGGTGCTCCTCGATAGCCATTGTTATTTTCGATAATTTATATCAAAACTCGGTAAATGCAAGTGGCAACAATGATTTCACCGATGGCACTACATAAATATCTTCGGCGCCAACCAATATCACTTTTACATCTCCCTCGGCAAGTTTCTCATATTCCAACATTGCCTGACGACAACTACCACATGGCGAAACTGGCAGAGCTACTTCGGCGCCATCTACTCCTTGAGCAGCAATGGCTATCGCCTCAAACTTCGCTTCGGGGTATTGCGCATGAGCATAGTAACAAGCCACTCGCTCGGCACACATTCCCGATGGATATGCCACATTTTCTTGATTTGCCCCGGTGACTATCTCGCCGTTGCTTAATGCTATTGCGGCTCCTACATGAAATTTACTATATGGTGCATAGGCTTGAGTTGCGGTCTTTCGTGCCTCATCGACCAATCGTTGCTCCATCGACGACAATTCGTCATATTTCACAACATCAATGCATGTAGTCACCTCAACTCGTTTCATCAATCAATTGCGTTTATCAGCGTTTAAACACATATACTTGAAACAATTTAAGGATTAATGGCACAATCATAATTGCCGATGTGAGCACTACGATATAAGCCCAATCAATCCATGCCAATGGCACTACGCTAAACATTTGTCCGCCAAGTGTTACTATTGCATATTGCCCGAGTATTATACCTATTACCACAGTGAAGAACACCTTGCTTCCTTTCACATTGAAGAATGCTGTGTGGCCACTATCGAATGCTTTAGCATTGAATAAGTTCCAAATTTGGAAGAACACAAAGATTGTGAAGAACATCGACAATTCATATGGAGTAAACTCGCCACTACCTCCAAATTCAAACATTGAATGGAAAAATATTCCAGGATATTCTACTAAATGTGAGATATGTTGGATGTCGTTATTGCGGAAACATTGCATCAACCCGAAGAGTATTACCATAAACAACACTCCAGTTGAGAAGATGCGTAAAATCATTTTGCGTGAAAGGATAAAGTCGGTTGAGCGACGTGGCTTGTTCTTCATCACCTCTTTGCTTGGGGGCAATGATGCAAATGCCAATGCTGCAAAGGTGTCCATAATGAGGTTTACCCATAGCATTTGAGTCACAGTCAATGGCGATTGTGTGCCAGTAAATGCCCCGATTACAACGATGAGACATGCTACAATATTTACAACAAGTTGGAACAACACAAATCGTTGGATATTTTGATACAACGAGCGTCCCCACATCACTGCTTTGGTGATACTTGCAAATGAGTTGTCCATAATAGTGATATCACTTGCCTCTTTAGCTACCGATGTACCATCGCCCATCGACAATCCCACTTGAGCAGCGTTTAAGGCTGGAGCATCGTTAGTACCGTCGCCTGTCACTGCTACCACTTCGCCAGCCTCTTGAAGCAAGCGCACAAGACGCGACTTATCGGTAGGACGCGCACGCGACATGATTTTGAGTTTCAATGCTTGTTTTGCAGCATCTTCTTCGCTCAATGCAGCAAAGTCGGGGCCCGAAATGTGATTTTCATCACTATCTACGGCATCATTCCACAATCCCACTTGACGGCCTATCTCCTTGGCTGTGCCTGGTGTGTCACCAGTTACAATCTTCACGCTAATTCCTGCGCTGATGCTATTGCGAATAGCATCGGGCACCTCGGTGCGCACGGGGTCGGCAATGGCAGTGATGCCTATAAATATAAGATTATCTACATTGAGTTGATTGTCTTTAATAGGGTTGGCATTGTCGTCAACAATAGCATATGCAATAGCAAGTGTGCGCATAGCCTTTTGTTGATAGCCGAGAAGTTGCTCGTTTATAGTTTCGGGCTTAACATCGGCTGCAATCTTTGCACACATTCCAAGCACGATTTCGGGCGCGCCTTTCACATAAACTACGCGTTTACCCATCAATGGAGAATCGACCACGGTGGCCATAAACTTGCGTTGGGTGTGGAATGGAAGTTGTTGCACCACCTTTGCTCCTTCACGCAATTTAAGATAATCAACACCATTGTCATTGAGCCATAGCAACAATGCACCTTCGGTAGGATTGCCAAGTGCGTTCATCTTGCCCGACTCTTTATCTAATTCAAGGAATGCAGTAGAGTTTACCGAAATTCCCTCCTTAATGGCTTTACTCATCTCATCGTCGGCGAGTTTTTGAGTTTCGCCAAGCGAGTAATATTGAGTTTGATAAACACGCATTTGATTTTGGGTGAGAGTACCTGTTTTATCGGTACATATCACAGTAGTAGCACCCATTGTTTCGCAAGCGTGCATTTTGCGAACGAGGTTGTTGCTTGCAAGCATGCGACGCATACTCAACGCAAGGCTCAAGGTTACACTCATAGGCAACCCTTCTGGCACCGACACCACAATAACTGTGATGGCAAGCATCAATGTGTTGAGTAGGTAATTTATCATTCCAAGTGTATCGGTTCCTACCCAATCGAACATCAACAATCGGCCTACAATAATCATCAAGCCCACCGAATAACTACCCCACGATATCACTTTGCCAAGTTTTTCCAATTGGAGAGTCAATGGAGTTTTCACACCAGTATCGATTTGAGCAGCTTCATACACCTTACCATATTCAGTAGCATCACCCACTGCAGTAACTTTCATTGTACCTGTACCTTCCACTACTGTCGTTCCACGCATCACATGATTTGTGGGATAGGTCACATCGTTTTTAAAATCCTCTTCACGATGCGACTTGCTAATAAGTGGCTCACCTGTCAATGTACTTTCATTTACACTCAATGCTACCGAGTCGATCAACACCCCATCGGCTGGGATTTCATCGCCAGTACCAAGCACAACGATGTCGCCCACCACGATATCCTTGCGAGGCACTTGAGTGATAACGCCATCGCGTATCACTTTCACTGCCACATCGTCATTTACTTGATTGAGTATCTCAAATTTCTTGTTTGCATTCACTTCAAGCGCAAAACCTATGCCAGTAGCAAGCATGATTGCCACAAAAATACCTGTAGGCTCAAAAAACACTTGCGCACCATGGTCGGTGGTAACAAACTCATATATAGCAATACCCATTGATAACGCTAATGCCACGAGCAATATGCGAATCATGGGGTCTTTAAAGTTTTCAAAAAATTTCACCCATAATGATGGTTTAGGGGGAGGAGTGAGAATATTCACACCATGCTTGGCGCGACTCTCTTCAACTTGTGTTTGATTTAAACCGTTCAAATGTTCTGTTGCCATTATCTTTTCTATCTTTATTTTTCTACTTTATATTTCAAGGCCTTGCCTTTATGTGTTTCATCAATAACACCATTGTGATACACCTTCACCCCATTAACAAAAGTTGCTACCACTTTGTTGTTGAGAGTTGTACCCACAAGAGGAGTCCATGCGCAGCGGCTCAATACATCTTCATCTTTCACCACATAAGGTGTGTTGGGTTTTACGATTGTGAGGTCGGCATAATACCCTTCGCGAATATACCCACGCTCTTCGATGCGGAACAATCGAGCCACGCGATGAGCCATAAAATCAACCACTTGCTCAATGGTAAACACGCCTTGGTCGGCAAGTTCGAGCATCATGGGCAATGAATATTGCACAAGAGGTGCGCCCGATGTTGCTTTTATAGCCCCACCCTCTTTTTCACTCAAAAGGTGAGGAGCATGGTCGGTGGCTACAATGTCAATCAATCCATTGTTCAATCCATCGCGCAATGCTTGTCGGTCGGCAGCCGACTTTATTGCCGGATTCCACTTTATGCGAGTGCCCAATGTTGCATGGTCATCGGCAGTCCACCATAGATGATGCGCACACACCTCGGCTGTAACTTTCTTGTCTTCAAGGCATTCATTGGTGAGCAATTTCATCTCTTCGGCTGTTGAGATATGCAACACATGCAAGCGAGCATTGTGCTTCTTTGCCATTGCAACGGCCTTTTCGGTCGATTTATAGCAAGCCTCAACGCTGCGAATGTTGGGATGCTCTTCAACTGGCACATCTTCGCCATATTTAGCCATCATCGCTTCCTTATTGTGGCGTATAATATCCTCATCTTCAGAGTGTATCGCTATCAACGCAGGCACTTCGCCAAAAATGCGATTCAATGCCTCATTGTTATCGACAAGCATGTTACCAGTCGATGCACCGAGAAACAATTTCACTCCAGGCACCTTTGTGTAGTCACATGCAAGCAGAGTGTCGATATTGTCGTTAGTAGCCCCAATGTAGAACGAATAATTGGCCAATGACACCTCGGCTGCTCGTTGATGTTTAGCCTCAAGAGCCTCAAGCGTAACTGTTTGAGGTATAGTGTTGGGCATATCCATAAATGATGTGATACCACCTGCCACAGCAGCACGGCTTTCGGTAGCCATATCGGCCTTGTGTGTAAGCCCTGGATCACGGAAATGCACCTGGTCGTCAATCCCCCCGGGGAGCAAATAACCACCCTCGGCATCGCATATTTCTATATCCCCATTCAATAATTGAGCAGGAGCATCGCCCCTGCCAATCTCGCTTATGCGTTCATCCTCAACTACAACATACCCACGATAGCGGTTGCCCTCGTTTACGATTAACGCATTATGTATTAATATTCTATTCATTGTTATTTCTTACTATAGTCGGGATACTTTTTAAACCAACTGCTCATCTTGAGTTTTATCACGCCAAATACAGCCTCGCCAAAGATTCCCGAATTCATCTTGCTCTCGCCCAACACGCGATTTACGAAGATAATAGGCACCTCTTTGATTTTGAAACCATATTTGTGAGCCGTAAACTTCATTTCGATTTGGAATGCATATCCCTTGAAACGAATATTGTCGAGAGGCAACGCCTCAAGCACACGGCGAGTGTAGCACACAAAACCAGCCGTAGTGTCGCAAATCTTCATTCCGGTGACGATGCGCACATATTTTGATGCATAATACGACATCAACACACGACCCATAGGCCAATTCACCACATTCACACCAGTGATATAGCGCGAACCTATCGACATATCGGCACCATCTACTGCACACGCATCATAGAGAGCCAACAAATCGTTGGGATTGTGCGAAAAATCGGCATCCATCTCAAATATATAGTCATACTTTTGCTCAATCGACCATTTGAAGCCAGTTATATAGGCTGTCCCCAACCCCAATTTTCCAGCGCGTTGAATCAAATGCACACGACCAGGATATTCTTCTTGCTTCGCCTTCACAATATCGGCAGTGCCGTCGGGCGAATTATCATCAATAACAAGAATATCAAACTGACGAGGCAATGCTATTACCGCATCAATGATTTTTGCAGCGTTTTCCTTTTCGTTATACATAGGAATAATTACAACGCTGTCGTTATGAGCTGTAGATGTCATATCTTTAAATTTAGTCAAAAACTATTACGGCTATATAATATTTAATTCGCAAAGATAGCATTAAAAATTTATAATCTATCATTCGCCACACATTTTTTCGCAAAAACACTCAAAATATCCATCCAAAAAGCCACACATCACTCAATAAAACTTTTAAACTCACACCCCACACACAACATCGCCCTCAACCTTTCACATCAACACTTTGCCCTCATTTCAAAAAGACAACAAAAGACAATTTGAATTACTGTTAAGAGTGTTTAACTTTGTCACCAGAATAAAAAAATTATCAAAAAAGGAGGATGCCGAAAATCCATAATAGAGTAGGCACAATATTTTTAAATCATATTTATTATGGAAGAAAAAAAGAATGGTGGTTGGAGTAAAGCCACAATGGTGTTAGGTATTATTACTTTCGTTTTTGCGTTATTGCCTTTGCTTAGCGCTTGGTTTTTGTTCCTCACTCCCCTCAATTGGATTTTGGCTCCTATTGGGATTGTTTGTGGGATTGTTTCAATTGTCAAATCACAAAACATGTCTAAATCAGTTATCGGTTTAGTATTATGTGCGTTAGCATTTTTTGCTCCTATCTTATTTGCTGGATTATATACTGCAAGTGCCGTAGAAACTACTGTTAACACTTTAGACGCGGTTAACGACATTGTGAAAACTGTGGAATAATTAATCCATAATAATTAATTTAAGTTTGAGATTATGAAAAAAATTAACTATTTACTACTATCTTTTGCGACATTGTGCATTGTTTCTTGTGGCAATAACAAAGATTCTATCGAAAAAGTTACTGAATTGGCTACCGAAGCTGCAGAACTAAGCGAATCGATTGAAGATGTAGTAGAAACTGTTGAATCTTCTGATGCTGAATCGGATGAAGTTAAAGCTGAAGAAGCTACTGAAGAGGAATCTACTGGTGACCCTAAATTTGACGAAAAAATTGGTGAACTTGAAGACAAAGCTGATGAAATATTAAAGAAATGCGAAAAAATAGGTAAAGGAGTAGGCATTCTTGATATTCAACCCGATCAAAATGAACTTTTAGAGGAAATCGACGAACTTAGCAAAAATCCCGATTTGTCGGCTGCTCAAAAAAAGCGTTTGGATAAGCTTACTCTTAAAACTACAAAAATTGCTTCAAAATTAGCTACATCTACACTTGGCGCAATTTTCGGCAAGTAATCATTTTCTCACATAAAAAGCACAAGCGATGTCCCTCCTGGGCATCGCTTGGTGTTTTATATTCCAATTTTATCGTATTATCCTGTTCCCACTTGATTCGCAGAGCGACCTACCGTAATCCTCACTATTTTAGTGGCACTTCGATGCGGAAGGTGGTGCCGATGCCGGGCTCGGAGGTGAGCACATAAATTTTACCAGAGTGGTATTGCTCTATGATGCGTTTGGCAAGGGTAAGGCCAAGTCCCCAACCGCGTTTCTTGGTGGTGTAACCAGGGTTGAAGATGGTTTTGAAGTTTTTGCGCGAAAGGCCTTTGCCAGTGTCGGCTACTTCGATATACCCCACTCCTTTGTCGGTGCCAGTGGTGATGGTTATCGCTCCCGATCCTTCCATTGCGTCAACGGCGTTCTTTATGAGGTTTTCCATCACCCACTCAAATAGTGGCGCCGATGCTTTTACGGGTATTGTCCCCTCACAAGTGTTTATGCTCAATTTTATGCGCGATGAGATGCGCGACGCCATGTAGGACGATGCGCGTGTCACTACCTCGTTGAGATTTTCATCTTCCATTTGGGGTTTTGAGCCTATCTTTGAGAATCGCGATGCGATGGTGCTCAATCGTTGCACATCTTTGTTCATCTCGGCCACAGTTTCGGCATCCACGCCAAGGCTCTCCATAAGTTCCATCCATGCCATGAGCGATGAGATGGGTGTACCAAGTTGGTGTGCTGTTTCTTTCGATAGCCCTACCCACACTTTATTTTGTTCGGCAGTCTTGGTCGATGTCACGGCAAAATATACGACGGCAATAAATGCCAACATCACAAGCAATTGTATATAAGGATAGTAACTCAACTGCTTCAAAAGCGTTGAGTCTTCATAATAGAGATATTGGTTACTCCCCTCTCCTATTTCGATGTTAATCACATTTGACGAGTTGCGCAAGTCATCAAGTTTCTCGTTGAGATATGCCTCGTTTGCCGCCGAGAGATACATGGGGTTGAGCGAGTCAATCGGTTCGGGCAACGAAAAGTTACTATGGGATAGGATATTCCCAGCATCGTCGGTGAGCAACACAGGGATTGTGTGGTTGCGGTTGATGATGCTGAAAAGGAAATCCACATCGGTGCCCGACTGCTGGGTAATCATCTCTTTTGTGGCGTCGGCCCATATCTCCATGCGCTCACGCTCTTGTTGCGCGAGGTCTTTGACGAGATTGTTGAAGAAATACAAAAATATAGCCACAACAATCACTGCAACCACAAGAAATGCGATTTTACCATATCGTCGTATGTCGTAAATATTTGCCATTAATATTAAAACGAGCAGTATTGATGATTATTATAAGTGCAAATTTAGATAAAAGTAAGTAATTTACTACCTTTGTTGTTGATTTTTTACACTGGTATGGATTATTTAGAAATAATAGGCACGATTATAGGGCTCGTTTACCTATGGCTCGAGTATCACGCAAGCATCTACTTGTGGGTAGCAAGTGTGGTGATGCCTGTTGTCTATACATTCATTTTTTTTGATGCCGGATTGTATGCCGACATGGGAATACAGATATACTATGTTTTAGCATCGGTTTACGGCTTTATTTGTTGGAAATGGGCAATTAGTCGCAAAACAAAAGAAATCGCAACAGAAACGCTAAAAATCGCTCACACGCCACGCCGATTAATCGTGCCATTAAGCATCGTTTGCACCATCCTCACTTTTGCTATCGCATATATACTCATCTCATTTACCGATAGCAATGTACCTTGGTGGGACAGTGTTACAACCTCATTGAGCATCGTAGCAATGTGGTTGATGGCTCGCAAATATATCGAGCAATGGTGGGTGTGGCTCGTTGTTGATGTTGTGAGTGCCGGGGTATATATCTATAAAGATTTATATTTCACAGCCGGGTTATATGCTCTCTATGCCGTAATCGCTTACTTTGGATATAAGAAATGGAAAGAATTGATGATCGCACAATGATAAGTTACGAATTTACACCCGATGCCGTGATTGTGGGAGGAGGCGACTATCCTACTCACGAAAAACCTTTGGCAATGCTTCACGCTGCTCTCAAAGTGGTGTGTTGCGATGGTGCAGCCGATGAATATCTCTCTCACGGGCTCACCCCATGGCGCATTGTGGGCGATGGCGACTCATTAAGCGAAGAAGCAAAATCACAGTATGCCGACATTATTCGCATCAATCCCGACCAAGAAACCAACGACCAAACCAAGGCCGTTGAATATCTCGCAAGCAAGGGGTATCGTGATATTGCAATCGTGGCAGCCACAGGCCGTCGCGAAGATCACACACTCGGCAATATCAGTTTGCTCATCGAATACCTTCGCAAGGGACTTAATGTGAGAATCTACACCGACTATGGCATGATGGTAGCATGCAATGGCAACCAAACATTCAGTTCTCCCAAAGGCAGTGCCGTGTCAATTTTCGGGTTCGGAACCGAGGGAATGACTGGCGAAGGACTTGCCTACCCCATTCGCGACTTCTCATCGTGGTGGCAAGGCACTCTCAACAAAACCACAGCCGACCAATTCTCAATTAATTGCCAAGGCGAATATATAGTATTCATCAATTACTAAAGTTTATCGCCGGTCGCACCCCTTTTATTGTCGGTGGGTGGTGATAATTATAAAACTATATCACAGTCTTTTCAAAGTCGTTCTTGATGAAGTGGGGCACGGCATCGGTGGTGTTGGCGCCTATCACTTTATGGGCTATGGCTTTTACTTCGGGGAGGGCATTATCGACGGCAACAGCCACATCGGCAACTTGCATCATGGGGATATCATTGAGATTATCGCCAAATACTACCACTCTATCGGCACCTACTTCTGTAGCCAATTGCTTCACGGCAGCGGCTTTTGACACTCCAGGAGCAAACAACTCAAGCAACCCCACATTTGAATCAAATATATCCACATAACACGACACCGAGCAATTGACCGATGCACGCAAATCGTCGGCCAGGGCAAAGATGCGTTCACGCTCACCCATTGCAAAGAAAAACACCACTCCGGGCAACATAGGCAATAGTCCGTGAGGATCATCGATATGAAAATTTTTCAATCCCAAGTTTAATCGACCATCAACAAACTCTCGTTCACATTGCAACATCGTTCCATTATGATACACTTGCATCGACTCGCCAAGGGGCAATGCATAGCGAAAAGGATACACCCCATATTCTTCACACTTTGCCATAAGTTGGCAATATGTATCTTCGGCAAGATACTTGACATTTATATAGCGTTTAGTGTCGCGACACCACATTGCAGCCCCTGTCATCACTATTGCCGGAATCGACATTGCCACATCAGCAAGTATAATTTCTACCGTAGCCGGTGTGCGAGCCGTGGCAACGGTTATATTTGCTCCCCGAAGAGTTAAATCGGTAATGATGCGAGCCGAATCGCTGCTCAACTTACTATCGGCACCAAGCAATGTGCCGTCCATATCGCTAATGTAAAGAGTCTTTGCCATAATCAAGCACAAAGATAGGCAATCGAGAGCAAAGAGAAAAAAGTAACGAGAAAAAACAATTAGCCATATAATTTTAGTATTATCCTATCAAAAAACTTTCCTCATCAACTGCTACCACCCTTTATGCGAAAAAAGTCCCGAGAAATCTTGAGGAGGAGCCACTTGAGTGGTCGATGCTACATAAAGAGCAATGGCCCGCGTCATGAGTATATCATCGTGATATCCTATTTTGGCTGCATAAGAGCCGTTGGGTAGTTGCTCATAGGTTGATAGTTCGTTACAAGCCTCGTTGCATCGTTCTACATAACCTTTGTCGCGCACCATAGCAATGAGGTGAGTGATAATAAGCGATTTGGTGGCTCGATTAGTGTGAAAGCCTATGCGATGTTCGAGCGAGTCGCCCACTTGTCCCAAGCGTTGACGGCGATAAAGATTGTGGTACACACCGTTGAGTTGCGATAGTGTGTAAAGAGAGTTGTCAATATCACTTGATGTTTCGAGTGTATTACTTTCAATAACCAGTAGAGCATGGGCATACCACCGAGCTATTTGAGCGCTTTTCCATGTGAGAATATCGTGGTCGATGTGTCCACGCCATTGAGCCACTACCTCGGGGCAATTCTTGCCACGATCTATGACTGCAATAACCGAATAATCGCTTGAATGAGAGCGGCCACCTATGTCCACCGCAACCACATATCGCGATGAATTAGCCCCCTCTACAGGCTTTTCCCATATCCACAATTTTCCATGAGAATCGGGCGAAAAACGAATGTTGCGCAACGACTCCTCTCCCACGACGGCATCTCCCACAAGTTCACCCACCCATTGAGGTTCTCGGCAATCAAGACGCAACTGCTCAATAGCCTCGGCCGAGAATAGATTGCGACCTGTGCATGTAAACGCTTCTATGTCGGTTGACGGATATTCGGCTTTCATCATAGCATGAGAGGGATACTCGGCACGCTTGTGATGATACCAATTAATCATTTCGAGAGTAAGGCCATTATCCCATAACCCTCGTTCATACTCGTCCATAGACTCCCATAGCGTTTGAGGGTTGCCGACTGGCATACGATATATTTCAATCTCATTCCATGGCACAAATATAGGAGTTTTGTCACTTTTCCCCTCCTTGGCTCTTATCCACTCGTTGTGAAAATAGTTACCCACCCCATTGGCAGTACTTTCCATCACTATGAGCGAATATGGGACAAGCGCTATTGAGCCACACACAGCGCGAATGAAGCGGTCGGGCGAACGAGTAGTGCTATCGCTCCAAAAAGCCGTTTCAGAGAGATGAGCCATAGCAAAATCGCTTCCACGCACAGCCTCTTGATTTTCGGCCGACCCCACAGTGACACGACACCCCCGGCCAGCAATCTCACGGATATTGATTGAGCGTTCAAATGGCGAAAATTTAGGTGCTACATCTCCCTCCCAATACTGTTCGGGGTAGGATGATAGCATTTTAGAGTACATGCCGCGTATTGATGCTGCCGTGTCCTTTACATGAGCGCAAATGAGTGAGTGCCAGTTGTGACAATGAACAGATTGTATCCAAGCCATATACATCTGCGTGAGAGTGCTTCCACCCCATTGACGCGCCTTGAGCATGATGGCACGAATGGGCTTTGATGCGGTGCGTTGCTGCTCAAAAAGCGCTGCCACTCGACGCTGTGGAGCATTGAGAACAAATGGAATATCTTGTCCCGATAGTTTGTCTTTGATTTTCACACACATAGCACACCAAAATTCAAAGTCGTGGTGACAACGCAGTTTGACCCAACTATCGGCATTGGCCGAAGCAACGGGATATTTAGCATCGGCAAGCATCGCATCGGGGAGCCACACCTCGGCACCAAAGCCCAAGTGCGATGCATCTACTCGAGTGCGACTTCCTATGCACCCAATCCCCTTTATAGGATCATAGGGAGTGATGAGCGCTTCATTGCGACGGCGATTTTCTTCAATAATATCGGTATAATTCATATTTAGTCGTTAGATATGGTTTAATTATTGGGCTTATTGGTTAAATATTAATTTGACTGCGTGAAACGCAAAGTCGGCCGAGGCTCTGCCATCGATTGTAATGGTCAGGAATGGGCGTGGTGGCGCAATCATGCGCATCGCAATGGGAGCGTTAATTGCTCCGTTTATGCTCATGGATGTGATAGGATAAGAATTTTCATCGCCTGTCCCACTGTGACATCTTATTGAGATTGTCCCTTCAAACTTTGATGCCGACAAGAGGAACGATGCAAGCGAAATACGCTGGCAAGGGTTATTAATAGCAATGGTGTGACTCCACTTCACATTTATGAGCGATGAACGAGAGTGCATAACATATATCGACTCGTTATTATATAATAATGGTAGATTTCCCATATTATATAGGCGAGCACTCGTGGGAGAATCGCATGTTGATTTTGAGTTACAAGTAGGGTCATAAAGCACCATATAGTTGCTATCGTTAGCACATAGTAGTGAGTGCGTGGCATTGTGCCATGCCAAAGAAGTAAAGCCTCCATTCGCAATTAACATTGAAGCCTTCGCCCCCGATATACTCAAGAGGTCGCCCGAAGCAATGGCATAGACAGCATTGTTGGCAAACGCAACCGAGTGGCTATCGGCAACACTGCGAGAGTCAATAATGTGTGCCGATATTTTTGAGCGCGCCGCATTGACCGATGTAGCAAAAATGCCGGCAGTGGTAAAGAGATAGAGATGGGTGCGAGCAAAATCCCACGATGATGACGACCTCACAGCTGGCGTAATGACCTTTATCTCCCCCTCTCCTATCTGCTGCGAGGAGGTGAGCAATAACGGATGTGATGCGTGAGCTACTGCAATTTTACCCCAATCAATCGCAAGTGATGTGTATTGTGTGGGAACGATAAATGATTGTGCCTCGTCAATAATAGCAAAAGGCGCGAGCGAAGGATGAAGATAAATGGCATAATCACTACCGGCAAGTGGTGTGAGTGGGAATGATTGGCGCACAATAGTGCCACCACACGATATTGCAATAGTCATTTCACATGCATCACTATGAGGATATGCCAAAACTGGCGACAAAGTAGATGGACAATTGCTTTCGCCCTCACCACTCCACACTACAATATCGTCACTATTATGAAATTTCACACTCACAAATGCGCGCCAAAATCCACTACTACCATTTACCGATGCAATGATATCCCCTATAGATGGTGCAAGTGGTCGTAGGTGGGCAATATTGCCCCATAGCACCACATCACCACTTTGTGCCGAGGTGCGAGCCGTGAATAACGATGGTGACTCGTTAATAGCCACATCAAAATGCGAGGGAGGAGTTATCGCTGTCACTTTGATACCGTTAATGAATGGTTGGGCTAATTTGACCAATGGAGAAGCAATCGAACAAAATGTAGCAATGGCATTTTTTATTAAATTCTCTTGTGGCGCAGTTGTAGCAACCATTGTGATTGAAGTTCCCGGCATAAATGCTTTTATCTCTCCCATAGATGTTGAGGTGGCCACAAGGCGACATTGTGCTAATGCTTTGTGATTAATGGGATCGAGAATGGGTGTTGTTTCGACGACTACATTTGCTACCACCTCGGCCCAAGGAGAATTAACTAATGCTTGTGTCTCAATGCCTATTTGAAAACCTATCGCTGTGATAGTGGAGCTATTGACCGAGGTAAAATCGTTGGAAAACAGAGATAACTGATTAACACATTGAAATCCCGAAGGAGCCGACACCAACACTGGCGAAGATGAGAATAGCACATTGTCATTTTTATCGAGCAAATGATAACGAGCCATCACTGGCTGAATAAAAAATCCAGCAATCGATGCATCATTTTGCAATGAAGAATAGGCATTGAGAAGTGTTGTGGTGAGCAATCTTTGGTCGGCATTATTAAGAGAGCCTTGCCAATGGGAATAATTACCCGATAGTGTGAATGATGGGGTGATAACCGAGAATTGTGTGGGTGTGGTGGCTATGATTTTCACGGCAGGGAATTGTGGCATCAAACCCATATCAACCCATTGATTAATGTGTTCATCGTAGTCAACGCGATATGCTCCACGGTCGGTCATGAGATATACCGTGTTGCCTACATTTACTCCACAATGAGGAGTGAATGGGAGGTGGGCAATCTCGAATGGAGCAGAGAGGTCATTGCCGTGGCAGGTTACAATGGCAAGTGTGTTGCCTGCCAAGAGGAAAATCGTAGTGAGACCATCGTGATGCGTAAAGTGGTGGAATGGTGTGAAGTTTCCTTCCACAATCTCAATGGGTAGTGGTGCAGGTGAGAGATAATCGCCACTTTGCGATTTCATAAGATTATGGCACGATGTGCTGTCGTCGCAACAAGTAGTTGATGCAATGATATGAGTGGTAGAGGGTCTTGATTGTGAATTGGGTTTGCTCATAGTAGTGTGTTGAAATAAAGGCTTTAAAAATGATTGTGAATGCAAAGTTACACACTCAAATGAGCTAAAGTGTGCGATAATGTACAAGGGGGGAATTATTTTTCACGCTGAAACCGCAGAAAGGCGCAAGATAGTTGAAAGTTGAAAGTTGTTCTCACGCGGAAAGGCGCTGAAACTCGCAGAAATTTGTTTAGACATAAGAACAAAAGTACATATTTTTTCTTTATTCCTGTGTGTTTTATCCCCTCAGTCGCGGAGCGACAGCCCCCCTTGGAAAGGTGGGCAGCTGCGGCCCTGGGGGTGTTTTTTGGGACAGAATGACAGAATGGACATAAGGCTAACGCGCGGAAAGGCGCAGATTTTTTGTGGATAGTTTTTTTACCACCTCCTGGCTTCGCCGTACTCCTCCTATCCACTTCGTGGCAGGAGGAGAGCTATTTGCCCTTGTGGGCTTTTCTTTATCCCCCTCCGGTGCAAGCACCTCGTCCCCCTTTTAAAAAAGAGGGACAGCTTTTGCCTTATTGACCACCTATCCTCTTCGTACAGGAGGAGTGCGATGGTTCTGCGATGGTCTCCTATGCTCAAAGTTATAGTTGCAAAAAAGAGGTGCGACAAATGATTGTCGCACCTCCATCTTTATTTTATGCTAAAAGGGATTCGATATTATTCGAGGTAGCAAGCATAAGGTACTACTGAAAGGTCGAGTGTGATAGTGAATGTACCTGTTGCAGGAGCTTTGAGGTTAGCACCATCGGGAACAAGGTTATATTCATCAGCACCACCGAGGTTGATAGCCCAGTCGTTATTGCAACGGAACTTGTATTCATCACCTTCGTTGAGAGTGATTGTACCAGTCCAGAATAGACCATCTTCGCTTGTCAAAGGAAGTGATTCAGCCCATTCGTTGAATGAACCGATAACACCGATAGTTTCAATCTTTGTAGCGTTCCAAGTCAATGCAGCGATGTTAACATTACACCAGTAAAGACCTTTTTCAGCAACTGTGAGGTTACCAGCACCACCGTCGGTAGAAAGTTTACCATCACCAGCATCACCATAGTTGATATGGTCCCAGTCGGCAGCAGATGTAAATTTGAAGCCGCTTGGTGAAAGGTTAGCAAAACCGAAGTAGTTAGCGTAATCAGAAGTGAACAACATTTGAGAACCACCATGATTCCAACCATTAGCATCACCAGGAGTCCAAAGGTTATCAAATGCAGAAGCAAATGAGTAAGTCAAAGTTTCCATGTTGATTGAGAGTACCCATGGACCTACAGGCATTGCTCCCCAACCTTCACCTGCAACCAATGTACCAGCAGTTTCAGCTTCACCAGCAGTAGGAACATAAGTGAGTTCAGCACCTTTAACAGCCCATTCTTGAGCAGCAGCATAATCAACTTTGATTGAGAATACTGGGTTGTCATAAACATCACCAGTGTGGTTGAATGCGATAGTTTCGCCACCATTGATTACGAGAGAATAAGATTCTTCGATAGTCACAGCAGCAGGGAATGGAGTAATCGATACTTTGTGAGCACCATAGTAAAGGTTAGGGTTACCGATGCGCACTGAAGAAGTACCATTCACTACATAAGCAGCAAAACGCACATAAGCATCTTGAGTTTTAGGATTTTTACCAAGCACTTTGAGGTAAGCAGCTTGCCAATCGGCAGGTTTTACACACACTTGGTTGTCAACTATAGTTGTAGCAATTTCTTGTACTGCAGCGAAATCGTCAGATTTAGACAATTGCATAACAAAAGTCAAGTCGCCAACAGCAGGAAGATCTTGAGCTTCAACGATGTTGAGCACAGCAGCTTGTTGCTCTGCATCAGCAAGAGCTTTAAGGTCAAATGAAGGAGTTGCAACAGTATCAACTGGAGCTACAACAAGGCCTTCAGCCGACATGATAGGCTCTTGTGGATTGCTTTGTGGTTGTGCTGGTTCGTAATCCTCACAAGCAGTGAAACCAAGCGCAAGAGCCGCCATTAACATTATGCTAAATTTTTTCATATTGTTTATTTCTCTTGATTTATTAACTCATCGTAGAGTTGAGTGGATAGTGGTGCTACCCACTCAATCCCGATAAATTATTGATTAATCATTATTTTTGAGTAAAAGTCACTTGGAAGTTCTTCATGTCAACTTTAACCTCAACTTTGCCACCTGCCCAGTCGGGACAGTTCCAACTACCTTTACCGTCGGTTGCAGCACCAGTGTAAACACCATCGGTCAAAGCGATGTCGATAGGATTATCTTCAGCTTGTGAACCAAATGAAGCAGCATCCCAGCCAGTGAGTTCTTTGTAGAAACGGAACATGAATTCGCCAGCGTTTACTTGGAATGTACCAACATAAACACCATTGCCTTCAACATCAAAAAGTTTCCATGCTTCATAATGAGCTGCGTTATCGGCCGATGGAGCAGTCCAACCTGAAGGAGCACCTACGAGGTAGATGAATGGGCTGTTGCTTGTGTCAACGCCACCTTCTTCGATGATTACACTCATATTGTTCATATTAACTGTAATCTTCATTTTGCCACCTGCCCAGTCGGGGAAGTTGAATGAACCTTTACCTTTAACGATAGGACCATTGTAAACACCACCATCAAATGCACAGTCGATAGGATTATCATCGGCTTGTGAACCATAAGAGTCGGCATCCCAACCTGTCAATGCAGTGTAGAAACGGAACATAGCTTGACCAGCAGGAACATCAAAGATACCAGTGTAAACTTTGCTACCGATAGCGTTAGCGCTTTCGAATAGGCGGAAGTCGGCATAGTGACCAGCAGCACCAGCATCAGGACCAGTCCAACCAGTAAATGCACCTACAACATAGATGAAACCTGGAGATTGGATAGCGCAATATTCTTTAACTTGGTCAATTTTAATTACATTAGAAACGATTTCGCTACCTTCGATACCATTGATTTTAGCACTTACACGGAAGTAAACTGCGCGAGCAGGCTCGTCGGTATAGTCATCTTCACTTTCAATGCCACGGAGGTTACAAATAGCTTCAGCAATTTCGCTTCCAGGGATTTGAGCATAACAAAGTTTATATTCAGAAGTAAGTTCTTTAGCTTCAGAGAAATCTTCAAGAAGAGAAATTGACACTTTATATACTGCAGCAGCAGCATAGCCATAGTCGGGTTGAGACCAAGAGAGGTCTAAAGTACCGTCAGCTGTAAGTTCATAATACTGTGAAGCAAGAGCTGGAGTATTAAGCTTGAACTCAGTTGGGTTGTTGTATTGTGGATCGGTATCTTCTTTACAGCTATTGAGCGAAAGAACGGCTACCAAGCACGCAAAAAGAATTGATAATTTTTTCATTTTTCTTTACTCTTGTTAAAATTCAACATTGAGTTATGATTAGTAACCAGGGTTTTGTTTGTAACCTTGGAAGCTGATAACAGTAGATGGGATTGGGAAGATATCCATGTGTTGAGGAGTAGCAGTACCACCATCAGCAACATTACCTTTCCAGTTCCAGTTATAGTTACCACCAGCATACTTGCCATGACGCACCAAGTCAGTACGACGACAGTTTTCGCCATAAAGCTCACGGCTACGTTCGTCAAGGATATTATCGGGAGTGAGTTGAGCCAAACCAAATGGTTCAATCCAAGCACGTTCACGAACATAGTTTACATAAGTAAGAGCGTCGGCACTATTACCTGCGCCACCAAGAACAAATGATTCGGCAGCAGTCAAGTAAATTTCAGCAAGACGGATAACACACCAGTCGGCATTAGCAAATGCGTTTGATGCAGGAGGACAGTTATCAACATCGATACCACCAAATTCATCGTAAGCATAGTTAGTGTATTTTACAGGCACATAACCATCTTGGAAGTTAGTGATAGAGGTGTTTTCGATGTTAGCTCCATCTTTCTTAGTCATCCAAAGAATAGCACGAGCATCGGCAGAATTACCTGCGTCATCCCATTCAAAACGGTTAGAAAGTTGAGTGCGAGCATTCATACAAGTCCATGATGCGTTCAAACCAGTTGTAGCATTAGTCATGTTAAGACCTGGAGTTGAAGTAGAAGAACCTGCAGCGATGTAGAATGTAGTACCACCATAGTTTTGGAGACGGTCACCATCTTGAGGAATACCCCAAATGATTTCGTTCACGCGACCACCTTGTGGCATATATTCGTCGTTGTTAGCACCGAAAAGAGCGATGTAAGAATCAGCAAGACCTGAACCATTCATGCCAGCACCTTGGTGATGAGCAATGATTTTTTGGCAGATGTTCCAACATTTGTCGTAAGCAGGCTCACCGCAGAATACTTCAGCGTTGAGATAGAATTTTGCGAGAAGAGCATCGCAAGCTTCTTTACCTACATAACCATATGAAGGAGTAGCATATGTTTCGCCCCAAGAAGCCGAAACTTCTTCAAGACCAGCAACAACCTTTTTGTAAAGGTCGGCACGGTTCCATTGTTCAGGAGCAGTACCAGCAGGCATTGTTTCATCTTGATAACCAGCGTTACCAAACATGTCGATCGCATAGAAGTAGCAAAGGCCACGAAGCACTTTTACTTGGCGTTTGTATTCTTCGGCAAGAGGCATCAAATCTTCAGTGAGATAGAATTTGCCACCTTCAACAGTGCGAAGGAATTCGTTGCAAAGAGCGATACAAGTGTAGATACGAGAGTAAGTAGTGTACATCACACCGTTATCGGCAGCGAATTGCATAGTAGCGAGCTCATATTGACCAGCGTCGCCAAATTGTTTCCAAGCAAATTCGTCGGTAGTCAATTCGTTACAAACGAATACGGCACGAGTGAAAGAGTTGGCACCAGCGTCACCACCAGAGATGATAGAGCTACCAGGACCATTATAACCCGAAGTTGCAAGCGATTGATAACACTCAGCAAGCACTCGGTCCATATAACCCTTAGGATCTTCAGCAAATACCTCGGGAGTCATATCGTTGGGGTCGATTACAGGATTATCAAGGTCATTGACACAAGAAGTCATACCAAGAGTTGCAACCAATCCCAAAGCAATGAAAAATTTATTTATTGATTTCATAATTTATCTTCTTTACTTTTATTTGAGATTAGAAAGTAGCTACTAAACCGAGAGTAAATGTAACAGGACGTGGATAAACATTGTTATCTATACCTGAGAATACTTCGGGATCTAGACCTTTATACTTAGTAATTACAAATGGGTTTTGAACTGCACCATATAGACGCAATTTGAGGTTATTGTCGAGCAATTCATTCCAAGAATAACCAAGAGTAATGTTGTCACAACGAATGAAGCTTGCATCTTCAAGGAAGTAGTCGCTACGCACGAGGTTAGAGTTAGCGCTTGCGTCGTTGAAGTAGTAGTCGGCTTTCACCAAGTTGTTTAGACCATAACGGTCAACTGTTGTGAGGTTAGTTTTAGAAGCACGAACAGAGTTGAACACATAGTTACCAACATTAGCACGGAGTTGGATACCGAGGTCCCAGTTCTTATAGTTGAATGTGTTGTTCCAAGAGAAAGTAAATTTAGGATCGCGTGAATGACGAATCACGAGGTCGGCATCGTTGATTTCACCATCTTGGTTTTGGTCAACATATTGGTTAGGAATTGGGTTACCATCTTTGTCGTAAACTTGTTCGAGAAGATAGAATGAGTAAGCTGGGTGACCTGCTTTGTGTACTTGAAGTGCACCTGCGTTTTCAGAAGCTGGGTTACCTGCTGCTTGGAGGTAGTAAGATTGGTCTTCTTCGTTAGAACCAGTCAATTTAGTCAACTCGTTTTTGTTCCAAGCTACATTGAGAGCTGTGCTCCAAATGAAGTCTTTAGTTACAACTGGTTTAGCACCGATAGTAGCTTCAACACCAATGTTGCGAAGCTCACCAATGTTGCGGTCCATGTAGTTAGTAGTAGTCATACCTGCAGGAACTGGTACATAAGCGAGCAAGTCTTTAGTATCGCGGAGATACCAATCCAAGCTTGCAGTGATGCGGTTGTTTAACCAACCCATGTCAACACCCACGTTCCAAGTAGTAGTTTCTTCCCACTTGAGGTCTTCTTGATAAGCCTTTGGATAAAGAGGGCTAATCCAGTTAATAGTACCATCAGGGTTCAAACCATCGGGAGAAGGATAGTCAACAACGCCCGATGAAGTTGATTGAGCATAGATAGGAAGATATGGATAGTAACCACCTACTGCTTGTTGACCAGTGATACCCCAACCGAGACGAAGTTTGAACTCGTTCATAGTGCTCTTAGCTGCTTCGAAGAAGTCCATTTCAGAGATTTTCCAACCGAGAGCCAATGATGGGAATAGACCCCAACGAGTATCGGGTGAGAAACGAGAAGTACCGTCGTCACGAAGAGTGAATGTCAAAAGATATGCATCGTCGAGAGTATAGTTCAAACGACCGAAGAATGAAACGAGGTTCAATTGACCTTTCCAGTAGTAAGTAGGTTGAGCGTGACCTTCGGTGTAACCATAAGAGTGACCGATGCGATCGGCAGTTGCAGGGTTTTCTACGAGGTTGTAAACGCCATCGGCATAAACTTCACTCCAGTTGTTGTTGAAACCAGTAGTGTTGAATGTTGTCAAGCTATGACCTTGATAGTCGAAACGTTGCCAAGAGTAACCGAGCATTACATCAAGATTAGAGTTGATAGCTTCAAATTCCTTCTTGTAGTTAGCATAGAAATCAAGAAGGGTGTTGCGTTGAAGTTCGTAGTGGTTGTAGATTGTACCTGCACCATCGTAGTAGTTACCACGCCATGCTTGAGGAGAGTTTTGAGCAGTAGTGCTTACAGTTTCGTTCTTTGACACGTCGTAACCGAGGTTCAAGTTTAAGTGAAGTTCGGGGAGGAAGTGAAGAGCGTAGTCGATTTGTAAGTTACCGTTTGAACGCAAAATCTCAGCAGTGTTGTTGATTGATTCGAGCATTGACAATGGGTTGTTTGGTGAGTTGTCGAGTGGTTTACCCGATGCGTCAACCAATGTAGTGTAACCATTGTACATTGCAAGACCATTAGCGTTGTTGGTAGTTACATTGCTGTAAACAGGAAGAGTTGGGTTGTAAGTAAGAGCAGCACCTACAGCACCTTGATCAGCCATGCGGTTTTTGATATAAGAACCTTTAGCATTGGCTTGGATTGAAAGAAGACCGTCGAAGAATTTAGGAGTGAGGTTGAAACCTACAGTAGTACGGTCCATGCCTGAAGTCTTCAAGATACCTTGGTTGTTGGTATAAGAAGCCGAAACGCGATAAGGGAGGAAACCAGCAGTACCACCAACGCTCAAGCTATAGTCTTGAGAGATAGAAGTGCGGAGCACTTCGTCTTGCCAGTTAGTGTTAGCATTGCCAAGTTGAGCGATAGCCGATTCAGTACCGATTTGGTTGATAACCATGTCACGGAATTGGTCGCCAGTCATTACATCCCAAGTTTTGCGAGCAGTGTTCACGTGCATATTAGCAGTGAAGTTCACTTGAGGGCGTCCGCTTTGACCTTTTTTAGTAGTGATGATGATTACACCGTTAGATGCACGAGAACCATAGATAGCAGTTGCCGAAGCATCTTTCAACACAGTCATAGACTCGATGTTGTCGGGAGAAATCATTGTCAATGGGTTAGTACCACCATAACCTTGGTCGCTCAAGGGCACACCATCAAGCACGATCAATGGGTCGTTGCTTGCGCTCAAAGAAGCACCACCACGAATGCGGATAGCTGCACCACCAGTAGGGTTACCACCGTCGGGGGTAACAACCACACCAGGAGAAGCACCTACGAGGAGGTCTTGAGCTGAAGTTGAGATACCAGCCTCAATTTCATCGGGTTTGATAACTGCTACAGAACCGGTAGCATCTGATTTCTTAACGGCACCGTAACCAATAGCTACGACTTCGCCAAGTACTACACTGTTCTCTTGTAGAACTACATTAACTGTGGTTTGACCACCAACGGCAACATTTTGAGTTTCATAGCCAACATATGACACAACGAGAGTGCCATTAGCGTCAACTGAAATCGAATAATTACCATCAATGTCTGTTGCCACACCGTTACTTGTTCCTTGAACAAGCACACTAGCACCGATGAGAGGCTCACCAGTGGGATCGGTTACAGTACCTGATACTGTAATCTTCTGCGCTAAAGCAGGGAAAGAGAGGCAAAGCACCATTACGAGGGCGAGCCAAGCTTTCCGATTCATTTGAAAACAAATGTTCTTCATGCAAGAATTCTTTTTAGTTTTACTTAGTTTTACAAAAATATTATTAATCTCTAATTTTATTTCCTTTCGTTGGTATTTCAATCATTTAACTTTTTAGGTCGGCACACATATATATATAACAATAGAGGCACAATATGCTTTTCACATATTTGCCAACAGGCGTTGTGTTAATATTGGTATCATGCTTGCTAAAATCTTTAAAATCATGCCTATATAGACTTATTGCTTTTTTACAACAATAAAACTACACTTTTAGATTACAAAGAAAACTATAATTTTTCAAATTCTTTCACTTTTTTATGGGCAAATACTCGCAAAAATATAATTTTAACAAATGTAAATTAAATTACACTTCACTTTTTAACATTTAATTGTCGTAAAAATTTCGCTCAACTTTTCGAGATATCGCGATGAAATTGCCTATAGTTATCAATGTCATCACTACCACACCCACAACAATAGAGGGAAACATTGAACCTCCGTCAACACCCAAGTCGGCAAGTGGCGCACTCCACATCATCGACGACAATGCTACCACAATCAGCGCCAAGCATAAAACTATACCATTAACTGCCCCCACCAATATATAATATTGGCGAGCCACTTGCGATGGAGTATAGCCCAGCAACATCAAGTCGTGAAGTTTTTGCTTATTCTTTTGCAACAACAAATAAATGCTCAACAGCAAGATAAAGAAGGCAAGAACGCTGATAATTACCCCCACACTCACCACTACTCCTGTCACAATCGACAAGAAATATGACGCCTTTCCATTGTCAACCTTGTCGCCTGCCACCTCATAGTTATTAGCCTCAAGATATTTAGCGATATCGGGGTTCCCAGGGCTATTTACCTCTATTATCAAGCGCGAGGGCGATTTATCCTCATTCGAAGCATATCTCTCATTGGCCCATTCAAGAAAATCGTGTGGCACGGCAATGGTGTTCATGCGCGAAGAAAATCCCACGATGCGTGCATCACACACCTCGGTCACATTACCATTATCGCTTGAAAGATACAACTTTAACGGCACTTTCCCTATCGTTGATTCGCTCAACTGAGGCAATCCACGCGTAGCAGCAAATCCGAAGTTATACAAAGCGAGATAATCTTTTGACAAAATAATTGGGACCTCCTTTTGTCCTGGCTCAAAGCCCCAACCGCGAGGCTTTACATCAAAAAATTCATCGGGAATTGCCTCAAGAAACAATGCCGACGACATTCCCTTACCTCCTAAATCGACCGAGGCTCTCACGTCAAAAGTGGCAGCCGTAAAACGCCCCACCTTGCGAATCCAAGATTGCGATTCGATATCTTCTATATCTTTGTCGGTAAAAGCAGTGCTTCCCAATAAACTATTCAGCCCCGACACGCGCTTCGATATTATCAAATAATCTTTAGAGAAAAAGGAGTCGTCCTCTTCCCACACTCCACTCACATCGTTATAGAACTGTATGGCTGTGAGCACAATCGCCAATCCCACAAGATTAGCAACGGCATATCCCACAATTTGCCCCACACTTATATTCTTGCGAAGCAACCGCCACACTAACAAATTTTTTGAACCTCGTTTTTCACGCGGAAACCGCTGAAAGACGCAGATATTATTTTTCTTTTCTTCTCTCATTTCCTATTCCGTAAAGGCATCACCTTATTTAGTTAATATTTCAGCGTTTTTTCTGCGATATCTGCGTACGATTGATCAACCACCACATAGCACAGCTTCGTTTTTCACGCGGAAAACGCTGAAAGACGCAGATATTATTTATTCTTTCCTCCTCTCATTTTCTATTCCGTAAAGCCTAATATATAAAGCACTTATACTCTAATTTTCATCCAAATTATTTACTACTCGATGAATACTTTTTAAAATATTGGAAGCATTAAAATTCACAAGATATCCAAGAGGCTTATCTGTTAGCTTTAAATAATTTATCAACTGTTTATAATGCGATTCGCTTAATTCCGAAACCGATTTAACCTCTACTATTATCGTATTTTCCACTAACAAATCTATTCTAAATGACGATTGAAGCCTAATCCCTTTATAATAAACTGGAACAAACACTTCTCGTTCAACCTTTATCCCATTTTGACAAAGTTCTATAGCCAAGGCCTCTTGATATACCGACTCCAACAATCCCATACCAAGTTCCTTGTAAACATTATAAATCGCCCCTCTAACTTTATACCCTAGTTCATTTATTTCAGCTACAGTCATGCTTTTTATTTAATTTATATTTCAGCGTTTTTTCTGCGATATCTGCGTGCGATTGATCAACCACCATTACAAACTTATCACTTCATCAAACGAGATACTGATTTTGTTTCCTACCGATGTGGCTATTATGCTCGCATTTTGAGCAGAGGCTTCTTCTTGTATGAGTTGTGCAACTATTTCATTATTGCGCTCATCGAGGTGGCTCACCGGTTCATCGAGAATCAAAAAATCCATAGGCTGGCATAATGCCCTCACTATGGCCACTCGTTGTTGCTGACCTACTGATAAATAGGCTGCTTGCTGATGTACTTTTTCGGAGATTTCTAATCGGCGTAACATCTCAAGAATTTCGCCTTCGGTCTTGTAATCGGTCAAACGATTTTTTATCTGAATATTTTCCAATACAGTCAATTCGGGGAATAGACGCATTTCTTGTGGAAGCAACGCAAGAGCATGGGTGCGCAACTCGCTCCAACGGGCTATGGAGAAACTTTTCACATTCACCCCGTCAAAAAGTATCTCACCACTATAGTCACATCTATTGCCATAGATAAAACTACACAACGATGATTTGCCTGTACCCGACTCGGCTTCAATGAGATAACTTTGCGACTGGTGGAATTCAAGTTTTTGCAACCACACCTGCGACCCCTTCACCGGGGGTTCATTTTCACCCCCGGCAAAGACTCGTGGCAACACATTATTTAATATAATAGTATCTATCATAATAACACTATCGTGCTTAAAGCATATAGTCTATCAAGCGATTTGACAGTTTCAACGACAAAGACACCTTCACTTCTTTATCTTCAACCCTCAAATTCCACTCCATAGCCTTGAGTGCAGGCATAATATTTTCGCCCTTCAAAGCAGCCGCCACGCGCGCACCTTTCATTGCTTGCTTCATATAGTCGCTACTTGCATCAACAGCTACGCCACCTTTGGCTATAACAAAATATCCGTCAAGGCTACCCACTTTCATAGGCATTTCGGGGTTAGGAAGCACATAAAAGTCTCCCTCGCGAGGTAAAGTTATTCGATAATCGGCCTCAATAGTCGATACAATCTTTTGGATTGCGCCATCAATTTTATCTTGAGGCATGTGTGCCATAAACTTCATTTCCCAAGCGTCGGGCGATTGCATCATTCGAGGAGTAACGCCCTCTACAGCAGGAGAGACAGTCAACAACACACTACCATCAATCGACTCGATATAAGGACGGAACAACTCGGCTGTAGCACGATCGCCATACGACATCGTTGCCAACACTTTGTCGAGCAAATCCCATTTCATATTTGAGTCAATGCCCAATGCCACAGCCATCATCGATTTTTGTGGTATATATTTCAATACATCGTCATTGATTTCGCCTAAATACTCGCTAAAATCAATAAGCGCACCACCAGATTTCATTGCCGACAAGGTTGCCTCTACGCCAGTGCCCTTCATATTGGCCGATACTCTAATCCAACCATCTTTGCCCAATTCTTCGACATTCAACTGCTTGGTCGAAGCCACAGCATTCACATCATTGTCTTGAGCAAGATATTCACACACAGTGGTGTTAGATGTAATAGGATTTGATGAAGCTTTATTGAGTTCGGCTTTTAGTTTTTCGGCATCGCCCTCTCTCTCTACAATCCACACTTGAGCATCCTTGACCAACATATACACACCGCCATCGAGTTTATAACAGCCAAAACCTGCAACTTGCGATTTAGCTATACCATTCTCGGTCAATGTTTTTTCCAACAAACCTTCATTTTTTACTATCGTAGTGAAATATACAGTTCCATCGGCCGAGAGATAACCGGCAATGTTTTCCACATCAATCAAAGCCATAAACGCGCTCACCTTTTGAGCAACACTCTTTTGCTCCTCGGCAGGAATCGCATTTTCAACCAACGATTTCACATTTTGAATCTCGGGAGCAAAAGTAAACCCATCGGCACCAACCTCTACTCCAAAGTGTTTCATCGCCGATGCCACATCAATCATAGTTAGCATTTGAGCGTCGGCAGGTATTGTATCCAACACCTCATTCGCATCACTTGCACACGATGGCATCACCAATGCCACCATAGCAACAACCATTGCATAAAATATTCGTTTCATAACATTTTAAATTTTATCATTTTCACAAATTTACACATAAACTGCAATATTCCCAATATATCGAGAATAAAAAAATCTATCATAATAAAAATTGCGACTATTATGCTCTTTATTGTCAAACAACCACTGCGTCATCACAACCTCCTACTTGAGTTATTTATGCTACTTTAAGCATCCCCGACAATGAGTTACGCATTACCAACTCAGAGTGGCGCAACGAGATTTAATCGAGTTAATTGTGATTTATGAATTAAAATAACTATCTTTGCAACATTAATAAATAAAAAATCATCAATTTCAATAAAATGACTCATATTTCTGACCGTGTTCAATCGCTTTCTCCATCGCAAACATTAGCGATGTCACAAAAAAGCAACGAGCTTAAAGCTCAAGGCATTGATGTTATTAACCTCTCTGTTGGCGAGCCCGACTTCAACACTCCCGACCACATTAAAGAGGCAGCCAAACGCGCTATCGATGAAAACTTTACTTTCTACACCGCCGTTCCAGGTTATCTATCGTTACGCAAAGCCATCGCCGACAAGCTCAAAAACGAAAACGGCCTCGATTACGCTCCCGAGCAAATCGTAGTTTCGGGCGGTGCTAAACAATCGCTCTGCAATGTTATCCTCAGCGTAATCAACCCTGGTGACGAAGTAGTAATCCCCACTCCTGCTTGGGTGAGCTATGTAGAAATGGTCAAACTTGCCGAAGGTACTAATGTGCTTGTTCCTGCATCAATAGAACAAGATTTTAAAGTTACCCCCGAGCAACTCGAAGCAGCAATCACGCCCAAAACTCGTATGGTGTTGATTTGCTCTCCTTCAAATCCCACCGGTAGCGTTTACACCAAAGAAGAATTAAAAGGATTGGTTGAAGTCCTTGCTAAATATCCCGATGTGCTTGTTCTTGCCGACGAAATTTACGAACACATCAACTTTACTGGCGAATTTACATCACTCGGTTCATTCCCCGAAATTGCCGACCGCGTGATTATCGTAAACGGTGTTTCAAAAGCATACGCAATGACCGGTTGGCGTATTGGGTTCATCGCTGCTCCTCTATGGGTAGCTAAAGCAACCAACAAACTCCAAAGCCAATACACCTCGGGCGCTTCATCAATCGCTCAAAAAGCGGCCGAAGCAGCCTACCTCGGACCACAAGACTGCATCGAAGAGATGCGCGTAGCATTCCAACGCCGTCGCGACCTCGTTGTATCGCTCGCTCGCGAAATCCCAGGCATTAAAGTCAACGAACCTCAAGGAGCCTTCTACCTCTTCCCCGAAGTGTCAAGCTACTTTGGAAAGAAATATGGCGACAAAGTAATCAACAACGCTGCCGACCTCGCAATGTATCTCCTCGAAGAAGGACATGTGGCAACCGTTGACGGCGAAGCATTCTGCCTCCCTGGATACATTCGCCTATCATATGCTACAAGCGACGACAACATTCGCGAAGCTATGCGTCGCATCAAAGAAGCTCTTGCTAAACTCGCATAATCAACAATTTTAACACATATAGTTAACACAATGGACTTTATTGAAGAATTGACCTGGCGTGGCATGATTCACACCGTGATGCCAGGAACCGAAGAACAACTAAAAAAAGAAATGACTACGGCATACTTGGGTATTGACCCCACTGCCGACTCTCTACATATTGGGCACCTTGTGGGTGTGATGATGCTTAAACACTTCCAACGCGCTGGACACAAACCCATCGCTCTCGTTGGTGGTGCAACAGGTATGATTGGCGACCCATCAATGAAAAGCCAAGAACGCAAGCTCCTCGACGAAGAAACTCTCCGTCACAATCAAGAGGCGATCAAAAAACAACTTGCCAAGTTTCTCGACTTTGATAGCGATGCTCCCAACGCAGCCGAGTTGGTCAACAACTACGACTGGATGAAAAACTTCTCATTCCTCGACTTCATTCGCGATGTGGGTAAACACATCACCGTAAACTATATGATGGCTAAAGACTCGGTAAAAAAACGCCTTTCGGGAGAATCTCAACAAGGTATGTCGTTCACCGAGTTCTCTTACCAACTCGTGCAAGGATATGACTTCCTCACTCTCTACAAAGACAAAAACTGCCGTCTTCAACTCGGTGGCTCTGACCAATGGGGCAACATCACCACTGGCACCGAACTCATTCGTCGCACCGTAGGTGGCGAAGCATATGCACTCACCTGCCCTCTTATCACTAAAGCCGACGGTGGAAAATTTGGCAAAACCGAAAGCGGTAATGTGTGGCTCGATCCTCGATACACTTCTCCCTACAAATTCTACCAATTCTGGTTGAATGTATCTGACGCCGACGCCGAAAAATATATCAAAATCTTCACCGAACTCTCACGCGAAGAAATTCAAGCATTGGTTGACGAACAAGCCAAAGACCCAGGCTTGCGCCCATTGCAAAAACGCCTTGCTAAAGAAATCACCACAATGGTTCACTCGGCCGAAGAATATGAAGCAGCCGTTGAAGCATCACAAATCCTCTTCAGCAACAAAGCATCAGAAACTCTTCGCAAAATCGATGAGGCTACACTTTTGGCAGTGTTTGAAGGTGTACCAACTTTTGAAGTTGAAAAAGCCGACATCGAAGCAGGCATCAAAATCGCCGACCTCTTAACCGAAAAAGCCAATGTATTCCCTTCTAAAGGCGAACTTCGCAAATTGGCACAACAAGGTGGCGTATCAATCAATAAAGAAAAAATTGCCGATGTTTACACCGACGCAACCGTTGATATGCTCCTCAACAACAAATACATACTCGTGCAAAAAGGCAAGAAAAACTACTTCTTGCTAATTGCCAAGTAAAAAATATTTCAAAAAAAGTTGCAAAAATATTTGCACAACAAAAATATTGTGCGTACCTTTGCAACGCTTTAGGACGGAAGTCTTGGGCAATAAGGATTGTCTTATGGTGTAATGGTAGCACTGCAGTTTTTGGTTCTGCCTGTCTAGGTTCGAGTCCTGGTAAGACAACTTAAGAACGACGCTGATTCATTTGAGTCAGCGTTTTTCTTTTTTTATGCCCATACACCATTTTGCGCAGATTTTTTAGACAGAATGGAGCAATTTATTCTCACGCCGAAACCGCTGAAAGGCGCAGAGTAATTTAGACAGAATGACAGAATGAACATAAGGCTAACGCAATGAAAATTAATCAAATAAATTTGTGTCATTCTGAATATTTTTGTCATTCTGTTCATATCTTCCTAGGCGTGGTGTTTTTTGGACAGAATGGGCTGAATTATATATTATTCTCACGCTGAAACCGCTGAAACTCGCAGATTTTTTAGACAGAATGAACTGTGTTCAAAAACAAATATTTTTAGAGAAATTTTCATCATAAAAGCAATTATTTTTTACAATAGCGAAAATTTGTTTTAGAAGTTTATTTACTACTGCAATCATCGCAACTTTAACAGGTTTTC
>JAZTZO010000016.1:0-168759 GCA_045637505.1 Muribaculaceae bacterium | reverse complement strand
GACTAATTGAACAGAGTCTGCTTGATGCCATTCAAACTAAAATCAATCGAAGGCCTCGTGAAAAACTTAATTTTTCTTCTCCAAAAATTGAATTCTTCAAACTATTGAAATAATTTTGCACTTGCTTGTTGACTCTACAATTTGTGGTAGTTAAATATATTATTTGCAGATGCGAGTGTTTTGCAGTATCTTTGTAGTCTTAAATTAGATTAAGTGTAATATGAAAATACTTGTGACCGGTGCTAATGGGCAATTGGGACGAGAATTGCGTAATGTGTTAGAGTCAAAAATTCCGGGTCAATCTATATATACAGATGTTGCCGAGTTGGATTTGACTGATTCTAAGGCTGTTGACTTGTTTTTTAAACAAAATGAAATAAGTCATGTGGTGAATTGTGCTGCTTATACTGCAGTAGATAGAGCTGAAGAGGAAAAACTAGAATGTGCATCGATAAATATAAACGCTGTTAAAAATCTTGCCATTGCTGCTGATTCTATAGGCGCAAAAATAATACATATATCAACTGATTATGTCTTTGATGGTACTGCACATCGCCCCTATAAAGAATCGGATAAAGTCAATCCAATATCAGAGTATGGAACGACTAAAAGAAAAGGTGAAACTGCGTTGTTAGCATTGGCTCCTGAAAGTATTATTATACGTACGTCATGGCTATATTCTCCTCATGGAAATAATTTTGTTAAAACTATGATGAGATTAGGAGAAGAACGACAAGAAATAAAAGTGGTATGTGATCAAATAGGAACACCAACATATGCTTTAGATTTGGCAAAGGCAATATATAGCGTATTGATGTCGCATCAGTGGGTCGAAGGAATTTTTCACTATTCAAATGAAGGAGTGTGTTCATGGTATGATTTTGCAAAAGCAATTCATCGAGTCGCTGGAATTAAAGGGTGTAATGTGTGCTCAATTCCAACCGAAGAATATCCAACAGCAGCATCAAGACCTTTTTATAGCGTATTAGATAAATCTCGCATAAAGGCTACTTATAGCGTAGATGTCCCATATTGGGAAGATAGCCTAATTGATTGTATAAATAGAATAAAAAACGAAAAAAAATAAGTCTGTGGCAACTTTAAACGAAGAAATAAATCGTAGACGAACCTTTGCAATTATCAGTCACCCTGACGCTGGTAAAACAACCCTAACTGAGAAATTATTGCTCTATGGAGGTGCGATTCATATTGCAGGTGCTGTGAAATCAAATAAAATTAAGAAGACAGCAACCTCTGACTGGATGGAGATTGAAAAACAACGTGGTATTTCAGTTGCAACATCGGTAATGGGTTTTAATTATGGGGATTATAAAATAAATATTTTAGATACGCCTGGCCACCAGGATTTTGCAGAAGATACATATCGTACATTGACAGCGGTTGATAGTGTAATTATTGTTGTCGATGTAGCGAAAGGCGTGGAGCAACAAACTCGCAAGTTGATGGAGGTGTGTCGTATGCGCAACACGCCTGTTATCATATTTGTAAACAAATTAGACCGAGAAGGACGTGACCCATTTGAAATTTTAGATGAGTTAGAATCGGAATTGAAAATTAGTGTACGTCCTTTGAGTTGGCCAATCAATATTGGCGCAAAATTTAAAGGAGTTTATAATATATATGAGCAATCACTTGATTTGTTTACACCAAATAAACAAAAAGTATCGGAACGCGTTGAAATTGAAGATGTAAATGACCCTCGAATAGATGAACATGTGGGTAATAATGACGCGGAGAAATTGCGTGAAGATTTGGAACTAATAGAAGGCGTTTATCCTGAATTTAATAAAGAGGAATATTTGAAGGGTAAAGTGGCCCCGGTCTTCTTTGGCTCGGCACTTAATACATTTGGCGTTAAAGAACTATTAGATTGTTTTGTCGAAATAGCTCCATCTCCTCGACCAATTGAGGCTGAAGAACGCAAAATTAGTCCTGAAGAAAATAATTTCACTGGATTTGTGTTTAAAATTCATGCTAATATGGACCCAAATCATCGCAGTTGTATTGCTTTTGTGAAAATATGTTCGGGTAAGTTTGAACGAAATGCTAATTATAAACATATTCGTTCGGGAAAAATGATGAAGTTTGCTGCTCCTACAGCATTTATGGCTCAAAAGAAAAATATTGTTGATGAAGCATATCCAGGTGATATTGTAGGTATTCCCGATACCGGAAACTTCAAAATTGGAGACACATTAACAGCTGGGGAACAATTACATTTCAAAGGATTGCCTAGTTTCTCTCCTGAAATGTTTAAATATATTGAGAATACTGATCCAATGAAGTCAAAACAGTTGGAAAAAGGTATTCAACAATTAATGGATGAAGGTGTTGCTCAATTGTTTGTAAATCAATTTAATGGTCGTAAGATTATAGGTACTGTAGGGCAACTTCAATTTGAAGTAATCCAATATCGATTGTTGAACGAATATGGAGCACAATGTAAGTGGGAACCAATTTCATTATATAAGGCATGTTGGATTGAAAGTGATGATGCCGATGCATTAGAAGCATTTAAAAAACGCAAACATCAATTTATGGCTGTAGATAAAGAAGGTCGTGATGTTTTCCTCGCTGATTCAAATTATGTTCTTCAAATGGCTCAGTCGGACTTCCCAAAAATTAAATTCCACTTTACAAGTGAGTTTTAATTATGCAAGCTAAAACAATAGTAAAGTTTATATTTTCGATTATAGCATCATTAGCGATATTATGTATTATATTCCCTAATGATGGTATCCCTTTTTTCGGCACAAAACTCAAATTTCCATCGATAGCTGAGGTGATAAAGACTCCAGTGGATTCAGCTTTGATTGGAGAAGCTCCTAAAGATGTTATTAATAAGCGAAAATCTGATTTGGATATAGCAAAAGAAAATGAGTTTAGAAGTTTCTGTGAGACTAATCCGGCAAGATTTTTTATGCCCAATAATGATGTTTCATATTTTGACAATTTATTTAAAGCATTAGATGGCGCTAAAAGCAACAATGTAAGAATAATGCATTATGGCGATTCTCAATTGGAATGTGACCGAATTACTTGTGATTTAAGAAGTCGTTTTCAAAGTCAATTTGGTGGAGGTGGAGTAGGATTAATTCCGGTTGTTCAGACTATACCTACATATACATTGGGTCAATCAACTTCTCCTAAAGAACTGTCAAGGGGGTTAGCGTATGGCCCATCTAAAAACAGAGCATCTCATAATAGGTATGGGGTAATGGGACAAGTTACGCGATTAAATTCTACGGCAAAAATAAATGTTGAGGGACGATTAAAAAAATACCCTATTTCAGCAAAGTTTAATAGGGTGAAAATATATGCTAAAGGCGGTTCATATAGTGTTTCCACCGAAAATGGGACAACTGCATTGAAAAATACATCTCCCATGTTGTACATAGCTGATTTGCCTGATACAACAAACGCGGCCACTATAACATTGCGAGGTGGTGCAGAGGTATATGGAGTTATTCTTGAGAGCAAAACTGGAGTTTCTATTGACAATATCCCAATGAGAGGTTGTTCGGGCACAATATTTACATCAATAGATTCTTCCTCAATGGCTCCTTTCTTTAAGAATGAAAATGTTAAACTGATAATATTGCAGTATGGAGGCAATTCTGTGCCTTATTTAGATGGAGATAAAGGTATAGCTAATTATAAAAACAACATAAAAAAGCAGATAGAATTATTTAAACGCTTAGAACCAAGTGCATGCATATTATTTATAGGTCCAGCTGATATGGCGACACGAAAAAAAGGGGTGATGGCTTCTTACTCAAATCTACCCAGAGTAATAACTGCATTACGGGAAGCAGCAAATGAATCGGGTGTTGCTTTTTGGGATATGTATTCGGCGATGGGAGGTAAGAATTCTATAGTGAAATGGGTGAAAAATGGATTGGCAGGCTCGGATCATATTCATTTTACTCCAAAGGGGGCTAATGAAATTTCTGAAATTTTATATAAGACATTCAATTTATATTATAAATTTTATCGATTTAGGTCAGGATTAGATGAATCAAGTCAACAAACTGAATAATGAGAATTAGACTCCGTGAAATATTAGCAATACTGATTATAGTATTTTCTTGTGTTAAAATAACATCACAAGAAGATACATATGACTCATTTGCTTTTGAAACGGGAGAGTTTAAATATATAAAAGAGTATCCTTGTATTGATTTTGACCAAAATAAATTGATTATACCTGGGAGTGATAGCTTGTTAATTGCTTTATACGATAAAATTGATCAAGTTGGTGCCATGGGGCAAGGACAAATATCAATTCTCCATATTGGAGGTAGCCATGTGCAAGCAGGAATATTTAGTCATCGTTTAAGATGTAATTTTAGACAATTAATAGGTGATTTTACCAGTAGTAAGGGGGTTATATTTCCTTTTAAAACAATGGGAACCAATGCTCCAACTAACTACAAAATGACTACAACTGGGAGTTGGACAAAAGCAAGGTGTATTGAGCGCAATCCTAATTTGCCGTTGGGAATTTCGGGTGCAGCTATTCGTACATCTGATTCTAATGCATCTGTGTCATTTGATTTGAAATCTACAGATAGCATCAAATGGGAATACGATAAGTTGATTGTATTAGGAGAAGATACTAACGGTGAGATGTATCCTAAATTGGTATGTGGTATAGATACATTAGTCCCCTATTCTTTTGAAAATGGAGCATACCATTTTCAGTTGCCTTATGAAGCAAGCGAGGGAAAAGTAATCTTCTCGGGGGCTAATAAAAGTCCATTAATATTTCGAGGATTAATTCCACAAAATTCTTATTCGGGCTTAGCATATCATGAAGCGGGAATAAATGGAGCATCGGTGCCAGCGTGGTTAAGATGTGATAAATTAGAAAAAGAATTATCGTATATTATTCCCGACATAGTTATTTTCGGCATAGGAATAAATGATGCTAATGTATCTCCATCAAAATTTAGCAAAGAAGATTTTAAAGCAAATTACCGTAGGTTGATAAATAAAATTAAACGTGTTAATCCTAATGTTGTGTGTCTATTTATCACAAATAATGACTGCAAATTAAATATGAAATCGTCACCAACTCCATATAATCCAAATACACTAAAGGTTGAACAAGCATTTATTGAATTAGCCGAAGAGTATGGTGGTGTAGTTTGGAATTTGTTTAGAGTGATGGGGGGGGCTGGATCATCTAAAGAGTGGGTTGCACAAGGTTTAATGCAAACCGATAGAATTCACTTTAAACGTGAGGGTTACGAAATATTAGGTGATTTATTATATAATGCATTTGTTCTTGACTATAGAAATTTAAATATAGATGAGTGATTTTTTTGATTATCTATTAAGAATATTTTCATTTGATGATAGCAATCCATTGCTATTCACTCAATTCCAATTTTGGGCATTCTTTGCCTTCATATTTGCGGGTTTTGCTTATTTCAAACGACGCAAAATATTGCGTAATAGCTATTTGTTTTTTATTAGTTTGTTTTTTTATTATAAAACGAGTGGATTATTTGTTGGTCTGTTAGTACTTGTTACATGCTCTGATTTTTTAATAGCAAAACGCATATCTATTGCAAAAACACAAATAGTCAAGAAATTATTTTTATTGCTGAGCATTATTATTGATTTATCAATATTGTGCTATTTTAAATATGCATACTTTTTTGCTGATGTATTAAATACCGCCTTTGGGTTAGATATTGAGGTTACAAATATTGCTGCATCTAGCTTTAATAATTTATTTGGCACTTCATTTAATGTAGATAATATAATTTTACCTGTAGGTATCTCATTTTATACATTCCAGGTAATAAGTTATACTTTTGATGTATATAAGGGACTAATAAAGCCTGTTACAAATATTTTTGATTTTGGTTTTTATGTAACGTTTTTCCCCCAATTGGTTGCGGGTCCAATTGTAAAAGCAAGTGATTTCATTCCACAATTATATAAAAAATATAGTTTAAGTAAACGACAATTTGGTATAGCCGTTTTTTGGATTTTAAATGGCTTGCTTAAAAAGATTATTCTAAGCGATTATTTAGCGCTAAATTTCATTGATCGAGTTTTTGATAATCCATTATTGGCATCAGGATTTGAAAATATAGCTGCGTTATTCCTGTATTCATTGCAGGTTTATGCCGATTTTTCGGGTTATACCGATATTGCAATAGGTCTGTCGTTATTAATGGGATTTCACTTGCCGAAGAACTTTGATTCACCTTATAAGGCGCAAAATTGCAGTAACTTTTGGAAAAGATGGCATATATCCTTATCACGATGGTTGCAAACCTATCTATATATACCATTAGGAGGTAATCGTAATATTACATTTGGTACTTATTTCTGGATTATTACAATCACACTAATTGCTTTAATATTAAGTGGAAGTATATGGGTGGCTTTAATAGTTTTATCAATAGCAGGGTTGGTAATCTTTACTGCTGTAAAATTCCCTACAAAGCGAAAGAGTATAGTCGCAAATTTGAACTCGATGGTAACGATGTTGCTCGGTGGATTATGGCATGGAGCAAGTTGTAACTTTATGATATGGGGTGGTTTGAATGGCGTAGGTATGGTTGTTTTTAAATTTTGGCGCGATTGGTCATTATTAGATAGGTTGATTGTTGCTAGTGGTTTATTTATAATACTGCTATTGTTGGAGTTGTTATACCCCTCTCCTTTATGGAATTTGTTATTGGCATTTATGCTATTGGTGTTTTTAGGGGCTACAATTCGTTATTTATATAAAAAGAGTAAATATCAATGTGATTTCTCATGGTTAGAGCGTTCGTGGGCAATATTTATTACGTTTATATTTATTTCATTTACTCGATTATTCTTCCGCTCTGGGTCAGATTTAGACCCTGCTGTTGCAAATGAAAAGGCTTGGAAGACTGCTAGTGATATGGTAACACAAATAGGTTCATCATGGAATGTTAATGTATTTGATGTAATATCGGAATACAGCGTGGTATTTACGTTGTTTGTTATAGGAATGATAATACATTGGCTCCCAGATCGTCTAAAGCGCCGTTATCGAATGGCATTTGCTGAATTGCCAATATATGCAATTGGGGCTATAGTTGTAGTTGCTGTTTTTGTAGCTTATCAATTTATGTCATCTGAAATGAAACCATTTATATATTTCCAATTTTAATTAATATTTTATTGGATATTCAATACGGCCATTTGATTAATAATCAGTGGCCGTTTCTATTTTCATATGTTTTTAAAGTAAAGCGTTCACTGATTTTTATTTTATATACATTCTTATTATTGTGTAGATTACCAAATTTGACTTATAGACTCTAAAATTATATTTTATAAATTGGATAAAATCTTGGGAATTTCTTGTATATTGATTATCTTTGTAAATTAGAATTTATTAATTTTCTTTGATAAGAATCGTGTGGAGTTGTAGCCGCACATTAATATTAAATTTATAATAATTAGTTAAATGAAAGTACTAAAATTTGGCGGAACATCAGTAGGTACTGTTGAAAGCCTTTCAAGTGTGAAGAAAATCGTTGAAGGTTGTAATGAACCTGTTATCGTTGTAGTATCTGCACTTGGAGGTATAACGGATCAATTGATAAAAACAGCCAAACTTGCCGCTCAAGGGGATAAAAGCCATTTGGAGAGCTACGCATGTATAGTAGAACGCCATAATAATGTCATTGAAAATATGGTTCCAACCGATAAACTCGGAGAGCTAAAAGTAATTGTTGATTCGTTGCTTGAGGAATTAGGCAATATATATAAAGGCGTTAGCCTAATAAAGGATTTATCTGATCGCACTCTTGATATAATTGTTAGTTATGGCGAAAGATTGTCAAGTGTGATAATAAGTCGCATTATAAAAGATGCACAACACTATGATTCTCGTAATTTTATCAAGACAGAGAAACAATTTGGGAAACATATATTAGATTATGACATAACTCAAAAATATATTCATGCAACATTTGATAATAATAATTTTAGAGTTGCAGTAGTGCCTGGATTTATTTCTTCTGATGCAGATGGAAATATAACAAATCTTGGCCGTGGAGGTAGTGATTATACAGCTGCTATTTTAGCGGCTACTCTCAACGCATCTGTCCTTGAAATATGGACAGATGTTGATGGGTTTATGACTGCTGACCCTCGTGTTATAAACAATACATATGTAATTGACCATTTGTCATTTGTAGAAGCGATGGAGCTTTGTAACTTTGGCGCGAAAGTTATATACCCCCCTACTATATATCCAGTATGTCATAAAAATATTCCCATATGGATTAAAAATACTTTTAATCCTACTGCCCCAGGAACATGTATATCTGAACAACGTCCAAGTCCTGAAGGGAAAGCTATTAAAGGTATCTCTTCAATCAATGACACCTGTTTGATTACTGTGTCTGGTCTTGGGATGGTGGGCATTATTGGTATAAATGCTCGAATTTTTAATGCTTTGGCAAAAAATGGAGTCAGCGTGTTCCTTGTATCTCAAGCCTCAAGTGAAAATAATACTTCATTTGCGGTGAAAAATGATGATGCAGAATTGGCTGTAAATGTGCTTAAAGAAGAATTTGCTGTAGAGTTACAGTCAGGGGAAATTTCTGAAATTAAGCCAGAGCCCAATCTTGCTACAGTTGCAATTGTAGGTGAAAATATGAAGCAATCTACTGGTATTGCTGGTAAATTGTTTAATACGCTTGGTCGCAATGGTATAAATGTAATAGCTTGTGCGCAAGGTGCGTCAGAAACAAATATTTCTTTTGTTATAGACTTAAAAAATTTGCGAAAGGCTTTAAATGTTATTCATGACTCCTTTTTCCTATCAGAAACACAAGTCATAAACATGTTTATGGTGGGAATCGGGAACGTAGGGCAACATTTATTGGAGCAAATAAGATTACAACATGATAATTTATTAAAGAATAAAGCACTTGAATTGAGAGTTGTTGGTATTGCAAATTCTCGCAAATGTGTATTTGATAGAGAGGGAATTGATATTGCAAACTATAAGGGACTTCTTGATAAATCGAATGTAATTGCAACACCTGAAAACATTAAAGATGGTGTATTGGGTATGAATATCTTTAATTCGGTATTTGTCGATTGTACTGCCAATGAGGATATAGCATCACTATATGCCGATCTCCTATCTCACAATGTGAATGTAGTTGCAGCCAATAAAATAGCGGCATCTTCATGCTATAAGAATTATTCAAAGCTCAAACAAATAGCACGTAAGAAAGATGTTAAATTTTTATTTGAGACAAATGTTGGTGCAGGACTACCAATTATTAACACTATTAATAGCTTAATAAATTCGGGTGATAAAATACTAAAGATAGAAGCAGTTTTGTCGGGAACCTTAAACTATATTTTTAATGTATTAAGTAAAGATATACCTATGAGCCGAGCCATTATGATGGCTAAAGAGGCAGGATATAGTGAACCCGACCCAAGGGTCGATTTAAGTGGCAAAGATGTTATTCGCAAATTAGTTATTTTAGCTCGTGAAGCTGGATACGCTGTGGAGCAAGAAGATGTAGAAAAACATCTATTTATACCGAATGAATACTTTGAGGGAACAATAGATGAATTCTTTACAAATATAGTGAATATTGATGCAGAATTTGAGTCAAATAGAGCAAATGCAGAGGCTGAAGAACAGCGTTTCCGTTTTGTTGCACGATTAGATGAGGGCAAGTTGGATGTTAGTTTGCAAAAAGTTGGATCTTCTCACCCATTTTTTGTCCTAGAGGGTAGCAATAACGTAATACTTTTGACTACTGAGCGTTATAATGAGTATCCGATGGTAATTAAGGGCTATGGAGCTGGAGCTGAAGTTACAGCAGCAGGAGTATTTGCCGATATAATCAGTATTGCGAATATAAGGTAGTCATGAAATATATTATAGTATTAGGAGATGGTATGGCTGATGAGCCAATTGATGCTTTAGGAGGGAAAACTCCTCTACAAGTTGCATCAACACCTACTATGGATTACCTTGCAAAGAATGGAAAAGTCGGTACTTTTGAAACAGTGCCTGATGGTTTTCACCCTGGTAGTGAAATCGCAAATTTGACTGTTTTGGGATATGATGTTGCGAAAGTCTTTGAAGGACGAGGTTCGTTAGAGGCAGCCAGTATGGGTATTGATATATTCCCTAATGAAATGGCTATGCGTTGCAATTTAATATGTGTAGAAGATGGAAAAATTAAAAACCATTCTGCAGGTCACATTTCAAATGAAGAAGCCACTGAACTTATAAATTATTTGCAAGGACATTTGGGAAATGATGAAATATCATTTTATCCTGGAATCTCTTATCGTCATTTATTAAAGATAAAGAATGGCGACAAGAGATTATTATGCACACCTCCACATGATGTCCCAGGCACTCCGTTTAGAGATGTTTTAATTAAACCATTAGTAGAAGAGGCATCAAGTTCGGCTAAGCTGATAAATGATTTGATTTTAAAATCACAAGAACTACTTTCTAATCATCCGATAAATCTCAAACGAGTTTCGGAAGGTAAGGATCCGGCTAATAGTATTTGGCCATGGTCACCTGGTTATAAGCCGATGATGCAAACAATGTCGAAACTCTATGGAATAAAAAAGGGAGTTGTAATATCAGCAGTGGATTTAATTAGAGGCATAGGTGTATATGCAGGATTGGACCCTATAATAGTAGAAGGTGCTACTGGATTACATGACACAAATTATGAAGGTAAAATTGAAGCTGCAATTAGTGCATTGAAAGGAGACGCCGATTTTGTTTTTTTACATATAGAAGCGAGTGATGAAGCTGGGCATGAAGGTGATATTGCTTTGAAAATAAAAACTATTGAATACTTAGATAATAGAGTCTTACGACCATTAATTGATGCTCTTTCTCAAATTGAGGAAGATGTTGCAATTGCTGTACTACCAGATCACCCTACCCCATGCAGCATTCGTACTCATACCTCTGATTTAGTCCCATTCTTAATTTTTTATAAAGGTATTGAATCGGATAATGTAGATACATTTGATGAATTTACAGTGGCAAACGGATTTTACAATCATCTTAAAGGTGATGAATTTATTAAACAATTGATTATTAATCGTTAAACTAATATAACATGCTATACTATAGTACAAGTGGTAATGCCCCAAAGACAACACTACAAGACGCTGTCGTAAAAGGATTAGCTCCAGATAAAGGCTTGTATATGCCTGAACGCATTCCAACAATACCTAAAGCATTCTTTAATAATATTGGAGAAATGTCTCTTCAAGATATTGCTTATGTTGTTGCAAACACTCTATTTGGTGATGATGTAGAATCAGAAACTTTAAAAGATATTGTTAAAGATACATTGAGTTTTGATATCCCATTGGTTCATGTTGCAGAGAATAAATATAGTTTAGAATTATTTCATGGTCCTACATTAGCATTTAAAGATGTTGGAGCGCGTTTCATGGCTCGTTTGTTGGGCTATTTCAATAAAAAGAACGGCACAAAAGATGTAAATGTCCTTGTTGCGACATCTGGAGATACAGGTAGTGCTGTTGCAAATGGTTTTCTTGGAGTTCCAGGGGTGAAAGTTTTTGTTCTATATCCAAAAGGAAAAGTCAGCAAGATACAAGAAGCACAATTTACCACATTAGGCAAAAATATCACTGCACTTGAAATATCTGGAACATTTGATGATTGCCAGGCATTAGTGAAAAATGCATTTATGGATGAGGAACTAAATGAAAAATTACAATTAACTTCAGCAAATTCAATAAATGTTGCTCGTTTTTTGCCTCAGATGTTCTATTATTTTTATGCATATGCACAATTGGTAAAAATGGGCAAACCATTAGATAACATTGTAGTTTCAGTTCCAAGTGGGAACTTTGGAAATATAACTGCGGGTTTGATTGGTAAAAAAATGGGATTACCTATAAAACGTTTTATTGCAGCTAATAATCGTAATGATATATTTTATCAATATTTGATGTCAGGTGTATATAATCCTCGTCCCTCAATAACAACAATTGCAAATGCTATGGATGTAGGTGCACCATCTAATTTCGCTCGTATACTTGATTTGTATGACAATTCACATGATGCAATCACAAAAGAAATAACAGGCTGTACTTATACAGATGAGCAAATAGCAGAAACATTGAAAGATACATATGATAAGACTGGATATTTATTAGATCCTCATGGTGCAGTTGGTTATAGAAGTTTGCTAGAAGGATTAAATGATAATGAAATTGGAGTTTTTCTTGAAACAGCGCATCCTGCTAAGTTTAAGGAAACCGTTGAATCTATCATAGAAGATGAAGTTTCAATTCCAGCAAAATTAGCCGCTTTTATGAAGGGAACAAAATCAACGATAAAATTATCTTCGGCATTTCCAGCATTTAAAAAATATTTGATGTCTTTATAAAGTATTAATAATAAATTTATTTATCATGGCAAACAAACGTTTATTAAAAAAACAAATTAAGTATGCATGTGGCGATATAGCTGCTGAATGTATAATGGCTATTCACTTTGTTGAAGGAATTGACGTTGAAAAAATGCAAGATATTGTTTTTGAAATTGCGTCATTACAGTCTTCATCGTTAAAAAAAGTATCTTTCTCATATGATAAGATAAAGAAAGATTTTGAATCGAATCACGACTATACTGTTGCTAAAACAAAATATTTTAAACAGGCCTATAATACGTTGAGAGTTGACTTTGACAAAAAAGTGCGTGAGATTGTTAAATCAATGAATGCCCTTTTACCTCAGGCTCAAAAAGATGCTAATGTAGCAGCTCTAAAGCAATAATTCAATGAAATTATTGTCAAAATTAATATTATGGATAATTGGGTGGCGTGTAGAGATTACTGTTCCCAATTATCCTAAATGTATAATTTGTGTGGCACCTCACACATCTAATTGGGACTTTATATTGGGTAAATTAGCATATCTTTCAGTAGGGAGAAACGCTGGTTTCTTAATGAAAGAAGCGTGGTTCTTTTTCCCTTTAGGGCTAATTTTTAAATCAATTGGAGGTATTCCTGTACCGAAGAAAAGAGGATCATCATTAGTTGATGTAATTATTGCTAAATTTAACAATACAGATAAACTTTGTATAGCAATCACTCCTGAAGGAACAAGAAGTAAGGTTAGCCAATGGAGATCTGGTTTTTTGCATATAGCTCGTGAGGCGCAAGTCCCTATATTGTTGGGCAAATTTGACTTTAAGGATAAATGTATTTCAATAGTAGATGAATTCACTATGACTGATAGTGTGGAGCATGATATGCGGAGAATAAAGGACTATTATAAGGATGCAAATGCATGTTATCCTGAAAAATTTTGCACTGAATAATTAATTTGATATGAAAGTTGCTATAATATCGCATGAAATAGCTTGGGGTGATAAAGACGAAAATATTATAACTATCGCCGACTTATTGAATAGAGTTGATAAAGATTGTGACTTAGTAGTTCTTCCTGAATTATTTAGTACTGGTTATATATCATCTACTGAACAACTATATGATATGGCAGAAGATTTAAATGGCATATCGATCGTAAATTTACAGCGATGGGCACTATTTTTTAATTTTGCGATATGTGGTAGCTTTTTAGCTAAAGAAAATGGTCAGTATTATAATAGGGCTTTTTTTGTAGAACCATCGGGAGAATTCACATTTTACGACAAATCACATATCTATAGTAATAGTAAATATAATATTAATTACACGTTAGGTCATAAGCAATCGGCTATAATTAGGTATCGTGGATGGAACATCTCAATATTAGTAGGAGATGATATATTATATCCTATATGGAGCCATAAAACAGCAAAAAATACTGATTTGATGATTGTACCCTCAAGTTGGTCAGTGGGGGAAAAATATAAGTGGGAGCATATTTTTATCGGTCGTGCAATAGAAAATCAAATATATATTATAGGAGCAAATCGACTTGGTAAAGATGACCTTTTTGACTATAATACTCCATCATATATTTTTGATTTTAATGGGTTAGATATAGCTTCAAGGGAAAATAATATTAGTTATGCACGAATAGATAAAGATTCGTTAAATGAACATCGAAGAAAGGGACTTCTTGATATGAATCAAGATTAGAACTTTTGGTTTAATATTGAGTTTATTTGAGGTAAAATAGCATCTTTATCATCATTTATAATTGTATAATCGGCAGATGCTAATATTTTGTGTTTTTGAGATTCAATTCTTGAGATTACTTCTTGGCGTGAAATATTATTGCGTTTAATCACCCTTTCAATTCTGATTTCAAGAGGAGCAATCACTTCCCAAATTTCGTCTACAATATTATTGAGGCCACTTTGGTATAATATCGCTGTTTCTACGAATAGCATTTTCTCATGTGATTTCCTAGATTTCCATGAGATTAAATCCTCTTTGACTGATGTGTGAACTATTTTATTGAGTTCAATTAGTTTTTCTTTGTTGTTAAAAACGATATTTGCTAACTTCGCTCTATTAATAGCATTACATTCTATTATATCGTTACCAAATATATGTTTTAAGTTATTTTTAATTACAAGGCTGTTGTCCATAAGGAGTTTTGCATTTTTGTCACAGTCATATACAAAATACCCAAACTCCTCAAGAATTCGTGATACAATAGATTTGCCACATCCAATCCCTCCGGTTATTGCAATCAAAATTGCCATATAATTATTGCTCTATTATATATTCAACACTATCTATCTTAGTTGAAACACCCTTGTAGGTAGATGGTATTTCAATCAGTTTAATAGGTAATTTATTGTTATTTAAATATATATCTTTATAATCTACAATCGCTTTTATGTGTTTAACTTCATGATTGAATAAACTTTTAGGGACTAAATAATTAATTTCTACTTGCGAGGGGAATGTAATTAGTCGTTTCTCCTCGGGCGTATTAATAACTTCAATAGGTGTAATTCTTTTTTTAGATATAAGTGGTTCAACAGGGATTGTTATATCAATTGAGTCGGGTATTGCTCGCATTCCTTTGGGGGTTATAATTTTAGCCCTTATAGTTGTTGTTTTAGTAAGATTTTCACAATGAATAAATTCAGTTTCTATCTCATTGATTTTCGTAGGGATATCATTAACGGCATATAGTAAAATGTATTCTAAATTTGTTTTAATTTGACCATTTATAATATATTTTCCTTCGGTAGAAGAATCTATATTTACTTTTAACTTTACTTTTTTACCTGGTTTCGATGTGAAGTCAATGTTAATTGAGTCGGGTGAAAATGTTGTTGCATTACTATTTGAACCAAACATTTGCCGAGTTATATTTAACAATTCAGTTTGACCTAATGAGATACGAGAGCCTTGACGATATTTTCTAAAATCAATGTCAATGCTTGGAACATCTTTTAATTTATACTTAAAAAAATAGTAACCTTTAGAATTAATATTAACTTTAACAGTCCTTGGTGGTGTTGATATTAGAGTGATACTATCGGGGATTTCTTTAATTTTTACAGGGTAATTAATCTCAAATTGGAACTCTTCGTTTAGAGTTAATGCTAACCAAAATATAAAGGAAATACCTATAAATAATGTAAACTGCAAAAAATTCTTTCCTTTTGCTGTCTTTAAATTTTGTCTGATGTGATTTAAGCTTGGAACGTGTTTCATGATATTATATAAAGCCTATTCAATTATTTTCAATTGAATAGGCTTATTTATAGATATTTTTAAATATTATTTTTGGGTTTCGTTTTCTTGTGCAGCTTGAGCAGCATCGGCAGCAGATGGATAAACTGAACCTTTGTCAATTATAATTTTAACATTTTCGGCAATTTCAATTTGAAATGTAGTGTCATTTACATTTCTTATTTTTCCATATATTCCGCCAGCAGTAATCACCTTATCCCCTACTTTGAGGTTTTCACGAAATTTTCTAATCTCTTTTTGACGTTTTTGTTGTGGGCGAATCATAAAGAAATAGAAAATAGCAATAAGGGCTACAATCATAAAAATTGACATTGTGCCATCTTGTGCTTGAGCTTGTAATAAAATAGAATTAGTAACCATAATTTATATGAGATTAATTAAACTTATACTGAAAAAATGATTTTTATATTTTATTTGTTCAATTTACCTTCGCTTTTTAAGTAATTTATAACTGAATATAGAATGCCATTGATAAATTGCCCACTTTTGGGGGTACTGTAACTATTAGCAATCTCAATGTATTCATTGAGAGTAACTGGGATTGGAATTAATGGGAATTTAACCATTTCAGCAATTGCAGTTGTCATTATTACAATATCCATAAATGCTAGACGTTCAGAATCCCATTGCTTGCTTATAAATTTGTCGATATAGCTACGATATTCGTCAATATTTTCTACAGTTTCTGTAAATAATTTTGGACCAAATTCTGCATCTTCGTCATCTTTAAATTGAGATATTGGAGTAATATCAATATCTTGTTGATTAGAAAATTGCTTTATTGTTTTTAAAACAAAAGTGCCAATAATATGAAGGTCATCGTTCCAATAAGATGATTTTGATTCAAGAATATCATTAAACTCTTCATCGTTGAAGATGATGTTCTTAAGGATATTGCGCCATAAATCACAATCTAAAGCACGATTGTTATCAAGGGCGCGCATATATTCTTTATAAATGTCAGACTGAATAATTTTTTCTAAAATTCTTCTTAAGAATAGCGGCTCTTCTTCCCAATTAATAGAGCATTTAGATAAGTGCATTTCAAACTCTTCGTTTGCTTCTATTGCTTTTATTAATTGATTATCAATAAATCTAGTATTGGGATTTAAATCATCGTCGGTAGGTAAATACTTGTTTTTAGCGGCCTCTATGAATTGTGCTTGTAATTGAGTTAATTGAATCACAAGTTTAAAAATGCAGAAATATAACTCATATGACTTATCTAAAGCATGTGTAAGTGACTTATGGGCGTTAAATAGAGATGAGTTAGTATCACATAATTTAGAAAGAGATTTAATAAATAATTCAGAACCTATTTCAAACCCTTTGATAGTGTATTCATTATTTTGTCGAGTAACATTTATAAAGGAACTATTTTTAAGAATAATGGTATTAAATACAACTCTCCAAAAATTTACTTCATCTTCAATTTTGGGAGATTTGATTTTACTAAAATCTTTATAGATAATAGATCCCTTTATTGCAACAATTAACTCATTTATAACTGTGTTATATTGAGAAATATTATTGTTTTGTTTGATTATCTTTTTAATCTCATCACAATCTATCAAAGATTGGGCTAATGCATTTGTCTTAAGAATGTTATTTCCGCTGTATGTAATATTGGATTTTGCAATGATATTATATCCTGAAAGTTCTAATGTTAAAAGGATAAGGTCAAAATAGAAAGATTGTGCATATTTTCTATCGCGAGAAGCATTTTCGGGAATGGCTTCAATAGTAAATTTACTACGAGTTAGTAGATATGAATAAAGTAACTGGATAACCTTTATTCTTATTAATATACGATTAATCATAAGTCTAATGTTCTATTTTGATGTTTATAATGCAAAATTAATAATTTTATTTCAAAAATGCTGTATATATTGGTCAATATTATAAAAGGTTGCACTAAAAATGCAACCTTTTACTATTATTTTGACATATGGTTCCACCCTTGTGCTTTGAGAGGAATCTCGTTGCCATCTCTTGTTATCATAGCGCAACCAAGGTCTTTTTTTGTAATATGTCCAATAACTTTAAAGTATTCGTTATTTTTTACTTGCTCATAAAGATGAAGAGGTATTGTGAATAATAATTCATAATCTTCTCCTCCATTTAATGCAGCAGTAACTAAATTCATATTTAATTCTTCAGCCATAATTGCAGTTTGGTAATCAATAGGAATCTTATCTTCGTAGATACGACATCCCACACCACTCTCTTTACAAATATGTAATAACTCTGATGAAAGTCCGTCAGAAATATCTATCATAGATGTTGGTAATATTGATTTATTTTTTAATTCTGCGATAAGATCTTTTCGAGCCTCTGGTTTTAATTGACGCTCAATTAAGTATTCTTTGCCTTGAAATTGTGGTTGGAAATCATTGATGCCGACTGATGCCAATTTTTCTCTTTCAAGAAGTTGTAGTCCCATATAAGCCGCGCCTAAATCTCCACTTACGCATATTAAATCTGAATCTTTAGCACCTGAACGATATACAATTTCATCATTAGAGGCACTACCTATACATGTTATGCTTATAGTTAACCCAGCTCGAGATGATGTCGTATCACCTCCAACCAAATCTACACCATATATATCGCATGCGAGTTTTAGACCACTATATAACTCATCAATATGTTCAACGGTAAATCTTTTTGATATGCCCAGGGCAACAACGATTTGTTGTGGTTTACCATTCATAGCATATATATCTGAAAAGTTAACTACAGCAGCCTTATAACCAAGGTGTTTCAAAGGAACATAGGTTAAATCAAAATGAACACCCTCTGTTAGCAAATCAGTTGATACGAGTACTTTTGAACCATTGTAGTCCATTACTGCACAGTCATCCCCTATCCCCAATTTAGTGGATTCATTTTTTATAGATATATCTTTAGTAAGTCTATCAATTAGACCAAATTCTCCTAATTTAGCTATTTCTGTTTCTGTTATATTCATAATTATATTTTACTAATAATGGTTTGCATAATTTCAACCATTTTAGGCTGAGCTTTCATTGCTGCTTTTTGAACTTCTTCATGGGTTGGCACCTCGGTAATATCTTTTCCTCCGAGGTCAGTAATAACTGATATACCAAACACTTCCATGGATGCATGATTAGCAACTATAACTTCTGGCACGGTTGACATGCCCACTGCATCACCACCAATAATGCGAAAATATTCGTATTCAGCAGGTGTTTCAAATGTTGGTCCTGATGTGCCTACATACACGCCATTCATTACCCTAATGCCCTTTTCTATGGCAATCTCATTTGCTAATTTAATTAATTTGTGGCTATAAGCTTCTGTCATTGCAGGGAAACGAGGACCTAACTCGTTATAGTTTTTGCCTTTTAATGGATTTTCAGGGAAAAGATTAATATGATCATTTATTATCATAATATCCCCCACTCTAAACTCTTTATTCATACCACCCGCAGCATTGCTCACAAATAATGTTTTAATGCCAAGTGCCTTCATGACCCGAACGGGGAAAGTAACCTCTTTCATATCATAGCCTTCATAGTAATGGAAGCGCCCTTGCATGGCCATAATATGTTTTCCGCCAAGATATCCGAAAATAAGATTTCCACTATGCCCCTCGACGGTAGATATGGGAAAGTTTGGAATATCAGCATATGGGATATATTCGGCGTCAACTATATGATCAACTAAAGCACCTAGCCCAGTGCCTAATATGATAGCAATTTCAGGGAGATTAGTAATCTTTGCTTTAATATAGTTAGCTGTTAGATTAATTTTTTCAAGCATAACATTTATTTTCGTTATAAAGGTATATATTCATTAGTCTTTCGACTCTATATTTTTAATTAATGTTTCAATAAATGGAGGCATATCCCCTTCGTTTGTAAATTCAACAGTTATCGGCAAATAAAAAATATAAGGCATTAAATCAGTAGGAAAGTAAGGATTATTAGCCAATCGAACTGCATCTTTTTCTGTCGTAATAATATATTTTCTATTTGCGGTAAAAGTGTGATATCTTTTTTTGATTATATCTAAATCTCTATGATCAAAATCATGATGATCGGGGAAGGTCGATGTTTTAACATTAGCATAAAACGACCTTAAATGATTTATGAATGGGGTTGGATTTCCAATCCCCGAAATCGCATAAATTAAATCATCGCAGTTTAACCAATCAAGAAGGGGAATATTTATTGCTTTATTGGGAAAAACTGGAGTTAGTTGCCCATATCTATATTTTGAAAATGATAAATGTTGAAATGGAAACGGTTTCAATTTGTTATTGAATATACGATATTCCATTGGCTTAATTTCATCGGGGCATTTAGTCACAACAATCAAGTCAGCTCTACTCAATCCTTGTATGGGTTCTCTCAAATTTCCAAAAGGAAGCAAATGGTCATAAAATATAGGTCGGTTAAATTCAGTTAGAAGAATTGATACTGTTGGCTTGACATAACGGTGCTGAAAAGCATCATCGAGTAATATTAAATTTATATCAGGATTAATTCCCAATAATTCTTTAATTCCATTGCATCTATTCTCGCAAACAGCAACTGGAATTTGACCTCCAAATTTATTATATATTTGATAAGGTTCATCTCCAATATCATTTGGGGTCGATTGATGTGTTGCTAATACAAAACCTTTTGTTTTTCGTTTATAGCCACGACTTATTACCCCTATGTTGTAATTCCAGCGAAGCTCATTAATAATAAATTCAGTGTGGGGAGTTTTTCCAGTCCCCCCTACAGCTAAATTTCCCACAACAATAATTGGGACATCAAATTGTTCTTGCTTTAAAATGCCCCAGTCAAACAAACGATTACGCATTGTTACAGCGAAGCCATATAACTTCGAGAATGGTAACAATAAATATTTAGGTAATAGTTTGTAATTCATGGATTGTTATTTTATTGTAATATCCTCCATTTTACATTGGATATGGGACATGCTTTTAAAGCGATTTATGATATTGTAATATTCTTTTAACTCATTAATATCAGTAGACATTAATTTGTCGTATGGAAATTGTGCCGATGACATGATTTCGTTTAAGAATGAAGATGTGTTTAATGGGTAATCTACAACATTTTCAATGCCTGTTTTTTCTTTCATGTCGGCAATAACTTTTTCCAATCCGCCGAATTTATCGATAAGACCAATCTCTTTTGCTGATTTGCCATCCCATACACGACCCTCAGCAATTTTTAGAATAGAGTCAACAGGCACGCCACGCCCATTAGCACAACGTGTTACAAATGTGCTGTACCCATTTTCGATATATTTTTGCATTTTTTCTTTTTGGATATCAGACATTGGTGAGACAAGCGCAAGGAAATCACCATTAAGATTAGTGCTAACATTATCAGTGGTTATTCCTAAATTGTTTTCTAATAAATTTTTTATGTTTGGGATAATACCAAATATACCTATAGAACCTGTTAAAGTAGTTGGTTCGGCATATATTTGGTCAGCACCGCATGAAATATAGTATCCACCAGATGCTGCTACATCACCCATCGACACATAGAATGGCTTACCTTCTTTTTTAAATTGTTCAAGTGCATCCCAAATTTGCTCTGAAGCAAAAGCACTTCCTCCTCCTGAATTAACACGAAGAACAAGCCCCTTTACATTATCATCGTTGGCTAAATCTAAAATTTGTGGGACCATCTTATCCCCAACTATGCCCCCGTTGCCATTATCAACAATGTCGCCAGTTGCAAATAGCACTGCAATGTGTTCAGTTGTTCTATTTAGATTAATAACATTATTCTGCGCAAAATAATTCTTTGGAGATATAAGATTTATGACTTCATCTTCTTCTAATTTAAGTTTATTTCTCAACATGGTTTCAAATTCATGTCGATAATATGTTTTATCAACAACTTTATTTTTCACATAATAGTCGGTCTTTTTAGTATAAATAAGACTGTCGGCCCATTCGTTAATTTTGTCAACATTTACTTTTCTTGAATTAGCTATTTGCTCGCAAATGCTGTTCCAAATATTCCCCATATAATGCAATTGTTGTTCTCTACTGGCATCACTCATGTGATTTAACATAAAAGGCTCAACTGCACTTTTATATGTGCCTACTTTTAATATTTGAGCTTCAATGCCAAGCTTATCCATTAGCCCTTTATAAAATATTGTTGTCGCTGATAATCCATGGATATCAACGTTCCCTATAGGATTGATGAAAATAGAGTCAGACACCGATGCGATGTAATAATCTCCTTGAGCATAATTGTCGGCATATGCATATACCCATTTGCCTGTTTTCTTAAAATCATGAATTGCGTCTATGATTTCTTGACAACTTGCTATGCCAAGGTTTGCGCCTTTACAATCGATAAAAATACCTTCAATCTTGGCGTCATCTTTTGCTGAATATATAGCATTGATAATATCTCGATATGAGATGGCCTTGCCATCATATGACTGCAGGTCATATATAGATTCAAGAGGACGCTCCCTTTCAGTGATTTCACCACTAAGGTTTAGGTGTAAAACACTGTTATCAGTTAAACTAACACCCGTTTCAGATGTGTTGCTAATAGCAATGACTATAAATAGAAAGAAAGAAATAGCTATTATTATTAACGAAATCCAAAAACCAGCAATAGAGCCCAACATTGCTGTTATAAATTTTTTCATCATAATTATTTTATTCAGTTTAATTGTTATTCTAATTTTACAAAATTAATATAATTGATGATTTTTTCAAAGAAAATTACAAAACATTTTAAAATGTGAGATGAAGACCAATTCTAACCCCACTTCTATCAATGTTGGGATTGTGTCTATATGTCAATCGCCATACATAATCTATTCTAAATATTTTGAACAGGTTATCTATCCCGACTCCTACTTCCATATATGGTGTAGAGTTCATTTTTTGAGGTTGTGCATATGAGGGAAATTTAAAAAGTGCGTTATTATAATCGGGATTATTACGATTACTTAAATGGCCCAACAACCCTCTAAAAGAAAAAGTTTCTCGCAGTTTTAGCTTGTTTAATAGAGGTATATAATTGAAAATTGCTCCATTTGCCCAGTATGTAATATCCCACGAAAAATAACTATCATTAATAAATTCGAGAGGATTCATTAATGAAAATGTTTCGGGTTGTATAGTGTATGATAAATTAGCATTAGGGAGAAGAAGGTTCAAGTATGGCGATTTACTCCACACATGTCCACCTTTTAATATAATATCAGTATATCCAAAAGCAGAGAACCAAAATCGCTTTTGAGTACTTAATTCAGTCTTGTTTATTTCAAACATATTACCTAAAAAGCCTTTTGGAGAATAAACATGTGTCAATTCTATAATTGGGGCGTCTTTATTTATTGGTTGTCGAGTTTCTCTTGATTGATAGAATTTTTCTCCAGGAGCATATCTCAATTTTAAATTAAAAAATGATTGATTGTAGTGAGAATATGTATTATTGTACCCGTCAACAAATGGCACATATTTTGTCGCTTCTTGTCGCTCGTGTGATAGGCCTGCTGATATGGAAAAATTATTATATAATTCAAGATTATATTCAATTTTTGACTGTCGGAGGTAGGTCATGAGATTGTTGTCATGCCTTTTTAGAGATAGAAAGAAATTATCATTTGTTGTGAATATATAGTGTTGACCTAATGGGTCTATGTCATATGAATGTGATACTTTTATTGAATTTATAGGAAATTCATTAGAGTGATATTTCTTGTCATTAAATGAATATTCGATTTCACCGTTATATTTAAGCTTTTTGTCATTTGATCCATAGGCAACATAACCACGAGTAAAAAGGCGTTTATTTAGGTTTGCGGTAGTAGTTCCCCCTACCCTAAATCGCCATCCTTCAAAATCATTATAACTTATAAAACTATTAATAGGGCCAATATCCAGTAGAGAGTTTTTAGAGGTGTTAATATATCCAACTGCTAATAATCGTATAATTTTTTCAGACCAATAATATATAGGAACATTTCTTAATTGCTCCAACATTGTTTCCAAATTTTCTTCGTTTTTAGATATTGGGATTGTTCTAATATTATTCCAAAAAGTTAAATCTTGACTATAAGCATTTTCTGATATGATAACATTTTTTTTATTATCTAATAGTGAAATGTTTTGAGGCTTATTGAAATTGTGGTTAAAAAAAGATGTATTTCTTCTCGCATACAAGCCTTGGGTGCCAGGAAGTAAACTTAATTCAATTATCATATCATCTATTATTTTCAAGTGACAACCATTCTCGTCTCGAATAAATTCTTGATTAATATATAATTGATCTATAAAATTGAGGTTAATTGATGGGGATAATCCTAACGTAACTTTTTTGACAAACAGTGTAGTATCATTTGTTGGTACATAAATGTGCCCAACAAAACCAAAAGAATTTGAGTTGCGAGGAGAAAAACTTAATTGCGTACACTTTTCACCATCTATTTCAATTGTATCAGTTAGAAAAAACTTATAAAAATCGGGTGCGATTTTAGACAATGGACTCACAAAACGATTTTGCAAAATAGAAATATCATTATGCTCTAAATTTACTTCTTTAAAAACATCTTCGAGTAATATTTGGAAACTTTCTTGTTCAGTAATATCATCTATGCCAGTTCGCCTAATCCCTGTTATATATTCTATATGTTTTAAAGGTTCTTTTTGGGTTATTATTTGGGAGGCTTTTTCTTTTACTGAAATGTTTAGAATTGGTTTGCCCGAAACATATGAAGTGTCAATATAACTTTTTAAAAAATTGAATTCTTCAAACATCCAACTATTTTGTGGATTGTCAGTAAAATTATTTAAACCTAATGTTATTTTTTCATATCTATCATAATTATAATAGTTGCAAACATCAAGGGGATTAGTTGATAACATCTTCTCCCTAATTCTTATGGCAAAATCTACTGCAGGATTATTTTTTTTTGAATATTTATGTTTCTGCTTTTTTACGATAATTTCTTTTAGAATAATCCCATCGGGGATAAGTGATATAACTATTGAATCATTATTTGATGATTGCAATAAAAAACATTGAGTTTTATAACCATTAGATGATATCTGTATTTTTGCTTGGTTATGGTTGCGCGTCAAATAGAATACTCCTAAAGAATCGGATAATAATTCTGTTGGTTGATCATTATAGAAAATAGAAGCATAAGGGATTGGTTTTTGTGTAATTGAATCAATAACATATCCTTTTATTATACACTCTTTAGCGTTCGCTTCAATAATTGATAGCGAAGAGAAAAAAAATATCAAAATTAGGATAATATATTGGCGCATTTATTTCAAAAATAGTTACTTTTGCAAAGTTAGTTATAATTAAATTATGAGGTTCTAAAAAAATAATATATTTGATAAAAAATAATTATTTAACACATAAAAGAGCTATGGCTAAAGAAATTGAACGTAAATTTTTGGTAAAATCAAACGATTATAAAGATTTTGCGAAAGCAAAACACCATATTCAACAAGGATATCTTTCTACACGTAAAGAGGCAACAATTAGAGTGAGAATCAAAGATAATTTTGCTTTCCTTACGATTAAAGGTATTAATGCAGGAATAACACGAGATGAATGGGAGTATCCTATTCCAATGAATGATGCAATTGAAATGCTTAAATTATGCGACAATAATATTGTTGAAAAACAACGATATGTTGTTGAATTTGAGGGATATACTTGGGAAATTGATGAGTTTCATGGGGTGCATGAGGGGTTAATTGTTGCAGAAATAGAATTGACTGATGAAAAAAAAACGTTCCCCATACCCTCTTTTATAGGTGAAGAGGTGACGGGAAACGTTAATTATTATAATTCAACCTTAGCGGGGATTTAATTCTTCAGAGTGAGTTTTACCACATTTTCGACATGGTGAGTGTGTGGGAACATATCTACTGGTTGAATTGCTTCTACTTTATATTTTTCGTCAAGCAAAGCCAAGTCGCGTGCTTGCGTAGCAGGGTTACAACTCACATAGACAATGCGACGAGGTGATGCGTTTAGAATCACATTAACAACATCTTGATGCATGCCAGCACGAGGTGGGTCAACAATCATTACGTCGGGACGACCATGTTTTTCAATAAACTCGTTGGTTAATACATCTTTCATGTCTCCTGCGTAGAATAGAGTATTGTTAATGTTATTTACGTCTGAGTTAATTTTTGCATCTTCAATAGCTTCGGGCACATATTCAATACCGATAACTTTTTTTGCATGTTTAGCCACAAAATTGGCGATTGTTCCAGTGCCCGTATAGAGGTCATAAACCAACTCATCACCAGTCAATTCTGCAAAATTGCGGGTGACAGAATAGAGCTCGTAAGCTTGACGAGAATTTGTTTGGTAGAATGACTTTGGTCCAATGCGAAATTTTAATCCTTCCATCTCTTCTTCTATAAAATCTTTACCTTTGAAAGTGATGATTTCTTGGTCAGAAATGGTGTCATTTACTTTGAGGTTAATTACATAGAGTAATGATGTTATTTGTGGGAATTTTTCAGCCACCGCAGTCATAAGTTGGTTAATCTTTTCAGTGTCGTTTTCGCCAAACACCATTACAGCCATTATCTCCCCTGTTGATGCAATGCGAATCATTAAGGTTCTTAATAAGCCTTCTTGGGCTCTTAGGTCATAGAAGCTAAAGCCATTGTCTTTGCCGTATTGCTTGATGAAAAGGCGCAATTGGTTGCCGAAATCATCTTGGAGATGGCATTTATTTATGTCAAGAACTTTGTCAAATGCTCCTGAAATATGGAATCCAGCTGCATCGCGATCAGGAAAATCTTCCCCACTATTTAATTGCTCAAATGTAAGCCATTTTTTATTGGAGAATGTGTATTCCATTTTGTTTCGATACACCCATATGTTTTTTGATCCGAGAATTGGTGAAATCTCGGGAATATTAATTTTTCCAATGCGTTCAAGAGCATCTTGCACTTGTTGTTGTTTGCACTTTAATTGGTATTCGTAAGGAAGATGTTGCCATCGGCAACCACCACATGTGCCAAAATGCTCGCATTTAGGCACAACACGCATATCAGAAGGCTTTATCATATTTACAATATTACCTTCGGCATATGATTTGCGTTTTTTGCGAAGTTTTACGTCTACAATATCACCTGGCGCGCCATAAGGGATAAATACTACCATGTCGTTTACTTTAGCAAGGCTATTCCCTTCGGCTGCAACATCTATAATTTCCACGCCTTCCAATGTGGGAAGGTCTCTTCTGTTTTTTCGTCCCAATGTAGTAAATTATTAAATTTTCTACAAAGTTACAAAAAAGAATAAATAATAGACCCGCAACAAGGAATATTGTTAGAATAAATAGTCATAAATAATATATTAATCAATTCTACTATTGCCATCATAAGTGTTATTCAATTAATTGCTAGTCGTTATTTTTTTTAATCAATTTCTTCCTCCTTTTTCGACGTTTCTTTTTTTATGTAAGATTAAGGTATTTAGTGTAATATAATCCCCGTTTTATCATTTATTATGCTTATCTGCAATATGACATAATAGATATATATTAGTCTTATCATTTCTTCTTGCTACATTTGTCACACCATATAATTAAGATTATATTTTTTTAATTTATAGAGGAAATCCCTTTAACATAGCTTTTATGCATATAATTGGGAATAAGCCTCTATCATTTATCTTTACAACTATATCATGACGAAGGTGTGAATGACTCAGCCTGATTTTAGACTCCAAAAGATGTCCTTATAAATCATTGCTTAAAAAACATTTTTTTGGTATTTATATGTTTTTATACATTATTGTTGTGTATCATTTTGTTTTGTCATTATAAATTCTTAAATTTGCAAGATAGATAATTTAATATAGTACTAACCAATTTTATTAATATAAATTTATACAAATTCATGAAAAGAGTTTATACATTTGGCGACGGTAAAGCTGAAGGTAATGCCTCAATGAGAAACCTCCTCGGTGGTAAAGGCGCAAACCTCGCAGAAATGAACTTGTTGGGTATGCCAGTTCCTCCTGGTTTTACTATCACAACCGAAGTTTGTACAGAGTACACTCAAAAAGGTAAAGAAGCAGTAGTTGCTCTTATCAAAGACGAAGTAGAAGCAGCTATCGCTCACGTTGAAAAATTAACTGGCAAACAATTTGATGAACCATCTAACCCATTGTTGGTATCAGTACGTTCAGGTGCTCGTGCATCAATGCCAGGTATGATGGATACAGTGTTGAACCTTGGTATGAATGACGCTACAGTGGCTTCTTTAGCTGAAAAGAGTGGTAACCCTCGTTTCGCATGGGATAGCTATCGTCGTTTTGTTCAAATGTATGGTGACGTTGTTCTTGGTATGAAACCAAAGAATAAAACTGATATCGATCCATTTGAAGCAATCATGGAAAAGGTTAAAGAAGAAAAAGGTGTTAAACTTGATACTGAACTTGAAGTTTCAGATCTTCAAAACCTTGTTAAATTGTTCAAAGCTGCGGTTAAAGATTTCACAGGTAAAGACTTCCCCGATAGTGCTTGGGAACAACTTTGGGGCGGTATTTGTGCAGTGTTTGATAGTTGGATGAATGAACGTGCTATCCTCTATCGTCGCATGAACCAAATTCCTGAAGAATGGGGTACTGCAGTAAACGTTCAAGCTATGGTTTATGGTAACATGGGTGACAACTCTGCTACTGGTGTTGCTTTCAGCCGTGATGCAGCTACAGGTGAAAACATGTTTAACGGTGAATACCTTATCAATGCTCAAGGTGAAGACGTTGTTGCTGGCATTCGCACTCCACAACAAATCACTACTGAAGGTTCACGTCGTTGGGCTATTCTTCAAGGTATTAGCGAAGAAGAACGTGCAAGCAAATATCCTTCACTCGAAGAATCAATGCCTACTCTTGCAGCTGAACTTATTGCAATCTCAAATCGTCTTGAAGATTACTACAAAGATATGCAAGATATGGAGTTCACAATCCAAGATGGCAAACTTTGGATGCTTCAAACACGTAATGGTAAACGTACAGGCGCAGCAATGGTTAAAATTGCAATGGACCTTCTTCGTGCAGGTGCAATTGATGAAAAGACTGCCCTACTCCGTATGGAACCACAAAAACTTGACGAACTTCTCCACCCAGTATTTGACAAAGATGCATTGAAACGCGCAAAAGTTGCTGCAAAGGGTCTTCCTGCATCTCCAGGTGCTGCAACAGGTCAAATTGTATTCTTCGCTGACGAAGCAGAAGTGTGGGCTGAAAAGAAGAAAAAAGTAGTTCTCGTTCGTATCGAAACATCACCCGAAGACCTTCGTGGTATGGCAGTTGCTCAAGGTATCTTGACAATGCGTGGTGGTATGACTTCTCACGCTGCAGTTGTTGCTCGCGGTATGGGTAAATGTTGTGTTTCAGGTGCTGGCGAAATCAAAGTTGACTATGAAGCAAAAACGCTCGAAATGAGTGGTAAAGTATATAAAGAAGGTGATTGGATCTCATTGAATGGTTCAACAGGTGAAGTTTACGATGGACAAGTTCCTACTGCTGACCCAGAACTCGATGGCGACTTCGGTGCAATCATGAATCTTTCTGAAAAATATACAAAAACTCTTGTTCGCACTAATGCAGACTCTCCACGCGATGCTAAACAAGCTCGTTACTTCGGTGCTCAAGGTATCGGTCTTTGCCGTACAGAACACATGTTCTTCGAAGGAGACCGCATTAAAGCTGTACGCGAAATGATTCTTGCTGGAGATAAAGAAGGTCGTGTTGAAGCTCTTGGTAAATTGCTTCCAATGCAACGTGGTGACTTTGAAGGTATCTTCGAAGCTATGGATGGCTATGGTGTAACTATTCGCCTCCTCGACCCACCTTTGCATGAATTCGTTCCTCATCAAACTGCAACTCAAAAAGAACTTGCAGAAGAAATGGGCTTAACTCTTGAACAAGTTAAAGCAAAAGTTGATAGCCTAGAAGAATTCAACCCAATGCTCGGTCACCGTGGTTGTCGTCTTGGTATTACTTACCCAGAGATTACTGAAATGCAAACTCGCGCAATCATCGAAGCTGCTCTCGCAGTTCAAGCTCGTGGCATCCAAGTATTCCCTGAAATCATGATTCCTTTGGTTGGTTCATTGAAAGAAATTCAAAACCAAGCTGATGTAATCAATGCTACCGCAGCTAAAGTATTTGAAGAAAAAGGCCAAACTGTAGCATACAAAGTAGGTACAATGATTGAAGTTCCTCGTGCTGCTCTTTGCGCTGACGAAATTGCAACTGTAGCAGACTTCTTCTCATTCGGTACTAACGACTTGACTCAAATGACATTTGGTTTCTCTCGTGATGATGCTCCTAAATTCTTGAAATTCTATAAAGAAAATGGTATCATCAAGACTGACCCATTTGAAGTACTTGACCAAGAAGGTGTAGGCCAACTTGTTCGCATGGGTGTAGAAAAAGGACGTGCAACTAAACCTGAACTCAAAGTAGGTATTTGTGGTGAACATGGTGGCGAACCATCATCAGTTAAGTTCTGTGCTAAACTTGGCATGAACTACGTGAGCTGTTCTCCATTCCGTGTGCCCATTGCACGCGTAGCTGCTGCTCAGGCTGCTATTGAAGAATAAAATTAATTCAATCAATACATTAAGAATCCGAGTGCATAATTGCACTCGGATTCTTTTTATTAGCATACATTATTAACCTTAATAAAAAAGCCGACAAAGAATTGCCGGCTTATAATGTCCACACCAAAGGATGCGATGAAACTCCGAGTGACAGGATTTGAGTGCTTACTAACCTTTGTAATCCGCCTTGGGTAAATTACCGCCTCATAGAGGTGGGGCCCGCCATTGGATAGTTGAGCTTGTCTCGGTATTTCAATAATATTTGATGAGTTTCCCAATCAACTTTGATGTGGTAATATTCTCAAAATATCAGCACTCTTGCTTAATCTTGTAGTACAAAATTAAAATATCTACTACAAAAAAGCAAATTTTTCAAGTTAAAAATGAGACAAATTAATATTTTACATAAAACTTTGTTGTTAAATAAGATAGTTTTTGTAACTTTGTGTGTTAGATAACATAATTCTACAGCTATAAAATGATTAAAAGTGCCCTTGAAAAAATTATAAGTGAGGATCTTGCTGAAATTTGGTCAATTCTTAACGGTGATGAAAAGCGTCGCATAATAGATAATTTTCAAATACATAACTTTAAGAAAAATCAAGTTATCTATGCCGAAAAAGAAGAGCCAGAATTTATATGGTGCTTGATAAAAGGAAAGGTCAAGAAATATAAAGATGGTATTGGTGGCAGACAGCAAATTATTCGTTTAATTCGTCCGGTACAATATTTTGGATATAGAGCTTATTTTGCTAATGAGCCATATGTTTCAAGTGCGGCTGCATTGGAGGCTTCAACTTTGGGTACACTTCCTATGTCATTAGTTGATGAAATTATGGAAAATAACAACAAATTGGCTCGATTTTTTATCCATGAGTTATCAAGGAACTTGGGCGGCTCTGATACTAAAATAGTGAATTTAACACAAAAACATATTAGAGGACGTTTAGCAGAAGCTTTGATGTTATTGAAAGATAATTATGGGTATGAAGATGATAATTCAACCCTTAAAATATATCTTGCTCGAGAAGATTTAGCAAATATGTCAAATATGACAACATCTAATGCAATTAGAACATTATCAAGTTTTGTGACAGAAAAAATAATAATTGTAGATGGCAGGAGAATAAAAATTATAAACGAGCCGATGTTAAAAAAGATAAGCAAATTTGGATAATAGAGGGACTACAAAAGTAGTCTCTTTATTTTTTTAGATTCAGTATATACAAATTTATCTACGCATTTTATCTTCTTGGGCAATTCATATTTCATTAATAATAATGTTGCTTCATCTAGAATTTTGGATTTATCTATGGCATTGTCGTTTGATTCAATGTATAATGTTACTGACTCACCCCATTTTTCATGCTTCTCTCCTATAACATAAAATGGATATGGAATTATAGAAGATATTTTTTTTTCAATTTCTTCGGGAAATACTTTTATACCACCCGTATTAATAACATTGTCATACCTGCCTCTCCAAATAAAATGTCGCTCATCAATTATCTCAACAATATCATTAGTTATAATTTCTTTATATGAGAATTCGGACGCATTTATTGTTAAGCAGCTACGCTCATTACTTGAAACAGTAATTCCTGGTAGAGTTTCATACTCATTGCACCCAATAGGTCTTAACGCTATGTGACTACATGTTTCAGTCATACCATATGACACATATGCATTTATTCCTAGTGATTTTAAGGCCATTTCTTTATTTGATGATAACGCCCCTCCTCCAATTAATAAATTTTTAATTTTATTTGAGGTTTCATGGTAATTTGTTAGTATCCAATCAACTTGTGAAGGGACAATTGGAAGGAGATTAATATCACCATAATTCATATAAAGCGGCTTATTTGAAGGCATTTCTATCCATAAATTTGCGCCTGAAACTATGGCTCTAACTACCATCATCTTGCCAGCAATATAATTAGTTGATAATGGTAGGACTAGAGTAGATGAATTATTTATATTAAAATATCGGCAAGTGGCTTCGGCTGATTTAATAATATCGCTTTTTGATAATTTTATTGGTTTGGGAGCTCCAGTAGAACCTGATGTATTAACTATAATATAAGGCAAATCATTATGCCATTCATTTACAAATTGTAATGTTGTTGCATCAATGTTTCTAATCAATGCTAAAGTATCATTGATGGAATTTCCCATGATAATTGAGGATTATATAATAATACATCATCTATTTGTTCTAACGGCGATTTAATATTATTTGAATATAGCGCACCCGTGCCCAATCCTTGAGGTAAAGAGATTCGATAGGTGCTTAACCACTGAGCAATTGCATTTAATCCAATATTAGACTCTAATGCAGAGGTTGCCCACCATCCAATATTAAAATTGTCGGCTAATTTAATCCATTCGTCAGCCCCATAAAATCCTCCACACAAACTTGGTTTTAAAATAATGTATGCAGGAGAGATTGAACGCAATAATTGCTCTTTGTGCTTTATCCCTTCTATTCCTATCAATTCCTCATCTAATGCAATGGGTATAGGACTATTTTTGCAAATATCCTCTAGAGCTTTCCATTGTCGAGGTTTTATAGGCTGTTCTATAGAATGAATATTATATTTAGATAATTTTTCAAGATACGAAAGTGCATTATTTGCGTCAAATGCACCATTTGCATCTAATCTAATTTCTAAATTGTTGGAAGAGAAATTGCTTCTAATGTATTTTAGTAATTTAATTTCTTTATTGAAATCAATACCACCTATTTTTAACTTAATACAATTGAATCCTGATTCTAGTTTTTGATTAATTCGCTCAAACATTTCATTAAATGTCCCCATCCAAATTAACCCATTGATATGAATTGGAGCCGACCCATTAACCCAATTTGTATCAAATATTTTACGTATTCCTCCATTTCTTAAATCGCGCAAAGCCGTTTCTACACCAAAACGAATTGAACTATATATGATGTCTTGTGGTGAAATGTTATTAATATCTTGACATATGTGACTAAGAATTTGCTCATAGTCTGGATTATCGTCGGCACCTAACCCTTTAAACAAAGCGCACTCCCCTATTCCGTATATTTGAGGAAATGAATTATCCCATATTTTTATAAAATAAGTATCCTTCTCAAGCATTGTTGCTCGAGATGTAATTGCCGGACTTTTAAAGGTTAATGAATATTTTTTAAATGTTGCTTTAAGCATTATCCAGGAAATTTGGGGAATTTTTGGAAATCTGGATCACGTTTTTCTAGAAAAGCATTTTTGCCTTCTTGGGCTTCTTCCATTAAATAGTACATTAATGTTGCGTCTCCAGCAAATTCCATCATGCCTCTTTGTCCATCAAGTTCAGCATTGAGAGCTCTTTTAATCATTCTGATTGCCATTGGACTGCGTTGCAATATGGTTTTACACCAATCAATCGTTTCAGTTTCAAGTTGTTCTAAAGGCACGACTTTGTTTACCATGCCCATCTCAAAAGCCTCTTGAGCGGTATATTGTCTACAAAGGAACCATATTTCTCGTGCTTTCTTTTGACCAACGCAACGAGCAAGATATGATGAACCAAAACCTGCATCAAAACTTCCTACTTTTGGCCCAGTCTGTCCAAAACGAGCATTTTCTGATGCTATAGTTAAATCACATACTACATGAAGGACATGTCCACCACCAATAGCATAACCATTTACCATCGCAATTACAGGTTTTGGTATTGAACGTATTGCTTTGTGTAAATCCAATACATTTAAACGAGGTACGCCATTCTCATCAATATAGCCACCTATACCTTTTACTTTTTGGTCTCCTCCTGAACAAAAAGCCTTATCGCCTGCACCAGTTAAGATTATAACGCCAATATCATTTGATTCACGACAAAAAGCCATTGCATCAAGCATCTCCTTATTTGTTTGTGGGCGGAACGCGTTATATACATGTGGACGATTAATAGTTATTTTTGCTATGCCATCGTAATATTCAAATAGAATATCTTCATATTCTTTAATTGTAGTCCATTTAATATTATTCATAACTAATTTATTTAAAGTAATTTGACAATATATTTGCGCTTGTTACTGACGGAGTATTAATGGCAAGGATAGCGGGTTTATTTGTCTCTCTATTAAATTGAGGAAATATTTCAAGCAATTCGTTCTCGTTATTCGCTTCAAAATAAATAAAATTATACCCCTCAGCTAATGATTTCAACGGCAAATTAGCCTTAGTCGCAAAATACTCTTCCAATTCCATTAATTGCGATGTTGATTTTATGAAACGAAAAATTCCCCCACCACCATTATTCATAACTATCATTTTAAATGTTGAAGGTATATTATTAATTGAGAATGCACTAATATCATATTGTGCTGATAAATCTCCAGTAACTAAATACGTCGTTTCATGAGAATTTAATGCATATCCTATTGCGGTTGATGTAGAACCATCAATACCACTAACTCCCCTATTACAATATATTTTTTTAACATTGTTATTTTTATCAAAAAGTTGATGATATCTAACAGGAGTGCCATTAGATAAATGTAAATTACCTTTTAACATTGGTAAAAATATTGAGAATGCTTTCAAGTCACTCCACACACTATTCTTCACATAATTATTGTGCTTATGTGTAGAAAATGTTTCCAAGTCGTTCCATTGTTTTTGGTAATTGACATCGCTTTTTGACCCTTTAATAGTTTCATTTAGCAGTGAGAAAAAAGCGCATGGCGAGGTATTTATACGATATGTTAACGACTGGAAACAATCAATTGTAGTATCAGTTACACCGACATGCCAATGCTCTATTGATTCATTTTCTCTTAAGTATTGTTTTATAAAACGAGATATTAAAGCTCCTCCAAAAGTTATAACAATATCAGGAGCAATGTCAAATCTCTTACCGTGATTTAAATTACATAGGTTTCTATCAATGTTATATATAGCCCTTTTGCTATTTATATTAGATATGGTTTCAGTTAGTAATACGAAATTGGGATTTGATTCTAATATCTCATCTAATTTATCACACAGAGTAGTTGACCAGCTTTCATCGTCGCAATTTTGGAAACCTGCAATGATTAATACCCTCTTTTTATTAATTCTTTTTTTATTAATTATATTATCAAAAAAGGTTGAATCAAAAAGAGGTTGACTTGATGGCATTGAAATAATACGAGGTAAATCTAAATATTCTCCTATATATTGTGATAATGGTTCATCCAACTGAATATTTAGGTGTATTGGTCCCTTTCTTCCACTGTTTGATGTGATTATGGCATCGTTTACAATCCTATTGACATACCATTCTTGATTTTTAGTTTGGCAAAATGGAGGTATATTATAACTCTTTTTTACAAATTTTGAAAGTGCTTCAAATTGATTTAACGTTTGACTATCATCTTGGTCAATCCATTCATAAGGTCTATCAGCAGAAATTACAATTAATGGAAGATTTCTATAATATGCCTCTGCTATAGCCGGCGAATAATTAAGAAGAGCTGTTCCAGAAGTGCAAATCAGAGCAACTGGTTCCTTTCCATTAGTAGATGTTGCCAATCCGAGTGCAACAAAAGCCGCTGAACGTTCGTCGACAACAACAACCTTATTTAACGCTTTATTTTTCGCAGCAACAACAATTAATGGTGCATTTCTAGACCCTGGAGATAAAACGACATGTTTTATTCCATGAGCAACAAGCAACGAAATAGTGATATTACATATTTGGTTAGTGGCTTCCACTATATATGTGATTTTATAAAATTAATATTGTTGATAAATGAAAGGAATTAGCTCACTTTGTCGTGTTTGTATTACAAGAAATAATACTAATGCAAATATAATAGCTTTTCCTATAATTGGTGTATTTATAAAACGATTTGTTAATACTGAAGTCCAATTTTTAGGGCAAAAATGCATTATATAACCACCAAAAATGCAAATAGCGACAAATGGATATGAGTCAACAAATATTAATAAGAAAGCTGAAGAACCAGCTGAAAAGTTGGAAATAATTTGAGTAAACATATCAGCCATGTGACCAACTGATGGAGCTCTAAATATAACCATACTAAAAGACATTACGATGAATGTAAAAAATATGTTTGAAACAGCCCGCCATTTTTGTTGCTTTTGCTCTTCAGTTAATATAAATATCTTTTTTAATTTCTTGTGAATAATCATCAACGAACTGGTCCATACTCCCCATATTGCAAACATCCAAGATGGTCCATGCCATAATCCTCCAACGACCATTGTTATAACAAGATTTAAATAATGGCGAATCTCTCCGCAACGACTACCACCCATTGGAATATATAAGTAGTCTTTTAACCATGTCGATAATGAAATGTGCCATCTATGCCAAAATTCTGATGGACTTTGAGATTTATAAGGCGCATTGAAGTTTTCCTTAAATCGATATCCTAAAATTAATGCAATACCAATTGCCATATCGGAATAACCTGAAAAATCACAATATATTTGAATTGTATATCCCAAAATCCCCATAATATTTTCAAATCCTGAATAAAGAGCTGGATTATCGAAAATTCTGTCAACAAAATTAACACCTATATAATCTGCTATTACCACTTTTTTGATTAAGCCACACATTACCATAAAAAAACCTTCCCCTATCATTGCTGTGGTTGCTGGCTTGTTAAGACGAATTTGGGGTAATAAATCCTTAGCCCTAACTACGGGGCCAGCTAAAAGAGGAGGAAAAAAAGACAAGAAAAATGTGTAATTTAAAATGCTTTTTTCTGGTTTTATTTCATTCCTGTAAATGTCAATTACATAACTCATTGAGCGGAATGTGATAAAAGAAATACCTGCAGGGAGGACAATATCAAGTGCATCAAAATCAACATTGCGTATTGATGCAAATGTTTCGAGTAACAAATTAAAATACTTAAAATATAGTAATATAGTAATATTAGATATCACATTTAATGCTACATAAAATTTCCTTAGGTTTGTTGATTTTGCATTACCTAATAAGCGACCAATAATATAGTCTGAGGCACAAATGGCAAGCATTATGAAGCAGTAATATTCACTTGACTTATAGTAAAAATAGAGTGAGAATAGTATTACTAGAATGCAATTTAATTTAAACTTTTCTTTTGTAAGTTGATATATTAAAAGAAATCCTAAAAACAAGAAAAGGAATAATCCTGTATTAAATAATAAAGGATTATTTACATCATATGCTAGTAAATCGCAGATAGAAGAGAAATTAATATTTTTAAATAGATCTATCATATTAATAGTTTTTTAGTTCGTTAATTATAACTTCGTACAATATAGTTCCTTGTATATAATATCCTTTACTTGTATTATGAATACGATCTTTACCCATTAAACGATCATTTACCCAATTATTCGAGGCATTATAACCTCCAGCAATATCATACCAATCATAAACCGCAATATTGTTATCTTTGCCAAATTGGATTATCACATCTCTAAATTGTTTTATTTTGTGGTTAATACGACCGTTTTTTTGGCATTCCATTGGTGTTGCCAATAATATATTTGCGCTTGGATTATTTAACTGTAAATCAGTAACTAGATTTGAAATTGTTGTATAGAATGCCTCATTTGACAAATTCCCAAATGCCTCATTCGCACCAAGACTTACAATAAAAAGATCTGGAGATAGGATTTGGCAATCTTTTCCAAGGTTGCCCATGTTGTTGTATGAATAATATGAAGCGCCATTGTTCCCGATTACATTATAGACTACTCCAGCACAGTCGTTTAAAAGAGAAGCTCCATAGATGGTCAGTTGACCAATAGAACTTAACCATAGCTTTACATATGACACTGATTCTGAAAATATGATATCGGTATAATTAGTAAATCTTTCATCAATATCATATGAAACTACTTTATTGTCAGCACAAACTGAATCTATGTATAAATCACCCTCAAGATGAATTCTTAAACGCTTGAACTCATTTGAGCTATTTTTTACTCCAATTTCGACGATGAAGTTATCTTTATGTGGTGTAAATGATGCACCTGTTAATTGAATAGGTGATTTCCATGGGCGCCTCATTAATGATGAAGCATCATATGGACCTACACAAGAGAAAAAATAATCGGTAGGTTGGTTCGTTTTCGCGAGTTTCAACGGTGCAACTATCCCCCTCCCTGCATTTCCAAATTGTTTTTGTAGAAGCTCACGAGTTTTCCCTGTAGCAATATCCGCTTGTAAATGAGAATCCCCTATATGAACAATTGAAATAGTGTTTTGTGAAGAGTTATTAAGTTTGTTGTAGAAAGCAGTCCAGTTGGAATTGTTGTAATGAATTTTATTCTGATTGAGTTTTAGGTAATTATATTCTCTAACTAATGGATGTGAACATGTGTCATGTTCTAATGTAGGATTAATTCGAATATTGAGTTGAGTTGAATCAGACTCAATATTCTCATGTATATTACCCATTGCACTCGATTGGCTTACAATGAACAATCCTAATATAAATATTATAAAATTATTTTTCATTGATAGAATTAAGAAGAGATTCAATAAATATATTAGCTAATCGCTCACCCCCCTTAGTTGATAAATGGATATAATCTTTATTTACATCATTATTTTTGCACCATGAAACAATTGCGTTATTACCCCCCATGGCTTCTCGTGTATCCCAGAATAAACATTGAGCCCTCCGGGCAGCTTCACGTTGAGACATAATGAGATTGGCAACTGTAGCCATTGAGCAAATTTCAGTTCCTTTCTTGACTCCTCTATCACCACCTCCAAGCATTAATATATCAGCATTAGGATAACAGCTACGAAGATGATTAACCACTTTGACCATATAATCAGCGTAGAAAGTATAGTCTTTACGAGTTGCAGTTAATGCATTTAGTCCATATTCCACAATTATCAAATCATAATCGATGTGTTTATTCATTTGATGGGCAATCTCTTTATTTACTCCTGCATGTGTTATTCCAGAATTGCCTCTTAAAGACATGCAATCAACAGATATTCCAGAATTGTCGTATAACCAAACGCCTAGCCCAACCAAGGACGAAGGAGTTGTCTTAATCTCAAACTTATTAGTCGTTTTAGTTATAGAGATACATTGTACTTTATTACTTCCAGTAATATTGTGTTTTTTCCAACCATCTCCAACATTAACTTCAATAGATCCGCTTCTTGGTGATATAAATAAAAATTTAGAACTAGTCCAATTCTCAAGATGTTTTAATGATGTTGAACCAAAATAGGATGCTGTTGCAAACCCTGTTGTTTTACAAAATATCCCAGAAAGTGCAAAATAATTAGTATTAACTTTGTCGCCAAATAGTGAAATTTCCCAACCAGAGGCATTGTGTTTAACTGATTTTCTGAAATTGCGAGTTATACAATCTAATGCAACAAATCCAACGCCATTTCCACCAAATTTATCTTGTAGTAATTCGCGAACATGTTGTGTAAAGATATCTCCTTCAATATAAGAGTCTCCAATAACTCCAACTCGAACAACTTTGTTGTTACGATTGGCTAATGCTTTTTTTAGTTTAGAAAAACCATCTTGTGCTAATGTGTAGTCTTCTATTATAACTTTGCCATTTACAATAGGTTGTTTAACAGGAATTACAGCAGAGTCTATAAACCTACCTTTAGCTATTTCGTTGTTAATAGAGTCATTAATTTTGTCTTTGAATGCTTGCTCTTGAGCCTTGATTAATGCTGGATCAATAAATACATTAACATCAGTGACAGATGTGTCTTCAGGTAGTAAATCGCTGAATAAATTAAAATCTTTAATAAAACCACCTTTGTGAGATTCTGACTTTGTCAAATCGGTCCAATTAATTAGAGAGAGGCCAAATAACACCAATATAGATGCCAATAAAATAATAAATGCGCTTAGTTTATTTATAAATTTCATCTGAACAATTCTTTTAGTCGTTTAATCTTATTTTCAGTCTCTTCCCATTCGGCAGAAGGATCTGAATCTTTGGTTAGTCCTCCTCCCGAATATATACAAAAGTGCGTTGCGTCAAAGTTGGCACAACGTATATTTACATAGGCATCAATGTTCTTATTGTTACATATAGAAACATATCCTCCATAACACCTACGCTCATGATTTTCAAAGTTATGAATAGTATCTAATGCTTTCTTTAACGGATATCCAGCTAAAGCTGGTGTTGGGTTTAACTCATCTAAAATAAATTCTATCTGAGTAGCGTTGACATTATTAGCTAAAATTCGATGACAAAGGTGTTCTATATCACCAAATTGAAGATTCTCTTCATCAGAAACATTAATGTTAAGGCCAACCTTAGTTAGTTTATTTACAATATATTGAGTGACATAATTATGCTCTTCAATATTTTTTAAATCCCAAGGTGCGTTTGTCTTATCAAAAATTCTTGTTCCTGCAAGAGACATCGTTTGAAGCTCTTCTCTTTCACAATCATATTTAAGTAAGATTTCAGGAGATGCACCTATCCAACACCCTGTTGTTGGAGTAAAATATAAGTATCTAAATGAGTTAGCGTAATAGCTAAAATAATTTTCAACAAGTTTGTAAAAGTTAGAAATACTGTGTTGACCACACGTCACCTTCGATAGAACAACTTTCCCACCCTCTTTCTTAAGAATATTTACAATTTGATTTACTTTCGTTATATAATCATTGATTTGCGTAGGGGATTGATATGATGAGACTATTGATGGGGAGCGATATGTTGAGCATTGGTCGCAATATTCGAGCGTTTTTGCAATATCTAATTCTTTATAAATTTTGTAACCATTGCTATTCTTTGAGTTAAAATCTACAATCGTAAAACAGGTAGAATTGCATGTCGAAAATTGGTCTCCAGAAGGATTTGAGAAAAATGTGATATTTGACTCTAATGGTTTCTGAAAAACAACAAATGGAATTTTATAATTAATACATTTATTGACAACTAATTCTAAATTATTCATGCTAATCTACAATTTTTGCAATAAGATCGAATGGTAGTGCATCAACTATTTCAACACTATAATAATTTCCAATGTCAAGTTTTTTAGATTTAAAGATTAGTACCTCTGGGTCAACTTCAGGGGAGTCCCATTCAGTACGACCAATATAATATTCATCATCTTCAGAGTCTATAATCACGTTAAATCTATGTCCTATTTTACTCTGATTAATTTCTAATGATATGTTTTCTTGAATTGACATCAATTTATCTAATCTTTCTTTTTTTAATTCATCAGAAATATTGTCATTATAGTTTTTAGCGGCATATGTGTCACTTTCTTCACAATATGTAAAAGCACCCATTCTCTCAAACCTTTGGTCTTTAACGAATTCGATTAAATCTTCAAATTCTTTATTTGATTCTCCGGGGAAGCCGACCATTAAAGTTGTTCGAATGTGAATATTTGGTACTTTTTCCCTGATTAGATTTAATAATTCTATAGTTTGTTTTTTGTTAATGTGCCTTCTCATATTAGATAAGACAACATCTGAAGAATGTTGGAGTGCAATATCCAGATATTTACAAACATTTTCATGCTTTGCTATTACATCAAGTAAATCCAACGGGAACTGCGCAGGATATGCATAATGTAATCTAATCCACTTTACACCATCAATCAAAGCAATTTGATTAATCAGATTAGCAATCTCATTCTTTCCATATAAATCGATGCCGTAGTAAGATAAATCTTGTGCTATAATATTAAATTCTTTAACGCCCTTACTTACAAGATATTTAATCTCTTCTTTAATATTCTCTATTGAGCGCGACTTATATCTTCCAGTGATAAGGGGTATAGCACAAAAAGCACAAAAACGATTGCATCCCTCAGATATTTTTATATAAGCATAATGCTTTGGAGTAGATATATCTTTTTTATAATTCTCGGTACATGAATCCTGTGAAGAAATTCTTTTTACAAGATTTTCCCAATCAAACTTTCCATACCACTCATCTACCTCTGTAATTTCAGCTGTCAACTCATTTCGATATCTTTCCGAAAGACATCCCATTACATACAACTGGTCAATTTGTCCATCAGTTTTTGCATTAGCATACTCTAAAATTGTATTAATGGATTCTTCTTTGGCATCACCAATAAAACCGCATGTATTTATGATTACAATTGAACTTGATAATTCTTGCGGATTATGCTTAATGATATATCCAATATCTTTAAACATCTTAGCCAAACGCTCAGAATCAACTAAATTCTTTGAGCATCCCAATGAGACAATATCTATGGATTTATCGCACATAGTTATTCTCCAAATAGTGATTTCACAAATTCAGTTTTATTAAATACTTGAAGGTCATCAATACCCTCACCTAAACCGATATATTTTACTGGGATTTTAAATTGGTCGCTAATACCAATCACTACTCCTCCCTTTGCTGTGCCATCTAATTTAGTTATTGCTAATTCATTAACATTTGTTGCGGCTACAAATTGTCGTGCTTGTTCAAATGCATTTTGACCAGTAGAACCATCTAATACTAATAATACTTCATGTGGAGCATCGGGCACTATTTTTTGCATAACATTTTTGATTTTTGTCAACTCATCCATTAAGCCCTTCTTGTTGTGAAGTCGCCCAGCGGTATCTATGATAACAACATCAACATCATTAGCTTTAGCTGACGACAATGTATCATATGCAACAGCCGCTGGATCTGAGCCAAGCTTTTGTTTTACAACAGGCACTCCAGCTCTTTCACCCCATATATCTAATTGTTCTACTGCTGCAGCTCTAAAAGTATCAGCAGCTCCTAACATTACTTTATTACCAGCTTTTTTATATTGTGATGCCAATTTCCCTATCGTAGTTGTTTTCCCAACACCATTAACCCCTACTACCATAATGACATGTGGGCGATTTCCTTTAGGAAGTTCAAAATCTTCGAGTTCTGTTTCTTGATTATTCTCGGCAAGGAGCATGGTAATTTCTTCGCACAAAAGCGAGTTTAATTCAGATGAATTAATATACTTGTCTTTGGCGACTCTCTTTTCAATGCGATCAATTATTTTAAGAGTAGTTTCAACCCCAACGTCAGATGTTATAAACACCTCTTCTAAATTATCTAATACATCATCATCTATCTTAGATTTCCCAGCGATAGCACGAGTTAATTTAGCAAATACTCCCTCTTTGGTGCGTTCTAATCCTCTATCTAACGTTTCTTTTTTTTCTCTTGAAAAAAGTTTCTTAAAAAAGCCCATATGTTTTGATATTTAAATATTTTACAAAGATAATGATTTTTTAGCAACAATATGCTATTTTATTTTTGAATCTATTTAATCAAATGAGGGGAGTCGTATAACTCCCCTCTATAAAACTATATTTGTTCAAATTAGTCGATTTGAATCACTAAATAATTTGATAGATTCCAAAAAATGTTTGGGTTTGTTATTAGCAAAGTTTTTTGGCCATCAACATCTTGAAATTCATACGAATTTGAAGGATGATTAGTTAATATTTTTGCTTTTTTAGAATGCAGATTAATTTTCTTGAGGGTTCTCTTGTCGGCTATGCTGAAGAAATTTTGGTCATATTCACCTTGCATAACCTTTGTTTTCTTTAAAAATCCACTCTCTAAAATTTTGTTTTGTTTCAATTCTTTTTTGCTACCAATCGCATAGAAACACTTGTTTAATTCATTTACATTTGTAATAGCCTCTTCAGCAATTTCTTCAACCTTCGCTTTTTCTGCTGAAACTGTTGATATAGTTTTGTTTAAAGAATCTTTATCACTCTCAAGTTTTACAATTTGGCCTTTGGCTGAAGTTAAAGCACTATTCAAGTTCTCAATTTCAACTTGATGTTCTGCTATTTGTGTTTTAAGTGTTTCAATTGTTTTTTCTAATTTTGTATTGGTTAACTTAGATTCTTTTAGTTTCTTTTCTAATTCAACTAATTTTTGTTGGCGTTGTTGAAGCGTATTTTTTAATATTTGGATGTCATTCTTTATTTTTTCTTTTTTAGATGAAGTTTCACTTGTCCATGTATTTGTAACTAAAATATTTTCAAGAGCCTTGATTTGATCCATATCATCCGAGATGTCATTAATTAAGCTAAACAAGCTATCCCTATCAGCGATAGCTTTAACTAAAGCTTCCTTGTTGGCACTAATTGTGTCTTGCAAAGCAATTTGTTCTTCCTTTTGCTTACTATCATTTGAGCATGACCAAACTGTCATTGATGCTAATAAAATTGCAATAATTTTTCTCATAATTAAAAGTTTAATGATTAATTTTTATATTTATTTTGATGAATTTTTTTAGTAGTAACACTGTTGACGCCTGCAACAACAATAACAATTTCGCCTTTTGCTTGATGCTTAGAAAAATAGTCACTTAGTTCTAATAGCGTTCCTTTATGAGTCGTATCATATATTTTTGAAATTTCTCTTGAAACTGATGCTTCTCTGTCATCGCCACAAACTTCCTTTAAATCAATTAGAGTTTTTGCCAATCTCAATGGGGATTCGTAAATTATGAAAGTTCGAGGTTCAGTTGCCAATTCTTTTAAACGAGTAGATCTTCCTTTTTTTACTGGGATAAAACCTTCAAATGTAAATCTATCACAAGGCAGACCTGAATTTACTAATGCTGGCACAAAAGCTGTTGGACCAGGTAGTGTCTCAACGATAATATTATTACGACGACATTCTCTTGATAATAAAAAGCCAGGATCGGATATTCCTGGAGTGCCAGCATCTGAGATAAGCGCAACAATTTCTCCAGATTTTATTTTATTAATTACACTCTCACATGATTCATGTTCATTAAATTTATGATGACTGAACATGGGGGTGCTTATTCCAAAATGCTTCATTAAAACACTGCTTGAACGTGTATCTTCTGCTAAAATAACATTGCATTTTTTCAACACATCAATTGCTCTTGGAGGCATATCATCAAGATTTCCCACAGGTGTTGGCACTATATATAATTTCCCGCTCATTTTAATTTATCTATAGCATAAATATATAACAATTTTTACAACGTATTTAGTAGCATTTTTTCAATTTCTGCTCGCAACGATGCTCTTTGACAGAAAAAATGATTTACCATGACAATCACAATATGCGTTGGTTTATAATTGTCATCAATTTTATATCCTGCGTAGCATTGTACTCCATTCATGCTCCCTGTTTTCATAGCTAAGCAGCCCTCTAACCTTGTCCCATTAAGGAAGTTTTTCAATGTTCCAGTTCTACCGCTAACAGGGAATAATCTCACATATCTATCTATATAAGGACTATTATTCATCCATTTGAGCATGCTTGCAATAAATTTAGGCGATAATCTATTTGTTCGAGAAAGGCCACTGCCATCTCTAATGCTTATAAATGACGTGTTTAGTCCTCGTTTTTGCCATATCTGCAATTCTTTGTCAATAGCATTATTTAAAGATTTACCTTTTGATATTGCTCTCAGCATAGATTCAGCAAACAAATTATCACTTCTCACCATTAAACTCTTCAATATATCATCTAATAGTGGCGATTTATGAGTATATAATAAACATTCATTGAATGTTTCAACTCCGTCAATATTTTCTTGTTTTAATATAATTCCGTTTTTCTTGAGTTTTAATATCAATTCATCAATAAACACATCCTCAGGGAATGGCATTGAGCATGTATTTGAATATCCGTTTTTATTAATATTCCCAACAATATATAACTCATTAGATCTAAATGGGCGCATCATTTCAACTCCATTACTACCATTTGTAGGAAGTTCAATTATTGACAGATCTGCCACATTAGGATTAGTTCGCACTTTGGATGAAATCGTAAGATTAAAAACATTATCTTTATAATTAAATGGGTGCAATCCGGTGCCATATCCCCATGCAATATCTTCTAATTCCCAATTAGGATTTACACCACAATCCTTATTAAAATTTCTATTCTTAATTCTACATTTTCCCTCAATTTTTTTTATTCCATGCGATTCCAATGCATTAGCGATTGAGTCACAAAAACCTAAATTATTAGGAAAATGTTCCGACTCTAATGTCGCATCACCACAACCATAAATTATCAAATCGCCATATAATACAGAATTTTTTATTTCGCCTGAAATATATATAGGTGTTTCAAATCTAAAACTCTCGGGTAATGAAGTTAATGCAGTGGCACTGGTGAATGACTTCGTAACACTTGCAGGACTGAAAACTTTTGAACTTTCATATTCTAATAGAACTTTACCAGTGTTAAGTTCTTCAATGTAAACACCCATACTCATTGCTTCGCTACCTTTAACGTTTATAGGGCATGTTGCAAATGATTCGGTAAATACACCAAATAACAGAAATAAAGCTATCGTAAATTTTAATCGATTCATAATTCGTATTCTATTTTAAGCACGAAGTTAATTATTTTTTTTTATAAAGTATAGAAATGGTTGTCAATTTGTCAAAAATACTGATTTTATAATTGAAAATTCAGATAAATTTCTTAAATTCGCACACTAAAATATAATTTGTGCAATAATGGTTTTAAAGACTCGTGAGAAATTAATTGAAGTAGCTCGGCAACTTTTTGCCCATAAGGGTATCGAGAATACCACTATGAACGATATCGCAAATGCTTCAGACAAAGGACGCCGCACAATTTATACTTATTTCAAAAACAAAAAAGAGATTTATAACGCCGTCATAGAGCAAGAAAGTGAACAAATGGTTTCTCAATTACGAGAGATTTTGTCGTTAAACATCTCTCCTGTTGAAAAACTTCGTCGCTTTTTAGAAATTAGATTTGCACTAATAAGTGATTTTATATCGCAAGGCGAATCGATTAAACGTTTTTTTGGCCTTGACATAAAAAGAGTTGAAAAAATTAGAAAATTAGCTTCAGAAAAAGAACATGAGATACTAAAAAGTATTATTGATGACGGTGTCAATCAAGGTTTTTTTGATGAAGTTCAATGCAAATATTTTGAATCATTACAATTTTTAATTTTTCAAAGTACTGATATGTCCTACTTGGAAGAAAGTGTATATATTTTGAGCACTGACAAAAATAGGTTTACAACAGATATTATTGAATTTATAATAAACGGTCTAAAAAATAAAAAATAAAAACATGTATATTAATTCAACAGGTTACTATATCCCGTCAACAAGAGTTTCAAACGAATATTTCTTGAATGTAAATGGTCTTACAGATGAATGGATACAAAAACGAACAGGAATCATAACTCGTTCTAAAGCCGCATCAAATGAAGGACACACTTCTATGGGATTGAATGCAATCGAAAACGCACTACAAAAGTTAGAATATGATATCAAAGATATTGATTTAATAGTGTCAGCTTCATATTCTCCTTACGACACAGTTGCAACATTAGCACATATTACTCAACAAAAATATGATATAACTGATGCAAAGGCAGTATATCTTTCATCAGCATGTTCTTCATTTGTAAATGGTTTGGAGGTTATTGAAGGATACTTTGCTATGGGTAAAGCTAAAAAGGCTCTTTTAGTATGCTCTGAACACAACTCATATTATAGTAATGAGGACGACCCTAAATGTGGTCATCTATGGGGCGATGGCGCAGTCGCATTCTTTTTGTCTTCTGAAAAATTGAATGATACTGATCCCGAAATTGCTCAAATCTATACGCGAGGATTAGGTAATATAAGTAAAGGACCGGAAGGTGTGCGACTACGTCTCAAAGATGGTGGTATCGAGATGCCTGATGGAAGAGATGTGTTTATACATGCTTGTAAATATATGATTGAAGCATTAGATGGTGTTGTCAATCCGGAAAATATTCAAAAAAGCGATTTGTCTTATATAATTTGTCATCAAGCAAATAAACGAATAGTTGCTAATGTTGCAAACCAATTAAAATTAGAAGATAATCGTTTCCTAAACAATATTGAAGAATTAGGAAATACAGGTTCGGCAAGTTCGGCTATAGTATTCGCTCAAAATAGAGATAAATTTAAAGCAGGTGATTTGGTGGGAGTAACTGTCTTTGGTGGAGGTTATTCATGTGGTGCATACTTAATAAAAATTTAAAATATATTTATTATGAAATTATTAGAAGGAAAGACCGCACTTATTACAGGTGCAGCTAGAGGTATTGGTAAAGCATTAGCAGTAAAATTTGCCCAAGAAGGTGCAAACATTGCATTTACTGACCTTGTGATTGATGAAAACGGCAAAGAAACAGAAAAAGAGATTGCTGCTTATGGAGTTAAAGTAAAAGGATATGCTTCAAACGCAGCCGATTTTGCTCAAACAAAAGAAGTTGTTACTGAAATACATAAAGAGTTTGGGTCAATTGATATTTTAGTTAATAATGCTGGTATTACTAAAGACGGATTGATGATGCGTATGACAGAGCAACAATGGGATGCAGTAATTGCAGTTAATCTAAAAAGTGCATTTAATTTCATAAATGCTTCACTCCCAATTATGATGCGTCAACGTTCTGGAAGCATAATCAACATGGCGTCGGTTGTAGGTGTACATGGTAATGCCGGACAAGCTAACTATGCGGCATCAAAGGCTGGTCTAATTGCTTTAGCTAAAAGTATCGCTCAAGAAGTAGGATCTCGTGGCATTAGAGCAAACGCAATTGCTCCTGGTTTCATTGAAACAGCTATGACTGCTGCTCTCCCTGAAGAAGTACGTCAAGAATGGGCTAAAAAAATCCCATTACGCAGAGGTGGTCAAGTAGAAGATATTGCTAATGTAGCAACATTCTTAGCGTCTGACATGTCAAGCTATGTTACAGGTCAAGTTATTCAAGTTGATGGTGGTATGAACATGTAATTTATTGCATAATTTTATTGAAAAGGGAGCTAATGATGCTCCCTTTTTTGTTTTCTGTTTTGAAATTAATTATATTTGATATAACTTTGGAGAATAATTTGAATACATATGTTGACCTATAACACTCAATTAAAGAAGTTAGTATTACCTGAATATGGTAGAAATATCCAACAAATGGTTGATCACTGTTTAACCATTAAAGATCGAGAAGAAAGAACAAGATGTGCATATTCGATAATTAACATAATGGGCAATTTATTCCCTAATTTAAGAGATGTTGAAGATTTTCGGCATAAACTATGGGATCATTTGGCTATTATGGCCGATTTTAAATTGGATATTGATTTTCCTTATGAAACAATCACTGCTGAGAATCTAAAAACACAACCCTCTAAAATAGAGTATACATCGTCTCAATATATATTGCGCCATTATGGTAAATATATTGAGTTAATGATATTGAAAGCATCTACAATGGACGATGGAGAGGAAAAAAAAGTATTACTATCAATGATTGCTAACCATATGAAGAAAATTATGATTTCAGCAAATACTGATAGTGTTGACGATGTGAAAATTTTGCACGATTTATTTAATTACTCTCAAGGTAAGATTAATTTAGATCCAAACGAGTTTAAACTCTGCGATTTCAAAGCAGAACAACCTACTCAAAACAACAAAAAGAAAAAGAAAAAGTAAAATGATAACATCAAATCAAATCGTTTCAATAGGATGTTGCGCTAAACCACATGGAATTAAAGGCGAAATAACAATATCATTAGATATTGATTGCCAAATATCCAACTTGTCGTGCATTATATTGCAAATAGATGGAATTTACGTTCCCTTTTTCGTGGAATCAGTTCGCAATAAAACCCAATCCTCTTTTTTAGTTAAATTTATAGGTATTGATAGCGATAGTGAAGCATCCGAATTATCTCATTTGAAGTTATATGCACTAAAATCAGAAATAACAGGTTTATTTGAGAGTGATTGTGATGATGTATTTTATTTAGATGACTTAATTGGTTACTCAATTTTTGAAATCCCAGAAAATAATTTAATCGGGACTATTGTTGGCTATGATGACTCAACCGAAAACTTTTTGTTTGAAGTTGAAAATTCAAATGGATCTGAAATTCTAATTCCAGCAGCAGATGATTTTATTATAGAAATCGATGAATGTAAAAAACATGTGTTAATGCAGTTACCTGTTGGGTTAATATAATCTTCTTGATAGAAATGGAGTACAACGAAAAAGATGCAATTTCATTTATAAATAGCAAATTGACTCAAAAAGTTGAAGATACGGCTATTTTATTTATTATAGATTTGATATGGGACTATTATGAAAAGTCTGGGACTTTAGAAATTTCATTTGATATTGAAGAGGATATTGATATAGAAGAATTGATTAAATATGTTACTACGGAGATTGACAAATCACCAATAGTGTTACCTAACGAATATATAATTAAAGATATCATTGTCGCTGAAATTGCATATGAAGAAACACTTGATGTTTTTTAAATATAATAGAGCAATTACTCTAATTATAGTTTTACTATTCTCTTTTAAGTCATTTTCATTTGATTTAGTAGAGTCTAAAACATCTGAAGACATAGACTTTTGGGAACTAACGATAGAACAAAACATTAATTATCCAATAGTCCCTAAAGATTTTCAGCCTCAAATTAATCGCATAGTAGAATCTAAATATAATAAATTAAAAAAGTATGGATACAACATTAAACTCATTAGAAATAGTGATGTAATAATGTTGACAATTCCAATGGATGAATTATTTAATGGGAATAATTATAGTGAGATTAAAAATGGCGGAGAACGAATTTTAAACCCTTTAATTAATTTATTTAAAGTAAAAGAATTGTTTAGGGTTGTAATATCGGGACACCATGATGTATCACTTAGCAATGACGAATCTAATTTTATAACAAAAGAACGAGTTTTAACGATATCAGATTGGTTAATTGATAAAACAACAAATGCAAGTAGTGTTATTCCTTATTCAATGGGGAATGAATTTCCAATTACACACGATACATCAAACATGGGTAGAAAAAAAAATAGACGGCTAGAAGTTTATATCATTCCCGGCAAAACCATGCTTGAATTAGCAATGGAGAATAAGCTTTAAAGGTCAATTTTATAACCAATTTGTGCCCTATTCTCAAATTAAATGAGTAAATTTGCAAAAATATTAATCATTATAAAATGGCTAAAGAATTAAAAGAATTAACAAAACGAGAAGTTAGTTATTCTCAATGGTATAACGACTTAGTTATCAAAGCAGATTTAGCAGAACAATCGGCTGTTAGAGGATGTATGGTAATAAAACCATATGGGTATGCTATATGGGAAAAAATGCAACAACAATTGGATAAAATGTTTAAAGAAACAGGTCATGTTAATGCATATTTCCCACTATTGATTCCTAAATCTTTTTTAAGTAGAGAAGCCGATCATGTTGAAGGATTTGCAAAAGAGTGTGCTGTTGTGACACACTATCGACTAAAAAACTCTCCAGAGGGGAAAGGTGTAGTTGTAGATCCCGAAGCACGATTAGAAGAGGAACTAATAATTAGACCAACCTCTGAAACTATCATTTGGAATACATATAAAAATTGGATACAAAGTCATCGAGATTTACCTATCTTATGCAACCAATGGGCAAATGTATTGCGTTGGGAAATGAGAACTAGAATGTTTTTACGCACAGCTGAATTTCTTTGGCAAGAGGGGCATACTGCTCACGCAACAAAAGAGGAAGCATTGGAAGAGGCTGTAAAAATGCTTAATGTTTATGCTGATTTTGCTGAAAATTTCATGGCGGTGCCAGTGATAAAAGGTGTAAAATCGGCTAACGAACGATTTGCTGGAGCATTAGACACCTATACGATTGAAGCAATGATGCAAGATGGAAAAGCTTTACAATCAGGCACATCTCACTTCCTTGGCCAAAATTTCGCAAAAGCATTTGATGTTAAGTTCTTAAATAAAAACAATGAATTGGAACATGTGTGGGCAACATCGTGGGGCGTATCTACTCGTTTGATGGGAGCACTTATTATGACACATTCTGATGATAATGGATTGGTATTACCTCCCCGTTTGGCTCCTATTCAAGTGGTTATTGTCCCCATTTATAAAAACGCAGAGCAACTATCTGAAATTACTAAAACAGTAGAGCCAATTATTTCCGAGCTAAAACAATATGGCATAAGTGTGAAGTTTGATGATGCCGATAATAAGCGCCCAGGCTTTAAATTTGCTGAATATGAACTCAAAGGTGTTCCGGTTCGTTTGGCTATCGGGGCTCGTGACATTGAGAATGGTACTGTAGAGGTTATGCGTCGCGATAAATTAGAAAAAAGCGTTGCACAATTAGACGGAATTGCGGTCTATGTTAAGAACCTACTTGATGATATTCAACAAAACATATTCAACAAAGCTCTTGCTCATAGAGAATCTAAGACTGTCGAAGTTGATAGTTATGAGGAATTTAAGCAAAAAATTGAAGAAGGTGGGTTTATTTTAGCTCACTGGGATGGAACTCCTGAAACCGAAGAAAAAATCAAAGAAGAAACAAAAGCAACAATTCGTTGTATACCTTTGGATGGAGATAAAACTCCAGGTGTGTGTATGGTTACAGGTAAACCATCGGCTCAAAGAGTAATTTTTGCTCGTAGTTATTAATCCTATATTTAGAATTATATGAATAAAATTAAGGTTGTTGTATTCAACGACCTTAATTTTTTTGACAATAATTTTTATTATTGTTATATTTGCAATAAAATTAAAGGATGAATAAAACTCCAAAGATATCAATAGTTTTACCTTGTTTTAATGAATCAGAGGCATTGCCAATTACCTCTCAAGTATTGTTGACGCTTTTAGATGAGTTGATTGAGGAGCAATTAATTGACCACTCAAGTTATATTTTGTGTTGTGATGATGGAAGTACCGATGATACATGGAATATAATTAAATCTATCCATAAGCAAGATAGTCGATTAAAGGGCATCTCATTGGCACATAATAAAGGCCATCAAAACGCATTATTGGCAGGTTTGATGACTGTAATGGATAATTGCGATGCGGCAATATCAATTGATGCTGATTTACAAGACGATCCAAATGCAATCAAATTAATGATACAAGAATACATTAGCGGGAAAGATATTGTATATGGAGTTAGGAGCAATCGTGATGTAGATAGTTGGTTTAAACGCACATCAGCACATATATTTTATAAGTTCCAACAAAAAATGGGGTTAGAATCTATATATAATCATGCCGATTGTCGCTTAATGAGTAACAGAGCGCTACATTTTTTAGCTGAATATGATGAATCTAATCTATTTTTAAGGGGAATAATACCACAAATTGGTTTAGATTCTTCAATTGTTAAATATCATCGTGAAGAGCGAGTAGCTGGCAAATCTAAATATTCATTTAGAAAAATGCTAAGTTTTTCTATTGATGGGATAACTTCATTTTCAGCAAAACCAATGAGAATGATTTTGGGGATAGGATTTGTCTTGATATTATTAGATATTATTGTAGCTGGATATGTTTTATTCTCATATTTTAGTCATAATACAATCTCGGGGTGGACTTCTCTAATGCTTTCTGTGTGGTTTTTGGGAGGTCTAATTTTAATGAGCATCGGTATTATGGGTGAATATGTTGGCAAAATATTCACTGAGGTAAAACGTAGACCAAAATATGCAATTAAAGAAACATTAATTGACTAATTAACGAAATGCCAATTAAGATTTTTTCATCTGACACGACCTCTTCCCTATCCCTTCCATATGTTGAAGATGGAGTTCAAGCAGGATTTCCATCTCCAGCACAAGATTATATATCTGAATCAATCGATTTAAATAAAGAACTTATTGAGCATCCTGCGGCTACATTCTATGGAAGAGTATCGGGCGACTCAATGATTGATGAAGGCATAGAAGAAGGCGATGTGCTTATAATAGACCGCTCCCTCGAACCTCAAAATAAAGATTTAACAATTTGTTTTGTTGATGATGGGTTCACTTTAAAACGTATTATAATAGAGGGAGATAAAGTGTGGTTGAAACCTTCAAATGAGTCGTTTGACCCCATTTTAATAACTAGCGAGAATCGGTTTATAATATGGGGAGTTGTGACTTATGTGATAAAAAAATATAGACGACCTCGAAACTATCCAACTAATGATAGGATTGATTGATTGTAATAATTTTTTTGTTTCATGTGAACGCGTTTTTAAACCATCACTAAACAATAAACCAGTTGTTGTATTAAGCAATAACGACGGATGCGTTGTAGCCATGTCAAATGAAGCAAAAAAAATAGGAATAGCACGTGGTGTACCCTATTCGCAAATCTCAGATATTGCAAACAATCATAATATAACTGTTTTTTCAAGTAACTATGGATTGTATGGAGATATGTCTTCAAGAGTTATGGCTACAATTTCCGAACTTTATCCATCAATTGAAATATATTCCATAGATGAGGCATTTATAACATTTGAAACAGAAAATTATAGCGAATTAGAAAAATTAGGTACTGAATTAGTAAATTTAATTTATAAAAATGTAGGGATACCTACAGCATTAGGTATTGCTAAAACAAAAACATTAGCTAAACTTGCTACATCTGTTGCAAAACAAAGTGCTAACGGAATTTATATTATTGGAGACGATTTTGAAAGAACATCTATTTTAAAGAAAACACCAATATATAATATCTGGGGAGTTGGACGTAAACTAAACAAAAAATTCAAATCGCGAGGGATTGATAAAGCATATGAATTTTCGTCCAAAAGTCATGAAGTATTTAAAGATATATTAAATAAATCAACAATAAAGTTGTGGTATGAACTGAATGGGATTCCATGTATCGGAAATGAATCGGTTACGGCCGTTGAACAAAAACAGATGTGTAGTTCTCGTTCTTTTTCTCATTCAATCGAAGATTATAACGATTTATGCTCTGCAATATCAATTTTTGTGGAAAACATATGTCGTAAATTAGTAGCCCATAATTATGTTGCGGTGTCATTAGGGGTATTTATCCACACAAATGCCCATAAAAAAGATGATTATCAATATTATGGCTCAAAATTCATTAATTTAGACGAACCATCAAATGATTTAATGCAACTAACTCAACATGCTATCGAAATTTTAAAATTGATATATAAAAAAGGCTATTCATATAAAAAGGCAGGAGTCTTCATCCCTGAAATAACCTATAATGATACAATTCAACGCAATTTATTTTTGCCATACAAGAATGTCAATAATCGAACAAAATTAATGAGAACCATTAATTCTATTAACGAAAAACTTGGGAATTCACATAAAGTAAAAGTTGCATCTGCGTTGAGAAGTGAGCCTATAATGAGAAACGTATATATGTCAAATTCCTATACAACAAATTTTAATGAAATAATAATAGTACAATAACTGCAATGGATAAAAAGACAATAATAACAACCCTCGCAAAACAATTATCTCGCGACAATAAAGACATAACATCTTTAATGGATGGATTTATATGTGTATTAAAAGACAATTTAGGCAATTTAGATACAATTGCAATTCCAGGTTTTGGTGAATTTATCCCAGAAAAACAAGATGAAAGAATTGCTCTTAACAAAGATACCGGAAAGCAAATGCTACTTCCGCCACAAATAACTGTGTCTTTTAAAACGAGTACAGCTTTACGTAAAAAAATATCAGAATAAATAAGCCACTATGCAACAAAAGATAAATTTAGGAAAAATTGCAGAATCGATAGCTACTATAAACGGTTGTAAAACAAGTGTAGCTGAATCATTTGTTAAGGCATTGTGTGCTTTAATTTCAGATGAACTACAAAAAGGACACTCTATAAAGATTAAAGGATTGGGGGTTTTTAGCCTAACGGGGAATACATCAGAGCCTGTGGCACTTGAATTAGATAAAGAAATCATAAACTCAATAAACCTCCCATTCGCTTTTTTTGATTCGGTAGAGCTTGATGAAGAATTAACTGAAGAACTATTTGAGCAAGAGCTAAAGCAACTTGATTTAAATTGTTCTGACAACTTACAGGGAGATAATGCCGAAGAGGGTAATTCTAAATCTGTCAACATAAATTCTGACGAGAATCATATTGATTCCATCGTTGAAGAAGTGGATGAAGATATTGATGCTTTAGTTAATAATACAAATTTAATAAACGAAGAAGCAAGTCTGCAAGAGTTGCAATCTGAAGCCGCAATTATAAATGAAGAAGTCGATTCTAACTACAATAAACAAGAATCGAATCAAAATGTCTATAAAGATAACGAGGAGGGAAATGTCTCAGATGATTACTATTGCAATAAAAAAAATCACAAAAAGACAAGTTTAAGTCTAACATTCACTTTTGTGATTGCCTTATTAATTGGGATAATTATTGGTTTCTTTGGTGGAGTCTATACTAAAAGTCTTATTGATAATGATGCCTTAACAAAACAAATAAACGAGCAAAAGACAATATTAGACTCATTAGTTTCAAATAAAAATATCGTAGCACAATCACTTGATACAGTAAAACGTGATTCAACGCCATCAACTATTGGTAGTCGTACCGATACTGTTTATCCACAAAACAATACTTCAGTTAATACAACTAAGTATCAAACCGATAAAGTAACAAGTAAAAGGTATTTGACAACAATGTCACGAGAATATTATGGCAATTTTAATTTTTGGGTATATATTTACGAAGAGAACAAATCAAAATTAGGTAATCCTAACGCAATTAGACCTGGAACAATTGTTGTAATCCCTCCTCCAAGTAAATATGGAATAGATGCGAACAATCCGCAATCAATAGAAGTTGCTAAACAAAAAGCCATAGAAATATATTCTAAATACAATAATTAGTAGAATAATTTAAGTTGATAAACTTATAATATACAAAATTAACATACTATTTATTCGCAATAGTTGTTATAATAGTTAAATTTGCAGTTGTTAAATAAAAAAACTAACTATATAATAAGAATCAAAATGACTGACACAATTAATATTAGAGAACTAAATGATTTAGTTGCAAGTAAAAGTGATTTTATCCACTTAATTGTCAAAGGTATGGATCAACGTATCGTTGGCCAAAAACATTTAGTAGAATCACTGTTAATCGCATTACTTTCTAATGGGCATATCCTATTAGAAGGTGTCCCTGGTTTGGCAAAAACTTTAGCGATTAAAACACTGGCTCAAATTATAGATGCAAAATATAGCAGAATACAGTTTACCCCCGATTTATTACCAGCTGATATTATCGGTACAATGATATATAGCATCAAAGAAGAACAATTCCAAGTAAAGAAGGGACCTATTTTCTCTAACTTTATTTTGGCCGATGAAATAAATCGTGCTCCGGCAAAAGTACAAAGTGCATTATTGGAAGCAATGCAAGAACGTCAAGTAACAATTGGAGACAATACCTTTGGTTTGGATGAACCATTCTTGGTTATGGCTACTCAAAACCCCATTGAGCAAGAAGGTACATACCCTCTTCCCGAAGCACAAGTGGACCGTTTTTTAATGAAAGTTGTAATTGGTTATCCTTCTAAAGAAGAGGAAAAGATAATTATACGCCAAAACCTTACATCTGAAAAAAGCAATGTTATTCCTTTACTAAGACCTACTGAAATTAGAGAGGTTCAGAAAATTGTTGAACAAATTTATTTAGATGAAAAAATTGAACGATATATCGTTGATATTGTATTTGCAACTCGTTATCCATCTAATTATAATTTGAAAGATCTTGAAAACATCATATCATTTGGCGGCTCTCCACGTGCATCGATAAATTTAGCTAAAGCTGCTAAAGCATATGCTTTCTTACATTCACGTGGCTATGTTATCCCTGAAGATGTAAGAGCCGTATGTCACGATATATTAAGACATCGAATTGGATTGACATATGAAGCAGAAGCTAATAATATTACAACTGATGATATTATTACATCAATCCTTGATAAAGTCGAAGTCCCCTAAAAAATAGATTTTATTATATGGACGCAAATGAACTTTTAAAAAAGGTTCGAAAAATTGAGATAAAAACCAAAGGGTTATCTCAAAACATTTTTGCTGGTGAATATCATTCGGCTTTTAAAGGGAGGGGTATGACCTTTTCTGAAGTAAGAGAATATCAGTATGGTGATGATATTCGTGATATTGATTGGAATGTAACTGCTCGCCACAATAAGCCATATATTAAAGTATATGAAGAAGAACGCGAGTTAACAGTCATGTTGCTTGTTGATATCTCTGGCAGTCGTTTGTTTGGTGCTGTTGGCATTGAAAAAAGAGAAATGATAGCAGAAATTGCTGCAACAATAGCATTCTCAGCAATACAGAACAATGATAAAATTGGGATTATATTTTTCACAGATAAAATTGAAAAATTTATCCCTCCTAAAAAGGGGAAAAAGCATATACTATTCATAATTCGAGAATTGCTAAATATGGAACCTGAAAATAAAGGTACAGATATTTCAATGGCTTTAAAATATCTAAGTGATGCACTAAAGAAAAGATGTACTACATTTTTAATCTCGGATTTCATTGACCAAAATGATTATTCAAAGGCTATGAGCATTGCGAGCAATAAGCATGACTTAATAGCAATTCAAGTATATGACAAACGTGAAACCTCCTTGCCAAACGTAGGCCTTGTTCAAATCGAAGACCTTGAGACGGGAGAAAAACGATTGATTGACACCTCCTCTAAAAAAGCAAGAAATGCATTCAGTAAATGGTGGTATAATCGTCAACAAACTATGATTGAAACATTAAATAAATCAAAGGTTGATTTGGCTTCTGTGTCAACCGATGAAAATTTTGTTAAATCATTAATGAGTTTATTTAAAAATAGGAGTTATAAATAATTCATATGAATGCGATGAAACATTCTACTAAATATGTGTTATATATTCTAATGTTAATTGTAGCCAATAATACATTAGTAGCCAGCGTTAAATTTAATGCAACATTAGATTCTGCCACATTATTAATGGGTAATCAAACTATAATTCATTTGGAAATATTACAAGATGAATCACAAAAAGGACAAATATTAAATGAACCAAAACAATCTGATACTATTATTGAAATTGTTAGAGGCATCGAATTTACCAATATAGTGAGAAATGATACGTCTAAAATAGGCAATAATATACAAATTAATCGTGATTATTTGATTCAGTCTTTTGATTCAGGGTTATATACAATTCCCCCATTTAAATATGTAATTGGTGTTGATACTTTTAAATCAAAACCACTAACATTAAAGGTCCTACCCGTTCCTATTGATAGTTTATATACCTCTATTCACGACTATGCCGAACTTGAGAATATTGAATCTAAATGGTTTGATTTTTTACCGAATTGGGTTATAGATTATTGGGGGTTAATCCTAATCATAATTATAATAATCATTGGAATAGTTGCTGTTATATATGTATTAAAATCTAAAGGAAAACATATTTTACCTCGCAAAAAGGTAATTCCTCCATACGAATTGGCAATGATAAAATTGACAAAGCTCAAAGAATTAAAATTGTGCGAAAATGGACAAGAGAAAGAATTTTATACTCAACTGACAGATATTTTACGTGAATATCTAACCGGGAGATTTAATATCAATGCGATGGAGATGACGACTACGCAAATTATAAATTCTTTGAAAAACAATAAAGAGTCACAAGTGACAAATAATAATATGGAATTAATACTAGAAATGGCCGATTTCGTTAAGTTTGCTAAAGTCAGACCATTACCTGATGATAACTCTAAAGTTTATCAAGCAGCAATTCAATTTGTTAGTGATACAAAGCCCGAAGAAACAATAGACAATAATAAAAAATAATTATGCAATTAGCGTATCCACAATATTTATGGTTATTTCTGCTTTTTATACCTCTGATTATATGGTATATAAAGAAGAATTCCATAATCAATCCCACTCTGCAATTTTCTACGATATCACCTTTTAAGCTACTACCTAATTCTTATAAGGAATATCTACGTCATTTCTTATTTGTTTTAAGATTGAGTGCTATTGGGTGCATAATTATTGTATTAGCACGCCCACAAATTAAAGATCATTGGAGATCTTCGTCTGTAGATGGTACTGATATAGTTATATCGATGGACATTTCATCAAGTATGCTTGCTAAAGAATTTAAACCAAACAGATTAGAAGCGGCCAAAGATGTTGCTTCTAAGTTCGTTGCAAAAAGAGAATCTGACAATATGGGATTAGTTATTTTTGCCGCAGAAGGTTTTACTGGAGTACCAATGACCACCGACCGCTCTATTCTAATTTCTTATATTAACGGGCTAGAATTAGGATTATTGGAGGATGGAACCGCTATTGGCGATGGTCTTTCCATGGCAATAAATAGAATTAAAACAGGAAAGGCTAAATCCAAAAGCATAATTTTGCTTACGGATGGTTCTAACAATACCGGAATAGTAGCACCTATAACAGCTGCAGAAATTGCAAAAAAACATAACATAAAAGTGTATACTATCGGTGTCGGCTCAAATGGTGAAGCTCTATACCCCACAAGTAACACTTTTGGACAAATTACTTACTCTTATCAAAAGGTTGTAATAGATGAGCCTACCCTAAAAGAAATAGCTAATATCACAGGAGGGAAATATTTTAGAGCAACAGATAATAATGTGCTCGAAGATGTCTTTTCTGAAATTGATAAATTAGAAAAAACAAAAATTGATATAAAAAACTTTACTCATACAGAAGATAACTATATGTTGTGGGCTTGGCTTGCACTTGGGTTCTTCTTGTTAGAAATCATATTGCGACACACAATATTACGCATAATTCCTAATTAAAATTACATTAGAAAATATGTTTGACTTTGCATATCCACATTTATCTATCTTGTTTTTACTCCCAATATTAATAATATTATTATATTGGTGGTCAAGGCATAGCCGAATTACTCAGCTAAAAAAAATTGGAGATATTAAGGTCATGTCAAGCCTCATGCCTGATGTGTCTAAGTATATGTCCAACATCAAAATTATTATAAATATAATTATAGTTATAATGATTGTGTTTGTTCTTTGTCGTCCAAGGCATGGTGAAAAAGAATTATCAAGCAGCCAAAATGGCAACGAAATATTCATTGCATTAGATGTTTCTAATTCAATGTTGGCGTCATCGACAGATGATCCTAACGGCACATCTCGCTTGGACAAAGCAAAGTTGCTGCTTGAAAAGTTAATTACAAAACTTGATAATGACAAAGTAGGACTTATCGTCTTTGCTGGAGAATCTTATTTACAATTACCTATAACATCTGATTTTGTATCTGCAAAACAATATATTGATATAATTTCTACCGACATGGTTCCTTCTCAAGGCACTGCAATAGCAGACGCAATCGAGATGGCAATGAATGCATATACTGCAGATGAAAGTATGCATAAAGCGTTGATACTAATCACTGACAGCGAAGACCACCTTGGCGATGCTGTATCAATGGCAAAAAATGCGTATAAACAAAATATCCAGGTAAATGTAATTGGTTTAGGCTCTGAAAAAGGTGCTCCTATTCCAATAAATAAAGAAAAAAATCAATTTTTAACTGACTATAACGGCCAAACAATAACTACGGCTTTAAATGTCAAACTTGCACAAGATTTAGCAAATGCTGGAAATGGCATATATGTTAATGCAAACAGTGGTTCGGCATTAAACGATATCACTAAGCAACTTGATAAATTATCAAAGTCAGAACTTAAAACCGTTAAGTATAAAGCAACAGCCGAAATGTTTCCTATTTTTGCGTGGATAGCTTTTATATTACTGATTGTAGATATTTTTGTATTAGAGAAAAAGATTAGTTGGCTTAAAAATATACATTTCTTTTCAAAAAAATGATTAAGATGAATCAACTCAAACATATTTTTATAGCGTTATTATTAGCAACGCCTTTTTTTAGTTATTCCAATGATGGGACGACTAAAAAGGAACGCAATTATATAACTCATGGGAACGAGGAATATCATAATGGGAACTATCAGAAAGCTATTCAACAATATGAAGAAGCATTAAAACTTAATCCTGGTTCCCAAGTTGCAGAATTTAATATTGCATCTGCATTGGTTAACCTACCAGAAAGCAAAGATATTGAGTCTAAAACGCTTCAAAAAGCTGTTAAAATATTTACCAATTTATCGGTCTCATCCTCAACAAACATTGCTCAAAAATCATTGTTTAATTTAGGGCATATAGCATACAATCAAAAAAATTACGAGCAAAGCATCAACTTTTATAAAAAAGTGCTTCGTAATGACCCCAGAAACGATAGAGCACGCAAATATTTAAGAATGGCTCAATTACAACTGCAAAACCAAGACAAAAAAGATAATCAAGAAAAAGAAAACGATAAAGAAAAAAATAAAGAAGAGAAAAAACAAGATAAAAAAGAGGAGAAAAAAGACAACAATAAGAATGAACAAGATAATTCACAACAAAATAAGAATCAACCTGCTCCTCCTCAACAATTAAATGATGCAAACGCAGAAAAGATTTTAAAATCTATAGAAAATAAAGAACAAGAAACTTTATTGCGCCTAAAAAAACGTGCAATTGATGCAAAAAGGACCGACAAAGAAGCGAATGGAAGTTTCACAGATAAACCTTGGTAAAAAAATGAGATTAAAATATATATTTATTACATTCTTATTTCTTATTGCATTTAACCTATCGGCAAATGTAACTTTTAAAGCTCAAAAGCCAGGAGTAATTGTTGAGGGCGATGTATTTCAAATCACCTTTACTCTAACAAATGGAGAAGCAAGTAATTTTAAAGGGCCACAAATTGATGGCTGTAAGCTTATGTCTGATAAGGGTGTAAGTCGAATGAGTACCTCTCAAAACATTAACGGAGTGGCATCCTCTACAACTCGCATAGACTATACATGTACATATCGTGCTAATACTAGTGGCAAGGTAAATGTTCCGGCTGTAACTATTAGCGTCGATGGGAAGCAATATAAGTCACAAGCGTTTTCATTGAATATCAATAAAAATACCGGAACGCCAAATCAAAGACTACAAAAGTCTATTTTTGATGATGAATATTCTTCACAAACTCCTGGGGCAATATCAGGGAATGAATTATTTGTTAGGATAATAATGTCAAAACAAACTGCATATGAACAAGAACCTATTGAATGTACCATAAAACTTTATACTCAATATGGAATAAGATCATTTTTAGCAACAACGCAACCATCTTTTGATGGATTTATTATTGAAGAAATCCCCATTAAAAATATACAAGAACAAGTAGAGTCTTATAACGGAAAAACATATAATACTGCAATACTGAAAAAATGTTTAATCTTTCCTCAAAAATCGGGTAAACTTACAATTAACTCGGGGAAGTATGAGTTGACAGCCGAAAAATATGAAAAAGTTTCTTTTGGCGGAGGTTTCGCATATAATCGAATTCCAATTCGTGAAAAATTATCTATTAGTTCAAATACTGCAACAATCAATATCTTACCTCTCCCACAACCCCAACCCGAAAACTTCAGTGGTGCTGTAGGTCAATATGAAATTAGCAGTAATTTAGTTCCTAATAGTATAAGGACTAATGAAACTGCAACTTATTCTTATATAATTACAGGAGCTGGCAATATAAAATATATTAAAGAGCCTGTTATAGATTTTCCTCAAGAATTTGAACTTTACGCGCCAAAAAATGATATTAAAACTAATGTAATTGATGGTTCTTTAAAAGGTAATGTAACATTTGATTATACATTTGTTCCTTTAAGTGTAGGCAAATTTAAAATACCAGAACATGAATTTGTATATTTCGACCCAGAATCAAAAGAATATAAAACTTTAAAGACAAAAGTCTATGAGGTTAATGTAAACAAGGGCTTAACTGTCAATCAACAAGATGTTAAAACTAATAACAATGATATTCGACATATCAAGCTTGGGTATAAAGAATTGCAACCAAAGTTTGAATTCTGCATATATGCGATATGGTATTGGTTGATGTATATTTTTATTGTTTTTATATTTATTGCATTTATTTATCAATTTAATAAACATAAAAAACTTAATGCCGATGTTATTGGATTGCGCATAGTAAAAGCGAATAAAGTAGCACGAAAACGACTTAAAACGGCGCATCAATTCATGTTAGACCATAAAAACAAAGAGTTCTACGAAGAAATTGTCAACGCATTGTGGGGATATTTAAGCGACAAACTATCAATACCAACATCACAATTATTTAGAGACAACATTGCAAACGAATTATTAAAATACGGGGCAACCGAATCTATTTGCAACGATGTAATATCAGTTTTAAATGAATGTGATATGGCATTATACTCACCACAATTATCAGAGAATGCGATTTCAGACTTATTTTCTAAAACAGAATTGATAATCGACCAAATTGAATCAATTAAAACAAGAAAACGATAATTTTATGAAGAAAATATTGCTATATATATTATTACTATTTTGTACATGTGCTGTTAATGCGCAAGGCCTTGTAGAAAAAGGCGATTCATCATACATTAAAAAGGATTATAACAAAGCTATTATGTACTATGAAGATGCTATTAAAAATGAAGGCATTTCATCTGAACTATTATACAATTTAGGTAACGCATATTATCGCACGGGGAATAATGGAAAAGCAATGCTCAATTATGAAAGAGCCCTATTGATGTCTCCTAATGATTCAGATATATTGGCAAATATCGAATTCGTTCGCTCAAATCTTATTGATAAAATTCACGATAATCGACATTTTATTAGTCGTATTTGGGACGACATTATATCTTTAATGAGTGCAAACTCATGGGCATGGGCATCGTTTACCATATTTATAATAACATTAGTATTAATTACATGCTATATCCTATCAGGTAACATTATGACTCGTAAAATAGGCTTTTTTGGGGGGACTGCATGCTTACTAATCTTATTGTTTACCATTGCGGTTGCATTTAGTAGTGCTTCACGTGCATCTAATCGAAAATATGCAATAGTAACTGATAAAGCAGTCGTTTTAAGCACATCTCCCCACACTCCTATAGATAAATCAGAAGAGGCTTCATTACTTCACGAGGGGAGCAAGATTGAAGTTGTTGATTCGGTTGTTACACCAGCAGATTCAACAAGCAGAGTTTGGTATAAGGTTAAAGTCAATAATATACAGGCGTGGATAAAAGCGAACTCAGTTGAAAAAATATAATACTGAACAGATACATAAATATTTGACTTTCTGCATAATTTAAATAGCGAAATATTACATTTTGCTATGATATGTTATAAAACACATGTCATTTTTTTATGAAAAATTTGGTAATATCAAAATATAGCACTAAATTTAACTCGACATTCTAAACAACCTGAATTACTAACATTAAAATTTAATATCATTATGACTAAAACAATTTCATTTAACGATCTTCGTCGCATCAAAGACAGTTTACCCGATGGTTCAATTCATCAAATCGCTGACAAGTTAAATTTAACAGTGCAAACAGTTCGAAATTATTTTGGTGGTACAAACTACGAATTTGGCAAAAATTGTGGTGTACATATTGAACCAGGGCCCAACGGAGGTATTGTTGTTCTCGACGATACTACCATATATGATATGGCTATCGAAATTTTACAAGCACAAGAAAAAGAATAATAATTCTATATGAGTGAAAATCGTTTAATAACTCTAGCAATTCACACTTATGACAAAGCAGTTGCTCTAAAATCTATTTTAGAGAGTGAAGGAGTTGTTGCGGTTTTAAATAATGTTAATTTAGAAAATCCTACTATATCATCTGGTGTTAGAGTTAGGATCTATGAAAAAGATTTGTCGTTAGCATTACGAATAGTAGAAAATCCAGAGATATTTTCTATTTCAAATATAAATGAGAATGAAAACTCAATATTAGTCCCAGTAGATTTTTCTGAATATTCGTATCGTGCAAGTTTAATTGCATTCAAATTAGCTGCAATTCATAAATATCAAATTAACTTTTTACACTCATACATTGCTCAAAATCCGATTGATAAACTTCAATATATCGAAGAGGATTCCGTTATTAAAAGTTCAAATGACTCAATTAAGGAAATTGCAGAAGAACAACTTAAGCAGTTTTCAAACAAATTAAAAGAGCAAATAAAAATTGGAGTTATTCCACCCATAAAATTCACAACGAAATTAGTTGAAGGTGTGCCCGAGGATTCTATTGAGAACTATACTAAAGAGCGCAAACCACAACTAATTATTATGGGTACAAGAGGTTCAGGAAAAAAAGAAAAGGAATTAATAGGTAGTGTAACTGGAGAAGTCCTTGATGTATGTCGCATTCCAGTCCTTGCTATTCCTGAAAACTCGATTACATTTAATTTTGACAATATAAAACATATAGTTTTCTTTTGTAATATGTCAAACGAGGACTTTATTGCATTAGATACACTTTACAGGTTATTACCTCATTTATCTCTTGATGTAACTATTATTACTATACCACATAAGGCAGCCAATAATCTTAATCTAATTTCTCAATTTTCATCCAAATTTTTAAATTATTGTATTGAAAATTACCCTCGTTTTAGTTTTAAAATTCATCACATTGACTTAAATAACATTGCTTCTAATTATGCAATTATTGAAAATGAAAAGCATATTGATTTAATAATTGCTCCCAATAAGAAGAAGAATGTTTTTTCTCGTTTCTTCAATCCAAGCCTTGCTCATAAAATATTATTGCATGCCGACATACCATTAATGACTATTCCGGTGTGAATATAATACATTAAAACAGTTTTATAGCGACAGAAATTACTATTCGCTATTTTCTTTTTTAATAAGACTTTTATCTTTGCGCTAATGTAGCTATCTTTGTATAATAAACTATTTATATGAAATTTGAATTAGCATCTCACTATAAACCCACTGGAGACCAACCTCAAGCAATAGACCAATTGGCCGATGGCATTAACTCTGGCGCTAAAGCTCAAACTTTGCTCGGAGTTACAGGTTCGGGGAAAACTTTCACAATGGCAAATGTCATTGAGAGAGTTCAACGCCCCACTCTTATATTAAGCCACAATAAAACATTGGCAGCTCAATTATATAGCGAATTTAAATCTTTTTTCCCAAACAACTCAGTCCAATATTTTGTATCATATTACGATTATTATCAACCCGAAGCATATATTCCCTCGGTCGATAAATATATAGAAAAAGACTTGATGATTAATGATGAAATTGACAAACTACGACTTGCTACTACATCAGCTTTATTGTCAGGGCGTCAAGATGTTATTGTAATTTCATCTGTTTCATGTATATATGGAATTGGGAATCCTGCCGATTTTCATAGCAATGTAATTGAGGTAAAAGTAGGTCAAAAAGTCGCTCGAAACGCGTTCTTGCGACAGTTGGTTGATGCTTTATATAGTCGAAATGAAGTTGAGCTCTCGCGCGGCACATTTAGAGTAAAAGGAGACACCGTTGACATTCGCTTGGCTTATGAAGAGATTGTACTTCGTATTACCTTTTGGGGAGATGAAATAGAAGCAATTTCAACTGTGCACCCCACAGATGGGATATCATTAGGCACTCATGATTGTTTTAAAATATACCCCGCAAACATATTTGTTACTTCACGTGAACGACAAGCCTCGGCAATTGCCCAAATACAGCTTGATTTAGGGCAACAAGTTGAGTTTTTTCACAAAGAAGCACGTACTGTAGAAGCTAAACGATTAAACGAACGTGTTACTTATGACGTAGAAATGATGAAAGAAGTTGGCCATTGTTCTGGTATTGAAAATTATAGTCGGTATTTTGATGGACGTAATCCAGGGTCTCGACCATTTTGTCTATTAGATTATTTCCCCGACAATTTCTTGACCATAATTGATGAAAGTCATGTAACAGTGCCACAAATTAGAGCAATGTTTGGTGGAGATTTATCTCGTAAAATGAACCTTGTTGAATATGGGTTTAGATTACCTGCTGCTCTGGATAATCGTCCACTTAAATTTGAAGAATTTGAATCATTAACCAAACAAATTATTTATGTGAGTGCAACTCCAGCCGATTATGAATTAGAAAAATGCGAGGGTGTTGTTGTAGAGCAAATAATTCGTCCAACTGGACTTTTAGACCCAATTATTGAAGTACGCCCATCACTAAATCAAATTGATGATTTAATCGATGAAATTCAAGATAGAGCAGAAAAAGATGAGCGCGTATTAGTTACCACCCTTACCAAACGTATGGCTGAAGAATTGAATGACTATATGCAGAAATTACGAATCCGCTGTGCATATATTCATAGTGATGTTGACACTCTCGATCGCATTCAAATTCTTGATGACCTTCGTGCAGGTATATATGATGTATTGATTGGAGTAAATCTACTTCGAGAAGGGCTTGACCTACCAGAAGTATCTCTTGTAGCAATTCTTGATGCCGATAAAGAAGGTTTTTTACGAAATCATCGATCTCTAACACAAACAGTTGGACGTGCTGCACGCAATCTCAATGGTATGGTAATAATGTATGCCGACAAAATTACTGATAGCATGCAACAAACCATTGATGAAACAAATCGCCGACGCACCTTGCAATTAGAATACAATGAAAAGAATGGCATCACACCACAAGCTATTATTAAAGCTCGTAATCGCATAATAGGGCTTGATAAAGACAGTGACTTTGAGCCGGTACCACAAGGTCGCAAGCCTGAAGCATTAATGTATGAAAGAGAATATTCCAAAAAAGTTGATATAGCTGCCGACCCAGTAATATCATATATGAATAGTGAGTCTTTACAATATACTATTACACAACTGCGTACAAAAATGGTTGAATCGGCTAAAAACATGGAATTTATTGAAGCGGCACGACTTCGTGATGAAATTATAAAACTTCAAAATCGACTACAAGCACTTGAAAATGAAAACAAATAATTCTATAGATAATACATATAAAATAACCGATTGGCTCCCCACTTCAGTAAAAGAAATGAAAGCCCATGGTTGGGACGATGTTGATGTAATATTGTTTTCGGGTGATGCATATGTTGATCATCCTTCATTTGGTGCAGCAGTTATTGGCCGGATACTTCAAGCAAATGGTTTAAAAGTTGCTATTGTTCCGCAACCTAATTGGCGAGATGATCTTCGTGATTTCAAGAAGTTTGGTCGTCCACGACTATTTTTTGGCATCTCAGCTGGAGCGATGGACTCAATGGTCAATCACTACACAGCCAATCGTCGTCGTCGCAGTGATGATGCATATACTCCAGAAGGCAGATATGGCATGCGCCCCGACTACCCTACTATAGTATATTCAAAAATCCTTAAAGAAATTTATCCTGATATTCCCATTATTGCTGGAGGCATTGAGGCATCAATGCGCCGTCTTTCCCATTATGATTATTGGGACGACAAGTTACATAAATCAATAATGTGTGATGCCCCAATTGATATGCTTATATATGGCATGGGAGAATTGCCAATTTTAGAAGTTGTTGAAAGGCTTCAAAAAGGGGAACCCATTTCACAAATTAACGACATTAATCAGACTGTTGTGTTAACTGATTCAATGCCCAATGCCGATGAATTCAATATCGTTTTAAATAGTTATGATGAATGTCTAAAAAATAAAAAATCTCAAGCTCATAACTTTAAGCATATCGAACAGCAATCCAACCGCTATGAAGGTGCTACATTGTGGCAGCAGTATGAGAATAAGGTTGTTAAAGTCAATCCAATGAATCCTCCTATGACTACCAAGCAGATTGATGCTTCATTTGATTTACCTTATACGCGACTTCCCCACCCTCGATATAAAGGCAAAACAATACCTGCATTTGAAATGATAAAATTTTCTATAAATATGCATCGCGGTTGCTTTGGAGGGTGTGCATTTTGCACAATTTCGGCACATCAAGGTAAATTTATTGCCTCTCGCAGTAAAGAGTCGATTCTTCGTGAAGTGAACCAAATCACTACAATGCCAGGGTTTAAAGGATATTTAAGCGATTTGGGTGGACCATCAGCTAATATGTATATGATGTGTGGCAAGGATTTGAATATTTGCAAAAAATGCTTTAAACCATCATGTTTACACCCTAAACCATGCACAAATCTCAATACTAATCACACTCCGTTGCTCGATATTTATAAAAGGGTTGATGAATTGCCTCAAATTAAAAAGTCATTTATTGGTAGCGGTGTGCGTTATGATTTATCAATGCATCACACAGGCAATGCTGATATTGACCGCGCTAATGCAAAATATAATGAGGAACTAATTAAAAATCACGTATCTGGGCGATTAAAAGTTGCACCCGAACACACATGCGATCACGTATTGAATATAATGCGAAAGCCTTCATTTTCATTATATTATAAGTTCAAAAAGATCTTCGATAGAGTAAATCGTGTTAATGGATTAAATCAGCAACTTATTCCTTATTTCATATCAAGTCATCCGGGCTGTCGTGAGGTAGATATGGCAGAACTTGCTGTAGAAACGAAAAATCTAAATATGCACCTTGAGCAAGTACAAGATTTTACTCCTACTCCTATGACTCTATCTACAGAAATTTACTATACAGGATTTCACCCATACACAGGCGAAAAAATATTCACAGCAACCACGCGCGATGAAAAACTCGCTCAGCGAAAATACTTCTTCTGGTATGACAAAACCTATCGTTTAGAGATTATACAATCTTTAAAGCGACTACATCGCCCCGATTTGCTACGCAAACTATTTCCTGGCAAACAAGTTAATTAATATTTTATATTACAATTCAATAATTGAAATATAACCTTGCCATTTTATTCATTATCAATAGTAAAATGATTATCTTTGCATAAAGAATAATTAAAATATTAAATTATGAATATCTTAAAACCTATCATTATGAGTACTGCTATGCTAATGGCAACATCTGCAAATATAGCAATAGCTGATGATGAAATAATCATCGACAAACATTCGTTCAAGAGTGAAGATGGTGTGTTTAACATAGAGGCATTACAGGCACTAGGTCGTGTGTCTGCTCCCACCCTTTCTCCCGACAAAACAAAAATTCTTTATGGCATCTCTTATGAAAGCGTAGAGCAAAATCGCAGTAATAACGACCTTTATATTATGAATATTGATGGCACCGAAAATACGCGCATTACAAAAACTCCTCGAAGTGAAGCAAATGCAGTGTGGATTGATGGTGGCTCAAAAATTGCATTTCTATATCCTGAAAATGGCGTGATGCAAATATGGGTAATGAATGCCGATGGTAGCGACCGAAAGATGATAAGCAACGTAGAAAAAGGCGTTAATGGTTTCCTTATATCGCCCGATGAAACAAAGGTATTATTTATCTCTAATCTCAAATCGGCTACTACTGCACAAGATATATATCCTGACCTCCCCAAAGCTACTGGTATTGTCGTTAATGACTTAATGTATAAACATTGGGACGAGTGGGTAAAGGAAATCCCCCACCCCTTCTTGGCTGATTTTTATGGTACAGAACTGACTAACATTATTGACATTATGGAAGGTGAGCCATATGAAGCACCGATGAAACCATTTGGTGGAGTTGAGTCTTTGGCTTGGTCACCCGATGGGAAGGAGATTATTTATGTGTCTCGCAAAAAAACTGGTAAAGAATATGCTGAATCAACTAATAGCGATTTATATCTCTATAACGTTGAAACAAAAACTACGACAAACCTCACTGAAGGCATGATGGGATATGACACAAATCCAGCGTATTCACCCGACGGAAAATATGTAGCATGGTTGAGCATGGAGCGCGACGGATATGAGTCTGACAAAAATCGCATCTTTATTCTTAATCGCAAAACTGGCGAAAAAACTGATTTAACTAAAAATTGGGATTATACAGTAAACACTATTGCATGGAGTCCAAATAGTAAGTCAATCTTTTTTGTGGCACATCATCAAGGTGTTACCCCTATATTTAACATTGATCTCAAAAAGAATGAGATTAAGGAAGTTGTAGGAGGTGTTGTTGATTATACCGATGTAATACCAGTTGACGATAAAACATTGATTGCAACAAATCATTCAATGCTTTATCCTAATGAGATTTTCTCGGTAAAAAATGGCAAAGCAACTAAATTATCAACCGTAAACGATGAGATTTTTGCACAATTGACTATGCCAACTGTTGAAAAAAGACTTATCCCAACTACCGACGGAAAAGAAATGACAACGTGGGTGATTTATCCTCAAAATTTTGACAAAACAAAAAAATATCCAGCCATTCTTTACTGTCAAGGAGGCCCACAACAAGCCGTAAGCCAGTTTTGGAGTTATCGATGGAACTTTGCATTAATGGCAGCTAATGGATACGTAGTAATTGCGCCTAACCGTCGTGGTCTTCCAGGATTTGGCACAGAATGGAACGAACAAATTTCCGGCGACTATGGTGGCCAAAACATGAAGGATTATCTTTCTGCAGTAGATGAAATGAAGAAAGAGCCATTTATTGATGAAAAACATATAGGCGCAACTGGCGCAAGTTATGGAGGTTTCTCGGTATATTGGTTGGCCGGTAATCACGATAATCGTTTTGCTGCACTCTTTGCTCATGCTGGTATTTTCAACACCGAAGCACAATATCTTGAGACAGAAGAAATGTGGTTTGCTAATTGGGACTTAGGTGGTGCATTCTGGGATAAAGATAACGAAGTGGCACAACGCACATTTAGCCAATCACCACACAAATATGTTGATAAGTGGACAGCTCCCATCATGATTTCTCATGGAGAATATGATTTCCGCATCCTTGCCTCACAAGGTATGCAAGCATTTAACGCTGCTAAATTGAGAGGTATTCCTACTGAAATGGTTATATATCCAGATGAAAATCACTGGATACTTAAACCTCAAAATGCTATTATGTGGCAAAGACTATTCTTCCGTTGGTTTGACAAATGGTTGAAACCTAAAGATGTAAAATAAGAAATCTCAATATATGGGCTATCAACCTGTTGTTGATAGCCTTTTTTCTTGTCATTTAGAGTTAATTATACATAACAATTAATGCATAATGCATTAAATTGTGTAACTTTGTACTCGTGATGAAGAAAATATTAATATACATAATATTTTGTTGCTCATTTATTGCTCTAAACGCACAAAATGAGTCAAATGAAGAGAAACAAAAAACTCAGGAGGAATCTACGCAAACTTCAAAATCATATGCGTGGACTCTAATGGAGCCTCTTGGATTAAGAGAAGAGTCAACAATTGATACATTATTATATAACTACTATCACAAATCGGTTCCATCAGGTGTTTCTCCTGCATATGCCACTACAGGCAACCTTGGTGCTGAGGGCTTGAATATGCTATATTTTGAAAGGAAACCAATGAGCGATTTCTTTTTTAAAGATGCATTATCGGCATGGATGCCCAATACATCTACACTAAAATTTTATAACACACGACTTCCAATGACATTGTTGTCATATAATACAGGTGGCAGTAAGGCAACAACTCAAGACCGTTTAAAAGCAGACTTTTCGGGAAATATAAATAAAAGAGCTCAAGTTGGTGCAATGATTGACTACCTTTATTCTATAGGTAGCTATAATTACCAATCAGTAAAAGACCTAACATGGGGAGCATCAGGATCATATCTTGGTGATAGATATGAAATGCAGGCCTACTTTTATCATTACGATATGCTTAATAAAGAAAATGGTGGCATAGTAAATGATTTATATATTACAGATCCTGCTGAAGTACAAGGGGGCTCAACTAAAGTTGACACAAAGACAATACCAACAAATTTATCAACTGCACACTCTCGTGTTAAAGGGAATAATTTATTAATTAACAATCGATATAAAGTAGGATATTGGGATGAAGAAAAGGATGGTGACAGCGTTATCAGTCGCGAATATATTCCAGTAACTAGTTTTGTGTGGACATTGAAATATAACGACGATGACCACTTATTCCGAAGCACTGCTGATGGAGAAAATAGGAATTTCTTTGATAATATATATCTAAATCCATCTACAACTATAGATAGAACAGCTTATTGGTCTTTATCAAACACATTAGGCATTTCATTATTGGAAGGATTTAATAAATATGCTAAAGCAGGATTATCGGCTTTTGTCACACACCAAATAAGAGAGTATACTCTAATGGCAGATACTCTTAATAGAGCAATCGCTTTACATCCAAACCTCTCGCCTCTTCCTCTAGGGATGAATTCAGTACCAACTGGAAAGATTGAGAATCTATTATGGGTTGGTGGTCAATTAACAAAACAACAAGGTTCTTTGCTTAAATATAATGTAACTGCAAAGTTTGGCCTTTTAGGACCATCTATTGGAGATATTGACATTTATGGTGATATTTCAGCTCGATTTAAACTTTTTGGAGACTCTGTTACAATTGCAGGTTATGGATGGTTTAAAAACGAAGAAACACCCTTCTTAATGAATAACTATGTATCAAATCACTTTATATGGAAGAATGATTTTGGTAAAGTACGCAACTATCGAGTTGGAGGTAAATTAAATATTCCTCACACTCGCACATTTATCAATGTAGGGATAGAAAATGTCGAAAATCATATCTATTTTAATGAACATTGCCTACCAGTTCAGCACGATGGTAATGTTCAAGTTTTCAGTGCTTCTCTTAATCAAAATTTCAAAATTGGTATTTTAAATTGGGATAATAAACTCACATATCAAACTTCGACCAATGAGAGTGTTATTCCTCTGCCTAAATTATCAATTTACTCAAATTTATATTTACTATTTAAAATAGCAAAAGTATTAGATGTACAATTAGGAGTAGATTGTGACTATTATACCAAATATAAAAGCGTTGCTTATCAACCTGCTACTATGAGTTTCTATAACCAGAATGAAGTAGAAATTGGTAATTATCCGTTTATGAACGCTTATATTAATATGAAATTAAGCAAAGCGCGTTTCTATGTTATGATGAGCCATGTCAACCAGGGCTTATTTGGTAATAATAATTACTTCTCTATGCCACACTACCCTCTAAATCCTCGTAAGTTTCAAGTTGGTGTATCTGTCGATTTAGCTAATTAATGAAAAGAGTCTCTCTATACAAAGGACGATTATCAATATATCTCATATTGACAATATGCGTTGTGGTATTAATGTTATCATTAAAAAAATGCAGTAATCCTCATAATAAAGAGATTTATTATGAACGTGCTGGTGGAGATACAATTAATGTTGCAATTGAGATTTCGCCATTATCAATGTCTTTATCTACCGACTCAATAGGGGGATTTTATTATGACATTCTAAATTTAATATCTAATAAATACGATATCAATTTTAAATTTCACGAATTTGTCCCATTAAACTTTGCTTTAAACGGCTTAGAAATAGGTAATTTTGACATTGTAGTTGCTGACATCCCTGCAACATCAGAATTAAAAGAAAGATACCTACTTACCGAGCCATTATATATTGATCATCAAGTCCTTGTCCAACGGAAGAATAAACAAACAGGGGAAGGAAATATTACAAACTATACACAACTTGCATCAGATAGCGTATGGGTTGTAGCAGGATCTCCCTTTATCAACAGAATAGCAAATCTTTCGGATGAATTGGGGTGTGACGAAATTTTCATTATAGAGTCACCCAATTATTCCTCGGAACAATTAATTATGTTGACCGCATTTGGAGAGGTTAAACAAGCTGTTGTAAATGCAAATATTGCAAAATCAATGATAAAAGATTACCCCCAACTTGACATAAATACAAAAATATCTTTTAATCAATTTCAAGTGTGGGCATTAAAACATAACAATGATGATCTATGCAATAAATTTAATCATTGGATAAGAGAGGTTAAAAAGCTTCCAGAATATAATAATCTGTGCAAAAGATATTTAAAGACAAAAAAATAAGGTAAGAAATTCTTACCTTATTTTTCCTATTATGATTACTCTATCTTACTTTATTAAGTATTGCGAAGATATCGATTCATTATCGTGAACTCTTCTAATTGTATCAGCAAATAGACGTGCAACGCTGAGTATCGTTGCTTTTTTGCAATCTTTATCAAATGGAATGCTATTGGTAAAAATCATTTCAGTCATACCACAATTATCAACTCTCTCTGATGCTGGATCACTCATAATTGCATGAGAACATAATGCTCTGACCGATTTAGCTCCATTTGCTATCATCAAGTCGGCAGCTTTAGTAATTGTCCCTGCTGTATCAACCATATCATCAACAAGAATGACATTTTTATCTTTTACATCGCCAATAACAGTCATTTTTTCTACGACATTAGCTTTTGCGCGTTGTTTATGACACAATACAAGTGGCAAGTCAAGATACTTTGCATAGCTATTTGCGCGTTTTGCACCACCGACATCGGGTGTTGCAATTACCATATCCTCAAGGTTAAGTGATTGAATGTAAGGAATGAATACCGATGATGCATACAAATGATCAACTGGGACATTAAAGAATCCTTGTATTTGATCGGCATGTAAATCCATTGTGATAACACGATCAACGCCTGCTGTACTCAATAAATCAGCGACTAATTTTGCTGCAATTGATACACGGGGTTTGTCTTTACGATCTTGACGCGCCCAACCAAAATATGGCATAACAGCAATGATAGATTTTGCCGATGCTCTCTTAGCTGCATCAATCATTAACAACAATTCCATCAAGTTATCTGTATTAGGAAATGTTGATTGAACCAAATATACTTCGCAGCCACGAATTGACTCTTCAAAACACACTTCGAATTCACCATCTGCAAATTGTTGAGTATTCATTTTACCCAACTCTACTCCTAATTCCTTGCAGATTTCTTCAGCCATATAGTGTGACTTGCGACCAGAAAAAACCTTAAATGGAGGTAACATATCTTTAATTTATTTTTAGGTTATAATTATTTTTTACAAAATTACTACTTTTTACCTTTACAAGTGGCCTGTTTAGTGATTTTTTTACTATTTGATTTAACTTTTTTATGATTAATCTTCCAAACTACAGCATTATGAGGTTTAATAAATGTTTCAAATGGAGTTTCAGATGAAAAAGTTTTAACTTCTTTTTCACTCGTCAACAATTCAACTGCTTCAAAGTCTCCCTCTGTTATGCCGAGAAAATTAAATGCATGACGTGGAACATTAATTTTAAGATCACATGATGTTGCTCTAAAATTAACTGCAATAATTAATGTCTCATTTTCAAAATTTCTCAAGAAAACATATTGATCATGAGGATTCAAAGTGCTATTCTCATAATTCACATACATTAAGTCATAAAATGAGCCTTGAGAAATAGCCTTCTCTTTATTGCATAATGATAGAATCTTTGAATACTCATCTCTTAGCCATTTTTCACGGCTTGTTAAGGCTTCCCCATCACATTTTCCATTATTATACCAACGTCGCAAAGTGGGAACACTCCAATAATCAAATATTGTAGTTCTACCATCTTTACCACTATAACCCTCAGCATCAGTAGCTTGCTCACCTAATTCTTGCCCAGCATATATCATCATAGGGCCAACATTAATCATTGAGCTAACAATTAATGATGGAATTACAATAGTTGCATCGCCAGCAAACTGCATAGATGCAAATCGTTGTTCATCATGATTCTCTAGGAAATTTAGCATGTTTGCATTGATGCCATCTACAGTTTGCCAACAATTAGTTATTTGAGCTGCTGAATAGTTGGAGCATTGTATATTTCTTAAAGTATCATACAATGTAACTTTATCGTATAAATAATCAAAACGTCCAATATGAATATAATCACGATATAAATTTGTATCGTAAATTTCTGCAATGAAAATAATGTCAGGATAAGTGTTTTTTATATTTGATATAGCCCATTGCCAAAACTCTAATGGAACCATGTGTACCATATCACATCGAAATCCGTCAACCCCTTTTGCAGCCCAATATCGTAAAATATGCAACATTTTAAACCAAGTATCAGGGATAGGGTCAAAATGTCGAGAGCCATCGCCATAATCTAACCCATAATTAAGTTTAATAGTATCATACCAATCAAACTCACCTGGAAAAGCTGTAAAACAATCATTACCCGACGCTTTTGCAGGGAATTCATTATAAAAATCATCTCCCTGCCCCATATCAACATGTGGCGCAAATTGTTGGCGAGGTATATAATAAAAATTATTAGTTTGTTTAAAGAAATAAGTATTATCATCACCTTGGCCTAAATCTTCAATACCTACGGGCTTTGCATCGGAATAATACTGACGGGCAACATGATTTGGCACAAAGTCAATAATTACTTTTAGTCCTGCGTCGTGTGTGCGCTTAACTAACTTTTCAAATTCTTCAATGCGTTTAGGAACATTATCTGCTAAATCGGGATCAACATCATAATAGTCTTTTATTGCATAAGGCGAACCCGCATTTCCTTTAATCACATGCGTATTGTCTTTTTTTATGCCATATTTTGTATAATCTGTCTTATGAGCGTGCTCAATAATACCGGTATACCATATATGCGTCACCCCTAATTTCTTAATGTTTTTTATCACAGTCGAAGTGATATCATTTAATTTTCCACATCCATTTTGGTCAATTGTGCCATTTACAACACAATTTACTGTTGGATTAGTGAATAAACGAGGAAGTAATTGATAAATAATTGGTTTTTGGTTCATATAGTCTTATATTTTTCAAGGATATCAATACTGCTTAATATTTTTTTAGTTGCATTATACCCACTATTATATACCTTATTTGAATCTTTTAAATTAAACACTCTATAATTAGCAATATCAGTCATTTCAATAACGATATCACAAAGTTCCATATCAACACCAGCGTTCACTCGTGACATTAAATCAAATGACCGCTCAGCAATTCCAAGGATAGTTGGTGAATATTTTTCTTTAATTAATGGGCTACAATTTAGGCCAATCAATAATTCACATTTATCTCTTAATATCCAAGCTGGCAAATTATGCAACACTCCACCATCAACATAATAAGCCCCATCAATTTTAATAGGTTTAAAAACAATAGGAATGCTACAAGATGCCACGACCCGTTCTGCTATACTCCCTGAAGAAAATGCATGAGGAATCCCCTTCTCTATATCTGTTGCACAAACAAAAGTAGGAATATTTAACTCCTCAATATTGTCACATAAAAGATTTTTTTTCAAAAAACGGCGAAATTTATCCATTTTAAAAAATCCATCTTTGGGGACTCCAAGTTCACATAAGTCATTAAATTTAAGTCCATCAAAAAGATGTGGAATATTTTTGGGAGAAATACCTGATGAATACATCACTCCTACAATAGCCCCAGCGCTTACCCCTGCTATTATATTAGGTTTTATTCCAAATTCTTCAAGGGCACATAAAGCGCCTGCATGAGCAAAACCACGAGCACCACCTCCGCTCAAAGCGATACCGATTTTATATGGTTTAGTTCTCATTTCAGCCATTTTTACAACATAATAATTAATTACAATACAAAAATAGCGCATTTTCTTCATTTATTCTATATTATATCCCAATTTTTGCGATAATCCAGTTTATAATATTGACAATATAATCAAGGTTGTATATTCCCACAATTAAACAATAATATTTTACTTAAGTAAAATCGCGCCAAAACTTATTAATATATCCAATATTATTTGTAATTTTGCACATTAAATAATAACAAAACTTATAATTATCAAATGAACGAATTAGCGACTAAATACAGCCCGTCTGAGGTTGAAGATAAATGGTATAGCTATTGGATGAAACATGACTTATTTAAGTCGACACCCGATGAAAGAGAACCATATACTATTGTAATTCCCCCTCCCAATGTAACAGGTGTTTTGCATATGGGTCATATGCTAAATAATACAATCCAAGATATTCTTATTCGACGCGCTCGAATGGAAGGGAAAAATGCATTATGGGTTCCAGGTACAGACCACGCATCTATTGCTACCGAAGCAAAAGTTGTTGCAAAATTAGCTGCAGAAGGAATTAAGAAAACCGATTTAACTCGTGACGAATTCCTTAAACATGCATGGGATTGGACTCATAAACATGGTGGTATTATTCTTGAACAATTAAAAAAACTTGGAGCGTCATGTGATTGGAGCCGTACAGCGTTTACAATGGACGATGTGCGTAGCGAAAGTGTAATTAAGGTATTTGTTGATTTGTACAACAAGGGTTTGATTTATCGTGGTGTGAGAATGGTCAATTGGGACCCTGCAGCTCTAACTGCATTATCAGACGAGGAAGTTATATATAAAGAAGAACATAGCAAATTATATCACCTTCGTTATTATGTCGAGGGTGAAGATAGATATATTGTAGTTGCGACTACTCGCCCCGAAACAATATTAGGTGATACTGCCGTATGCGTAAATCCTAATGATGAACGATACCAATGGTTAAAAGGCAAAAAAGTCATAGTTCCTCTCGTTAATCGTGCTGTCCCCATTATAATGGACGAATATGTTGAGATGGAATTTGGTACAGGTTGCTTAAAAGTAACACCTGCTCATGATGTTAACGACTATATGCTTGGCGAAAAATACAATCTTCCTACAATCGACATTTTCAATGATAATGGAACTATAAGCGAAGCTGGAGGAATGTATATTGGCAAAGATCGTTTTGATGTTCGAAAAGAAATTGTAGTTGACCTTGACAAGGCTAATCTTGTTGAAAAAATAGAAGATTATGATAATAAAGTAGGATATTCTGAGCGAACCAAAGTCGTAATCGAGCCAAAATTATCAATGCAATGGTTCTTAAAAATGGATAAGATTACAATACCTGCGCTTGATGCAGTTATGGATGATGATATTAAATTTTATCCTCCCAAATTTAAGAACACATATCGCCATTGGATGACTAATATTAAAGATTGGTGTATTAGTCGTCAACTTTGGTGGGGGCATCGCATTCCTGCTTATTTCCTTCCTGAAGGTGGTTATGTGGTTGCTGAGAATGATGAACAAGCGCTCAATTTAGCTAAAGAAAAAACTGGCAATGATAATCTTACAATAAACGATTTGCGTAGAGATGAGGACTGCCTTGACACATGGTTCAGTTCTTGGCTATGGCCTATATCTCTATTTAACGGTATTCTTGACCCCGATAATGAAGAAATAAAATATTATTATCCAACTTGCGACCTTGTTACTGGTCCCGATATTATTTTCTTCTGGGTGGCACGTATGATTATCTCGGGATATGAATATTTAAATGAAAAACCATTTAAATCGGTATATTTTACTGGTATTGTTCGTGATAAATTAGGTCGTAAAATGTCAAAATCACTTGGCAACTCTCCCGACCCATTAGATTTAATTGCAACATATGGTGCCGATGGAGTACGCATGGGCATGATGCTTGCTGCGCCTGCAGGTAATGACATTTTATATGATGACAAATTATGTGAACAAGGTAGAAATTTCTGCAACAAAATATGGAATGCGTTCCGCCTAGTTAAAGGTTGGGATGTGGCTGAAATTGAGCAACCTGAATATGCAAAACGAGCTACAGATTGGTTTGGTGCAAAACTAAATGCTACATTAATAGAAGTTAAGGACTTATTCTCTAAATTCCGTTTATCTGAAGCATTAATGGAAGTTTACAAATTATTCTGGGATGAGTTTTCATCATGGTATCTTGAAATGGTAAAACCTGCTTACGGCCAACCCATTGATAGCGCTACATATAAAATTACCCTTGGATACTTTGATTCACTTTTGCGCTTGCTTCATCCATTCATGCCATTTATTACCGAAGAATTATGGCAACACCTTGAAGAGCGCAAAGAGGGAGAATCAATAATGATTGCATTAATCCCTTCTGAGACAGAAATCAAAAAAGACATCCTTTCGTCAATGGAACTTGCCAAGGAGGTTATCGTGGGCGTCCGTGGAGTAAGAGCAGCGAAAAACATTCCTAACAAAGATGTTTTAACTCTAAATATCCTTGGGGAATTCAAAAATGACGAGTTTAGTATTATTGAAAAGCTTGCTAATCTTGACAAGATTAACTTCGTTTCTGAAAAAGATGCAACAGCTGCATCATTTATGGTTGGGACAATTGAGTTTAATGTTCCGTTAACCAATAATATCGATGTAGAAGCAGAGTTAGCAAAACTTAAAAAAGACCTTGAATATCAACATGGTTTTCTTGCTTCAGTACAAAAGAAACTCGGGAATGAACGTTTTGTAAATAATGCTCCTGCAGCCGTTGTTGAAGGCGAAAAGAAAAAAATGGCCGATGCCGAATCAAAGATTAAATCGCTTGAAGAAAGTATCGCAGCATTAAGTAAATAGGTTGTCCTATTCAAATAAAAATATTAGGCGTAACATATGCTTGTTACGCCTAATATTTTTATTAACATAATATGCGTCAAAAATCTACCGATAATCTCACATTAAACTGACGGCGAGTGAGATAATTAGGAACAGCATACTGTAAATTATTTACATCAGTTACCCAATAATAACTGCTGACATTTGATATATCTAATAAATTAAAAACATCAATGCCTAACCAAATGCTCTTAAAGTTTTTCAAAAAACCATATCGATTTTCGCCTTCTTTAAGTGGAGATAATAATGCATAAGACAACCCAACATCAACGCGTTTGTATGCAGGTGCTCTAAAATATCCTTGATCACGGGTACTTCGAGGAGCTGTAGTTGGTAAGCCATCCGAGAATATACCTCGTAAACTAAATTTTAATTTGGGGAATTTTGGAAAATAGTCAGTAAAAAACAATGCAAAACTATAACGCTGGTCTGTTGGACGAGGAACTTTGACTCCATTAAGTTCTTCTTGAGTTTTCATTAATGAAAAACTAACCCAAGAATCTGTTCCAGGAACAAATTGTCCAAATAATTTACAATCAATGCCAGCAGTAAAGCCTTTAGAACTATTCACACCGCTATATGTAATTTTCAAGTTATCAACCTCATATGGGATTAAATTTCCAAGTAATTTATAATATGCTTCAGCCGAAAACTTAAATGGTCTATTAAAGGCTCTGAAAGTATAATCACTTCCTAATATAAATTGGATGCTGCGTTGAGACAAAATTTCATCATTAAGTTTAATTGTATAGTTTCCCTTATCATCTTGAATGGGTTGTCTGTACTCTTTATAGAACGGAGATTGATAGTAAAGCCCTGATGCAAATCTAAACGCCCAATGTTCATTTCGTTTGGGAACATATGCAACATTAACACGAGGACTAATTAAAAATTCTTTATTAAAATCCCAATACGATAATCTAACGCCGCCATTAAATGTAAAATAACCTATTGATATAGGTAATCTATATGAATCTTGTGCAAAGAAAGAGAGGCGTGTTGTCGCAATATCGTGATTAGAAGTTAAATTATACACCATATTAACCGATGTGCCATTTACAGGCAATGAGTATCCGGCTGAATCGCGCAATTCCCACTCTCTTGTTCTATCAAAAATATTTTCTCTATTAAATGATAATCCATAATTAATATTATGCTTATTAATACCAATATGTCCACGTAAAGCGACCGAAAAAACCGAAGCTTTTAATCTATTACGAGAATGTTCATGATACCGGCCAACACCTAATTCGCCACCAATTGCATTACCTGAATTAGAACCACCGGTAGTTCCAGCTTGATCCAACCAATATTCGCCAGATATATCATACGAAACCAACTCATTGGTCATATAACCTGATGCTACTAATGAAAAGCCGATTGATTTAGATAGAGTATAATTTAGAGATAATGCGCCAAAATAAGTCTCGAATTTATCTTTTTCTTGACCATCAAAATACACTTTAAATTGTTTTGCATCGGTAGATGTGCCGAAATTTGTTGTGCGATTAATAGGTTTAAAACTATAATTATTGATTGCAATATTTCCCAAAAATGAAAGTTTAAATTTTGAGTTTAACTTTAGGTTTAAATTTGTTTGATAATCAAAATATTTAGGATCGTACTCACCATTTGTTTCCATTGAACTCAATAACGAAGAATTGCTCTTGTATCTAAAGCCATGAATTTGAGAGAATTTTTTAGAACTTTGCCCTATTGACACGCTTCCACCCATTAAACTCAACGAAACAGCGCCTTCGAAAGCTTGAGGTTCCTTGTATGTAATATCTAATACCGAAGACATTTTATCACCATATTCAGCAGGAAAGCCGCCAGTAGAAAATGAAATATTATCAACCAAATCAGGGTTAATTATACTCAAGCCTTCTTGTTGGCCAGAACTAATTAATTGTGGACGGTATATTTCTATTCCATTAATATATACACTATTTTCATCAAATGTTCCACCCCGTACTGAATATTGCGAAGACATTTCATTGGTAGAATTAACGCCAGCCATAGTTGTAAGCATAGCTTCTACACTTCCACCCGACACATCGGGAGAAAGTTTGAATGTCTCACTATCAATTTTTTGCATAGCGCCCATCTGTTTGCGATATTCAGTAACACTCACCTCTTGTAATACTTGAGAATTTACACTCATTTTAAGATTTAGAGTAATATCACCTTGGGGATTAACAAGTTTCTTTGTAACCTCTTTGTATCCGATACAACTATAAACAACTTTCAAGGTATCTTGTTCAGTTGTTGAAATTGAATAATCGCCATTTAAATCAGATGTTACACCTATTGCTGTGCCATCGATGCGTATTGTCACGAACTCAAGAGGTTGACTTTCTTCATCTAAAATCTTTCCATGAATTGTAACTCTAGCCTGAGAGGCCAAACAAACCGAAAGAGAAAGAACAATAAATATATACTTTATAAACTGCATATCTAAAAACTTACTATTAAAGTAAACGATGAAAAATTAATTTCAGTATGAATAACTAGAAATAATTTAGCCATTTTTACCGCATCAACACATACTTATCAACAAATTTCCAAAAAAAATCAAGGAATATTGCGAAAAATTAGAAATTATCCTTAAATTTGTACTTGATACAATACGTGTTGCTATACAAATGACATATGCGAATTGAATCAGATATCACCCGGATGGGGATAAAAATATTTTGTTGGTTATCCATGGATATTATATCTATGGTGTCCCCAAGAATTGCCCATAATGAAAAAGTGGTTTGCTATTAGGGTTACATATAACCGCGAAATGATGGTGAAGCGAGAGTTAGACTCAATTCATATTGAGAACTTCCTTCCAATGAAATATAGGATAATCATCCGCGGTGAAAAAAAAATCAAAGAATTAGTCCCTGCTATACATAACTTAATTTTTGTATATATTACGCCTGAGGACTTGAAAAGTTATAAAGCAACAACTGCTCTACCCATAAGATATATAATGAATCGCGAAACGAGAGAACCCATTGTTATCCCAGAGCAACAAATGCAAAACTTCATTGCGGTTGCAGGCAATCCGACAGAACAAATCGTTTATTTAGATCCCGATGTATCAAATTTCAAAAAGGGAGATAAAGTTAAAATAATAGGTGGTGTATTTGAAGGTGCCGAAGGTTATTTTATGAGAATTAAAGGAGATCGACGAGTAGTTGTATGTATTAACGGGATAGCTGCTGTTGCAACTGCATTTATCCACCCGTCACTGGTGAAAAAGATTGATGAGTAAACAAAGATTACACCATTTTGATGTTATAAAGGGTATCGCAATATTACTTGTAGTAATGGGCCATGTACTGATAATGGGCATTCATGACATCGATAAAGCTTTTTTGTTTAAACTCATTGATAAGACGCATATGCCTTTATTTTTCTTTATCAGTGGATACTTCACATTTAAGACGACTGAAAATAAAATTATATTACCAAATATATCATCTCGTTTCAAACAATTAATATTGCCATTTTTATGCGTTAGCGCATTATGGACTCTATATTTTCCTCATAGTGGTCTTGAAAGTCCGTTATCTTCTTCTTTGAGCGGTTTGTATTTAGATGTTTGGAAAAATGGATATTGGTTTACATTATGTTTATTTGAATTAATACTAATATACTGCGTATTAGTAGCAATATTAAATAAAATAAACAACAAGATAATATGTATTTTACTCATTCTTACCACATATATAGCACTTGTGATTATTAGCATTATTTCAAAAAGCAATATAGTTAATTATTTAAGTCTTGAGTTAGTCGTTAAATTTATGCCAATTTTTATGCTTGGGGCACTGAGCCACAAATACAAGAATAAATTTGATGAAATTATTTCTAATAACATCATATTTACTTTATCAATTTTAATCGGAAGTATAACATTATACTATATATGCTATTTTTGGGAATTCCCATTGATTCTTAAGCAATTTAAATTTATTATCACGATTATATATCAAATTTGTTTGATTGTAATTATATTTAATGTTATAAAGCCTTGGGCCAAAACTGAGTTTGCACAAGAAAAGCCTTCTTGGTTTATACAAAAATTGCAATTAGTCGGCAAAGAAAGTCTTGCTATCTACTTATTACATTACTTTTTCTTGTTCCCAATGACATGGCTTCGCCAACCTATGATTGAAATGGGATTAGGGTTTGTGCCGTTGTTAGTAGTGTCATTTATTACATCGATTATCATAATTGCGATAACCTTAATGGTTAGTCACATCATTTCAAAAAGCAAATATCTTTCACTAATATTACTAGGGAAAGTTTAGTTTTATGGTTTCAATAATTATCACTTTATACAACAAAGAGAACACTATTAAGCGCACTATTCTTTCTGCATTAGAACAAACGTATAAAGATATTGAAATCATCGTAGTTGATGATTGTAGCACTGATAACTCCCCGAATATTTGCAACGAGTTTCTACCTGACATTAAAGTTATTACTACTGACAAGAACTATGGTTTACCAAATGCAAGGCAAGAAGGAATAAAACATGCAAGGGGCAACTATATAACTTTTATTGATGCTGATGACTATATAAGCAAAGATGCAATAAATAAATGTATAATGTCACAAAAAAAGTCAGATGCAGATATAGTTCAAATGAAGATTATTCGACGATTAACTAAATGGGGCATCCCTGTCATATTTCGCTCAAACTACGACGCCGCTCAAGCATTAAACGCATGTCTATATAATGAACATCTTTTCCCTGTGCAATGTTGTGGCAAATTATATAAGAGTAAATTAATAAAATCAGCAACATCGATTCCATATAATGGATTTTGGGGTGAAGACAGGATTTTCAATTTGCCAATATATGCAGCAACTCCTAAAATTGAATACGTTCCTACTGCTCACTATAACTATTCATGGGGAGGTCGAACTTCATCTACATTCAATTTAGAATCACTACAAGGTTATAAAGATGTTTACCAGCTCAAATATAATTGGGCATTAGATAATGGTTTTCAACAATACACTGGAGCATTGCAAAACGAATTAATAGAATTACTCAAATATCATATTCGACATTTAATTAATTCGAAATCTATGTCAAAGGATGTTGCTATTAAATATTTACAAGCAGAACTAAGTCAACCATTTTGGTCATCTTTTCAATTGTCATCAGCTGAAGTTTTATATATGGCAGAAAAGAAGTCATTCTCACGAGTCTTTAAAAAATCAATCCTGAATATTATAGGATAGCAATCACTTCAAATGCCAAAAGTTTCAATCATAGTTCCTATTTACAATTCCGAGGCTCATCTTTCAAGATGTATTGATAGTATTTTGGCTCAAACATACTCGGATTTTGAACTAATCCTTGTTAATGATGGTAGCATAGACAATTCGGGCAAGATTTGTGAAGAATATGCACAAAAAGATTCACGCATAAGTGTAATTCATAAAGAAAACGGAGGCACAAGTTCGGCTCGCAACGTTGGAATAGAAAAATCTCGTGGGGAATACATCACATTTGTTGATAGCGATGATACCATATATCCCAATTATTTATGTACATTCTCCTACAATGCAGATTTTGAAGTTGCAGGATTAGAAACTATTGGGAGTAATCCTGATATTGATTATCCCGACAACAATAATAAGTTAGAAAAATCATCTGATATATATGATTGGTTTACTTACAATTCTCATAGAAAATATTTAACATCGATATGTAGTAAATTATTTTTGAAAAAAAATATCGAATCTATTTCATTGAAGTTTAATACTTCATTAAAGTATGGAGAGGATACGGTCTTTATATATAACTATTTAGCTAGTTGTAAAAATATATACTTGACACCAGTTGTAATTTATCAATATCATGTAAATTCGGGAAAGTGGGACCAAAAATATTCTTTAAATGCGCAAGATAGTCTAAATCATTTAATGATAATGACAAGTGTACTTGAGCAATTAGAACAGAAATGGGGGTTAAAATTGCCTTCAAAATTAAAAACTGCCCACTACCCTACCTATCTACATCTATTTTATACTCATCTCAAATCAACTAATAAAATTGAAAGAAAAACTGAGCTGAAAAAATTCCGTAAAAACTCACATAAATTGCAATTATGGCGTGCTTTAAACTTTAAAGACTACATGTATTGGCGTATAATGCCAATGTTCCCATCTTTGCAAAGTAGTAAATAGACAACATCAAAAACAACCATCATTAGATGGCAACTAACGAAGAATTAAATATAATAAACGAGCAACAGGACAGTCAGGATTCAAAAAAACTTGACACCCCGACTCCAACCTCAGAGCCAATATCATCCAACAAGCGAATTGCAAAGAATACAATATACCTATACTTTCGCATGTTGATTACAATGGCCGTAGGATTATATACATCTAGAGTTGTACTAAACACGCTGGGTGTAGAAGACTATGGTATTAATAATGTTGTTGGAGGAGTAGTTGCAATGTTTTCACTTATTTCAGCATCAATTTCTGGCTCAATAGGTCGTTTTATAACCTTTGAATTAGGGACGGGAAATATTGAGAAACTTAAGAAAATATTCTCTACTTCAGTTACTATACAAATAATTCTAGCAATAATTGTAGTTATAGTCGCAGAGATTGTTGGTATATGGTTTTTAAATAACGAATTACAAATTAACCCAAGCCGAATGGTTGCCGCTCATTGGGTATTCCATTGTTCTTTAATTACATTTGCAGTAAACCTTATTAGCCTACCATATAATGCATGTATTGTAGCTCATGAAAGAATGAATGTATATGCATACATAAGCATACTAGAAGTTGTTCTGAAGCTAGTTATTGTTTATATGTTGCTAATTTCCCCATTTGACAAACTTGAGACATATGCTGTATTGGGAGTATGTGTAGCGGTTTTAATTCGACTTATATATGGGTGGTATTGTAAACGTCGATTTGAGGAATGTTCATATAGACCAATATTAAACAAGCCACTATTCAAACAAATGTTTGGATTTGCAGGATGGGAACTTGTTGGAAGTTCTGCTGCTATTTTGCGCGGGCAAGGTAGCGATATTTTAATTAACATTTTCACAAAAACTACTGTTGTAAATGCTGCAGCAGGGATAGCTGCAACTCTTACTGGAGTAATCTCAGGGTTCGTAGGGAACTTTACGATGGCATTTACTCCCCAAATTACGAAATTGTATGCTGCACAAAAATTTAATGAACTACTAAAATTGCTTTATATGGGGTGTAAATTTGCTCCATATCTAATGTTATTTATCGCTCTTCCAGTTTTTTTTAACGCGCGATTCATCTTAAATTTATGGTTAGGACAAGTTCCTGAACACACTGTAAATTTTGTATTAATTACAATTCTATTTATGTTTAATGAACTAATGGCTCGCCCATTAATTACAGCAAAATTAGCAAATGGAGTTATTCGTAATTATCAAATAATCGTAGGTGGTGTTTTGTTACTCACATTGCCTATTGCATATGTTGCGTTAAAGTTAGGAGCTCCTGTTGAAGCGGTTTTTGTTGCAAAGTTAGCGACATCAGTTATGGCTACATTTGTTAGGCTGTATATGTTGAGAGGTGATTTACCAGGACTTTCTATTCGTGATTTTTTAAAAAATGTCTATTTAAGAGTTATAATAGTTGGTTTAGTTGCTGCAATATTACCAGCTATTAGTTATAATTACATAAATAGTGAAATAATTCAGTTCATTTCTACTTCTATAATTGCAGTTATTAGTGTTGCTATAAGCGTTTATTATATAGGCTGTACAAAAGCTGAGCAGATGCAATTAAAATCACAAGCACAAAAAATATTATTAAAATTCAAACGATGATATCAATAAAATCAAAATATGATTGTTGTGGTTGTGAAGCATGTGCTCAAAGATGTGCTCATAATGCAATATCAATGAAGAGAGATAAAGAAGGCTTTCTTTATCCAATTATAGATCCAAACAAATGCACCAAATGTGATATTTGTGAAAAAGTTTGTCCCATTATAAATCAAAAATTGCCATCAGAACCAATTAAAACTTACGCAGCAAAAAATAAAGATGAGATTGTTAGACTACAAAGTTCTTCTGGAGGCATATTCACCTTGTTAGCAACTAAAGCTATCAACAACGGAGGAGTCGTTTTTGGCGCTAAATTTGATGAACAATGGAAAGTTGTTCATGATTATGTTGAAACAATTGAAGATTTAGCTAAATTTCGAGGAAGTAAATATGTTCAATCAAGAATAAACGATAATTATATTAAAGTTGAACAAATTCTAAAACAAGGTCGGCAAGTCTTATTTAGTGGAACCCCTTGTCAAATTGCTGGATTAAAGAAATATCTAATTAAAGAATATAAAAATCTCATTTGTATTGACATAATTTGCCATGGTGTTCCTAGTCCTATGGTGTGGCAAAAATATAAAGCACAATTTGAGCTAAGCGATACTTCATCTATTTCATTTCGTGACAAGAGCAATAGTTGGAAGAGATACGAGGTCGTTGTATCAAAAGACCTCAAAGAAGTTGTTCGAGAAACAATTGAACAAAATGTGTATATGAAATTATTTTTATCCGACTTATGCTTGCGACCATCGTGTGCAATATGTCCAGCAAAAGATGGGAAGAGTAAGAGCGATATTACAATTGCTGATTTTTGGGGAATACAACACATTCATCCTGAATTTGATGATGACAAAGGCTGTAATTTAGTACTCATTAATAGCGAAAAAGGGATAGAATTATTTAACTCATTGGATGAATGTGATAAAATAGAATCGAATTTCAATAATGCAATAAAATACAACCCAAGTTATTTTAAAAGCGTATCAGAACCAAAATATCGTCAATATTTCTTTGATAATTTTGACAAATACGGATTTGCAATATATCACAAAATCCAAAAGAAACAACAACCATCACTTTTGCGACGCATCGCATCACGCTTAAAACATACAATCATAAAATGAAAATTGCTATATTAACACAACCATTAGGACATAATTATGGAGGCGTTTTGCAAAATTATGCATTACAACAAATACTGATTAAACTCGGTCACGACCCAAAAACACTAGAAAAAGACTATCGGCAGTATATTACTATCTTCAGATTGTTTTTTGAGTTACCTAAAAGGATTTTCACCAAATATATTCTTAAAAAAAGAGATTATATATTTAGCGAAAAAAAACATAATAAGATTATAATTACAAGTAAGAAATTACTTCCATTTGTCACAAAATATATAAATCACAAATATATTAAAGACTATTCTTTAAAAAATATTAATGAATACGATTCAATTATCGTAGGTAGTGACCAAGTTTGGCGTCCAATTTACAATCAAGGAGTATTGGATAAGATGTTTTTATCATTTATTCCTAAAAATTACAAAATTAAACGAATAGCATATGCTGCTTCATTTGGTACGGCTGAATGGGAATATAGTGAAGAACAGGCATCTATGTGTAAGGATTTAATAAAAACATTTGATGCTGTTTCCACTCGTGAAATTGATGGCATTGATTTATGCAGAAAACATCTTAATCAAGCAGATGTAGTAAGTGTATTAGACCCAACCTTTCTTTTGGAAAAAGAAGATTATACACATCTTTGCAAGAGTGTAGCATCAACAAAAGACGATTTATTATTTGCATATATCTTAGACATTGAATACAACACAAAATCACTGCTTGATAAAATTGCAGAAGAAAAGGGGCTAAAACTAAAATTGTTTAGTGCTGATAGTAATTGTGCTCTTTCTATTGAAGAGTGGTTAGCTATGTTTCGTGATGCTAAAATGGTTATAACTGATTCTTTTCATGGCACCGTATTTTCAATTATATTTAACAAAGAATTTTACACTATCGCCAACCAATCACGTGGAGGTAGTCGTTTTACGTCTCTCCTATCTCAATTGTTACTTACAAATAGAATGCTTGTTGATGTATCAAATATAACTTTAAATGATTGTATCAATTGGCCAATAGTTAATGAGAAATTAAATCTCTTAAAAAGCCAAAGTCTAAACTTTCTAATAACTAATCTATCATAACATGCCAAAAGTTTCTGTTATAGTTCCAGTTTATAACGCTGAAAAATATCTCCATCGGTGTATTGACAGCATATTAGCTCAAACATTCACAGATTTTGAGTTGATATTAGTCGATGATGGTAGTGCCGATAATTCAGGTAAAAAATGTGATGATTACGCTAAAAAAGATTCTCGTATAGTTGTAATCCACAAAGAGAACGGTGGTGTGAGTTCTGCAAGGAATAAAGGGATAGAGGTTGCACAAGGCGAATGGATCTCATTTGTAGATAGTGATGATTGCATAACTAATGATTTTCTGTCATTATTTTGTTATGACTCAGATTTATTCATTTGTGGAGTTAAAACACATGAAGATTATGAGAGAATTGAAGCTCCTATTGAAAAAAAAATCACAGGCAACAACGAAATAGGAAAGTGGGTTTTATCAAATAGGAAGAAATTATACATTAATACTCCATGGTGTAAAATTTTTAAAAAAGATATAATAATAAATAATCATCTATATTTTGACGAATCTCTAATTAGAGGTGAAGATACTATATTTTGTTATAATTACATATGTTATTGTAAAAAAATTGCTCTATGTGCTCAGGTTTGCTATCATTATTTTTGCATTGATTATAATATTGAAAATAAATATAAATTGACATCAAGTTCATTATATAATCATGTAAAAGCTATAAGTGTTTCTTTAACAAACTTAGAAAAAAAATTTAAAATAGATTTAAAAGATTCTAGAAATTCTTTTTACTTTAACTATATAAAATTATTTTATGCAAATTTAAGTTCTGTAACTATTAATGTTGCAAGATCAGATTTGAGAAAATTCAAGACAATATCTATGTTAAAATATCTAACTGGTTTAAATTTTAAGGAGCGAATTTATTTAGTATTAATTACATTTTTCCCGTCTTTATACAAAAGAAAAGATTAAAATAAGTTAGTATATAAGAAATATTTTTGTGTTACATAAATTGTGTAAGAAGATATAAAATTGGTAAACATATTTAAATTCAATTTAATCATATAATTTAAGAATAAAAGATTGCATGATAAATGAAACGAGTTATTTTTGTCTTATCCTTTGCATCTCTAGGTGGAATTGAGAAATCGTTGTTAAACCTACTTCAAAATTTTGATTTTTCTAAATATTCTGTTGACATTGGATTATTAAATAAAGAAGGTGATTTTGTAAATTTAATTCCACCAGAAGCTAATATAATAGATATTGATTGTTTCAAAAATGAGACATGGCAATTAATAAACGATTCTCCATATGAAAATTTAAATCGTCTTTTAAAACATTATCGATTATTTACTGCATCAATTTTTGTTATATTATATTTTCTAAATAAATACACACAAAATAAGTTTAGAGGAATCTATTTTAAATGGTTGACTAGAAAATATAAAAAGCTACCAGTATATTATGATATAGCAATCTCATATGGTGGTCCAAATGAATTATTAGATTTTTTTGTCTGCTATAAAATAAAAGCAAAGAAAAAAATAGGTTGGATACATTTTGATGTGTCTAAATTTGGTTGCTCAATATTATCAAGAAATTTGTATAAGTATTATTCAAAAATATGTATAGTTTCTAAAGAAGCTCAAAATAATTTTCAGAAATTGCTGCCACATTATAGTAATAAAACGACTTTGTTTTATAATAAGGTATTAATCAGTAATATTTTTGAGAAGGCAAATGAGAAGGTTGTATTAGATAATGATAATTCAACAAAAGTATTAACAGTTGGTGGTTTTAGGAAGGAAAAGGGACAGATATTAGCAATTAATTCACTAAAGATTTTAATTGATAAAGGATATAATATAAATTGGTATTTTGTAGGCGATGGACCAACAAGAAATCAATGCGAATGTTTGGCTAAAGATTTAGGAATTTATGAACACACTTTTTTTGAAGGAAATCAGATTAATCCATACAAATATATGAAAAATTGTGATATATATGTTCAACCATCTTTCCATGAAGGTTTCTGCATTACATTGGCGGAAGCATTATGTTTTGCAAATCCAATTGTTACTACCAATTTTGCTGGTGCAAAAGAGCAATTAAAAGATAGATTAAATGCTATAATAACTGAACCAAACTCCACATTGCTTGCTGATGCAATTATAAAAGCAATTGACATGAAGCCTATTCAAGATTTACAATTAAATACATCTTATGATTCATTAGATGATTTTTATAGTTTATTAGATGAGTAAACAATCAATTCTTTTTGTAGCACATACGATGAATATAGGAGGAGTAGAAAAAGCTCTTATTGCCGAACTTGCTACATATTCTCCATTAGAATATGATATCCATGTTGCTTTATTAGAGAAAAAAGGTGGATTTCTGTCAAAATTGCCTCCTCATATAACATTACATGAAATATCATTTTATAAAGAAAACAAACATATATTTAATAATCCCCCTCTTTCAAATATAAACTATTATTTAGAAAACAATAGTTATTCTATGGCATTAAAATTATTATGGGCTTATATATGTTATAAACTAACTAAAACTCAAAAGATATTATTTGACTTAATGTTTAAAGATGTCGCTGAATTTCCTGTTGAATTTGATAAAGTATTTGCATATGCTGGTCCATTTCCATTTATAGATTATTTTGTTACTAAAAAGGTTAAAGCAAAAAAAAAACAAGTTTGGATTCATTATGATATTTCAAAAATTAATATAGATAAAGGTATCATCAATAAATTATATTATAATTATGATAAAATAAATATAGTTTCTCAACAAGGTAAGGAGATATTTGATAATACTTTCCCTCATTTTGTGACAAAATCACGATTCTATCCAAATAAAATTAATAAGCAAGATATTCTGCAATTAGCAGATGAGATAGAAAATCCATTTGCAAGTTATAATGGGATAAATATTGTTACAGTTGGACGAGTTTCAAAAGAGAAAGGTCAGTCAATGACATTGGAAGTCCTTAAATCACTTTTAGAGAGTAAATATAACGTATTTTGGCATTATATTGGAGACGGAAATGATTTTGAAAATTGCAAGAAAAAGTCACAAGAATTAGGAGTTGATAATAAAGCTTTTTTTTATGGAGTAAAGGAAAATCCATATCCATATATGAAACATTGTGATATATATGTACAGCCCTCTTTTTATGAATGTTATTGTACAACAATTATTGAAATAGAAATATTTAATAAATCTATTGTTGCTACTAATTTTACGGGAATTTCAGAACAATTGACTGGTTATAATCCTCCATGTGCAATTGTTGATTTTTCCCAAGACTCTTTATTTAAAGGGATCGTAAATATCATCGAAAATAAATGATTCAGATTCACATATTCATAGCAATTTATAACGTTTTATGTTACTTAACGAACTTGTATTGATTTAGTTTATTGCCCAATTAAAAAACAAAAATCCATTACAGTAATAAATATGATTTAACGTGATTTTGCTGAATAAAAAGACTCATTAATATAAAATGACTAAGCGCATTGAATATATCGATTATCTTAAAGGTTTATCAATTATATGGGTAGTTTGGTATCATACTACACATCCTGGCTTTGTTGATTTTTCGTTTCGGATTCCATTATTCTTTTTTGTATCAGGTATTTTTTTTAAATCATACCAAATTAGAGAATTTGTCATAAAAAAGATTAACACGTTAGTCATTCCATTTATTTTTTTCTATTTATGCTATTACCTATTTTATATATTTCTATGGTTTGTCAAATTTAGAAATTTACATGATTTTGATTATGGTTGTATTTTACAAATTTGGAATTTACATAAAGGATTTGAGAATTTTATAATTAATCCACCATTATGGTTTATTTGCGCGTTGTTAAATTTGCAAATATTACTATATATTTCTATTAAATTTTTTAAAAAACCTATATTTATACTTTTATTTTCTTTAGTAATTACCACTGTTGGGATAATGTATTTTCAAAAAGTTTCTGCTCCATTTATGCTTTTAAGGAGTTTTACTTACTTTATATACTATACATTAGGTTATTTAATTGGCAAATGGTTGTGCAATTCGATTGAAAAATATAAAAATTCTAATTATTTAAAATTATGGAAGATAGTCTTATTTATTCTAATTATAATATCAAGTATTTACGTTACTAGTAGATTAAATTATACTGATACAATTGTAAAACACATGATTAATTACACTGAGACTATTGTTTTAATCGTAATATTAGTATATTTATTTAGTGTTCTATATAAATATAATATATTTAAGTTCTTAAAATTTTATGGTCAAAATTCGTATATTGTGCTAGGAATCCATGAAATTTATCACACTATAAATTATATTATAATAGTAAATATATTTGGTGAAGTCACAATCGTATTGGGTATAATACAGACTATTGTAACACTATTGTTGTTATGGCCAACAATAATTATGATGAATAGGTATATCCCAAAACTCATTGGCAAAAGTCCATTATTTAATATATGAAATCAATTTTTATTTTATGTGAATCGTTAAATGTTGGTGGAGCTGAAAGAGCTTTATATACTTTTCTAAAACATATAGATAAACGCAAATATGATATTACGTTATGTGTACTTTGTAATACAGGGTATTATTCTTATCTAATAAAAGAAATTAATGAGATTAAATATATTCCGATTTTAACTCCAATAGAAAAGGGTTTTAAGGGCGTTATTTATAGATTAAAATATAATTTACTATACAAGTTTCTATCTTGTAAACTTATATATAAATTATTTTTACAGAACAAAGCAGATGTTGAAATAGCTTTTTGTGAAGGTTTTTCAACAAAAATAATTGCAAGTTCCTCAAATAAGAACTCAAAAAAAATAGCATGGGTTCATACAGATTTATTGCATAACAATTGGCCATTGCACAATGGTATATATAAAAATATAATTGAAGAGTTGGAATCTTATTCTATGTTTGATTCAATAATAGGAGTAAGTAATAGTGTAACAAATAATCTAAAAAAACTTTTAACTGAAAAGACAATAATTCATACATTATATAATTTGATAGATGAACAAGATATTTCTAATAATGAGAATGAGAGTATAGATTATATATATAATAACAATTCAATAAATCTCATAAGTGTTGGTCGCCTAGAATATGTAAAAGGATATGATAGACTAATTAATGTTTGCTCAAAATTAATAAATACGGATAAATTTAACATTACTTTAACTATCGTTGGTAATGGCTCTCAGTATAATAATTTAAGTTATTTAATTGATGAGTTAAATACTTCATCTACGATTAAGTTACTGGGTATTAAAGAGAATCCATATCCGTATATTAAAAATGCTGATTTATATGTGTGTCCATCTAGAGATGAAGGGTATAACATAGCACTAGCTGAAGCCATTATATTAGGACTTCCATGCGTTGCGACTAATTGCTCTGGTCCCGATGAAATATTAAATAATGGTCAGTATGGTTGTTTAGTTGATAATAATGAGGAAGCATTATATTTATGCTTGAAAGAATTAATTTATAATCCCAATAAGTTACATCAACTCAAATTATTATCAAATCAAAGAAAAACTTTTTTTGACTTGAATAAAAATATTTCACAGATAGAGTCTGTTCTTGACGAATGAAACCTCGTATTTTTATTAATATGCATTATATGGAGATAGGTGGAGCTGAAAGAGCTTTACTTGGATTGCTTAATGCTATTGATACTGATAAAGTAGATGTTGATTTGTTTATAAATCAACACACTGGGGAATTTATGAAGCCAATCCCAAATAAGATTAATCTTCTTCCTGAGATTTCATCATATTCAGTTATTGAAAAGCCAATAACAACTGCACTGAAAAAAGGGCATATAGGAATTGCGTTTTCTCGGATATTAGCAAAAGTTGCATATAAATATAATTCTTCACCCCTCCGTTACTACGTAACACCTCCCCTATTTGTTAGAAAAAAACAGAGGAGGAGGAGTTGTTGTGATGATGCATCAATCTTTAACCTTGTTGCAAAATACACTACCCCCCTATTGCCTTCATTGAAAAAATATGGTGAATATGATTTGGCAATAAGTTTTCTTTCTCCACACAACATTGTTAAAGATAAAGTTCTAGCCAAGAAAAAAATAGCATGGATTCATACGGACTATACTAAGATTTCAATTGATGCAAAATCTGAGTTGCCTATTTGGAATAGTTATGACAAAATTATCTCAATATCGGAGGATGTATCAAAAACATTTACTCATGTATTTCCTTCTCTTAATGATAAAATCATAGAAATTGAGAATATCTTATCTCCACAATTTATAAAAGATCAATCATCATTGTTTGAACCTGAAGAAATGCGTGGTGATTTTATAAAGATTTGTTCAATTGGCCGTTTTTGCTTCGCTAAGAATTTTGAGAATATTCCTTTTATTGCTCGAATACTAAAAGAGAAAGGGATAAATATTAAATGGTATATAATTGGATTCGGTGATACTGCTGAAACTATTGAAAATATCAGAAAAACAAACACTGGTGATTGTGTAAAATTACTTGGGAAAAAAGAAAATCCATATCCGTATATCTCTAATTGTGATATATATGTACAACCATCTAGATTTGAAGGGAAGTCAGTAACGGTTCGTGAAGCTCAAATCCTTTGCAAGCCTGTTGTAATAACCAATTATCCTACTGCATCATCTCAAGTAAAAAATGGTGTTGATGGAATAATTTGTGAAATGGATAATGATTCTATAGCTAATGCGATTTTTAATCTCGTACAAGATAAAGATAAGCAGACTAAAATTGAACAATACCTCTCATATCATGATTATGGCAATGAAAATGAGATAAATAAAATTTATCAATTGATAAATGAATAAAAGGATATTATATATAACAAACGGGATTTCAGGCAGTGGAGGGCTTGAGCGTGTAGTCTCGCTAAAAACTTCATATTTTGCTGATATATGTAATTACGATGTATATCTAATAACTCTTAACGAGAATAAAAAGACTCCGTTTTATTCCCTTAGTTCTAAAGTTAAAGTCTTAAATATTAATACATCTTCAAATCCTATTAAATTTTATTACAATTATTTTGTTGGAATTAAGAAGTATATTAAAGAAATTAATCCCGATGTAATATTTGTAGCTGACGATGGTCTGAAAGGTATAATGTTTGCAACAATATTTAGACCTAAATGTAGAGTTATATACGAGCGACATACAACAAAAGCTATACATGGCAATAATCTAAAAGCCAAAATTATTGGTAAATTAATGAATTTTGGTTCGCAGCGATTTGATGCTTTTGTTGTACTAACTAATAGTAACAAAAAAGATTGGCCAAAGGCTAATAATTTACAAGTAATTCCAAATCCCCTCCCTTTTAAATATGATTCAGTGCCATCAGTTGCTACTCGAAATAGAATCATATCAGTCGGTTCTCTCTCAAAAGTAAAAGGACATGATATTCTTATAAAAGCGTGGGGTGAAATTGCTAACAAATACCCAAACTATACGTTGCATATCTATGGCGCTAAAAAGGATAATTATGCAAATCTCCTCAATTTAATAGAATTGCATAAATTAACGAAAAGTGTGTTTATTCATGAACCAGTTACGAATATACAAGAGAAATATCTTGAGAGTTGTTTGTGTATCTTGCCTTCACGGGTTGAAGGATTTGGTATGGTACTTATTGAAGCAATGGAATGTGGAGTTCCATGCATTGCTACAAAATGTGATGGACCTAGCGATATTATTTCAGACGAATATAATGGGTATTTAATTGAGATTGAAAACAACTTTGAATTAGCAAATAGAGTGGAACAGATACTCACAAAACAAGATTTGCATATAAATCTTTCTCAAAATTCTCGTGAATCAGTTCATAAATACCACATTGAATCAATAATGATAGAGTGGAATAAACTAATAAATTCTTAATTAAATGAGTTCAATATTTTCAACTACAATATGGCTTAATATTACATCAATATTTGCAATTTTATATGCAATATATTTATGTAGTAAGAGTGATACAAAACTACTAATAGGAAGTGGAATAAATATTATTTCAATAACAATAGTAATTCTTACTACAATATACATTGGCACTCGCCCTATAACTAGTTATGCAGATACGCACTTATATACTATGATGTTTAACCTAGTACAAACTGGATACTGGAGTGAAATACCTGACATAGCGCGTGAACCTTTTTGGACATTTGTTGAATATGCTTGTATTGATTTAACCGATGCTTCTGGATGGCTATTTGTTATTGCTATATTTTATGTTATTGGAATGGCATTTGCAGCATATCGATGGTTGCCACGCCATTTTCTTATTGCAGTAGTTTTTTTGTTTACAGCATTCTCTTTTTGGGGATATGCAACAAATGGTATTCGCAATGGTATGGCTACAAGTATTGCGTTGGTTGGATTATCTTTCTTTAATAGAACAAAAAAAGAAATGATTATTGGTTATGGTTTACTAATCCTTGCATCATTTACACATAAATCGTGTATACTTACGATTGCAACTGCTACTGGAGCTATATTTCTAAAAAATACAAAATTTAATATTACATTTTGGCTATTTTGTATTTTACTCGGATTATTATTTCAAGAACAATTCAAATCATTATTCTCTGGCCTAATTGATGATGGACGCATGGCTACATACTTAAATGCGGAGATGTCAAAAGAGTTTTTCTCAAATACTGGATTTAGATGGGACTTCTTGTTATATAGTGCTTTGCCTATATTTATTGGATGGATTGCTACTTATAAAAAGAGTATAAATGATAAAACATATTCATTTATTCTTCATACTTACATTTTTTCCAATGCATTCTGGGTATTAATCAACACTGCTGCGTATTCCAATCGGTTTGCATATCTTTCATGGTTTTTATATCCAATAGTATTAATATACCCATTTTGTAAATTTAAATTCCTTCAAAGTCAAAGTCTTATCTTAGGGTTACTACTTGTTGGAATGGCAACGTTTACTTATTTCATGTAATGAAAACATTAACTATATTTACGCCAACATATAATCGTGCTCATACATTAGTGCGTACTTATAATAGTCTTTGCCAACAAACTTGCAAAGATTTTGAATGGTTAATTATTGATGATGGTTCTACTGATAATACACGTGAGGTTGTTGAAAAATGGATATGTAATTCTGATTTCATGATAAGGTATATATATCAAGAAAATCAAGGAATGCATGGTGCTCATAACACTGCATATAAGAATATTACAACCGAACTAAATACATGTATAGATAGCGATGATTATATGCCCGTAGATGCAGTAGAAAATATAATTACTTTTTGGCGTGAAAATCTCAGTAATAAATATGCTGGTTTCATTGGCTTAGACCAACGAGAAAATGGCTCAATTATTGGAACTACATTCCCACAGTGGATGAAGGAAACTACATTGCAAGACTTTTATGCCAAAGGTGGTAAAGGGGACAAAAAACTCGTTTACCGCACTGATATTGTAAAACAATATCCAGAATATCCCCTATTTGAGGGTGAACGCTATGTGGGATTAGCTTATAAATATATGCTAATTGATCAGTATTATAAATTATTAACCTTAAATAAACCACTTGTTATCGTAGAGTATCAAGCAGATGGTTCTAGTAATATGATGTGGAAACAATATTGGAATAACCCTCGTGGTTTCGCATTTTTTCGTAAAACGGAAATGGTTATTGCTCCAACATTGACGCGAAGATTCATATCTTGCATACACTATGTTAGCAGTTGTATAATATCTAAAAATAAGAAATTTCTCAAAGAATCCCCTCAAAAAATGCTGACACTGTTTGCAATAATTCCTGGTGTAGTTCTTTACAATATAATAAAGCATAAAGTTATGCAAAACAAATCTCTTGTAGTAAAGTGATGAAAATATTACACGTTATAACATCAATGCATACTGGTGGCGCCGAGAAACTGATGGTAGATTTACTACCTCGATTGAGGGTATTAGGTAACGATGTTGAATTATTACTTTTTGATGGGACTCGCACTCCATTTTATGACGAACTAGAAAAAAGTGGAATTAAAATCCATCATTTATCAATTGGAGGGAATGTTTATAATCCGCTAAATATTATACGTTTAATTAAATATATCAAAAAATATGATATAGTCCATACACACAATACTGCTTGTCAATATTTTGTTCCTTTGGCAAAAAGTTTATTGAATGCTAAGTGTAAATTATTTACAACAGAGCACAATACATTTAATCGTAGAAGAAAGTACCTAATATTTAAGCCATTGGATATGTTTATATACAAAAGATATTCTGGTATAATATCAATTTCAGAAAAAGCAACTAAAAACTTAAAACAATTTATTGGGAATAAATTTTTTGTAAAAACAATAGAGAATGGTATTGATATCTCTAAATATTCATATCTCAAATCCATTGTATATGATTGTTCAGAAAAAATCATTACCATGGTCGCTGGATTTAGAGTACAAAAAGATCAAGATACTCTTATTAGGGCAATTTCGATACTTCCTAGCAACTTTAAATTATGGTTGGTTGGAGATGGTGAACGTCGAACAATTCTAGAAAATTTAGTTTCAGAATTAAAAATCAATAATAGAATCAAGTTCTGGGGAATTTGCTCTGATATACCTCAAATTTTGGAACAATCTCATGTTGTAGTATTATCATCACATTGGGAAGGATTATCTTTGTCGAGCATAGAAGGAATGGCATCGGGTAGACCATTTATTGCAAGTGATGTTGATGGACTAAGAGAAATTGTTGATGGTTATGGTATCTTGTTTCCACATCAAGATGCTGAGGCTCTTGCCAATGAAATAAAATCACTTTGCGAAAATCAAGAAAAATATAATCAAATTGCGTCAGCTTGTCAAAAGAGAGCAAAACAGTATGATATTAATATAATGGCAGAAAAATATAATCAACTATATTACAATGTTATATCGTAATTTCTTCAAAAGATTTTTAGACATTATTCTCTCTGGATGTGCACTACTGCTCCTCTCCCCTATTATTTTAATTTTATGGATATGGCTAACAATTGCTAATAATGGAGCTGGTGCATTATTTTTTCAAGAAAGGCCTGGCAAGGATGGAAAAATCTTTAAGGTTGTTAAGTTTAAAACAATGACAGATGAGCGAGATTTAAATGGGAACCTTTTACCTGATGAAGATCGATTAACCAAGGTCGGAAAATTTGTTCGTTCAACATCTCTTGATGAATTGCCACAATTATTGAATATTCTTAAGGGAGACATGTCATTTATTGGACCTCGTCCCCTTCTGCCAGAATATTTGCCATTATATTCTCCTGAGCAAGCACGCAGACATAATGTTAGGCCTGGGTTATCTGGTTGGGCACAAGTAAACGGGCGTAATTCCATTTCATGGAAACAACGATTTGAATATGATGTTTGGTATGTTGATAACATTTCATTTAAACTCGATTTGAAAATATTTTTTTTATCAATAAAAAAAGCGTTTGTTCGAGAAGGTATAAATTCTGCGACAAGTGTAACAATGGAAGACTTCAATGGACTCAACTAATTTCACAAAAATAACTGAACTAGAAACTCCTTGTTTCATATTAGACAATGAAGAGTTTGAACGCAGTATTTATGGATTTAAGAAAGCTTTAAATAATAACTTCAAGAAATCTATAATAGGTTATTCTGTTAAAACAAACTCTTTACCATATTGTCTTTGTTTAGCTCGTGATATGGGGTGTTATGCTGAAGTTGTTTCTCATGATGAGTATGAACTAGCGTTGTTGTGTGGTTATACAAAAGATCACATAATCTACAATGGTCCAATGAAATCTAAAGAAACATTTTTGGACGCGATAATAAATGGTGCTGTTGTAAATATAGAAACAAAACGAGAGATAGAGTGGCTTGAAGAATTACCTAAAAATAACATTTTCAACGTTGGAATAAGACTTAATGTCAATATTTCTAAAGTCTCTCCTGAAGATGCTAAGACTAATGATGATTATAGTCGCTTTGGTTTTAGTTTTGAGTCTGGTGAATTAACTGACGCAATTAATCAGATTAACTTGCTTGAGAATGTTAAATTATGCGGATTGCATGTTCATCGGACTTCCAAAACAAGGAGTACCTCATTTTATAAGAAATTATTAGAATATACTTACAACATCATAGATGAAATGAATCTTAAATTAGATTATCTCGATATCGGAGGAGGATATTTTGGCATTTTTTCAAATGCTCCTACATATAATGATTATTCTAACGCATTTTATGAAGTTGTATCTAAACATAAAAGAGATGATATCACAATAATAGTTGAACCAGGAAATGGCATTGTTGCATCAGCTTTTTCATATATTACTTCTGTAATAGATACAAAAAAGGTAGATGGTAAATTAATTGTAACCACAAATGGTTCTAGAAATGATATAGATCCTTTTTTTTCGAAAAGCAACTATTTAAAAGAAATTATACATAAACAACAAAATACAAATTTCATCTCAACACAAATAATTACTGGCGCTACATGTCTAGAATTTGATAAAATTTTCTCAATTGAAAATTCTCAAGAATTGCATTGTGGAGATTTAATTAAATATAACAATGTAGGAGCTTATACAATGTGTTTAACACCTCTATTTATAAATTATTATCCGAGGGTATATATATATGAAAACAACTCTTATACAATAATAAGAGAAAAATGGACAGCAAACGATTATATTACAAAATCTAAACTTTTTTAATATGAATAATATCTTATTTTGTAGTGCTGGGAGAAGAGCTAGGCTATTACTTAATGCCAAAATGTCTATAGCTAATTCTGGAAAGATTATCGCGACAGATAATAGTGCTACAGCTCCAGCTTTATATTGTGCAGATAAAGCATACACAGTCCCTAGAATAGATTCATCTGATTATATTGATAAAATATTAAATATTTGTAAAGAACACGACATTAAAGCAATCACAACTTTAATAGACCCAGAAATTTCTTTACTTGCTGAGAACATCGAGTTATTCCGAGAGCGCAATATAATTCCTCTTTGTCCAAGTAAAGATTCTTCTATATATTGTTTTAATAAATATGAGTTATACAAATACCTTAAAGAAAAGGGAATTAAAACACCATTAACATATCATAAATTTGAAGATTTCATTGTAGGTCTAAATAATAATGAAATAAATTTCCCTGTATTCATTAAACCTATTTGTGGAAGTGGTAGTGTTGGAGCACAACGTGTTGACAATATCGATGAACTTAAATCGAAATTAAATGCTGGAGAATTTGATTACATAATTCAAGAATACATGAATTATGGAGATTGCGATGCAGATGTGTATGTTGATACGATTTCTCACAAAGCAGTTTCAATATTTTCAAAACGAAAAATTGAAACAAGAATTGGCGGTGCGAGTAAGACTATTTCATTTAAAGATGAGAAACTTTTTAATTTTATCAAAGAAATTGTTTCTCATTTCGAATTCAATGGCCCACTAGATATGGACTTTTTCATAAAAGATGGAGAATATTATTTATCAGAAATAAATCCACGATTTGGAGGTGCATATATACACGCATATGGTGCTGGAGTTGATTTTTTCAAGTTAATATCAAATAATATCAACGGAATTATTAATGAAGAAAATATTGGAAATTATCAAGAAGATATTGTGATGTTAATGTACGATGATGTCGTTATCAAACATAAGTCCGAACTACTTGACAATAACTTCAATTTATTGTGATAAAATTTAACAACTAATGCTTTTCAACTCGTTTGAATTTATAATCTTTTTGCCAATAGTGTTTTTACTCTATTGGTTTGTTTTTAAGGGGCGACAAACACAAAATCTGTTTATCGTCGTAGCAAGTTACGTGTTCTATGGTTGGTGGGCATGGCGTTTTCTTGTGCTGATATTTATTACCTCTTTGCTAAGTTTTTTGAGTGGATTGCTCATTGAAAAATATAGAGATAAAGCAAAATGGATATGTGGAACAAATATTGCAATAAATATTGGAATATTATGTTACTATAAATATGTTAATTTCTTTGCTGATAATTTAGAAACGCTTATAACCCAATTTGGATACCAATTGGATTGGGTTACGCTTGACATAATTCTACCGGTGGGTATTAGTTTCTATACATTTCAAGCATTAAGTTACACAATTGATGTGTATCGTAGAGATACTAAAGCGACAAACGATTTTATTGCATTCACTTCCTTTATATCATTCTTCCCACAACTTGTTGCAGGTCCCATTGAGAGGTCAACAAATCTCCTACCCCAATTTCTTAAGCCACGAAGATTTGATTATACGGATGCAGAAATAGGTATGCGACAAATATTGTGGGGATTCTTCAAAAAACTGATTATTGCAGATAATTGTGCTCAATTAGCAAATAGTATCTTTGACAACTATCAAGATTGTAATGCGAGTTTGTTGCTACTCGGTGCACTCTTCTTTACCTTCCAAATTTATGGCGATTTTTCAGGTTACTCTGATATAGCAATAGGTACGGCTCGCTTATTTGGAATTAATCTCATGAAAAACTTTAATCTCCCTTATTTCTCAAGGGACATAGCTGAGTTCTGGCGCCGCTGGCACATTTCACTTAATAAATGGTTTATTGATTACGTATATATACCTTTAGGGGGAAGCCGTGGCACTAAAGCAATGGTTATCAGAAATATACTAATCGTCTTTTTCTTAAGCGGTTTATGGCATGGGGCTAATTGGACTTTTGTAGTATGGGGATTATATAATGGTATAATTATCGCTATCCTTACATTGTTAAATCTCAATCATAAACGAAGTGCTATTATTTCAGAAAATAGTGTCACCCCTCCTTTAAGAGAAATTGGACAAATTCTATTAACGTTTGTTTTAGTTGTTATTGGTTGGATTATTTTCCGCGCAGAGGATATGACTCAAGCAATAGGTTATATTGCAAACTTATGTGATTCATCAATAATTTCTTTGCCTAATTTCCGAGATATAGGGCTTAGCTTCATTCAAATAACATTTACGCTGTTTTTTATTGTATTATTGCAATTTATTGATTGGCTACAACGTAAACAAGAATTTGGACTAGAAATTAGTAATGTCAAGTACCGACCCGTAAGGTGGAGCATATATATAGCTTTTCTACTCATTTTCTCTGTTTTTGCAGGAGGACAAGAAGAATTCATTTATTTCCAATTTTAAACTACTATGAAAAAGTTTATCTTAAAATTATTCGTCTTTTGTTTTATTACAATTATAGGATTTGTTACATTTTGGGCTATTATATGCTCCAATAGAGATAAAACCCTAAAACTTCCTAATAATGAAAACATAGTGTTTCTTGGGAATAGCCATATTGAATGTGCAGTAAATGACTCAATCATAAAAAATAGTTTCAACTTCGCACGAAGCGCCGAAAATATGGAATATGTATATTGTAAGGTAAAGTTATTAAAACAATCTAATCCACAGTTAGATACAGTCGTTATTGGTTTTGACAACACTTTATTAACACACACATTATCAAACTCTGGATTATACTCTCCCTATTACTATAATACATACACATTTAGTGATTTAAATGCATTATTCAAATATAGTACATTAGAATATATTGAAAGTCATATTGCTCATCCTTTAGATTGGAAAAAAATGATTAATATTGTATCTAGATATATTAAAATAGATGTTGATGCTCATGACTTAAAAGATCTTGGTGGATATTTATATCTCGTTCGTGATAAATTAGATGTATCAATTAAACAACAAAATAAAAAGTCTTATGAGATACCACAATGTGAGGAAATTGCAGAATATTTTCTTAAAGAAATTAGGGAATATTGTGCGCAAAATAATATTACATTAATATTTATGCATACACCAATGCATAAAGCATTGAACTGGGACAATACATTAGTTAAAATGTTTTATAGAAAAAATTATAGTAATATTAAGTTTTATGATTTCAGAGATATGAAACTTGCAGATAGTTGTTTTGGAGATTTAGACCATCTCAACTATAAAGGTGCGAAAGTGTTCTCTGAATATCTCGAAAAAGAGGTCTTTCATAAAAACAATTATCCTCAATAACGTGCAAATATACAACTGACCTTTGAGAAAATTCGCTTTAAATATAATACTATTCATAATTATTACTATTATATTTTTTTTCGCTTTTTGGTGCATATTATGCTCTTATCGAAACGAAGTACTGACATTGCCAGAAGATGTAAATATAGTATTTCTTGGGAATAGCCACATTGAATGCGATATAAACGACTCTATCATATCTAATAGCTATAATTTTGCACGAAGTAATGACTATCCTGAACAGATATATTGCAAAGTAAAACTATTAAAACAAAGTAATACACATTTGGATACCGTTGTTATAGGGTATGATAATGTAATTATGGAGCAAGATCTATCAAATGAAATTTCAGGAACATATTCTCCGTTATATTATGATCAATATTCCGTTGAGGATATTTTTAATATCCTAACTCATAGTTCTTTTAAGTATTGCGTTAGCCATTTTTATACACCTTTTAAGTTCTCTCAAATTGAACATATCCTACCCTCTTCGATAAATAAGTCAACCAATATTACTAATCTAAAAAATCTCGGAGGATACGAATATCTTGTTAGGGACAAATTACAACAACACATATCACTGCAAAAAGATAAAAAGGCTCACAAATCATCTTTTGATTTTTTATCAAAATATTTTCTCAATAAAACTATTGATTTTTGCAAGGCCAATAATATAACTATAATTCTATTGGCTACACCACAACATCATATGTCAAAGATTGATACAATAACTTATAAGCAATATCATCAACAAAATTTTAAAGATCTTGAATTTTATGATTTTAGATCATTGCAACTACACGACAGTTGTTTTGGAGACTTAAATCACCTTAATTATAAGGGAGCTAAAATTTTTTCAGATTTTTTGGAAAAAGAAATTTTTCATAAAAATAAATATAAAAACAATAATAATTCATTGAAATAGCAATGGAAAAGAATAGAATATTACTTTCTCTAGCTCATATGGGTGGAACTGAGCAAAAATGGGTAAATGAAGCATTTAAAGACAATTGGATTGTGCCACTTGGTCCAAATGTAGATGAATTTGAACACCGTTTAGAGAAATTTCTTGACGCACAAAAAGTTGTTGCTCTTAGCGCAGGCACAGCGGCACTACACCTTGGGTTGGTTATGCTTGGAGTATCCAAAGGAGATGAAGTAATATGCCAATCATTCACATTCGCAGCAAGCGCAAACCCGATTTGCTATTTAGGAGCTAACCCTATTTTTGTTGATAGTGAGCCGGAAACCTGGAACATGTGTCCTACTGCACTAGAAAATGCCATTATAGACCGATATAATGTTACTGGGAAATATCCTAAAGCGATAATTCCAGTACATTTATATGGTATGCCAGCGAAGATGGATGAAATAATGGCAATTGCAAATAAATATAATATACCAGTTTTGGAAGATGCAGCAGAAGCTCTCGGCTCTAAATATAAAGGAGTAAAATGTGGCACTTTAGGAACCTATGGAGCTCTAAGTTTTAACGGCAATAAAATAATTACAACATCAGGAGGAGGCGCACTAATTTGCCCTGATGTAGAAACGGGAAAAAGAGTAACTTTTTATGCGACACAAGCTCGCGAAAATAGACCATACTACTACCATGAAGTTATTGGATATAACTATCGTTTAAGTAATGTGAGTGCAGGTATTGGATGCGGACAAATGGATGTATTAGAAGAACATGTTGCTCGTCGCCAAGAAATTCATGCGTTATACGCCGAAGGGTTAAAAGATCTTGACAACGTAATAGTTTTCAATAATCCAACACAAGACTTTAACTCAAACTTTTGGCTTACAACTATACTCATCAACTCTAATTGTGGCATCACTCCCGATGATGTGAGAATTGCCTTAAATGAAGAAAATATTGAAACTCGATTACTTTGGAGACCTATGCACATACAACCAATATATAAAGATGCTCCATACTATGGAGACAATGTGTGCGAAAGATTATTTGAACAAGGATTATGTCTTCCAAGTAGCTCTAGTTTGACAAACGAAGATGTGAATCGAGTAATATCGGCACTACATAAGGTTTTAGTGAAATAACGAGAACTTACCACAACATATCATTTACAATTTTTCGGAAATCATTCCGTTAATATTATAATATGGAACAAAATAAACAAAGAATTGCCTTAATAACAGGTATTACGGGACAAGATGGTTCTTTTCTCGCAGAATTTCTTTTAGAAAAAGGTTATGAAGTTCACGGCATCATTCGCCGTAGTTCTTCATTTAATACTGGCCGAATTGAACACCTATATCTTGATGAATGGGTTCGCGACATGAAGCGTAAACGTCTCATTAATCTTCATTATGGAGATATGACCGACTCCAGTTCTTTAATTCGCATAATACAAGAAGTTCAACCAACTGAAATATATAATTTAGCAGCACAAAGTCACGTCAAAGTATCTTTTGATGTGCCTGAATATACTGCTGAAACAGATGCAACTGGGACTTTACGACTTCTTGAAGCAGTAAGAATTCTAAAGATGGAGAATCGAACTCGTATATACCAAGCAAGTACATCGGAACTCTATGGCAAGGTTCAAGAAGTTCCACAAAGCGAAACAACACCATTTTACCCTCGTAGCCCATATGCAGTTGCGAAGTTATATGGATTTTGGATTACCAAAAATTATCGTGAAAGTTATGGCATGTATGCGGTTAATGGTATTTTATTTAACCATGAGAGCGAACGTCGTGGCGAAACATTTGTAACACGTAAAATCACTCTTGCGGCAGCACGTATTGTAAATGGACTTCAAGACAAACTATATCTTGGAAATCTAAATGCTCTTCGCGATTGGGGATACGCTCGCGATTATGTTGAATGTATGTGGTTAATAATGCAACAAGATGAACCCGAAGATTATGTGATTGCAACTGGCGAATATCACACCGTGAGAGAATTCACTACACTCGCATTCAAACGCGCTGGCATTGAACTTAAATGGGAAGGAGATGGTCTTGATGAAAAAGGTATTGATATTGCGACTGGGAAGGTATTAGTTGAAGTTGATCCAAAATTCTTCCGTCCAGCAGAAGTAGAGCAACTACTTGGAAATCCAACAAAAGCGAAAGAAAAACTCGGTTGGAATCCACGTAAGACATCATTCCAAGAATTAATAAATATTATGGTTGATAGTGACCTTGAGCTCATCAAGAATCAAAAATAATGGATAAAAACTCAAAAATATACGTAGCAGGACATAGAGGTTTGGTTGGTTCTGCGATTTGGAATAATCTAATAAGCAAAGGCTATACTAACCTAATTGGCAAAACGCATGCTGAACTTGATTTATTAGATGGCACTGCAGTAAAACATTTTTTTGATACCGAACAACCTGAATATGTCATTTTAGCAGCTGCACACGTTGGAGGAATTATAGCAAACAATACATATCGTGCCGATTTTATTTACGAAAATCTTCAAATCCAGCAGAATGTAATTGGAGAGAGTTTTCGTCATAATGTAAAAAAATTGCTATTTCTTGGTAGTACTTGCATATATCCTCGAGAAGCCACTCAACCAATCGTTGAAGATTCACTATTAACATCTCCATTAGAATACACAAACGAGCCATACGCAATTGCAAAAATAGCAGGTTTGAAAATGTGTGAGAGTTTTAATTTGCAATATGGAACAAACTATATCGCAGTAATGCCAACTAATCTATATGGTCCTCGCGATAATTTTGATTTAGAAAAAAGCCACGTCCTACCTGGGATGATACGAAAGATGCATCTAGCACATCTATTAATGAATAATGATTTAAAGGCAATTCGTAACGATTTAAATAGAAGGCCTATAAATAACATCACAGGCATAGCTTCGGATGCAGAACTAGTTAAAATCCTAAATCATTATGGTATATATAGTAACCATCTTGAACTATGGGGCACTGGAGCTCCCTTGAGAGAATTCTTGTGGAGTGAAGACATGGCAGATGCGTCTGTTTATATCCTTGAAAACATTTCATTTAATGATTTAAAAGGAACTAGTTCAGAAATTAGAAATTGTCATATTAATATAGGGACTGGAGTTGAAATTACAATAAAAGATCTTGCCGATAAAATTAAACATATCATAAAGTATTGCGGAGAAATTTATTGGGATAACACAAAGCCTAATGGTACAATGAGAAAACTTTGCGATGTATCAAAGCTTCACTCTCTTGGATGGAAACATAAAATTGAAATAGACGAAGGTATTCATCGTTTATACGATTGGTATCTTAAAAATTAATCATTTTCATGGAATATTTAATTAAATATTCTATTATTACTATTGCATTAATCTTATTAGAGGTTATATACTTTCCCATTGCCAAATATTATAAAATTGGGAATGAAGTTACTCCACGCTCCTCTCACAATAAATTCCAGATAACAGGAGCTGGATTCATATTTTATATTGCAGCATTGTTATTTTCAGCAGTATTTGAAATTAAACCAGATACATTTACAACAATGCTTGCAGGTGCTACAATATTGGCTATTGTAAGTTTTTATGATGATATTAAGGATACCACTCCATGGTTTAGGTTGATAATACAGATTGGCGTTGTTGCAATCACGTTCAACCAAATTTTCATTAATGGACACTACGAAATTTATCTATTAATCCTAATATGCGGAGTTGGATTTATCAACGCATATAATTTTATGGATGGAATCAACGGCATTCTTGTTGGATATTCACTGGTTACATTGACCTCCTTGTTATATTGCTTCTTAATTGTACCTGATTCAATTGATTCTGGTATTATACATTTTGTTATTACCCTAATTATCTCTACAATCATATTTGGCACTCTAAATTTTCGAAAAAATGCTAAATGTTTTGCTGGAGATATAGGTGCTATCGTTATGGGATTTTTTATCCTTTACTTAATGACAACTTTGATATTAAAAACATCTGATGCCACAGTTATTGTCTTTCTAATAGTATATGCAATAGATACAGTATTTACAATTTTTCAACGATTATTTGCTGGTGAAAATATTTTTCTACCTCATAGGCATCATTTATATCAAGTATTAGCAAATCAATGGAAAATGCAACATTATAAGGTTTCAATATACTATGCATTAACACAGTTAATTATAAATGTTATATATATAATTATCCCATCTGATTTTAGATGGAGTTATTTTATTATCATAACAATCATTTTAACTATAACATACTTCTCTTTAAAACGCTCTTCACGTAGTAGAATTTAAATTTATAAATGTAAGCAAAAAAATAACGCTGGAGATTATTAATCTTCAGCGTTATTTTTATAAGAAAGAATTCTTATTTGCTACCAATAGAGTCAGAAACTGTCAAACGAGCACGACCTTTTGCGCGACGACGTGCGAGAACTTTACGTCCATCAGCTGTTGACATTCTTTCACGGAAACCGTGTTTATTTACTCTTTTTCTGTTTGAAGGTTGAAATGTTCTTTTCATTGCCGTATTTTATTTTCAATTATTATTCCTAATTTCGAAGTGCAAATTTACACATTTTTTTTGATTTAGACAACTTTTTAATTGCTTAATCTATCTTTTAATACGATTTAATCTGATTATTCTATTGGTAGAACCCCAATTCCCGGTCTATCAGGAATTATTACTTTGCCATTAACAATCTTAATTCCATCAAACTTATCGTTCGCAATCAATAAATTACCATCCAAATCGGCCCAATCAACCATAGGCGAAAGTTGAGCTGCTGCAGTAACTGCACATGATGTTTCTGTCATACAGCCTAACATAACTCTCATGCCTAAAGCCTTTGCTAATACAGCCATTTTATATGCTTCATGCAAACCAGTGCTCTTCATCAATTTAATATTTATACCATCATAAGCTTGAGAAGCACGTCTAACATCAGGCAATCTTTGTAAGAATTCATCTGCAATAATTGGCAATGGACTACGCTCTCTCAGCCAAGCTGTTTCATCAATTTTTTCCTTTGCCATCGGTTGTTCTACGAATAAACAATTTCGTTCAGCTAACCAATAACACATTTCTAAAGCCTTTTCTTTGCTATCCCAACCTTGATTTGCATCTACACATATAGGCCTATTGGTCTTTTCTCTAATTATATTTACCAATTCTTTGTCATTATCAAGTCCCATCTTAACTTTTAAGACGTTGTATGGCGATGCTTCATCTACTTTCTGTTTAACAATGTCTGCTTTATCTATTCCAATAGTAAAAGAGGTGTCAGGTGCATTTTCAGGATTCAACCCCCAAATCTTATACCATGGTTGTCCCATAATTTTTCCTAACAAATCATGAAGAGCAATATCCACCGAAGCTTTAGCCGCCCTATTATCAGGTGCGACACTATCCATGTACTCATGAATATCCTCAATTCTAAAAGGATCTGCAAACTGTGCTAGATCTAACTTAGAAAGAAACGATGTTACACTATCTACACTCTCCCCTAAATATGGCGGCATAGAAGCCTCTCCATATCCAACAATCCCATCAAGTTCCAATTTTACTTGAACGTCAGGAGTTGTTGTTCTACTATATTTTGCTAAATTAAATGAATGACGCAATTTCAACTCATATGGTTCAAATGAAAGCTTCATGCGCCCTAATTTGCCAGTTTTCTTTGTTGGCTCACCAAATGCTGAAAAAGATATCGGCGATGCTATAACTGCAGCGCCTAATGCTGCATTTCTAAGAAATTTTCTACGATCCATATTTATATTATTCTTTAATTTACTTATTAAAATACCAAGGATGGTTTATTGCTTGTACTATACCATCTGCGCCAATCGCTCCATTAATGCGACACGCATGAAAAAATGGTGTTTTTAAAAACATCTCACTTTGAGGATCTATACTATTGATTTTGACTCTTCCTGAAGCATGAATATATACACCATCGGCGTTATAAATAGCAACATGTGTCACTCGCTTAGTCTTAGGATTTCCAAAAAACAACAAATCGCCTGCTTCATAATTTTTCCAATCTTCTGGGGCTAACTTTAGGCCGGTTTCTGCTTGCTGATAAGCATCACGACGCAAAATAATTCCATTTGCAAAATAACATACTTTAGCCAATCCAGAGCAGTCTAAGGATTTTGTTGATGTCCCTCCCCATAGATATGGCAACCCATGCATAGAATATGCCATATCGAGAATTAGATTAGAATTATATGGTTGTTTTGCCCACTCTTCTATAGGGGCAATATCACACGTCCTAATTATACCTAATCGTCCATCTGGCAAACAAACTTCTGTAAATTCCGTGTTAGACTTTACACCATTTAATATCACCCCATTTACTACATCAGTTACTATATCTCTAAATCCACACTTAGAATTAGTTTTATATATGTAGGTTTGATGTTTTGACGTTACAATAACACGATTTGATGCACGCCATTGATGCATCTCATATGGAGTTTTTAGAGCCAAAGAATTATCTATAACATACCCTTTATATCCTTCATGAGTTTCAACATGCCACCAATCTCCTTTTTTTTCAAGTAATTTTACTGGCATACCCATCAATATTTGACTTGACAACTCTGAAGCATGACCTGGTTTAACTCGTATATGAGCAACTGATATTCGAGTTAATGCCCATTTTGTTGTATCAGTTTCACCATATACAACATTTGGCATACCAATGGCTAACAATAAGCTAATAATTGCAATTTTAAAAATCTTAGTTACCATATTAATATATTAAATGTCTTGAATTGAAATTACATCTAACCTTTTTTTCCAGCCTGGATAAAATAAATTACCTTTTGAACATTCTACCTCGCCAACTTGAAAATCAATTGTTTCGCTTCTCGTATAAGTTTTTGTGGGATACAATGGAGAACAAATTCCCGTATTTGAAGCAAATCGATAACAATCCATCCCTTTTGAAAAGAAATTTCTAACATTAAGATTTTTTGAATTAACATATCTACCAAATGAGACATCAACTGGAACCCATCCAACTCCTTCAAAATAAACCTCAGCCCAATCATGGAGATTTTTACTCCATGGATGTAACATCCATCCACTCTCCCACTTTGCAGGAACACCGAGTGACCTCATTAAAGAAATATACAATAATGAAACTTGACCACAATCGCCATGTTTCTCATCTAATACATATTGTGGAAGGCTCTCAATAGTACTATATTCGCGCGCTCCAGCCCATGGATAGGTTTGAGATATAAACTCATATATTAACTCTGACTGCCTATATGGACATTGTTCTCTTCCAACAATCGAACGAGCTAAAGACTCTAGGTTAACAATATGCTTATGGTCGGTAGAAGTATATTTTTTGTATAATTCTGAATTTATATCATATGGTTTTATATTATTTAAAATATATTCTTCACTAAAATATTGGCCATATGTATCATATACGCCTACATAATAAAATCTTAACGTGTCACCGTTGCAATCATCTACCATTTGCGACATATACATTGTGTTATGTTCCGATTTTGAATCCACCGACAAAGTATAATTTGATTGTGATGTTGCTAAAACTTTTATGTTCTTTTGACGAGGTGATTCTATGGGAACAGGCATCCAGACTTTTACTGAATCTCCTTTTAGAAAATCATGTTTAGGAATTTCAATCGTAAATTTAAACTCAATCCTTTTACCACATACTATAGAGCCATTACCCAAAGATGAGTCTAAAATCGACTCAACCATTTCAATATCTTCTTTATCTGGTGAGCCACCACGCCCCGTCCAATTACCTCTCACTTGAGGACAAAGAAGTTTAAAATTTCCAACTGACTTCCTATGCATCATTTCCACACCATCTATCATTTTGGTTTCAAGATAATGATTATCAACATACGCACGAACATCATTAAAATTTACATTTGGATACATTTTAATCAATTTTTCAATTCCGTCATCATATGATATTGAAAAATCTTGTTGTATTCTATATTCAATTGCTTGAGCTGAATCGTGCTCTAACCATATAGGTTTATGTTCGGCATGTAAGCCACAAACTAAAGTAGAGGTAAAAAATATCGTGATTATAAATTTTTTCATATGATTTAATTATTTTTAATGTAAAGATACAAAATTTATATTATATAATAAAAATGGGCTTATTTATTAATAAGCCCATTACTACATAAAAATAAAATTATATCATTGAATTTATTACATCTTTAATTTGTTGGGCCAATTGATTTGCTTCATCCATATTAGCAGCTTCAGAATATATTCTAATAATTGGCTCTGTATTAGATTTTCTCAAATGCACCCAACTATCAGCAAAATCAATTTTAACCCCATCGATATCTGTGATTTTTTCTGCGCTGAACTTTACTTTTACTGCATCAAGAATAGCATCTACATCAATACTTGGTGTTAATTCAATTTTGTTTTTAGCAATAGCAAAAGCTGGATATGTTTTCTTTAATTCTGATACTTTCATGCCACATTTTGCCAATAAGCTCAAAAATAAAGCGACTCCTACCAATGCATCACGTCCATAGTGAGATGCAGGATAAATTACACCACCATTTCCTTCTCCACCAATAACAGCATTTGTTCTACGCATTTCTGTAACTACATTAACCTCTCCTACGGCAGAAGCTGAATATGTACATCCATGTTTCTCTGTTACAACCTTTAATGCTCGTGAAGAACTCAAGTTTGAAACTGTAGCTCCAGGTGTCTTTGACAATACATAATCAGCAATTGCCACAAGTGTATATTCTTCAACAAACATTTCTCCGTTTTCCATAACAATAGCCAAACGGTCAACATCAGGATCTACTACAAAACCAACATCTGCAACACCTGATTTCATCAAATCAGATATTTGTGTAAGGTTTTCTGGAAGAGGTTCTGGTGTATGAGCAAAGTGACCAGTTGGTTCACAGTTTAAACATATAACATTCTTTACCCCTAATGCTCTCAAAAGCTCAGGGATAATAACACCTCCAACTGAATTTACTGCATCAACAGCAACAGTTAAATTTGCATCTTTAATCGCCTGAACATCAACGAGGTCTAATTTTAATACGCTGTCAATATGTTTACTATTATATGTTTCATTAGCAAATACTTGTCCCAAGCTATCTACATCAGCAAAACGATATTCTTCAGCCTCAGCAATTCTTAATACTTCTTTTCCTTGAGCATCATTAAGAAATTCACCATTTTCATTCAATAACTTTAGGGCATTCCATTGTTTGGGATTATGTGATGCCGTTAAAATAATACCACCACATGCTTTTTCAGCGACTACTGCGAGTTCTGTTGTTGGAGTAGTTGCTAAGCCTATATTAACAACATCAAATCCCATGCCAGTCAAAGTTCCGACTACTATATCATTAACCATTTTGCCCGAAATACGAGCATCACGTCCAACAACAATACGACGAGACGTTTTTGTTGTGTTTGACTTAATAAAAGTAGCATATGCAGCTGTGTACTTTACTATATCCAATGGGCTTAAGCCCTCTCCGGGAGCGCCACCTATCGTACCACGAATCCCTGAAATTGATTTAATTAAAGACATCGAATGTAAATTTATGTTAGTATTATTATTTATTCTATATTAATTAAATTATTAAATTTGACTTTTGAAATAGCGCACATTATATAAAAAAGGTATAACATTACTTATTTCATCGGTATAACCATACTGTGATTTGATTACTAAATTAACCTCACAATCAATACCTAAATAATACAAAGGTAGTTGTATTGCAGTTCCCCATTGAGAAGATGATGGTAATGAATAATTTCCAAATCTAAACTCAGTATTTTTATAATCAAAGTCATTTGCATTCCCCCAACCCTCAGGCAAAACTCCATTGGAATATGCAAACAAGTCATATCTTGTAAATCTAAAATAGATTAGCTGGTCATTTTTTGCCATATTATCTTTTGTGCCAGGCTTTATAACTTGCATATAAATATTACCATCATCATCCATTCTATAATATGGAGCATCGACCCCATACTCAAATATTGAATCGCTTGGTATATCGTTTATTACTTTTTGATCTGAGAGAAAATTATTTACCGCTTTATTCTCATCTTTCAATAAATCGGCATAACTCTCAGTATCATCACAAGAGCATAAAAAGCAAAACGATGAAACTAATATTATTAAAACTGAAAACAAATAATTTACTTTCATTATTCAAAATATTTATCATTCAAATTCAAAATTGACTCAAATAAGGTAACAGCTTCATTTAGTGAGCCAAAATATTCACCTCCAGCAGCATTTAAATGTCCTCCTCCATTAAAGTGAACTTCACACACTTTATTTACAGGAAATGAATCAACACTACGCATTGAAATTTTAATATACTCATCATCCTCACGCAAAAATGCAGAATAATGAATACCTGGAATGCTTAAAGGCACATTAACTAACCCTTCAGTATCGCCTTTCTCATAATTGTGTAATGCTAATTCATTTTTATCTAAAACAATTAAAGCTGCTTTATGATTATAGTAAAGTTTCATTTTTTTACTTAGTGCATAACCACAAAGCCTCAATCTTGATTCTGAATTTGTATTACTAACAATTCTATATATTTTATCCTTATCAATTCCAATCTTAATCAAATCTGATATCACATCATATAATACAGGGTCGGTTGAGTTATACGTAAAATTCCCTGTATCAGTCAACATTCCAGTGTATATACACTCTGCAGCATCTTTACTAATTATTTCACGATAACCTAACGCGATTAAAACCAAATACAATAAATAACATGTAGATGACATTTCTGGATAGGAAATCTTTATATCAGTAAAATCCTCAGGATATAAATGATGATCAATTAACACTTTATATGCAGAAGAGCTTTCAATAATTGACTGCATTTTATCCAATCTTGACAATGCATTAAAATCAAGACAACAAATTAAATCGGCTGATTCTACCTTTTCAACAACAATCTTAGGACAACATGAATATGGTATTATATCACTTACCCCATTTAAAAACATTAACGATTTTGGGCATTGGTCAGGAGTAATCACAACCACCTGCTTATCTAATTGCCTGAGTACATGCCACAACCCTAATGTAGAGCCAATTGCATCACCATCAGGAGAAACGTGACATGTAATAACAATATTATTGGCATTTTCAAACGCCAATTTCAATTTCTGTATGTCCTTTGAGTCAATCAATTTCCTAAAACTATATTCTTTGCAAAGATAACACAACACATTGGCAAAAACAAAAGCAAATGAGATTATTTTAAGAATTGTCCTCATTTTTTTGTGATTTTTAAAGACATTATATATTCTAAAAAAAGTGAAACCACTAAAAAATAATACAAAAACATAATACATATTAGTAGTATTTTTAGTAATTTTGCACTGAATTTGAAAAAGAAAAATCGAAATGTCAGACATTAAAAAAATTAAGACCGCACTAATTTCAGTATACCACAAGGATGGTTTAGATGAAATTATTAAACTATTACATGAAGATGGTGTTGAATTTCTCTCAACTGGAGGTACAAAATCTTTTATTGAATCCCTTGGATATGAGTGCCAAGCAGTAGAAGATTTAACTGGATATCCTTCAATTCTTGGAGGCCGAGTAAAGACCCTACATCCTAAAATTTTTGGCGGAATTTTAAATAGACGCGACAACTCAACCGATTGTCAACAAGTACAACAATATGCAATTCCAAGCATTGATCTTGTTATCGTTGATCTATATCCTTTTGTTGATACAGTAGCATCGGGAGCAAGTGATGCCGATATTATTGAAAAAATAGATATCGGTGGTATTTCTCTTATCCGTGCTGCAGCAAAGAATTATAATGATGTAATTATTGTTGCATCTAAAGCCCAATATGCTCCATTAGCACAACTATTGAAAGAAAATGGCGCTACATCTAATATTGAGCAACGCCGTTGGTTTGCTAAAGAAGCATTTGCAGTATCTTCATCATATGATAGTTCTATTTTTAGTTACTTTGATGGTGAAGAAAAACCTTCAGCACTAAGAATTGCAATTGATGATTCTAAAATTATGCGATATGGTGAAAATCCACATCAAAAGGGTATGTTCTTTGGTGATTTCAACCAAATGTTTACACAAATACATGGAAAAGAAATATCATACAACAACCTATTAGACATTGATGCCGCAGTATCTCTAATTAGTGAATTTAACGACACTACTTTTGCTATTCTCAAGCACAACAACGCTTGTGGTATTGCTTCACGCGAGTCAATATTTGATGCGTGGAAAGATGCACTTGCTGGTGACCCAGTTTCAGCATTCGGAGGTGTATTGATTACAAATACAACTATAGATGCAGTAACAGCTGAAGAAATTAACAAGATTTTCTTTGAGGTGATTATCGCCCCAGCATACAGTGACGAAGCGCTTGACATTCTCAAACAAAAGAAGAATCGCATTATTTTAGTTCAAAATTGCAAAAATAACTCAAAACTGCAATTCCGTTCAATTTTGAATGGCGCCTTGGTTCAAGAACGAGATCTTAAAAATGAAACAAAAGAAGATTTAACTCAAGTAACAACTGCTGCAGTAAAACCCGAACAAATTGATGATTTGTTATTCGCCAATAAGATTGTAAAACATAGCAAAAGTAATGCTATTGTTCTCGCAAAAGGCAAACAATTATATGCAAGCGGTATCGGTCAAACATCTCGCGTAGATGCTCTTAAACAAGCAATTGCTAAGGCTCAATCATTTGGATTTGATTTAAATGGAGCAGTTATGGCTTCAGATGCATTTTTCCCATTCCCCGATTGTGTTGAAATTGCACATAAAGCAGGTGTAAATGCAGTCATTCAACCTGGTGGATCAGTTCGCGACAATGAATCTATTGAATATTGCAATCAAAACGGCATTGCAATGGTAACTACTGGTATTAGACACTTTAAACATTAATAAATACTATTATGAGACTATTCTCTCTAACAAAAGAAATAGCAATAGACTTAGGCACTGCAAATACAATTATTATCCATAACGATAAAATTGTAATTGATGAACCTTCGATTGTTGCGCTTGACAAACGCACAGACAAACTTGTTGCAGTAGGTAAAGAGGCTCAACAAATGCAAGGAAAAGAACACGAAGGAATTCGCACAGTTAGACCATTAAGAAAAGGTGTAATTGCCGACTTTAATGCTGCAGAAGCAATGATTAGAGGTCTTGTGAAAAAAGCAAGTGCCAAAAGTAATTGGTTCTCTCCTTCTTTAAGAATGGTTGTTGGGATTCCATCTGGTTCTACTGAAGTGGAAATTCGTGCGGTTCGCGACTCAGCCGAACATGCTAACGGTCGTGATGTTTATATGATATATGAACCTATGGCAGCTGCACTAGGTATTGGACTTGATGTAGAAGCTCCTGAAGGCAATATGATTGTTGACATAGGTGGTGGTACAACTGAAATTGCAGTTATATCACTTGGAGGTATTGTAAGTAATAAGAGCATCCAAGTTGCAGGTGATGACTTAACCGATGATATCCAACAACATATGAGACGAGCTCACAATGTTCGTGTTGGTGAACGTACAGCTGAATTAATAAAAATGAATGTAGGGTCAGCATTGACTGAACTTGAAAACCCACCCGAAGACTATGTCGTTCATGGTCCCAATCAAATGACAGCTCTTCCTATGGAAGTTCCTGTTTCTTATCAAGAGATATCACATTGTATAGAAAAATCTATTTCTAAAATAGAAGCAGCTGTACTTGGTGCTTTGGAACAAACTCCTCCTGAATTGTATGCCGACATAGTTCGCAATGGAATATATCTTGCTGGAGGTGGAGCTCTTCTACGTGGACTCGACAAACGTCTAACCGACAAAATCGGTATCCAATTCCACATTGCAGAAGATCCCCTTTTAGCTGTTGCAAAAGGGACTGGAGTTGCACTCAAAAATGTTGACAATTTCTCTTTCTTAATTAGATAATTCTTCTTTAAATAATATGCTATGCCATCCCTTCGGGGATTGCATAGCTATTTATGTAATACGAGCGTGAACGATTTACTTAGTTTTATTGTCAAGTATAGTCGATGGTTCTTCTTGATATTTTATATAATATTAAGTTGTATCTTGTTATTTAACAATAATCCATATCAACATCACGTATATCTTACCTCAGCGGGCGCTGTTACATCTTCTATTTATAAAGGGGCTAATAATGTTTCCTCTTATTTTCATCTACATGATATCAATGAAGATTTACAACTCAAATGTGCAAATCTTGATTTAGAGGTAATTAAACTAAAAAAACAACTTCGTTTTTATCAAGAAAAATACGATATAGATTCGACAAAACCATACAATGGTATGTATCAATTTGAATTTATATTGTCGCACGTAATAAATAATAGTATAAATAAGCCACACAATTACATTACCATTAATAAAGGGAGCAAAGATGGCATAAAACCCGAAATGGGAGTTATAGATCAAAATGGCATTGTTGGTGTAGTAAATGTAGTTGGAGATAATAGTGCTCGAATAATCTCATTACTAAATCCAGATTTTAGATTATCGTGTAAAATAAAAGGTGATAAAAATTTCGGCTCGCTAGTGTGGGATGGTGAAGATCCCACTATCGCTATTCTTGAAGAATTGCCACGACACACTGTCTTTAAAAATGGAGATACTGTTGTCACAAGTGGTTTCTCTGCAGTATTTCCCGAAGACATTATGGTTGGAAAAATTATTTCTGACAAAAATAGTCAAAATGAGAATTCATTTTCTTTAAAGGTTAAATTATCAACCGATTTCACTAAATTAAGTAAAGTTAGAGTTATAGTAAACAACCTTAAGGAAGAATTGGATTCACTTGAATCAAGTGATAATCAAAAATCAAAGAACAAATAAGATATGGGGAAGACTGCAATTAACTTTATAATATTATTCTTTGTTCTAATATTGGCACAAGTTGTTATATGTAATAACATCTGTCTGTTTAATATTGCGATACCTATAATATTTATATATTTACTTGTAAGATTACCTTTAACCTTAAATATTAATATTGTCCTAACAATCGCATTTTTAACAGGATTATTGGTTGATATATTTTCCGATACACAAGGGATGCACGCGCTTGCTTGTACAATTACGTCTTTTGTAAGAAGGAATATTTTAAGGCTATATGTCCCACGTGAAGATGATATTTCTGACGGCGAAGTTACAATCAAGTCAATTGGATTTGCATCATATTTCAAATACTTGTTATCTATCGTCTTATTATACTGCATTATAGTTTTTACTATTGAAGCATTTTCATTCTTCAACTTTTTCAGATTATTAGGACAAATAGTATCAAGTACAATTTTTTCATTTATCATTATTTTAGGAATTGATCGCATAGCAACTAAACAAAGTGAGAAAAAATTATAATTTAGAGAAGCGAAAATATGTAATAAGTGGATTTATTATTGTTATTGCAATAATATATCTTATACGACTATTTGGTCTACAAATTAATAATGATAAATATAAAGAGTATGCCGATAGTAATGCTTTTCTAAAAAAAACAATCTATCCATCTCGAGGCATAATCTATGATAGAAATGGAGAACTAATTGTATACAACCAACCCGCCTACGATGTAATGATTATCCCACGCGATGTACAGGGATTTGATACGCTTGACTTTTGCAGAACCTTAAATATCACAAAAGAAGATTTATTGAAGAGAATAACTGATATGAAGGATAGAACTATTAACCCTGGCTATTCTTCATATACGCCTCAACAATTAATATCACACCTCTCGGTTGAAGATTATGGCCGATTGCAAGAAAAACTTTATCGCTACCCTGGTTTTTTTATTCAAAAGCGCATACTTCGTCAGTACAACCATCTTACGGCAGCCAATCTTCTTGGAAATATTCGCGAAGTTAATGCAAAAGATATTGAAAATGATTCCTATTATCAAGCAGGAGACTATTGTGGCGATGTAGGCGTTGAAAAAAGTTATGAAAAATACCTAAGAGGGAAAAAGGGCGTTGAAGTTTTAATTCGCGACGCAAGAGGTAGAATACAAGGCAAATATGAAAATGGCAAAAATGATATCGCGCCAATATCAGGGAAAGACATCAAATTAAGCATTGATGTAGAACTCCAAAAATATGCCGAGTCATTAATGATTAATAAGATTGGCGCTGTTGTTGCCATAGAACCGGCTACGGGGGAAATATTAGCGCTTGTTACTAGCCCCACTTATGACCCAACATTACTCGTGGGTCGCAACAGAGGGAAAAACTATAAAGAACTTGCAAAAGACAAATATAAGCCACTATTTAATAGAGCTTTAATGGCAGCATATCCTCCAGGGTCAACATTTAAGCCAAGTCAAGGTTTGATATTACTTCAAGAAAAAATTGTAACTACTGGAACACCATATCCTTGTTCAAAGGGATATGTTTCAGGAGGGCTTAAATTAGGATGTCACCCTCATAGCTCCCCTATTACACTCAAACCAGCCCTTGAGACTTCATGCAATGCTTATTTCTGTTGGGGTTTTAAAGCTTTAATTGACAAAAAGTCCAAATACGGAAGCACAGCAAATGCTTTTGAAGTTTGGAAAAATCATTTAGTATCATTAGGATTTGGATATCGTCTTGGTGTTGATTTACCAAGTGAAAGCCGTGGTTTCTTACCAAATGCAAATTGGTATAGCGATCGATATGGTGAAAATCACTGGAGTGCAAATACTATTATCTCGGTTTCAATAGGACAAGGTGAGGTTTCAGCAACTCCTATACAAATAGCTAATCTTTGTGCTACTATTGCTAATAGAGGTTGGTTTATAACTCCTCATATAGTAAAAGAAGTAACCGACACGGTATTACCCGAAGAATTATTAAAAAAGAGATATCCAACTATCGATAAAAAACACTATAGGGCTATTGTTGATGGAATGCGGATGGCAGTTATAGATGGCACATGTAAGAAAGCTGACTTAGATGATATTGAAGTTTGCGGAAAAACTGGTACTGCTCAAAACCCACATGGTCGTGACCACTCTGCATTTATTGGATTTGCCCCATACAATAATCCTAAAATTGCAGTATGCGTATATGTTGAGAATGCGGGGTTTGGTGCTGCATATGGTGTACCTATTGGTAGCTTAGTAATCGAAAAATACCTTACAGGCACAATTCGTCCCGAACGCAAAGGTATGGAACGTCAAATGTTAACATCAAATACAATCGTTAATAGTGGGGTTAAGAAGCACTAATCAGTCTTTAATTAAGAACCTTGATTGGGTTACTTTAATTATATATGCAATGATGATCATTGCAGGAGTTGTCAGTATTTATGCTGCAAGTTACGATTTTGACAACGCTAGCATATTTGATTTTGGAGAATTTTCAGGAAAACAAATTAGATGGATAGGTCTTTCTTTTATATTGGGACTTGTGCTACTTCTAATTGACTCTCGATTATATGAAACATACGCCTATCCTTTATACCTGGCGCTTATATTACTCCTATTTATAACAATATTCATAGCACCCGACATAAAAGGGTCGCATTCGTGGATTGTACTTGGCCCAATGAGTCTGCAACCGGCTGAATTTGCTAAATTTGCAACAGCATTAGCTCTAGCAAAAATGTTCAGCGAATATAATTTCACTTTAAGCGGCAATCCTTCAAACTACCTTAAAGTTCTGGCAATTATTTTCATCCCTATTTTTCTAATATTAATGCAACGTGAAACTGGTTCAGCATTAGTATACCTATCACTATTTTTTGTATTATATCGAGAGGGGATGAGTGGATTAATTCTTTTTGCAGCATTATTTGCTGTTATAATATTTGTTGTTGCCGTCAAGTTCACCGAATCAACAATTCTAGGGATTCCATCGGGTGAATTCTCAATCTATATTATCATCATGTTAGTTATGGTGGCGATGATTGCAATATATTGCAAAAAATTTTTTTTAGCAAGGAACATATTATTCGGGTTTGTTGCAAGTGGTTTATTGGTTGGTCTTTTATCTCTATGTGGGTTAAATATCAATGGAACTTTTTATTTCATCTCAATACTTATTATAGCATGTTTATATTGTGGATTTGAATTAATGAAACTCAAATCTAATAAGTTATTAATAACAATAGGCACAGTTGTTTTATCAATTATATTTCTTTTGTCTGTTAATTATGTATTTGGCAACGTCCTTGAACCACATCAACAACTTCGTATTAAAGTTGCATTAGGTATTGAAGAAGATTTAAAAGGTGCGGGATACAATGTTAACCAATCTAAAATTGCAATAGGTTCAGGTGGTTTTGCTGGCAAAGGATTTCTAAATGGGACCCAAACCAAATTAAAATATGTACCAGAACAGCATACCGACTTTATCTTTTGTACAATTGGGGAAGAAGAAGGGTTTATCGGTAGTGCCACTGTAATTGCGCTATTTTTAGCTTTAATACTCCGTATAATTAGTATCGCCGAACGACAACCTACAACATTTGGGCGCGTTTATGCATATTGTGTAGCAAGTTACTTTATATTCCACTTCTGCATTAATATTGGGATGGTTATAGGCTTATGCCCTGTTATTGGAATTCCTCTGCCATTTTTTAGTTATGGAGGTTCATCATTATGGGGATTCACATTCTTGTTATTTATATTATTACGCATTGATGCATCAAGAAGGTATCATTTATCACATTAATTTTGATTAAAAACGATGTGAATACATAAGCTTTATATTTTTTTTACTATCTTTGTAAATCAGTTTATATCATACTTCTATAAGTAATTAACATTATTAAAAAATTATACACATGAAAAAAGTTTTATCTTTATTGACAATGTTGATTGTGTGTTGTTCTGCACACATTTCAGCTCAGGTGTTTACACCATCCCCTTCACCACTTCAAGAATCAAGCAAAAATGTAGTAATTACATTCCATGCTGACAAACAAGATGTGAAAGGATTACAAAATCTCCCTTCTACAACACCTCTTTACACTCACATTGGTGTATTTACAACTAAAAGTCCAAGTATCTGGTCATATGTAAAAACTGATTGGGCTGTTAATACCGAAGAAACTAAATTTAAATATGTTTCGGCTAATACATATGAACTAAACATTGGTGACATTCGCACATATTTTGGAATAACAGATCCAAACGAAACTGTTACTCACATATGTATTATTGCAAGAACTGCCGATGGCTCAGTTCAAACTAAAGACAACTTCATTGAAGTTAAGCCTGGCGGTTTCCAAATGACATTTAATCACTCTGAAGAATCAACAATCATTTCTGAACCAACAACAGTAACATTTAATGTTACAACTACTGAAGATTCAAAAATAGATTTAACAGTAAATGGAACATCTATTAAAAATGTTGCTAATGGGACTATGCTTACTGCTTCTTATACTTTCAGCACAAAAGGAACATATGAGGTTAAAGCTATTGCAAACAATGGCACTGAAACCAAAGAAGAGTCCATTACTTTCATCTACATGAATGCTGCTGTACAACAAAACTACCCTGGTGGTATACCTAAGATGGGGGCAGTTGAAAACGCCGACGGTACAGTAACATTCTGTCTTGCAGCTCCAGGCAAAAAAAGTGTTATATTGGTTCCTTCATGGGATGATTATCAAACACTTGATAAAAACGTAATGAAATATCAAGATTATAATGGAAATCGTTACTTCTGGACAACTGTTAGTGGTCTTGACCCTAATAAAGAATACCCTTACTATTATGTAGTTGATGCAACAATCAAAGTTGGTGACCCATATGCTAAACTCGTTCTTGACCCATATAGCGACAAATGGCTTGACAAAAATGTTTATCCTGGCTTAATCAACTATCCTTTTGAGAAAGGATTAGATGGTATTATGCTTGCTGTTTACAAAGGCACTCGTGACAACTATAATTGGAAAGTAAAAAACTTTGTTGCTCCCGATAAAAAAGACCTTATCATCTACGAAATGTTATTCCGTGACTTTACTGGCACAGAAGGTGAAGCTAATGGCAATGGTACAATTCGCGCAGCAATCGCAAAAATTCCTTACATCAAAGCGCTCGGTGTAAACGCAGTAGAATTGATGCCAATTATGGAATTTGATGGAAATAATTCTTGGGGCTATAATACAAACTTCTACTTTGCGCCTGACAAAGCTTATGGTACACACGATGATTATCGTGAATTTATTGACCTTTGTCACCAAAACGGCATAGCAGTAATACTTGACATCGTATTTAACCAAAGTGCTGGCTTGCATCCTTGGTACCAAATGTATCCTATCGCATCAAACCCATTCTATAACGAAGAAGCTCCACACGCTTACAGCGTATTGAACGACTGGAAACAAGACAATGCTCTCGTTCAACAACAATGGAAAGATGCTTTGAAATATTGGATGACTGCATATAAAGTTGATGGTTTCCGTTTTGACCTAGTGAAAGGACTTGGCAACAATGCTAGCTATGGTGGCGATACTGAAAAATATAACCAATCACGCGTTGACAACATGAAGGCTCTTCATGCAGCAATGAAAGAAGTTAACCCTAACGTTTACCATATTAACGAACACCTTGCAGGCTCTCAAGAAGAAAATGCAATGGCTGCAGATGGGCAAATGAACTGGGCAAATGTTAGCAATGCTTCTTGTCAATATGCAATGGGATTCCAAAGTGGTGCTGACTGTAACCGATTCATGTCAACAAATGACAGTCGTACATGGGCATCAACCGTATCGTATGCAGAAAGCCATGACGAAGAACGCATGGGTTACAAACAACAAGCATATGCTACAAGCACTTATATCAAGGGGAATCACGCTAACAGCATGAAGCGTCTTGGCTCAGTAGCGGCTCAAATGCTTCTTGCTCCAGGGGCACACATGATTTGGCAATTTGGCGAACTTGGTGCTGACCAAACGACTAAATCTTCTGATGGCGGTAACGATACAAGTCCTAAAAAAGTAATTTGGAGTTACCTTGATGACGAAGATCGCGCTGGTTTGCATAAATCATATACAGAACTTTGCCATCTTCGCGTAGATAACCCTGATTTATTTACTGAAAAATCTCTTAAAGCAATGAACTGCAATTCATCAAGCTGGTCTGGAGGTCGTACAATACGCTTAGAAAGTGGCAACAAAGAAATTCTCTGTATTACCAACCCTAACATGACTGGGACTCGACCATTTTCAACTTCGGTAAGTAAAATGAATGCAAGCAACTTTCAAGTATTAAGCTGTTCTTATGGTTTTGAACCACAAGTTACTTTTAGCGGTTCTAATGTTTCTATTAAAGTTCCTGCTCACTGTTATGTGGTAATTGGCACTAATGACATTGCTGGAGTAGAAGGTATTATTGCCGATAATACATCTAAATATAATGTTTATGGTGGTAACGGCGAAATTGTTATTGATGGTGAATATGAAAACGTGGCAGTTTACTCTGTTACAGGTCAAAAATATTCAACTTTAAAAGTTCCTGCTGGTGTTTATGTTGTCAACATTGACGGCAATTGCACTAAAGTTCTTGTAAAATAGGCTTTATTGACTCTATATTAAACAACGGGTAACACAAAAATTTGTGTTACCCGTTGTTTTTATTTGTCTAAAATTATAACATTGTGTATCTTTGTACAATAATGGATTATTTACTTCAAATAATACCTCGTGGAATAGCTATTGGCATATTAATATCGGCACCAATGGGACCGATTGGTATGTTATGCATTCAACGCACACTTAATAAAGGGCGTTGGCCAGCATTTTATACCGGCATAGGGGCTGCTATTTCCGACATTATATACTGTCTTTTGGTTGGTCTTGGAATCTCATTTATTACCGACTTTATAGAGCAAAATCAGTTTGCATTACAAATCATTGGGGGTATAGTATTAATTGCTTTTGGAATATATCTATTTAAAAAAAATCCCACTCGAGATTTAAAGCCAGCCGAGGAAGCTGGAAATAATTTTTGGAGCAACCTCGTTACAGGTTTCTTATTTACATTCTCAAATCCACTTATACTGTTTTTTATAATTGGACTTTTTGCTCGTTTTAATTTTATTCAACATGAATATCATGCCTACCATTATATTGCTGGATATTTAAGCATATTTATCGGCGCATTAGCTTGGTGGTACGTAGTTACATTGTTTGTTAACTCAGTAAGGAATCATTTCAATGTGCGTTCTATGTGGATAATCAACCGCATTATAGGCTCAGTACTTATTGGTATGGCTGTTATTGGTTTCGGATGGGCTATTAAAGATTTAGTCTAATTAATAATTTTTTATTTATGAAAACCCTTAATGTACCTAAAGTTGAAGTTTCTCAAAACATTCAATTTGATAACATCATAAATATTCTTGATGAGAAAGGAGAAAGACATATCATTGACACTTTAAATTGGGCTAAAGAATACCCATATAAACCTCTTTCATCTTTTACAATTGCCCACGATGGCAAATACATCTACATTGATTTTTTTGTGCGATGCAACTATTTAAAAGCAGTAAATTATGAGAATAATTCTCCAGTTAGCCAAGATTCATGCGTTGAATTTTTCGTAGCACCTATGTGCGATAACCATTATTGGAATTTTGAATTCAATTGTATCGGAACTATTAACGCATCTCATCGAACTGAACGAAAAAATCCGACACGACTCAATGATGATGAGTTGGCACAAGTACTTCGTTATGCTTCATGTGGAAATAAGCCATTCCAAGAACTTGAAGGAATATTTTCATGGAACTTATTAGTTGCAATTCCACTATCACTTATTGGCATTGAGTACAATGGCAGTCCTATTGCAATGAAAGGCAACTTTTACAAATGCGCGTCAGGTTGCACACAACCTCACTATATGAGTTGGAATCCTATTTATACAGACAAACCCGATTTCCATCGACAAGAATTCTTTGGTGATATCACTTTAGAATAATCGTTTTAATATTATAAACATATACAACAAAATAAGAAATCCCAACTTAAATGATTGGGATTTCTTATTTAACTTATTGTCTGTTGTAGATTAATATATTATTCAAGTCTAAATCCTGAAGTTATGGGCTGAGATGGTGTGTTTGGGATACTATCTATTGAACCGACTAATTTCACCGGATATCTAAAATAAGCGGTTAAAATAGGTGAATCTTCAACATATAACGGACAATTAAACTCCAAAATATGGTTTGGCAGAATCATTTTTTCAGTAAAAATCTGAATTCTGTAAGGAGGCAATTGTTTAGTATATAAGAATTGTCCATCCCAGAAAAATGATACAGCACCCATCGCAACATTACGATCGTCATTTGATTCTACAAATATGTCATTAATCGTCAATGTATCGCCTTTTAGTACATATATTGTTCCATCAACATTCTTACCTCCCGAAATTTCTACTTTAAAATCCACATTAGGATCTTCATCGTCTTTACATGATGCCATAATCAATGGCAAGACAAGTAATAAATAAATTAACTTTTTCATATTATAATAATTTAAAATTCAATATTACAACAATTAACTTACACAATTGTTTCTTAATGCATAATAAGTTTCATTTTCTTTGGGAATTGAGAATGATTCTTTGAACTTAATGGCACGAGCTTCGAAAAATTCGCCATTGAATCCACGAGCACCAACAGCACATTCAATGATACAACGACCACATGCCAAACATTTCAATTCATCAGTTGCTCGAGGATTATCAATTGAAATAGCACCAACAGGACATTTTGAAGCACACACTCCACATTCCACGCAATTTTCATTGCCCGTCGGATACATTGGCAATTGATTAAATACTTTATATGGCATATTACCTTTCACATCTATTTGTTGCAACAGACTAAAATCATCGAGCGACTCAATAATAGATTTTGAACGTACTGCAAACTGGAATACCTGTGCCATGTCATCTGTATTAGGCCTATCCTTTGCTATTTGAGTAAAAATTGAATGACGGGCAATAAAAGCACTTGCCGACACAATATTAAAACCTCTTTCTTCTACCTCATTTCTCAATTCAAGCAAGGCATCATCATAGTCGCGATTTCCATATACACAACTAATAATGGCTGGAGCACCATTTCCTTTTAATTGAGCTATAGATTTCAACGTACTTTCGGGTATACGTCCACCATATACAGGCACTCCAATTACCAACACATCTCCCCTACCCATTTCAATTATTTCTGACAGAGGTTGTGATGTAATATCATAATCAATAATGCAATCGCTCAATTTATCAGCAATCGCATCAATCACTTTTTTAGTTGTGTATGTAGCACTAAAATATAGCTTATAAACCTTATTAATCTCCATCGTTTATTTGTTTAATTATTTGTAAGACAAAGTTAATACAAATAACATAAAAAAAAGAAATAAGATAAAAGTTATAATCAAATTATCTCAAAATATGTTTCATCTTTAAATTATAACTAAAACAATAAATGCTATCAATTGATAGCATTTATTGTTTAGATTTTTACGATATCAAATTCATAAACACTAATGAATTATTTTGTTCATCAATAATTATTGCTTTATCCTTATCAACATTTTGAGCGAGAATGTCTTTTGATAATTGGTTGAGAACTAAGCGTTGTATCACACGCTTCACTGGTCGAGCACCAAATTCAGGGTCATAACCTTCCTCGGCAAGTAAATGCAATGCTGCTGGAGTAATTTCGAGTGTGATTCCATTAGAGCGAAGCATTTGTTTGACACTTTCAACTTGTAATTTCACTATTTCCTCTATCTCTTTTTCATTAAGAGGTGTAAACATTATAATCTCGTCAATGCGATTGATAAACTCGGGACGAATAGTTTGCTTAAGCATCTCTAACACCGAATTTTTAGTGACTCCAATCACTTCTTCTCTATTCGCGTCAGTCATATTCGCAAAATTTTCACGAATGAGCGACGAGCCCATGTTAGAGGTCATGATGATAATAGTGTTTTTGAAATTTACCAATCGACCTTTATTATCAGTAAGGCGACCATCATCAAGCACTTGCAACAATACGTTAAACACATCGGGATGCGCTTTCTCAATTTCATCGAATAACACAACCGAATAAGGTTTGCGACGCACGGCTTCAGTCAATTGTCCGCCTTCATCGTACCCAACATATCCCGGAGGTGCACCTACTAATCGCGATACGGTATGCTTCTCTTGGTACTCACTCATATCAATACGAGTCATCATATTTTCATCATCAAAAAGGTATTCAGCAAGAGCCTTTGCAAGTTCGGTCTTACCAACACCTGTTGTACCAAGAAAAATAAATGAACCAATAGGACGGCGAGGGTCATTTAAGCCTGCACGACTGCGGCGAACAGCATCAGCCACAGCTGAGATAGCTTCATCTTGTCCTACTACTCGATGATGTAGTTCCTCTTCAAGATGCAAAAGTTTGTCTTTTTCGCTTTGCACCATTTTGCGAACAGGAATACCAGTCCAACGAGAAACTACATCGGCTATATCTTCAGCGTCAACCTCCTCTTTAATCAATGCTTCATCTCCTTGCATCTCTTTAAGTTGTAGCTGAATAGAATTATTCTCATCAAGCTTTTGTTGAATCTTTGAATAACGAATCTCTGCCACTTTGGCATAGTCGCCATCACGCTCTGCTCGTTCAGCCTCAAAATTGAGTTGCTCAATGTCAATCTTATTTTGTTGAATGCGATTAATAAGGTCTTTTTCTGCTTTCCAACGAGCTGTATATTCTTTTTCTTCCTCGCGCAATTGAGCAATATCTTTTTCAAGTTCTTTTACTTTTGCCGAATCTCCTTCTCGTTTAATCGCTTCGCGTTCTATCTCTTTTTGAGCAATCATACGAGTGATTTCGTCGAGTTCTTGAGGTACAGAATCAATTTCAAGACGAAGTTTCGATGCTGCCTCGTCAATAAGGTCGATAGCTTTATCGGGCAAGAATCGGTCGGTAATATATCGTTCAGACAATTGCACAGCAGCGATTATTGCTTCATCAAGAATGCGCACTTTATGATGATTTTCATAACGTTCTTTCAACCCTCGAAGAATAGCAATAGCACTCATCTCATCGGGCTCCTCAATCATAACCTTTTGAAAACGACGCTCAAGAGCTTTATCTTTCTCAAAATATTTTTGAAATTCATCTAGTGTTGTAGCGCCAATACTACGCAATTCACCGCGAGCGAGTGCAGGTTTGAGAATATTTGCTGCGTCCATTGCCCCCTCGCCTTTGCCTGCTCCAACAAGAGTGTGAATTTCGTCAATAAATAAAATTATATCGCCATCGCTTTGAATTACCTCATTAACAACCGATTTTAATCGTTCTTCAAATTCACCTTTATATTTAGCACCGGCAACAAGAGCTCCCATGTCGAGTGAAAAAATCTGTTTTGACTTGAGATTTTCAGGCACATCTCCACGCACAATTCGTTGCGCTAGCCCCTCGGCAATGGCTGTTTTACCTGTACCAGGCTCACCAATAAGCATCGGATTATTCTTAGTGCGACGACTTAAGATTTGGAGAACTCGGCGAATCTCATCATCTCGTCCAATAACAGGATCAAGTTTTCCTAATCTTGCTCGCTCGTTAAGATTTATTGCATATTTATTGAGAGCGTTATAAGTATCTTCGGCACTTTGAGCAGTAGCTTTCTTGCCTTTGCGAAGTTCATTTATAGCTGTTTCCAACTCCTTTTCACTCAAACCGACATCTTTTAGGATAGTTGATGCCGAACTTTTAACTTTAAAAAGAGATATAAGTAATGCCTCAAGAGTGATATATTCATCCCCGTTTTTCTTGGCTACATCAAGTGATTTCTGTAACACTTCATTTGATTCACGACTCAAATAAGGTTCACCACCCGACACATGCGGTAGTGAAGATATTTCACGGTCAATTAAAGAGAATAATTGTTGTGTGCTTACACCTATTTTTTGGAATATAAAATTCACTAACGAATCACCAACATGGACTAACGCTTTAAGAAGGTGTACAGGCTCAATAGCTTGATTAGACGCCTCACGAGTATATTCAACCGCTTTTTGAACAGCCTCCTGAGACTTAATTGTAAAATTGTTGAAATTCATAAGACAAATGTTTTAATTAGTTATTATAACAATCTATATTGTAAAAAGGTTCTTTATTTTAATTAAACTATGTTTATTTTTTAGTGCATATAATAAATTCTCAACCCTCAATTCTCAATTCTCAATTCTTTTCTTTAACTTTGTAGTGCAAACAATATGCCAAATTAACAATTATGAAAAAAATTATAATTTTCCTATTATTTATAATAGCCTCATTGCCGATATATGCCGATGATATATTTTTTCAATATCCTCAAGCTCCCGAAAATTTAACAACACTTTCTCAACGAGCCAATTATGTTGTTGAACATTTTTGGGATAAATGCAATTTAAAATCGGCATTCTCATCACGAGACAAAATGACAAAAGCATTTCGCGATTATATAACATATATGCAATTTGCGGCTAAAGATACAACAATCTCATCAATTAATAATTTAATTAAAACAGTACAAAAAACTCCCAAAAACATGCTAACTCTTGGTGAGATTGCTGAAGAAACTTTGTATAGTGATAGCGCTATGTTTTGGAGTGATGAATTGTATTTATATTTTGCAAATGCAGTAATTGATACTAAAAAACTCTCTAAAGCCGAAAAAGCAAGATATAAACACCACTCAACAATTTTAACAAATTCCATGGTAGGCTCAAAATTACCAAATTTCACATTTACAACTCCTAAGGGAGACGAAGTTGAATTTGATACAATTAGCGCACCTGCCATAATATTATTTTTCAATGACATCGAATGCGCCGACTGCCAATTGGCAAAGGTGAGATTAGCAACAAATATCAACCTAAATAAATTAGTTGAAAAGGGTGTCATAAAAATTGTTACTATATACCCTGGTGAACCATCTAAAGAATGGGCTACTGAAATAGAATCATATCCAAGCAATTGGATAATTGGAGCTAATGAAAATATATATGACATGTTTGATATGAGAACATCGCCAACTATATATCAACTTGATGACAAACATACTATTATTGCTAAGAACCTTAATGTTGAAGGAATTATTAGTGTTGTTGGCAATATAAATTTATAATAACATGAAAGTAGCTGCTTTAATTTCAGGAGGAGTAGATAGTGCCGTTAGTGTACATCAATTACTTGAAGAAGGTCATGACCTCCATCTATTTTATATTCGCATAGGACTTGATACTGGTGAGGGAGATTGCTCGGCCGAGGAAGATATAGAAATGTGTAGTTATATTGCACGCAAATATAATCTACCTTTTGATGTAGTTTCTCTTCATGAAGAATATTGGGAAAACGTTATGGAGTATGCTCTTCGCACAGTTAGACAAGGTTTAACACCCAACCCCGATATAATGTGTAACAAAATGATTAAGTTTGGTTATTTTGAAAAACGCTGGGGACATGAATTTGATAAAACAGCAACTGGTCATTATGCATCTACGACTATAATTGGAGACAAAACTTACCTCTCAACTGCAGTTGACCCAGTAAAAGACCAAACTGATTTCTTGGCGCGTATTGATTATGACCAATTATGTCATTTAATGTTCCCTATAGGTAGAATACCGAAAGCCGAGGTTAGAGAAATAGCGATTAGGACACAAATGCCAAATGCATATCGCAAAGATAGTCAAGGTATTTGTTTCTTGGGAAAAATAAACTATAACGATTTTATTCGCCGTCATCTTGGCGAAAAGAAAGGTGCAATTATTGAATTAGAGACTGGGAAAAAACTTGGTGAACATAAAGGTTTTTGGTTCCACACAATAGGTCAGCGCAAAGGGTTAGGCTTAAGTGGTGGGCCATGGTATGTTGTAAAAAAGAATATTCACGACAATGTGATATATGTAAGCAACGGATATGATACCGAAAAACAATATGGTAAAACACTCCATCTTGATGAAATGCACTTTATCTCGGGTAATCCATGGGAAGGTGATTGTAATAGTGTAGAAATTACTTTTAAAAATCGCCATATGCCTAACTTCATTACAGCTCGTTTAACCCATCTTGGGAACATGGAATATTTAATTGAGTCAGAAGAAAAAGTTCAAGGTATTGCACCTGGACAATTTGCAGTTATTTATGATAAGAACAAGCAATTGTGCTATGGAAGTGGCATTATCACAGGACAAAATCTTAAATAGTCTGATATGGAGAATAAGGTTAAATTAAAAATAGTAGGGATATCGTATAGCCAAATACGATCAGGGGCCTATGCCTTAATTCTCGCTGAAGAAAATGGGCAATATCATATTCCAATTGTTATAGGAGCCTCTGAGGCGCAATCTATTGCAATAAAAATGGAAAAAATTAATATGCCTCGACCATTAACACATGACTTGATTACTAATATATCTCAAGCGTTTGGTATAAAATTAACCGAGATTTTCATCTATAAGTTTGAAGATGGCATATTTTATTCCGAATTAACTTATAATGACGGAGATCGTCAAATTGTTATTGATGCTCGCACATCCGATGCAGTTGCATTAGCAATCAGAACAAAAGCTCCTATATTTACGACCCGCGAAATTATTGATGAAACTGGGTTTATTATGGAAGTAACTGGAGAAAACTCATATTCTTTAGAAAAAGACACCAAACACGACAACGAACTCAAATTAGAAAATTTAGCAATAGAAGAGTTAGAAAAAATGCTAAATAAACATATTGATTTAGAAGAATATGAACAAGCTGCACAAGTAAGCAAAATAATAAAACAAAAAAAAGAAACAATATGATACAGTTCTATGCTCCCGACATAGAAAAAAATCCAATATTACCCGAAAGCGATTCTCAACATTGCGTGAGAGTTTTGCGCATGAAATCAGGGGATATGATTGAAGTTATTGATGGAAAAGGTTATCGTTACGAATGCAAAATACTTGAGGCTCATCAAAAACGCACTCAAGTTGAGATTATAAACAAAAAAAATATTCCTCTTTCTTGGAACAATAATATCACTATAGCCGTTGCCCCTACAAAACATATGGATCGAATGGAATGGTTAGTAGAGAAGTTGACCGAAGTAGGAGTCAACCAAGTTATTCCATTACTTTGCCGACACTCAGAACGGAAAGAAATAAAAACTGAACGTCTAGAAAAAATTGCAATTTCGGCAATGAAACAATCTTTAAAAACTGTATTGCCAACAATTTGCCAAATAACAAATATAAAAAGTGTCATTTGTGAATGTAATGCTACGCAAAAATATATAGCTTATTGTGATCAATCAATTCCTCGAGTGTTATTTAGCGAAGAATATGTGCCAAATAAAGATACTACAATACTAATTGGTCCAGAAGGAGACTTTTCTCAAGATGAAATAAAATTAGCACTTGAAAATGGATTCAAACCAATAAGTTTAGGAGATAATAGACTTCGCACTGAGACTGCAGCATTAGTTGCTTGCAGTACTTGTCATATTATTAATCAAATAAAATAAAATTTATTACCGACATATATGAAATTATTAGCATTAATTATTTCAATTTTTATAAGTATTGGTGTATGTGCTCAAGAAGGATTAGATAATCCCATAACAAAAGCAATGATGAGAGTATATCAACAACAACTAGATGAAGATCCTCGCGATTATGAAACTTACTTTAAAAGAGCAAACGAATATTACAACCATGACTATTATCCCAAAGCATTAAGCGACATAAATAATGCATTAAAATATATTCCTGCGAGCGAAGTTGACATGAAGTTTCAGTCTTTGTGTATGCGTGCAAGCATATATGAAATGACCAATAATTATGACAAAGCACTCGCCGACTTAAATGAAGCCTATTCAATCGACCCAACATCATATTCAGTCATATATCGCAAAGCTAATGCCGAATATTCTTTAAAACAATATGATAATGCTAAAACTGATTATCAACGCATGTTAAATATCAATCCACGAAGCATAGAGGCTCATATCGGTCTCGCGCGTATCGCGGTTATTGAAAAAAATCTCGGTCTAGCAAACGAGTATGCCGACAATGCTGTCGCATTAGCTCCTTCTGATTCCGAGGTATATATTCGTAGGGCATCAGTGAGAAAAATGATGGGAAACAACACTGGAGCCGTAGATGACTTAATTTTAGCATTAAGCACTGGCAAAGATAACCCCAAAGTACTCCATGAATTGGTCGAGATGGGAAATGCCGATTATAGCGCTGTAATAACAGGGTTAAGCAATGCTATACGACAAGCGCCTAAAGTGGGAATGTATTATTACATTCGAGGTATTATTGCAGAGGCTCATTTTAATTATGTTTCTGCTTTAGCCGATTTTAAGAAAATTGCAAATGAAAATTTGTATAATTATCATGGCATTTATAAAGAAATCGCTGTTTGTCAATATTCGTTGGGCGAATATGAGGAGGCTATCTATAACATAAATTACGCAATAAACTCATCGGCCGAGAATAGCGAATATTATGTAATTAAAGCAAATATATTGCGAGCATTAGGACGTTCGGCTGAAGCACTTGAATGTTGTGATAAAGCTTTAACTAAAGACTCTAACTCAACAAAAGCAATTGTTGCAAAAGGGCTTTGCTTAAGCGACTTATGCGATTACGAGCAAGCTACTGTTTTATTTGGAGAAGCCACGCTCAACGAATCTAATAATCCTTATTATTTCATCCTTCGTGCTCAACTCCTTAAGAAACATCTTAATCTACAACAAGAAGCAATTATAACAAATGAACGAGTTATTGAGATGGAGTATGATGCTTATGACGTAAAATCACTAAAAGGATTTGCTTTTCTTGCTAATAATAAAAAAGAAGATGCTATTAATTGGATAGAAAACATCCTTGCCAACAGCCCTGATAACGATGGACAAATTAATTATTATGCAACATGCCTATTCGCACAGGCTGGAGAAAAAGAAAAAGCATTTAATTGTATGAAATCATCACTACAAAAAGGTTATGCTAATTATTTCCAATGGGTCCTTGAAAGTGATGCAAATATTAATGTATCCCCTATTCGTAACGATATGCAATTTAAAAATCTACTCGAGCAATATGCCATTATATTTAAATAGAGAAAGTAAAATCTGTGATTTAGAAAAATGTGGTTTTCATGATGCTACACATAAATTAAATATCGTTAAAAATTTGTTTATAGGTTATAACATTGAAAAATAAATATTAAATTTGATAAAGTTTTAATTATTAATTTTACTAACCAAAAATCACAAAATTACCTTATGAAACGCAATTTTGTATTAGCAATTACACTTTGCTTATGTGGGGCAAGCCTATTGGCTCAACCACGCTCTGCAAGTGAGCCACAGAAACTCATTGAATACACTGTAGGCTTAATGGCGCCCGTATGGTCGCCCGATGGTAGTCAAATCGCTGTAACTACCGACAACTACACCGGTATTTTAGTTGCAAACGCCGATGGCACAAACCTAAAAAGCATCACAACCGAATCGGGTGCAGGTTACAAAATGAAATGGAGTACCGATGGTACACAAATCCTTGGTCGTACCAATATCGTCGAAAACAATCGTGTACTTCATGCAGTAAAGGCTTGGAACATAAAAACTGGCAAGGAAAAAACTCTTATTGAAAAAAGTCGCAAAATTGAAGGTGTTCCCACATGGAAATCGCTTGAGATTAAGCCTACACTTGTGAGCTCAAGTGTCTATGAAATTATGGTTAGCAATCCAGCAAAAGCCACTGAATTAATTTCATCTTTAAATGAATTTAAAGGTAAGATTGTAATAAATCCTGCACTGTCAGCCGATGGATCAATGGTTGCATTCCAAATTCCAGGTAAAGGAATGTGGGTATGTAATAGTGATGGATCAAATCTTAAATCATTAGGAAAAGGTTCTAACCCTCAATGGTTAGCCGACAATGAATCAATAATATTCACAGTTGTTACAGATGACGGCTCTCAATTCACCGCATCAGACATTTATTCTATGAATATTAATAACGGCAAAAAGTATTTATTGACTGAAAATACTAACTTGATTCCTCTTACTCCATCAGTATCTCCCGACGGCAAAAAAGTTGCTTTCGAAAATGCTATTGATGCGTCTATTTATGTTATTAACCTAAAATATTAATTACTGCCATGAAATCAATGAATATATTTAAGAAAAGTGCAGTAATAGCTGCAATGTGTGCAATGGCTCTTCCCGCATTTGCACAAGAAAATACCGAAACTCCCGCAAAAGAAATCACAGGATGGGGCGATTTTAAGTTATTCCTCGACCCTGGTCACTCAATGAGAGAAAATAGAGGTTTATGGGGATATTCTGAAGCAGAAAAAGTGTTTGCGATTTCTCAAACGATGAAAGAATATCTTACTACCTACACCGATATGCCTGCCGAAAACCTTATGCTTTGTCGTGAAGATGAAGTTACCGAAGTAGGTCTTGAAGAACGCTCTGATATGGCTAATGCCTGGGGGGCAGACTTCTATTATTCTATTCACTCTGATGCTTCAGCCGACAATAATACAACAGTTACGCTATTTGGTGGTTGGATGAAGAATGGTGTTGAAGTTGAAAAAACGCCCAATGGAGGTAAAGCATTTGGTGAAATCCTATGTCCCAACCTCACCAATATGATGATGGATTTTGCTTGTACTGGCACCCGAGGCAACTGGTATGACCGTTGTTTCTATATGCGTGGTGAAACTACTCATGCTAATCAATATCCATATTTATCGGTTAATCGTCGTTCTAATATGGCTTCATTGTTGAGTGAAGGCGCATACCATACAATTGCAGCTCAACAACAACTCAACATTAATAAAGAATACAAACGCCTTGAAGCTCTTGCAGCATTCCAATCAATTCTAAAATATCGTGGTTTAAATGTTCCTAAACAAACATTCTTGGCTGGTATTATTAGTAATTCTGAAAATAACACTCCTATTAATGGTGTTAAAGTTACTGTTGACGGCAAAACTTATACAACTGATACTTGGGAATCTGTATTCAATACATACACCAAAAATGAGAACCTCATCCACAATGGGTTCTATTTCTTTGAAGGCTTAACTGCAGGTCAAACATATGAAGTTACATTTGAACTTGAAGGTTTTGAATCAAAAACAGTTCAAGTTACAATCAAAGAAGGTGGACAAGGTGAAACTAAAGACTTCGTTACTGTTCAACACGTTGAGCTAACAAGCACATCTCCTGCAAAAGTTGATGCAACATCAGTAGAAGACCCTACTAACGTTTCTCCAATATATCCTGTTACAATCACATTCTCTCGTAACATGGATAAGGAATCAGTAGAAAAAGCTATCTCTATAAATAATAATGGTGATATTTCATTCAATTGGATTAATGATTATACATTAAATATCGACATCACCAAACTTGATCCAATGTGGACATATGACATCACTATTGATGGTTCTATCGCTAAAAACTCTCAAACTAACCAATTCTTTGATGGTGATGGTGATGGAGTAGAAGGTGGAAATTATGTTCTCTCAATTACTATTGCAGAACCTGATGTAACTGCACCTACAGTTGTTACAACATACCCTGCAGAAGAATCAACTGCCGAATATGCTCAAATGCCTCCTATTCGCATTGAATATGATGAAGAAATCGTATGGAATGCTGACAAACATGGCGAATGCATTACTCTTAAAGATAGTGATGGAAAAATCTATGAAGGTACAGCTACACATGCAGTAGTTCAGGGTAAATCTGTTATACATTTCTACACCAACGACACTATTGCAGCCGATAAATGTTTCCTCGTTTCTGTTAATGGTGGCCTACCCGACCTTTCTGGCAATGAAACAGAAGAATTCCATTTCCGTTTCCTTTCAGAATATCGCACAAAGACTTCATCAACAGTATTATTCCCATTAACAAGTGCTGATGGTTTCTGGGCTCCTAATGGTTCAGGTTCAACCTCAGGTCTTACAGATGAAGGTAACTCTACCACATCAAGCACTCTCGCTCCAAACAAAAACACTGCAGGTTCGGCTTTGATGACATATTCATTTGATGAATATTTTGCAAATGAAGTATGGCAAATTCGCGAATATACTCCAACACAATCAGGAGTTAATGCTAACCGCAACATCACTGAAGGTATTTTAACTTTCTGGTTATATGGTGATGGCTCAAACAATGCTATTTCTGCAATGCTACGTATTAACAACTCTGAATTAAAATATCCCGATCCTCAAACAACTATTGATTTCCGTGGTTGGAATCTTGTAAAATGGGACATCAAAAACGATCCATTTACACACTTTACTGGTGAAGCAACTACTATTTCAACATGGAGATTTGATAGTTTCTTAATGAAACATGAATGGACCGACATTGATGATGATTCTGTTCCATTCCAAGCATGGAGCGGAGCTGTCAACTTCAACAATCTTGAGTTCAGCCAATGGGATGATGCAAAACAAACTGCCAATATTAACGATATTGAACTTCCTGCAGTAGGTGTTGAAAAAGTCGTTGAAGACAATTTGATTAAAGCAGCTTGCAACGGCGAAATGTTGAGTATTAGTGCTACAAATAACATTGAATCTGTTAATGTATATAACGCTTCAGGTGCTATAGTTATTAATGCAAAACCAACTTCTTCAAATGCTATTATTTCAGTAGCTAATCTTGCAAACGGTGTATACTTTGCTCAAATAACCACTGGTGGCAACGTTAAAACTATCAAATTTATCAAATAATAAATTTGTTCCTCAATAATAAAACTGTTTTTGAGGGAATAAAAATTAGGACTGGTTCCATTTGCAGGAATCAGTCCTTTTTGGTTATATTAGTTTTGCTATAAACTACATTATAAGTATGGGCAAAAGTACATTTTATCGGACAGCAATAATTTTTAATTAAAACTTATAGCCTCTCTTTATAAAATCTTATTGAGGACTTATATAGTGGAAAATTTAGTGTTAATATCGAATTTTCAATAACTGCATTTGCTTCACTATCTATAATGTCAAAAGTAGAATCATACCACACTAAATCATAGTGATTTTTAAAAATAGTAGGTTTTAGGATTCCTTTTATCATTCCTTCCACCCATTTTGACTTATTTGTATCAGCACCATCAATATAAATAATCAAATATTCACCGCCATTTTCTACTAATGCTAATCGATATTTTCCTCCAATACGAGCCCATTCTAAATTAACATCTCTATCAAGATAACTCCAGAAACCTTCGTTTAGATTATTGGTTAGTATATATCGATCTTTTAATGATTCTATTGTAAATGTAGTACTCAACTCTTTTGCAACATCTGGAGTTGACTCAATAATCAAGTTATACATATTAGCATCTTCACTTGAAACGATTCCACAAAATGAGCCATGCAAGTTATCAATTTTATATGTACCTACATAACTCAATTTATCATCTCCAACAAATAAATTAAATTCTGACTTACTTATTTCAACTAAAATAGAATTTGCTCCAGTTGATAAATTTACTCCCTTGTTTATCTTTTTACTACTAATTATTTTTTCTGCACCAGACCTTACTGTCCCAACAAACACAACAGCTTGTCTTTTATCATATATATCACCATAACTGGTATTTTGCCAAGTTAACTCTACAAAATCATAATCAAGAGACGATACATAGTTCCAAACAATTCTCCATTTTGAATTAGAATATCCTACTCGTTCTTTGTTTTTTAATACAGATAGTCGAGCTTCAATCGTTAAAGATTGAATAGAATCATCTTGCTCAATCAAGAAATATTTATCTGCCTCTATATCTACATTTTTATAAAAGTAATTTTTTGCTAAAGTCAAATTTGAATTTAGTAATAGTAGAAATAATAAATATGTCTTGAAAAATCTCATCATTTATTTTTGATTAAATTTAAGACATTCTCAACAAATAAATCTTTATCCATATCCCATGGTAACCAATGGATTTTAAATCCTCTAACTTTCTCCATTCCTCTAAACCATGTCATTTGTCTTTTTGCAAACTGATGTATGGCTATCTCTAAATTTTTCACCATATCATCATATTTTATTATTCCTAATAAATAGTTTGTTACAAACTTATATTCAAGTCCATAATATATTAGATTTTCAGAAGGCACCCCCGAGTCTAAAAGTGTCTTTACCTCATCAATCATACCCTCATCCAATCTCGCTTTTAGTCGTTGGCTTATTCTATTTCTTCGGCTTTCTCTATCAATATCCACACCTATTATTGTGTAGTTTTTTAATGGATTTGGTGTAGCATTAATAGCTGCTTCAGGATGTTCTTTATAATATGTTTGGATTTCAATAGCCCTTATAGCTCGTTTCACATTATCTACGTCAGTTATATTATGCATGGATTTCATTTTAGATAAAATTGCGGTTAGTTCTTCTAACGATTTATCCTTTAACAAATCCCTCAACTCCTTATTTTCGGGTACAAGCGGTAACGAAATCCCATTAAGAACCGATTCAATATATAGACCTGTTCCTCCACATAAAATTGGTGATTTTCCGGCAGCCAAAATTTTATTGTATGCAACTTTAAAATCTCGCAAATATTCATATAAGTTATACTTGTAACCAGCTGGACATATATCAATTAAATGATATGGGATATCTCCATATTCAACTAAATCCTTACCAGTACCAATATCCATACCACAATATAATTGACGAGAATCGGCACTAATTATCTCACCATTTATTTGAGTGGCTACATCAACTGCTCTCCTAGTTTTCCCCGATGCAGTAGGGCCTGTTATAACTAATAAATACTGATTCTTCATTTCGCTAACATTATTCCACATATATATTTATACCAAAACTTCCGAATCTTAAAAAATGATTTATCGGCATTATTTTCCGAAATAAATAACCAAGATTTGTCATTATAATCAATATCCCAATCTTTAAGATCGCACACTCTAAATGTAGGCTTATAATTTCTTATATTATAAATTCTATTTCCATTTATATCATAAGTCTTCCATGCCATAGCTATTTTATAGATACGATCTAATTCTGATTTTAATATATCCGACACTTTATTCTCTGCAATCAATTCTTTTATCTTTGACAAAGGATATAAATCACCTTCTAAGTGCGAACTTTGTATAATATCCTTTTCATTTATATATATTGCATAGTGAAAAATATTACACTCTGTATTAAAATTTGAGTTCTTATATAGGAATTTAATATTCGTAGTTGCAACTCCCGTTAAACTATTAAAATGAAAAATCGCACTTTGTGTGTCAATATCCTTTTTATATTGAAGATATAAATGAGTTGGAGTATCGATTTTAACATCATTTGTGGTTATATTGTCGATTAACATATCAGGTGTTTTTAGTAAAATACAATCACCACATATCACAAGAAATCTTATATATGATGAACTATTAAATCTTAAAGATTGCCCCTCTATATTTTGACAATAATATAACCATAAACTAAAATACCTTATGACAAGATATATCAATGATAGTCCATATAATATCACAAAACTCCATACGAAAACAAAACGATCAATATCATTTATGTTACTATTAATGTAGAATACAATATAATATGTCCAACATATAACAAGTATAATTGTATTCATTATAAATGATATTTTTGACAAATATGCACCTTCTTGGCTATATAACTTTCCTAAAAATCCACGTTCCGAGATTGAGCCATTTTTTGCTTGACAATCTAAACATATTGAAGAATTAAATCCTTTCTTTAAATTATATAATACAACTATTTCAAATAATGTAGATATAATCAATATTGAAATAAATGGAATTTTATCATTAACATTATACGAAACCCATGGGATATTTAGCAGTTTTTGCGACACCAACATATTTACAAAACACATTATCAATGACGACCAAAACAATACGACAATTGATGTATGATGCAAACGCATACATGATGGGAATTTCAGCCTATAATTAAACCTAACTAATATGTATAAAATAAATTCTAATGCAATTACTATCAAGGGTAACCAATACTTAGATACATATAATGAAATAACAGGAACCAAAACCAATATCCCCATTGATATGGCCCAATTGAACCATAAACTAAAAATGCCCAATGTATTTGCTATCCTTCTCTCGTTTAGCATATTAATTGTTTACATTCAAATTCTTATTAAAGAAATCTAACATTTTAGCATATACTACTGATCGTGCTTCTCTTTCGTTTATTGAATGATTCATATTAGGGAACAAAAATAAATCACAATATTTCCCTACTTTAACCAACTGTGATACATACTCCATTGTATTTGATAAATGTACATTATCATCAGAGGTCCCCGACATAATTAACAACGAACAGTTCACATTGTTTATCTTATTTAAAGCAGATGATTCTTTGTATCCATCTTCATTTTCTTGAGGTGTTTGCATAAATCTCTCAGTATAAGCTGTATCATAAAATCTCCAATCAGATACTGGAGCGATTGCAACAGCCGCCTTAAATGGCGATTTTTCATGCGAAATTGCCATTAATGTCTCATAACCGCCGTAACTCCAACCATATATTCCAATTTTATTCGCATCAACATAAGGAAGAGATGCGATATAATTAGCAGCTGCAATTTGATCTATTGTTTCATAATAACCAAGTCTCTTATATACAACTCCTTTAAAATCATCTCCACGACCACCAGTTCCGCGGCCATCTACACACACTATTATATAACCTTGTGTGGCAAAATAGTTTTCCCAATCAATCGACCACTTATTTAAAACCGATTGAGACGAAGGACCATTATATAGAGTCATAATTACAGGATATTTAATTGAAGGAGTAAATCCCTGAGGTTTAATTATATATCCATTGAATTCAATACCATCATTAGTTATTGTTATAAATTCACGTTTGGGTAAATGCTCATATCTCGTTTTAAGCACAGAATTATCTTCTATCGTTCTAATTTTTTTATTTTGTACATTATATATACTATATACTGGAGGTGTATTTATATTACTATAATTCATTATATAATAATTCATTGCTGGAGAAAACTGCGCAGAAGCAGAACCTAATGGTTCAGATAAATCAATTTCGCCTTTTTTCTTATCAATTTTGGTGACAACCTTGTTGATAGCCCCACTTTTAGTAGATTGATAATAATGGTTATCGTTCTTATCACACCCATAATAACATAACACGTCATATTTTCCATTCGTTAGCTGTGATAATTCAACTCCTGCGTATGAATATTTATATAAATGATTATATCCAGTCCTAGATGAACTAATCACAAAATATTCAGGCATAAATTTAATATTATTGTAGCATACATCCTCTATCCAAGTTTTCGATTCATCTACATACATTGATTTAACAATCGTAGTTTTAGGATTTGCCGATAACAATTCTAATCGATTTTGATTTCTATTAAGAGTTGCTATTATCAAGGTATTGGAATTGTTTGCATATGAAATTCGAGGAATATATTCTATTTGTGCTGTATTTAATGGAATATTCTTGATTTTTCTAGTTTCAACGTCATAACTATAAACCGTTACTTTAGTGTTTTGCCCCCCTGATTTAGGATATTTATATGTATATTGTCCAGGATATAATTCTTTATCTACATCTTTATTATATACACCTCCATACAATGGGAATGAATAAGTTTTCACATCAGTTTCATTATATTTAATATAACATAATGTCAAATTATCGGGAGACCATACCATTGACGATTCCACCATAAACTCTTCTTCATATGTCCAATCAGGCACACCATTAATTATAGAATTAAACTTGCCGTCGGTGGTTACAGCAACCTCACTATCATAATCAATCTTTTTAATATAAATATTGTTATTTGAAACAAAAGCAACCATACGTCCATCATATGAGAATATTGGAGACCGTTGCTTACTATGATTGACCGATAACGGTTTTAAAATATTTCTATTTATCTCAAAAACATAGTACTTAGCTTCAAATGAACGTCGGTATATGGGAGTAACATCATTATATACCAAAAGTTTACTTCCATCAGGGCTAATTAAATAACCATTAATTTTGTCAATAGTATATTCTCGTGTTTTTGCTGTATTTAGTAATGTATCAATAGGTAGGCCACTTTCAGTAGCATATTGAATAATCATTTTTCTGTTGCTACTTATGCCTAAATAGGATGTTCCGTCGGGCATAAAATGCATATCACCGTTTGTTTTAACTAAATTATTTGGAAAAACATATGGTGCTATATCTTTGGGATTAATTTGTTTCGCATTAATAAAACCAAATACACAAAATAATGAATATAATGATATAACAATTCTTTTTAACTTCATAATCTTAATTTTTAAATTACTACCATAACGACATTTGAGCTTCATTCTCGGGAGCTTTTTTTCTTAATGGTTCTTGATAACCAAATTCCTTATCATCGCCCTGTTGTGTAGCTCGTAAAGATGTATCTTCGGGTGGAATAGAAATTAACCAATCGGCATCATCTATTGAGGGATCTATCGCAGATATCTTCACTGGAGATGCTTCGGGCCTTTCTTTTACACTCTTACCTCTTGGACGTTTCTTTAATTTTTCAATTTCTTCTAATAATTTTTTTTCCGATACTGCTTGATTATATAAATTGTTTTCAATTGTACTTTTTAATGATTCAATATCATTTTCAAGTTCATGGATTTTATTTTTATCATGAGATAGCTCTTGCTGTAATTCACTTATACGAGCATCTTTATTAGCTTTTATCTGTTCAAATTGAGCAATCTCAGTTTGAATTGAATCTATTAAGTTTAAACTTTCTTTTACCTCATTCAATTCCTCTAATGCTCTTTCATATTTAGATTTTATTTCTAAGGATTCTGCTTTTATCTTCTCATTTTCAGACACTTTATTATTCAATTCAAGAGACAATGATTCTATCTCTACACATTTCTCCTCTAAAGATTTTAATGCGGTAGAAGCATCTTCATTCAAATTATTTATCATAGAATCTGATAAATTCTCTTTTACCTTCATTTTCTCAATAGAGACTTTTAATGTTTCGTTTTCAGATTTAAGTTCCTCAATTTGAGAATCCAAGTTACTCTGCACCAATAGCTGTTCTGAAATTTTGTTTAACTTATCATTTAATTGGGCAATTTCTTGATCCTTATCTTGTAATAACTTGTCGTAGTCAATGCTACTTGTTCCTAATGAGTTATTTATCGCTGTATTACGAGCTTCTTTAAGCAAACCTTGCAAACGACTAATTTCATCATGTAGTGCATCTACATTGCTATCATTAATATTAGAAACTTTAAGTTTATTTATTAAGCTTTTATTTTCTAAATCATATTGCTCTTTTTCGGCTTCTAATGCTACTACTTGAGCTTCTAAATCATGAAGGCGAGTTGATAATGCTCGTTTTTGTCGTTCGGCACTTAATTGTTGTCGTTTCCAATCGTCACGCGCCGACTCTAATTCTTTGTATTGAGCTTTCAATGTACGCATCTCACTTATAAGCCTTGCTCGTTCTTTATCCCATTGTGATTCGCATATAATTCGCGCTTCGGTACTTATATTATTAATATAATCGCGAAGTGACTCATCCAACGAATCATATATATACTTACGCTGCGCATCAGTATCCACGCATGCCTTCAAAAAATCAGGTAATGACTCATTAAATAACTTTACAACCCCATCGAAAATTTGAAGTTGCATTTTTTCTAATTTTTCTTCAGGCTTTTCACTAATTGAAAATTGAGGTTTTATTTCATAGTCAATACTTGTTTCTGAAACAAATATTTCCGATGACTTGTGTTCTTTTTTCTTTACAGTAGCATCAATTCCTTCATCAAAAACTTCATCTGAATCAGAAAAGCCTAAAGATCGCTTTATGTTTTTAAAGAATGTCATAATGTAATTTTATCTTATTATTTAGCAACGACTCCAACTCCCTTCATGCCATTTATTCCTATGACTAAAGGATTTTCAAATTTTACAACTCTCACATCTTCACTCTCATATACTGCAGGCAATGAGTTTAAATAATCAACATCATATAGACCATCAGATGATGATGGGTTAATTGTAAAATACCCTACTCCAAATGATGTTAAATTTTGGAAGAAATGCGTACCTTGACTTGGTTCTATTCGATAGTTACTTAAAGAAGACTCAACTATCAAACGTGCAGCCGATATATTAGGCCATTTTACAGGGATACCCAAAGCAGTATCACTTGAACCCCATCGTCCTGGACCAATTAGAATATAGTTTTCATTATTTTTTACAAATTCCCTATTTAACTTTTCAATTTCTCGAGCGATTAAAGTATTCTTTGATGATGAAAAGTTTTCAGGTCTAACATAGATTATAGTTTTTATATTTTCAATATTACCATGACCTAGGGCAGTATTACTCTTCAACAATGCTTCTTCATCAGATATATTAAGCACACTATCATCTATTAAATCTTTTCTATCAATAATCGGTCTTATTTGTAACCAATATATGCGCCCCTTTAAATTCCCTTTTTCATCTATTACACCAGCAAATTCAATTTCTATTGGACGACACATTTCTTCTTGGCCTTTTGTGAGCATAAAATCCACACATTTCGACAAAGGATAAACATTATGTTGCAAGACATTAGCAAATGTTACAACCCTTCGGCCATCTCCAAACTCATTATCTCTCAACATTTGATCCATATAATCAAAAGTTGAAACCATATATTTCAATGCACCAGTAGATGCAAAATCTTGAATTTTAACCTTCGAGATATTAAATCCATCATCAACATTAAACTCTTTATTTATCGTACGCATGTCCAATGCATAAAAACGAGTTTGCGTATCTCTTAGAGCTAAATCTAAAGTTGATGTTTGCAATACCTTGTCGGCATGACGAGGAGAAAATCTTAAACTTAAACCTCCATCAACAATATATTTACCGAGGCCTACTGCTATTTCAGCAACTCCATCCTCTGGTAATTCATCGTTAATTGGATAATAATTTAATGATCTACCGACTCCTGAAAATGAGGGAAAATAGTAATCTTTATAACTCTTACCCACGACCTCTTGAATTATAACAGCCATTTTCTCTTGATCAATCACATTACTTGTTGCAGTCATATATGCCTTACTATCAGCATAAAAAACCGAAGCATATACTCCTTTTATCGCATCACTTAACATTCGTAACATTTCATATTTATCCTCTATGTGAGGAATCATATAGGTTGAATATATACCAGCAAATGGCTGATAGTGCGAATCTTCAAGCAAACTTGAACTTCTAATTGCTAATGGTTTGTCAACAACCTCAAATAGAGCAAAGAAATCTTCAATGAGACGTTCAGGTAAACGAGCCTGTAAAAAAGTTTGAAGAATTTTCTCATCAGGCACATCACTCAGTGCGATAGGATATAAGTCGTTAGATGACATAAACTCATCGAAGATATCTGTACACAATACTACTGTGCGCGGGATTGATATAGTAACACCTTCAAAGTTATCGCAAATGGGATTCTTCTTTATAATTGAATCAATAAATGCTAAACCTCTACCTTTACCTCCTAATGAACCTTGGCCAATTCTTGCAAAGTTAGAGTAATGGTCAAATCTGTCCTTTTTAAATACAGCAACCACACCCCTATTTTTCATCTTACGATATTTAACAATTAAATCAAAAAATAATTGTCTCACAGCAGGAGCTTCCTCTAAAGAATCAAATCGATGATGTTTTATTACCTCAGCGATTGGAAACATTGCACGAGAATATAGCCAGCGAGAGATATCATTGGAAGATGCATGATAATGTAATGCTTCAGCAGGAATGTCAAAGATATGATCTTGCATATCTTTAAGCGATTTTATCCTAATTATCTCTTCTCCCGAATTGGGATCCTTCATAACAAAATCACCAAAACCGAAATTTTTCATAATTGCTTTACCCAAATCCACTGGCAATTTTTTAGAATTTTTATCAAGAAAAATACCATCAAAATCACCAACTAATAGGCCATTTTCAACTTCTGAGGATTCAACTATGATAGGCAAAAATGGATCTTGCTCTCTTAAAAATTTGGCAAATTTTATCCCTGCATGAACATCTTTTACTCCATCTTTCTTAAATGAAACATCACTAATTACTCCAAGCATGTTACTGCCAAACTTTTCATAAATAGCCATTGCTTCTTCATAATCACGAGCAAGCATTACTTTAGGTCGCCCACGCATTCGAAGCATTTGTTCATGTTCATTCAATGCTTCTGTTGAGAACTCTTTTGACTGGGTAAGCAAAAAACGATATAGATGAGGCAATATTGACGAATAAAATCTCACTGAATCCTCGACTAATAATATCATTTGAACCCCTACATCTAACACATCGTTATCAGCGTTCATTCTATCTTCAAGCAATTTTATAATTGCCAATAGTAAATCAACATTACCTAACCAACTAAACACATAATCAATACCAGTGATGTCTTCATCAGCCAATCTTCGTGACACCTCTTTTGAGAAAGGTGTTAGTGCGACAATCGGTATATGAGGATATTTCTCTTTGATTAATCGAGCTCCAGTGAATGATTCGCTCACATCTACGCCTGGCATAGATATTATCAAGTCAAAATTCTTAACTTCAAGCAAATCCAATGCCTCGTTAATATGTGACACTTGGACTACACGAGGGGGTGAACTCAAGTTTAATGACACATATTCAAAATAAAGTTGCTCCTCAACTCGACCATCTTCCTCCATCATAAATGCGTCATATGGTGAAGCAATAAGCATAACATTAAAAATGCGTTTCTGCATTAAATTCTGAAATGCAGTATCTTTCAAATATAAGTGGCTTAAACTTTCTTCATTCATAATTCATATATACTTATCCTACAAAGTTACAAAAAACATATGAGTTCTTTTTATATTAATCAATTTAAAATTGCATCCTATATGTTATAAAAAATTAATATTGAGACATAATTATTTTCATCAAGAAACAAATAAGAAAGCCTTGTGAAAATTTCACAAGGCTTTCTTATTTATATTCATTAGAATAAACTCCATGAAACCGTAAGTCCTGCCATTACTATTGCAACCATAGACATGAGTTTAATCAATATATTCAAACTTGGGCCAGAAGTATCTTTAAATGGATCACCTACTGTATCCCCTACTACTGTAGCTTTGTGAACATCACTTCCTTTTCCACCAAAGTTACCTTCTTCAACATACTTTTTAGCATTATCCCATGCTCCACCTGCATTTGCCATGAATATTGCTAAAACAAAACCTGCAGAAAGGCCTCCAACTAATAAGCCTATTACACCTGTAACCCCAAATATTAAGCCCGTAACAATGGGAACAATTATTGCTAATATTGATGGCAACACCATTTCTCTTTGAGCACCTTTAGTTGAAATTTGAACACATCGTGCATAGTCAGGTTCTGATTCACCGGTTAATATGCCTTTGATTTCTCTAAATTGTCGACGCACCTCTTCAACCATACTTTGTGCAGCACGTCCAACTGCATTCATGGTTAATCCGCAGAACAAGAATGCCATCATACTACCAATAAACATCCCTGATAAAACTTTAGGGTTCATCAATGAAACATCAAAATAAACCATGAAATCAGTGAATGAAGCTTCATGTATTGATTTTAACACACCTCCAGGCAATTCAATAGTCATTGTCCCTATACGTTCCAATCCAATTCTAATTTCCTCTATATATGAGGCCAATAAAGCCAAACCTGTTAATGCAGCCGAACCAATCGCAAATCCTTTACCAGTTGCTGCCGTTGTATTTCCAAGGGAATCCAATGCGTCTGTGCGTTTTCTAACATCAGCACCCAATCCACTCATCTCAGCATTTCCTCCAGCATTATCGGCAATAGGACCATAAGCATCAGTCGCCAAAGTTATACCTAAAGTTGATAACATTCCTACAGCAGCAATCCCGATTCCGTATAGGCCCATACCAACATTTGCAAAATCAAAACCTGAAGCAAACCAATATGAAAGTATAATTCCTGTTACCACAGCAATAACAGGGATGGCAGTTGATACCATACCCAATCCTACGCCCGAAATAATAACTGTTGCAGGTCCAGTTTTTCCACTTTCCGACAATTTTTTAGTTGGTTTATATGATTGAGAAGTATAATATTCGGTTGATTGACCGATAACAATACCAACAATTAAACCAATAACTACAGAGCATGAAATCTGCCACCAATTTGTCAACCCCAAAAACCAAAGAATGCCAAATGTAGCTACTACAATTAAAGCAGAACTTAAATTTGTTCCAAACGAAAGAGACGACAACAAATCTTTCATTTTTGCATTCTCCTTAGTTTTAACCGAAAAGATACCTATAATTGATAAGAATATACCGATAGCTGCTATTAGCATCGGAGCTATAACAGCCTTATACTGCATTTCAACATCTCCTGTCGTTATAAATGCAGCTGCACCTAATGCCGAGGTGGCTAATATAGAACCACAATAAGACTCATATAAATCTGCACCCATACCTGCAACGTCTCCCACATTATCACCTACATTATCTGCTATAGTTGCTGGATTACGTGGATCATCTTCAGGGATATCTGCTTCAACTTTACCAACAAGATCAGCTCCGACATCAGCGGCTTTTGTATATATACCACCGCCCACACGAGCAAAAAGCGCTTGAGTACTTGCCCCCATGCCAAATGTCAACATTGTGGTTGTTATCATACATAGTTTTGCTGTTGGTGATGCACCTTCAGGAATTAACCAATCTAATAAAATATACCAGAAAGAAATATCAAGGAGTCCAAGCCCTACAACAACCAATCCCATTACAGCTCCACTTCGGAATGCCACTTTCAATCCACCATTTAATGACTCTCTAGCAGCATTTGCAGTTCTTGCAGAGGCATATGTAGCAGTTTTCATCCCGAGAAAACCTGATAAACCAGAAAAAAGGCCACCAGTTAAGAATGCTACGGGCACCCACTGATTTTGTACACCAAAACCATATGCCATTATAGAAAATAATATCACTAATACAAGGAAAACAATTCCAACAACTTTGTATTGTTGCTTCAAATATGACATTGCACCTTTACGCACATGTGACGCAATTTTCGCCATAGTTGGAGTTCCTTCACTCTCCTTTTTCATTTGTCGGTAAAAATACCATGCAAACAATAACGCAACCACTGATGCCAATGGCGCTAATAAAAACAAATTAGAATTCATTGAATATTACGATTTAAGTTAAAATAAATACAAATCTAATAAAATTTTCCCATTTTCAATCTACATAAACATAAATTTATGTACAACATTCAAATATTCTATTTAAAAATTTAATATACAACGCTAATTTTGTATCTTTGTACCACAATTTTAGATTGTTAACTCGATTCTTAAGAACTACAATTAAAAATTAATATTTTATGGCTACTACAGCAGATTTTAAAAATGGCATGTGCCTCGACATCGATGGCAATTATTTTTTCATCGTGGAATTCCTTCACGTAAAACCAGGTAAAGGTCCAGCTTTTGTTCGCACAAAACTCAAAAATGTAAAAACTGGTCGTGTATTGGATAAAACTTGGAACTCAGGTGTAAAAGTTGAAGAAGTTCGCATTGAACGTCGCCCCTATCAATATCTTTATAAAGATGATATGGGTTATAACTTTATGCACACCGAAACTTTTGAACAAGTTGCACTTCCTGGTGAAAGTATTGAAGGAGTACAATTTTTGAAAGAAGGCGATATTTGCGAAGCTATGGTACATGCAGCATCTGAAACTATACTTACCTGCGAAATGCCTATCAGCGTTGTTTTGGAAATTACTTATACTGAGCCTGGCATTAAAGGTGACACAGCTACTAACACATTGAAACCAGCAACTCTTGAAACAGGTGCTGAAGTTCGCGTTCCTCTATTCTGCAACATTGGCGACAAAGTAAGAATTGACACTCGCGATGGTTCATATGTAGAACGCGTTAAAGCTTAATAAAGAACAATTTCTCGTACAAATATAAATAAAGTCCCGACCAAAGTTGGGACTTTATTTTTTATCATTTTTTGAAATTTTTTCGTTCTAAACCATAACGACATGTTAGTTTATCATTTAAAAGCTTTTCTCCAAACGCGTTTGATTCGTGATTTCAACGATGGAGTTTCTTCATGAGAATAACCATAGCCATATCCATAACTCTTGCCATAACGACCATAATAGCCATATCTGCGATAGTTATATGAACTTGAACGCACATTCACTCCATTAAGAGCTAAATAACAATTTTTCAAACGCCCTGAATCAATAGCACTATGCATTACCTTCAAGCAACGCTTTGTTGAATAATTAGCACGTGTAATATATAGCACTAAATCAACATACGATGAGATTAAGAAACTATCAGATACTACGCCAATCGGAGCAGAGTCAACGATGATATAATCAAATTCATTTCTCAATTGCTCAAACATAATTGACATATTTTCGCTCAACAATAATTCATTAGGGTTAGGAGGAACTGGCCCACCAGGAATTATATAAAGATTTTCATTTTCTTCAGTTTGAATAACAAGTTGGCTTATATCTTCAACTTGTCCTGACAAGAATGTTGTAACTCCTTGTTCATTGCTCTTATTAAACAAATGAGCCATTACTGGACGACGAATATCCATCCCTACAACTACAGTCTTTTTACCTGTTAACGCAAAAGACATCGCAATATTAGATGAAACAAATGTTTTTCCCTCTCCTGATAATGAAGACGTAACCAAGATTACCTTTTTATCATTTCCCGTCAATGCAAATTGAATGTTATTTCTAACAAGTCTAACCATTTCAGATATTGCCGAAGACTCATTCTCTCCAACTACAATACGAGAGTTCTTTTTGCCTGACAACGATATTTCACCAAGAATGGGTACATTTGTAACACGTTCCAAATCATCCTTGTCTCTAAAAATTGGGAATATTAAACGACGGAAGAAAATCAATAAAGCCGGCACTAAGAAACCAATCAAAATCAAAACCCCATAAATTGACAATTTCTTTGGAGCAACTGGCCCACTACCCAATGGATTATCAATTAATCGTGCTGTGGGAGTTGCCAATGTTTTTTGTAAAGCGATTTCTTCGCGTTTTTGGAGCAAGAAAGTGTAAATATTCACTTTCACTTGTTGCTCTCTAAAAATCTCTTGCAATCCTTTATCAATAGGAGGCAAACTTGCCAATTGACCGGCACTACGACTTTCAATCGCCGCTATACTACTATGCTTAACTGCAAGGTTAGTCTTAGCCGATTGAATATTTTGGAATATTCTACTTTTTTCTCGAGCCAAATCATCTTGCATAGTTTTGATTATAGGGTTGTCATCAGTACTTGATTCCTTTTGACGTTCCAATTGAGACACCTTTTTATTATATGCATCAATCATTGAGCCAAGTTCTGAATCCTCCACTATTTGCGGTATATGAGCATAATCATCTTGCTTAGATATAGCATTCTCTACTGTACCTATAATTTTTTGTTGAGCTACAACCTCAGCAATTTGTTCTTCTGTAGAACTTTTCTTTGTAAGGTTAAGTTGTGCTTGTGCATTCAAATCGGTGATATTGTTAGCTCTTCTATATTTTTCCAAACGATCTTCTACATCCTTAAGTTCGCCTGCTATTAATACCAAACGATCTAAAATAAACTCTTCAGTCTGTAATGCAGAACGATTTTTATCAGCTATAATATCTTGATTATAAAAAGAGATTAACGTATTAATAACATCTTTACCCTCTTGAACTATAGGTGTTGAGCATGTAATACGCAAAATCGTAGAAGAATTCTTCGCAAAAGAGATATTAATACTTCCAGCAAATCTTGCTGCAACCCAATTTGGATTTGAAATTTTAATTTTTTGGGTTCCATCAAGTTTATTAGTCACTTTTGATTGAGACAACGTCAAAGATCCATGGCTCAATTCAACTTTAATTGGGAGTTTTTTTGTTTTTATTCTTTTTACTTCTGCCTCACCACCATAATAAGTCTTTATATCAAATATAAATTCATCGTCATCTTTATTTACCAAGACTTCTATTGATGAAGACAAATTTTTCAAACTTATTGAATCCAATTCAGCACGTACAACATTTGTGCCATAAATAGGATAATCTCGTAACTTTTGTACATCATAGTATGAATATGCCAAATTCAGGCTATCCACAATCTTAATTAAATTATTACGTGATTTAAGTATTTCAATTTCAGTTTCATCAATAAAATTTTTAGTATCAATTAGTGGAGCTTGATTTGACAACGATACAGCGGTTGAATTTGCTGAATTCTCATCACTCAAAAACACTGACGCCGACACTTCATATGTTGGTACAATTGTTGATATATAATAATATGCAAATCCGGCAGCTATTATTATACATATTGCAAACCACTTCCAATTTGACAAATATTCTAACAACAAGCCGACTAAGTCAAAGGCTTCTTCGCTTTTATCTTGATTTGATAAATTATTCTTATTAAGGTCAGTCATAGTTTATTTATTTTATTAAGTTTGCAATTCCAACTACCAATGATAATATCGAAGAAATACCACCAACAATAGTAATCGTAGCACTTACTGCTGGATTTAATTGCCAAGCATTATGAGCAGCCGATTCATTTGGTTGTACATATATTATATCATTTTGTTGCAAATTAAAATATGGAGATACCAATATATTTTTATCATTAAGGTTCAATCTATGAACCTCACGTTGACCATTTCCTTGAGTACGAATCAACATTATGTTTTCGCGTTTCCCTTTAATATCTAAATCTCCTGCGAGTGCTATCGCTTCTAAAAAGTTCAATCTTTCATTTTTTGATTCAACAACTCCAGGTGATTTCACTGCGCCCAACACGGTTACTCTAAAATTCATCAAACGCACATCAACTGTTGGTTTTTCTTTAATGTATTTAGGGTAAATTGCAGATTGAACTACATCAATAATTTGCGCCTTCGTCATTCCTCCTACATGCAATTTACCCACCAATGGGAAGTCTATATCACCTTGTTTATCCACTAAATAGTACAAAGTAGATTTTTCATAATTTGAGCCCGGAGAATTTGTATTTGAAGACATTTGAGATACACTTCCATCGGGAGCTACATATTTACCTTTATTAAATAAAGAAACTGCAACCATATCATTTCCCGATACTTCTATATTCAACAAATCATTAGGTCCTATTATTGGATCAGCAGCTGTTGCTACTTGTGACAAGACTTCGGCTGGTATTGATTCAGCATCTACCATATAAGGAACTTGTTTATGTGCAGTTGAACAACTACACATAATAGCAGCAACAATCAAGGGCAATAATTTTATATTATATCTCATTTTTATTTATATTTTTTACAATTATGCAAATTTAGTTACTTTTTTTCTAATAACCACTATAAGTTTTAAAATATTGCAATAACAACATCATAAATTTACGTTTTTAGCACAATTCTATTAAATTTATCATTAAATTTGTAATATGATACAGTTACCAATGAATATTGAGACACATCCATGGCAACCATTTGTTCCCGTTAATGCTAAAATTATGTTTTTAGGGACATTTCCACCAAAAGCGAACAAATGGAGTATGAACTTTTACTACCCTAATAAAATAAACGACTTTTGGAGAATTATTGGAGATATTTTTTATGGAGATTATGACTTTTTTATCAATTCAAAGTCAAAATCTTTTGACAAAGAACTAATTCAAAACTTTCTTATTTCTAATTGTATTGCTATTGGAGATATTGGTTATGAGATAATTCGACATAAAGATAACGCATCTGACAAATACTTAGAAATTGTCACACCGCTCAATATAATTCAAATAATAAAAAATACATCTACCTGTAAAACGATTGTTTCTACAGGACAAAAAGCAGCAGAAACAATAGCCCAAATCACCAACACCCCAATCCCCAAAATTGGAGAATATATCACATATAAAGCAATCAACAATCGCACAATTAATATATATCGAATGCCATCGACATCTCGAGCCTATCCACTTTCATTACAAAAGAAAGCAGCATATTACAAGCAACTATTAAAAGAGTGTAACATTATATAATAATTTGAACAAATATATATTTGCATTCTTTCAATAATCATTGTAACTTTGCAAATATTAATTTTAACGATATGATTGATTTTATCCCATTAGCAATTTTCAATGCTGGAGCATTTTTTGAATGGTTTGTAAATAACGCAACCTATATTTTTGTATTCGTATTCATGGTCGTGGAAAGCTCATTTATTCCATTTCCATCCGAATTAGTTGTTCCTCCTGCGGCTTATTTAGCTCTTCAAGACAACGCATCAATGAATATATATATGGTTGTTTTAGTTGCAACATTGGGCGCTTTAGTAGGTGCATATATAAATTATTACCTTGCAATATGGTTAGGTCGTCCTTTAGTGTATAAATTTGCAAATAGCAGATTGGGCAACATTTGTTTATTAGACCAAAGCAAAGTTGAAAAAGCCGAAGCTTATTTTGACAAACATGGTGTCATATCAACTTTTATCGGACGTTTAATCCCTGGCATTCGTCAATTGATTTCTATACCCGCAGGGCTTGCACGAATGAATTTATTTAAATTTTCAATTTTCACTGCTTTAGGTGCTTTAATTTGGAATATAGCTCTTGCTACGATGGGATATATTTTAACAACAATCCCTGGCATTAAAACCACCGAAGACCTACTTACCAAAGTTTACGATTATAACCACTATCTAACCTATGCTGGATTAGCTATAGGTGGCATATGTGTAATCTTTATATTATGGAACATTTTTAAACCTAAAAAAAAATAAAATCACAAAAGACAAATAGAATATGAAAATATCGCCTTCCCTCTTATCTGCCGACTTTAACAATTTAGAACGTGATGTAACAATGCTTAATGAAAGCGTTGCTGATTATATACACCTCGACATTATGGATGGGGTTTTTGTCCCGAATATTTCTTTTGGATTCCCAGTAATTAAGGCAGTACAAAAGATTGCGACAAAACCTCTTGATGTCCATTTAATGATTGTTAATCCACAAAATTATATCAGCCAAGTTCGTGATTGTGGCGCTGAATTTATGAATGTACATCAAGAAGCTTGTATTCACCTTCATCGCACAGTTCAATCTATAAAAAATGCAGGCATGAAAGCTGGTGTCACTATTAACCCATCTACCCCAGTATCATCTCTCGAAGATATAATTACAGAAGTTGATATGGTATTAATTATGTCGGTAAACCCTGGATTTGGAGGCCAATCTTTCATTCCAAATTCAGTAAAGAAAGTTATACAACTTAAAGAACTCATTAATAAATCAAACTCTAACGCTGTTATCGAGGTTGATGGTGGTGTGAACCTTGAAACAGGAAAATTATTAGCAGACGCTGGGGCTGACATTCTCGTTGCGGGAAATTCAGTTTTCTCTGCGCCTAACCCTAAAGATATGATTTTTAAATTACATAACCTTTAAACTTAACTAATTTATGACCAAACTAAACTTCTCTGCCAATAATTTTGATTTAGACAGCATTGAAGACAATGATTTAGAAACAAAGTCTAAAATCAAAGATTCCGACACTAAAACTGATGCAGATAATCTATCAAATAGTAGGGAACGCCGAAAAAGCAGGAATCAACGTCGCAGTGAAAAAAAACTTGAATCTGAAAAAGAAGAATCAGCAATTAAAAAGTTTTTTAATGATAAACGCACGCATTATTTTATAGGGATTTTCCTTTTTTTCGTTGCTGCATATCTCGCAATTACCGCTATTTCTCACATTAAAAATGGAGAATTTGATCAAAGCATTATCACTAACAATAATTTGCTTGAAGCCGGAACTAGCGAAAAGTCGCCACAAAACATAGGTGGTGCATTTGGCGCATTTTTATCATATCTTGCCCTATCTCAATGGCTTGGGCTTGGTGCATTCGTGATGATGTTTTATATTGCGATATTAGGCATTTCGATTCTACGTAGCACAAAAATTCATTTTTGGTCAATTACATTTAAAAGTTTAATTCTATCAATAGCATTATCAATTGTATTAGGTTTTGTTACATATGGCACCAATGCATCATCTTTTTGGGGAGGACAACATGGATATTTTATTAATGATATATTGATAAAAACCACAGGTACACTTGGAGCTGTTATTGTTAATCTACTATTAGTTGTTTTAGTAGCATTTATATATTTAAATGATTTTCACAAATTATATCGTAAATATCGCAACACCATCTCTTCACAAATTAGTGAAGAGATGGTTAATTCCAACGACGGATATGTCGATGAATATAGTTCAACCAATATAGAAAAAAAGAAAACAGATCACGCCAATACTACATCGGCTATTAATATCGAAGAAACACCATCTGAAAATAAAAAACATACACCAGGCATTACGATTGATTCTTCTGATAAAGATAAAAACGACGAAGTATCTGATGTGTCATTAACAATTAACACATCTACCATTGAAATTGCCGAGGAAGTTAATACCGACGTATTCGATCCTACTGCTGAGCTTTCTAGATATAAATTTCCAACAATCGACCTATTAATAAACCGCATTGTAAAGGATATTAGTGTTGACCAACAAGAACAAGAAGAAAACAAAGAGCGCATCACAAAAGCACTAAATGACCACAAAATAGAGATTTCTCATATTGAAGCTACAGTTGGACCAACTGTAACTTTATATGAAATAATCCCTGCCGAAGGCATTAAAATTGCTCGAATAAAGAGTTTGGAAGATGACATTGCATTAAGTCTTGCTGCATTAGGTATTCGCATCATTGCTCCTATACCTGGAAAAGGAACAATTGGTATAGAGGTGCCAAATAAGGACCCTCAAACAGTATCAATGTACTCAATGATTGCTTCAAAAAAATATCAAGAATCTACAGCCTACCTACCTATGGCAGTAGGGGTTACAATCTCTAACGAGGTTTATATTGCTGACCTCACAAAAATGCCACACTTGTTAGTTGCAGGTGCTACTGGGATGGGTAAATCTGTTGGGCTGAATGCAATCATTGCATCTTTATTATACAAAAAACATCCAGCCGAACTAAAATTTGTTCTCATAGACCCTAAAATGGTAGAGTTTAGTCTATATCGTAAATTAGAGCGACACTACCTTGCAAAACTTCCCGATGAAGAAAATGCAGTAATAACAGATCCTTCAAAAGTTGTTACTACATTAAACTCATTATGTATAGAAATGGACAATCGATATGCATTATTAACAAATGCTGATGTTCGTTCTATCAAAGAATATAACGCCAAATTTGCAAAGCATAAATTAAATCCCGAAAAAGGACATAGATATCTCCCTTATATTGTGGTTATTGTGGATGAGTTTGCCGACTTAATTATGACCGCAGGAAAAGAAATTGAGACTCCTATTGCTCGTATCGCTCAAAAAGCTCGCGCCGTAGGTATCCACATGATTCTTGCTACACAACGTCCTTCAACCAATGTTGTTACGGGGCTTATTAAAGCAAACTTCCCTGGTCGTATTGCTTTCCGCGTGAACCAAATGGTTGACTCACGCACAATTATTGACCGCCCTGGAGCTAATCAATTGATTGGTAACGGCGACATGTTATTCTCTCGTGATGGCATTCTTGATCGTCTTCAATGTGCGTATATTAGCACCGATGAAGTTGTTGCAATATGTAACCATATTGATGACCAAATTGGTTATGAACATGCTTACTATCTACCTGAATACTCCCCCGAATCAAATGATTTAATTTCATCGGGAAGTATTACAGATAGAGACACATTATTTGAAGAAGCAGCAAGATTTATTGTCACTTCACAAACCGCATCGACATCATCTCTTCAACGAAGATACTCTATTGGATATAATAGAGCCGGCAAAATTATGGATCAAATGGAATCTGCTGGTATCGTTGGACCCGCTCAAGGAGGCAAACCCCGCCAAGTGTTAGTTGATTCAATTCAAGTTGAACAACTATTAGGTTCATTATAGATTAAACCATAGCCTAATTAATGAATCAAACTAATATGAAACGATATCTCTCTCATATAATAACATTTGTTTTATTGACTACCATATCAATAAATGCAGTTGCTATTGATGCAAATTCAGTACTAAATAATGTTGCAAAAAAGTTTTCCAATAGCAAATCTATCTCAGCAACATTTAGTCTAATCGACAATGGTCACTCTGAATATGGTTCAATCTCACTTTCAGGCAATAAATTTGTTATCAAAACAAAAGAAGTATCTACATGGTTTGATGGTAAAACTCAATGGAGCTACTCTTCAACTATCAACGAGGTAAATATTAGTGAACCCACAGCGTCCGAATTGCAACAAATCAACCCATTTGCTATTATAAATAATTTTAAAATAGCATTCAACAGCAAGTTGCTTAATGCGCCAAATGGTTGTTACAAAATACTACTTACAGCTAAAGATGCAAAACAACCAACTAAAAGCGTAGAACTCACAATAAATTCCTCAACAAATTTCCCATCTCTTATCGTTTTAACAGCAAGGAACAATTCTAAAGCAACTATAAAAATAAAAACGATAAACTCTGGGGGTAATTTACCTGCTTCAACTTTCTCGTTTAACCCTAAAGATTATACTGGAGTTGAAATTATTGATTTAAGATAACACTAAAACAAGCATAAAATGAATAATAACCACACAAAATGTTTAATTATTGGTTCGGGGCCTGCCGGATATACTGCGGCGATTTATGCTTCTCGTGCCAACCTATCCCCTATCCTTTTTGAAGGGAATCAACCCGGTGGACAGCTCACGATAACTACCGAAGTCGAAAACTTCCCTGGCTATCCCGAAGGCGTAACTGGCCCACAATTAATGGACGACCTACGAAAACAAGCACAACGATTTGGTGCAGATTTACGTAGTGGTTTAATTACCGATGTCAACTTTGATGTTCGTCCGTTCATTTTAACTATTGATAATAATGAAACAATTACTGCCGATACTGTTATTATCGCAACTGGGGCATCAGCAAAATACCTCGGACTTGAGGATGAAAAGAAATACAATGGTTTAGGCGTATCGGCTTGTGCCACATGCGACGGATTCTTCTATCGCAAACGCACCGTTGCAGTAGTTGGAGGTGGTGATACTGCATGCGAGGAAGCTATTTATTTGAGCAACCTTGCTAAAAAAGTTTATATGATTGTTCGCAAAGACCATCTACGCGCTTCCGATGTAATGCAACGTCGTGTATTTGAAAAAGAAAACATTGAAGTTCTTTTCAATACCAACACAATTGGATTATTTGGAGAAGAATTTGTTGAAGGTGCACATCTTGTTGAATTCAAAGGAACTGAAAAGGAAAGATTTTATGATATTGCTATTGATGGATTCTTCCTTGCAATAGGACACAAGCCAAACACCGATGTTTTTGCTAAATACATTAATCTTGACGAAGCTGGATACATAAAACTTAATGGGCCAACCACTGCTACCAACGTTGATGGTGTTTTTGCAGCTGGAGATGTCGCCGATTCACGTTATCGTCAAGCTATTTCTGCTGCTGGCGTGGGATGTAGAGCAGCACTTGATGCAGAAAAATTTCTAGCAGAAAAAGAGTAATTACAATTTATTTGTGTCGTCCTGAAAAACCGTTACAGGATTTGATACAAAAATACTAAAAGTTTTTTAAATGACAACACGGCATGCCGTGTTGTCATTTTTGGTTCTGTAAGTTATAATTTCTTTTTTATCTTGGCGATGCATCTCATCA
>JAZTZO010000015.1:0-11753 GCA_045637505.1 Muribaculaceae bacterium | reverse complement strand
CCTTTTTTTGTATTGCTTGTTTATCTACAAATTCACTCTTTGGGGCTACGCGCCCCAGCCGTTTGGCAAACCTGCGGTGTTTTTCATGTTATTATTTTTTTTACCGCAAATTTTGCACTTCGATTTTGAATGTAGGTTTTTCTATTTTTTCGCATTAGTCCGACTCTTATCACAACACAAAGAGGCAGGCCTCATCACCCAATCTTGAATGATGAGGCCTACCTCTCTGCGACCTATTAACTCTCTAAATTTTCTCTTCAATATAAGCCTTTATTAATGCTGCAGGGCTTATAATTTTTGTGGCCTTTTCAATTTTCACAACCACTTTATCATCCAATAAAATCACTGTCCTTTCCTTCGACAACTCTTTTATTTTCTCCACAATTTTGCTACACTTATTCTCCAGCACCCACTTATATGCTGGCACATATATTTCCCTTATCGCATCAGTTCCTTCCAAAACCTCCGTTTTCGCCACTCCTCTTGTGCCTTTACTATGGCCCACATACTTTCCTTTAGTACTCGATAACCTTTTCAATTTTCTCTCTTCTTCCTCTCTAAACAACGAGGTATCAATCCCCTCAAACTCATACACCTTCAACCCTTGCCATATCCCTTCAACCGTCATCGAAACCGCATTTGTGGTAAATGGCACCGGAATTTCACCATGCGGATATAAAGGAGATAATTTATTCATTGCGCCACTCATTGTTACATCAAAAATTATCGCATCGGGATAATTTTTCAAAATTTCTTCTCTCTTACTACTTTTTCTTTTAATTAAAATCATACTCTTCTCTTTTTAATTAAACAACATATAAAAATCACCAAATTTCAATTTTCGCAAAAAACACTTTGTGTTATAATTACACAAAATTAATGCCATTTTTTTCGAGTATCCCACCCACCCTCTAAAACTACCTTTTTTAGGTCTATCCAAAACCCAGGCGCCATCTCGATTATTGCACTATATCACTAAATATCAATAATTTACCCCCACCACTATTCTCTTATATCCACTTTGTCATACCACTGCGTGTTATACTGACACTTTGTCACACTCTTATACTTCATCATTATTAATGAGAGTGCCAAAACACCCCTACTATCAAGCACTATTATAAAAAAATCCTCCCACCGCTATTTGTTATACTCATCATTTGTTTTTAAATTTGTTTTTAAATATAGAAAAGTCATGGAACGAATATATCAAGACCTCACTCAATTAATAGGCAATACGCCCCTTGTGCAACTCAATAATCTTATGCACGATTTTGAGTTGAAAGCCCGACTCATCGCAAAGGTTGAGTCATTCAACCCTGGCGGTAGCGTAAAAGACCGCGCTGCTCTTGCCATGATTGAAGATGCCGAAAAAAAAGGATTACTTTCGCCCGGGGCACTCATCATTGAGCCCACCAGCGGCAACACAGGTGTAGGACTTGCATGGATTGCCTCGCTCAAAGGCTATAAAGTCGTTCTCACCATGCCCGAGACGATGAGCATTGAACGCCAAAAACTTCTCAAGGCTCTCGGTGCCGAAATCGTCCTCACCCCAGGAGCCGAAGGGATGGCTGGAGCCATAAAAAAAGCCGAACAACTTCGCGACAGCAACCCTGGCTCAATCATAATCGGTCAGTTTGACAATCAAGCCAACCCAGCTGCTCACACATCAACAACAGCACAAGAGATATGGCGCGACACCTATGGCACCGTAGATATTTTTGTTGCTGGAGTGGGAACAGGTGGCACTCTTTGTGGTACTGCTCGAGGACTTAAAACTCGCAACCCTCAAATTCAAGCCATCGCCGTTGAACCTGCCGAATCGCCTATCATTTCGGGTGGAGAAGCTGGGCCTCATAAAATACAAGGCATCGGTGCCAACTTCATTCCCGAGAACTACGATGCTTCGGTAGTTGACGAGGTAATAACTGTGAAAGGAGATGATGCCATTGTCACGGCTCGCCTACTTGCCACTCGCGAAGGCATACTTGCTGGCATTTCATCGGGAGCAGCTCTTCATGCTGCGATAGTTATGGCTCAACGCCCCGAAAACGCTGGCAAAACAATCGTTGCCCTACTCCCCGACACTGGCGAGCGATATCTTTCAACCGAACTTGTAAAATAACATCACATATATAAACACATTTCTATCTAAAAAACCATCATCACTATGGCTAAAACTCGCAAAACACGAAAAACGCAACGCAAAAACTCGCAAAACAAATGGACTCAACGATTCATTTGGGCCGTTACCATCGCCGTCATCTTCCTTGGTGGCGCATATTTCAGTGGATGCATCTCGGCTTCTACTGGAGACGCTTCGCAAGTAAAAAGTGGCAAATGGGGTAACCTTGAGCATGTTGTCACACCTCAATCAACACCAAGTCAGTTTGTGAATTACGAAGGATATTGCCTATCATTCAATAGCAAAATGCATGTCCCCAACTGGGTGGCATGGGAACTCACTGGCATAGAAGCAAACGGCCTTGAGCCTCGCAAAGACAACTTCCGTGGTGATGACAATGTTGCTGGCTCGGCCGAAAAATGGGACTACTCATATTCGGGCTACGATCGTGGCCACATGGCTCCTGCAGGCGATATGAAATGGAGCAAAAAAGCAATGGACGAATCATTCTACATGACCAACATGTGCCCACAAGCCAAGTCACTCAACACTGGTGCATGGAAACGACTCGAAGAAAAATGTCGCCAATGGGCCGAAGTCGATAGCGCCATCATCGTTATATGTGGTCCCGTGCTCACCGACCCCATCAATGAATTTATCGGCGACTCACGCGTAGCCGTACCTCAACGATATTTCAAAGTAATCCTCTCGCCCTATGTTGACAATCCTCGTGGCATAGGATTCATTATGCCCAACGGCAAAGTTCCCGGAGGCATGCAAGCAGCTGCAGTGAGCATCGACGAAGTGGAACGCGTCACCGGACTCGACTTCTTCTCTTCACTCCCCGACGAAATCGAAAACGAAGTAGAATCACAATGCAAGTTCCACTACTGGAGCACACTCAAAAATAGGTCAAACAAGAGAAGGTAATTTTATCCCAATTAATATAATTTACAGACTATCTCTCAACGAAAGCATAATTATTACACTCGATGGATTCTCCGAGATTTCATTGAGTTAATTATGCATTATGAATTATTATTGCGTATCTTTGCACTATAATATAAGTGTTGGTTCTTTTTTGCCAACAAAAATGCAATACGATGATAACAATGACCGATGATACTATATGCGCCATTTCAACCCCTGCCGGAGTTGGGGGCATTGCTGTGGCTCGTGTGAGTGGCAAAGATGCCATCTCGCTTGTTGACAAAGTGTGGAAAGGGAAATCGCTCTCAAAGGCCGAATCTCACACTGCCCACCTTGGCACAATCGTTGATGAACAAGGTGAAGCCATCGACCAAGCCGTGGCAACAGTGTTTCGCAACCCTCGCTCATTCACAGGCGAAGATGTGGTTGAAATTGCTGTGCATGGTTCTCGATGGGTGCAACGCGAGTTGATAAATTTACTCGTGCGCACTGGTTGTCGCATTGCCGATGCCGGCGAATTTACCCGTCGTGCCTTTGCAAATGGTCGTCTTGACCTTGCCGAAGCCGAAGCTGTGGCCGATGTTATTGCATCATCATCGCGCGCAGCTCATCGCATTGCCATGAGCCAAATGCGTGGTGACTTTTCTCGCCGATTGACCGACCTCCACGACCGATTGCTCGAACTCGCTTCTTTGCTCGAACTCGAGCTTGACTTTTCGGAGGAGGATGTCGAGTTTGCCTCTCGCCAAAAACTCCTTGCCATAGCACAAGAAATACACTCGGTCGTGACCCGATTGGCATCAACCTTTGCCACCGGTGCTGCAATCAAAGATGGTGTGCCTGTTGCAATCGTTGGCGAAACAAACGCGGGAAAATCAACGCTTCTCAACCGACTGCTTCACGAGGAACGCGCCATCGTAAGCGACATTCACGGCACTACTCGCGATGTGATTGAGGACACAATCGAAATAGGCGACACCCTATTCCGTTTCATCGACACAGCCGGACTTCGCGAAACTACCGATGTCATTGAGTCACTCGGCATCGAACGCACCATAAGCAAACTCACCGATGCTCGCATCGTGCTTTGGGTTATCGATAGCGCAATTTCGGTTGAACAGCTCAACACCGTGGCACAACGAGTATTACCCCACACCTCCGATGACCAAACAATCATCGTGGCTCTCAATAAAATCGACATCAACGCACAAAATGTTGAGGCATTACAATCGGCATTAAAGAATATCCTCCCACAAGGAGCAGTTATCGCACCGATTTCAGCCCAACGAGGCGATGAGATTGACGCATTACAACAACACCTCATCAACGCATCGGGCAGCGCCGACATCGCACCAGGCGAAGTGATGGTAACCAACGCACGCCACTACCAAGCACTCACACGCGCTGGCGAATCTATAGCACGCGCCATCGACGGAATCAATATGGGCATTTCGGGCGATTTCATCGCACAAGATGTGCGCGAAACCCTCCATCACCTCGGCGAAATCACCGGCACCATCACCACCCACGACATCCTCGGAGAAATCTTCTCAAGATTCTGTATTGGAAAGTAGGATTCTAAATGAGAGGACTACTTTGAGTGAATATAATTATTTACATAGTCAAAAGTCGCATCACTTTTGTTACAATTTAATTTATAGAAATATGAAAAAGATTTATTTATCCATTATGCTTTGGAGCTGTAGTATCATAGTTACATATGCACAGTCAGTGTATATGCACGAGGCTCAAGAGGAAGCCCTGCATTCTAATAATAATGGAATAAATAGTGTTTTAAGCATTCTTGGATTGATATGCATAGGGTTATTCCTGATTATATTTTTACCCTTAATGATAGGCGAGAAAATTAGTGATGTTAGATTTAGCAATAAATTTAATCGTCGATACGATCTAATTAATTCTGAGGCTTATGCGATATTAAGCGAGTTATCTTTAACTAATCATGATTTTGCAAAAATTAATTCGACAAAAAATTGGAAAGAATGGTTTAGAAAAGGTTATTACGATGGCGTTGATAATGGAGAAAAAGAAAGTGTATGGAACGAGGCTGTGAGACCACGAAAATGGGAACAGCTTTCTTGGGAAATATATTCTGATCGCAAGTTTACACAACTCGCAAGTCAAGACATTTGGGTTAAATTAGAATGTGGCGGTGATGCTAATATGGCAAAACTAGCTTATGACGAGGGCCGAAAACAAGGGATAGAACGCAGAAATACAAAGGGAGATTTGCGTGAGATTTTAAACTAAAAGTTGGTCCCATGCTCATCAAGGAAAACCCTTGATGCGTCATAACACTACATTTGTGCGTAAAATTTAATTACTCCGTAGTCTTAGTATTATTATCTAACCATTTAAATAACTTCCATTTTATACATGCTGATGCATCTGTAGAATCATAAACAATCCCTTTACGAATAATTCCATCTACTAAAGCACAGTAATACCTGTTTCTTCCTTTTTCATCAACATCAATAAATCGTTTATTAGAACAATCGATACACATTTTAAAACTATTACTATACATAACTTTAGATTCTTATTACATTGACAAAATTCTTTTTTACTAAGATACTTATAAATCTTTTGATTTCAAAAAAAAGAGACCAAAAGATTTATTCAAGGCCATTTGTGTCGATGTTTGACTTTATTCAAGGCAAGATGATCGTCTAAAAGTAGGGAGAATACAATTTGGGCGACACCCCTTGTGAGGTATCGCCCGTATCGGTTGATTCTGCACTCAAAAGCATCGACTTGATGCACTTCGGCTGGAACATTGGCAAGGCATTTGGCAAGAAACGCATTCACACCTCCACATTCATTAAGCGTGTCTTTGCTCACGCCCTCCGCGACATCGAAGTCTCAACCATCGAGCGTAAGATGTCGCACACCGAATCGGAGTGCAGAATTAAGTTGGATGGGGAGATTTAATTATTACTAATGAAACAACTAATTAGTTGTTTCCTCCTCTTGCCTAATGTCTTCTTTTTTACTTTCTGTCGCCTTTGCCATTTGCCTTATATATCTATCATATAGCATTAAATTTGTAATTGATTGATTGAATCCAATATCATTTATAAAAGTTCTATACGAAAAATCTTGTAAGAAAGCCTCGCAAATCATATCTATCCATAGTAGATTTTGCCAATTAGAAGAAAATAAAAAGAAGAATGGTTTTAATGATATTTCCATATTTAATGAAATATCATAAAAATTCATATTAGGGGTTGAAACATAAAATCTATGGAAATCACCTGGTATATCTGCATTAAAGCCTCTAAATGATGAATGAAATTTAATTTTAAAATATTTACCAGAAATTATTAAAGTATCTTTTCCTTCCTTATATAACCTTGTTTTAGGTGGCAATTTCAACTCAAACTTATTAAATTCAACATTATCCTCACCTACTAATGTGTATATTTCAGCTGTAGGATTAGCATCCATATCTTTACCAAGAAACTTTTCTCTCTCATCAAATGGTCTTGAAATTATATCCAAGACCCGATTATCTAACACATAATCAGCCACATCATTCCTATGCAAAACAGCGATATTCTTAGTATTATTACCAAAATATGATTCCAACTTTCTTGACAACCAGTCTATAAAAACATATTCCGTTAATTCATTGACAAACTTACATATTTTCTCATCCTTAAAATATTTCGCAATTTCTTCTTCAGAGACTTTTCCAATATAGACAAAATCATGAGATACATATTTTTCTTTAGGTTCATGATTTTCTTTTGCAAAAGACTTTTTCCAACACTCCTTAAAAGTTTTGTTTTCATTGCAAATTGAAATAAGTATTCTGACAAATTCTTCATTAAAAAAATAACGAGGAACATGTCCTAATTGAGCTTTATTATCAACAATGAACAATGAGTTTGTACAAATCTGATGTTTTCTGGATGTATAAAATTTAAGTATCTTTATGATTATCACAAATAGGATGCAAAATAATCCTAAACAAAGGAACATGATAGATTTGTTTTCAATCATACTTGTCAAAGCATCAACTATAAAAGAGATGCCAAATGACAAAACTATAACAATAACAACATTGTCAAGGATGATTATTTTTTGTTTTTTCAAAACATCTAATGGTCTCATATTCTTTATTCCGACAATATAGGTGTATTAACTTAATAAATGCGGGATAATAATTTGTTGTCATTTTTTACAAATGATGTCATCGTATTCTCCACATCTATTCACGCAGCATTTTATATTTGACTACAAATATACATATATTATTCTGCACTACCCACCAACCACCATACAAAAGTTATTTTGCAGTTATATTTTGGTGGGTGATTTCACCATTATAACACCGATTTCCTTTGCCAACAAATGGCAATAAAGTTACTTATAATTATACTACACCAGTACAAAACATCGGAATTTCACTCGTGGGGAGATTCTCCGGTGGCAAGAGTGTAAATATCAATGCCGTAGAGAATGTTCACAGAGTTTCAAAGAGGATGGAAATAGATATCCAACAATAACATCTAACACCTCAAAAGTAACCCGCCTGCAATGCTATATGATGCAGGCGGGTTTTATTGTTTTTGAATATTTCCACAAAATAATGAATAGTCCCAATTTGCTCCTTTCTATATAAACTTTAAATTATAGTATTCTTAATAATATATCTCTGTATTTTTCTTTTTCTATTGTTGACTCAATTTGGTTGTATTCATCTATTGCAGACAACAATAGTTTACTATCTTTAAATTGAGGGGAGGTGTACTTTAATAGCATAAGTTTGTCAAAGATATTTAACGAAGATGACTTTACTAATTCTCCAAAATCTGCTGCATTAAAAGGTGTATCGGTACTGAATGAAAATTGAATCCGATTATAATTACGCTTTATCCAATATAAAATATTTTCGTTTACAACACCATCAACAAAAAGATTTGACAATGCGTATATTATAGCCCTATTTAATCTCACATGCGTAGCCCAATGAATTGTATCATAATATTGTATTAATAGTTCTAATTCATCATTGTTGTGAATTATTATCTCTTTAGATTCGGTATTAATTGCTGATATAATTATATCGCAAAATGAGATAATCGTATGTGTGTATGAGTTAAAGTATGACTCCAATTTTTCACGAGTAAAAGGATAATCAACAATATCAATATTATCTTTATGATTTATCGCATATAACAATTCATTATCTTTCTTTTTGTAAATATCTATACCATTAAAAGTGAGAATTGGATAATCTTCTAACCCCAATGACTTATAATAATCAAGTTTTTCTATGTGATTTTCTATTCGACTCAAATCAAAACTAGGATAACTTGTTTTAACAGCCTCATAATATGCTCTAATATTATCTATATCTCCTATTCCCCATGAAAATACATAAAAATCAATAAGATCTTTCTTTATTCTTGGGTCAGTAATTAAACTTATAGATAATAGACATGCTTCTAAATCCTCTTTAAAACAACAACTATATTGTGTTGGTAAATGACCTTCATATTTTTGTGAATATGTAGGAGAATTTATATAATTAACAATCTCTTTACGAAACAATTCAGTCTTGACTATATCTGCAACAGGTAAAACTGTACTATAGTGGAACATATGAGATTTTATCTCATCTTGATTTGACTCTAATATCCTTATTAAACTTGTATGTACAACTGAAATGTTAGAAGCCCCCATAAGGATACAAACAAGTCTCTGAGACAGTATTGAAGACTGGTCAGATTGCAATATATCAAATATTCGTTCAAGTAAATAATCTTGGTATCCATTTGTACCCAAAAGCAATGTGACACAGTTTTCATCTATAAATGAAGTGTGGAAATCTATACTTTTATCTTTCACAAACAATAAACGATTGAAAATTTCATCAATGATGTTTTTAAGCACATCAAATTCTATTTCCACATCTTCGCTTAGTATCTGACACACAAGATGTAAGCGGCGATTTATTTCTGGTAGTAGCTCCTCTATCTTTAAAATATCTGCAATAAACTTTGTTGCATTACTACGACCTAATCTACCTGGTTCTTTTACCTTAAATAATGATGCTGTCAATTTAATAACTTCTGTCCAATTAGAATTATAAATATAATCATTCAAACCACCACTTAAACTACCTTCTTTCCATTTTGTGTTAAATTCAATGGCCGCAAAGTATTCTTGAAAAGTTAGGTGTACAAAACCAAACAAAGCTTCTCCATTTTCAGCAAATCCTTTCTCAAATAGAAATCCTGCATCTTCTCTCAAAAATGATATTATATCATTGACGTCTTGTTTCAATTCCTTTTGAGGCATATAAGGATATATCTTCGAGTATTCATTGGTAAGCATTTGGGTTAGTTCTCTTTCGGGAATTAAACCAGATGAATAGTGTTCATGAATATGAAAGGCTATTAGTGCTAATAGCTCAATAAGTATTTCTCTATCAATATTATTCTTTTGATTAGCTCTAAGTTTAACCCAATTATCTAGTAGTGTTGATGTTGCGACTTCATATAGTGCAACTCGTTTTTCCGGCAATTTACTTCCTTGATAATATATTAATGCAATAATGGTTATTAATAGGGGATTTTGTGCTAGTCTGTATACAGATTTATTTCGTTTTATAGAACTGAATAATTTCCTTGCTTCTTCTGCAGCATTTTCAAGATTATTATCTGAATATGAAGATATTGAAGAATACCAATTGTTTAAGAATAAGTATATCTGGTCGTCGGAAAATTTATCAACCTCGAAATGAAAAAAATAACCACTTAATCGTGTTTCTTTGTAACCAACGATTCTAGAAGAGACTATAATTTTTATTTCGGGATATTGAGCAGTGAAGGAATTTATTTTTTCTACAACGCTATGTCTTTGATTAGTGATATTTATCTCATCTAGACCATCTATTAACACAATTAATTTATTGTTTTCTAAACTCTTCGAAAACAACAAACCGTATTTAGTGTTAATATCTATAATGAACTCTGATAAACTTCGTCCCGTATCAAAGAGATATTTTGCAAATTCTGTTGCTTTTAGATATAGTGGGATATATGTTTGCAATTGCTCATTACTAGCCCTATGTGCACATATAGTATATGCTAAATACTTCAAAGTCGTGGATTTTCCCGACCCGGGGTCCCCTAAAATGACAATCTTATCAAAATTCGTTAGTGCAGTAATAATATCATATGAGGTTTTCTTATCTTTTGGAATGTTGTCATCTACATTATTTGAAAAATCGAACTTAAATCTCAATGGTACATATATCTTGTCTATATTCAATCGAACCAAAGTGTTATTCACTCTCGGAGAAAAACCTTTAATATCAAAATATGTGTATAAATTTTTGATATACTGATCGTATTCATATAAGCCTTTACAATATAAATCCCATTTATCAAATTCATTTTTATTATCCGCAAATTGAGTCTCAAGTAATTTACATACATTTATAATGTTTTGATCGTCATTTTGAGCATTTAAGGTTTTGTATAAATCTGTTTTGTCGATAATATATTCAGTTGTAAATTTAATTTTATCACCTATAATCTCATCAATAGAACTCTGCTTATATTTTTTCTGCTTTTCTGTGATTATGTATATATATAAAGTATCAAAATCCTTATATAATTCGTTTGAAATAAAACATGCTAAAGTATGCTTAATTTTATCTAAATTAGAAGTGGATGTAACTTGTATGGCAATTCTTTTATCATAATCTCTAAGATCAATACTTGGATAAATTTTATTTTCCTCATAGTTTACATTTTTTAGATTGCAAGCATATATGGTATTTAGAATATTTATTAAGATATTCTCAGCATGTATGTTTATACTAAACTCTCCATTTGAATTTAGTATTTTAACTTGTTCTGTAAAACGTGCAAGTAATTGCGATATTCTAAATAAGGTTTCTTGTCTATTCATATATAAAATATTTTTAATGGTTAGGAATTACAAAAACTCTATTTGAATCGATATTCTATTTTTTTAGATTTTCTTATTTTATCTGTTACTAATTCCAGTAACCTATAATAGCATTAAATTGTAGTTAATTATTCGGTTATCAATATATCCGCCAACTGAACAAAATAATCATTTGACCAGATATCCAATTCTTTCGGATTACGCACAAAAGGAAGCACATCCTCTTTTACTTGCTTTATATCAGCTAAACATAGACGTTCCTTGAGTTTATCCTTGAATAGTTCTGGAGTAATTTCTTCGTTGTTGAACTGCTTGCATCTTTCAGCCAAATGAGCAAAATCAAGTGCTACATTATGGCGTACATACCATTCAAAGTCGTACCAATCGCGTCCCTTGACTCTATTTTTCCACGCGCGATATACCAAGGCATGCATCTTGCCGGCAAACAGATCGGGTAGAGTGAAGCAACGAGTCATAAATGAATGTGGCTGCAACAATAGTTTCTGCTCGGTCTTAAAATTCAGTGGAGGACAAGTGTCAACCTCAATCTTGATTTTAATAGACTTCTCTGTTTGAAACATTACATCATACACATCGGTATTATCTTTCAAGAAAGCAGATTCTACCTTGCCGAAGTTCTTCTTGTCCTTCTTCTTGATTTCAACCTTACGTCCTACCAAAGCAAATGCATCAACAATTGGTTGGAAATATTTGCTGAAGTCAAATGCATCATCCTGTGCTAGCAGAG
>JAZTZO010000014.1:0-7661 GCA_045637505.1 Muribaculaceae bacterium | reverse complement strand
AGTCGGAAGTGATGTCGATATAGTTTTTGTCAAGGGCTTGTGAAAGAAGGACGGCATAAATGGCACGGTCACGCTCGGTTGCAAGGGTAGTGGTGTCAATGCTATCTTGGAGAATTGACAAAGCCACTTCGCAACTATCGTCCATCACGGCTTCAGCTCGATTGAGTAATTGGCTGTTACGCCCACTCTCACCACACGCTGAGAGCAAAAGAATGGATAATATAAGAGTAAGAAGGTGTTTCATATCACAAAGATACTATAAAAGTTGAGAAATGAAAGAGGAAAGATGAAAGAGGATTTGAAAATTGAAAGTTTTTTAAACAGAATGGCAGAAAAACACAAAGCTAACGCGATGAAAATTAAAGAAATAAAATTCTGTCATTCTGAAAACTTATGTCATTTTGTTCTTTTGTCATTAAATAAAAAACAAAAAAGCGAGCAGCCCATGTGGATTGCTCGCTCATTATGTGGAGTTAAAAACCAAGTGGTCTAATCTAAGGATTAAATGATGTTTACCGAAGTCGGTTCGACCGAAAAGAAAAGCCACGCCGACAATCAACGGCACAATTAAACATTATAACTTCATAAATTACACGATTGGAAAATTTCACCATTTTTAAGTTTATATTCAATTAAACCATTAGATTTGCTCCATATAAAATAGTCTAAATCTAATATATCTTGAAATTTTCCAGCGTGTACATTGGAATGATTTATAATAATGCAATCATCAAAGCGATTATTGTTTAGTACATAACATCTTAGACTATCTGTGGCAAATTCATTAGAATACCAACCTCCAAAACTAAACCTTATTATTGGAGAGCTCTTTTTTTCGTTTTTTTGTAATACCATTAAAACACCTTGATAGGTACTATCTGAATGATGAAGATTATATTCTAAACTTGCATTGGCATAATATGTATTATTTCCTTCAAGCCAAGTCCAACCTTGCTCTAAATCAAATATAAATGTATTTCTTGGATTATTTATTGTTTTTTTTGTAATATAGAGAGTATCGATACTCTGCATAGAGAGAAAAAAGATAGTATCTGTATTATTATACACATTAGCCCATTGCAATTCAGATTCATTCAATTGTGTTTTTTTACAATAAGGCAAACCACATGATCCAAGAGAAAAACTTGTCATTATTATAATTAATAATCGAAAAATAGAAGCGTTCATTCGGGTAAATCTAATTTTAAAAATTCATCAATAGAGTGCTGAATATTGTATCCAATTTTTATTGGAATAAATTTCCCAGGCCTTTTTGCAAATTTAATAAATTAAATATTAAGAATATCAAAAATGATATGATAAACTACGTTTTTTGAAGTAAATTGAAATTTTACTCCAAAATTATGCCGAGAGCAAAAAAAATGGATAATATGACAATTGCAATGTGTTTCATGGCTGTTTGCGTTATTTCACCGAGTCATTTTTAGATGCTTTTTTTAACGTTTTGGTGCGAGTGTTAGTTGATGTTTTTATTGGCTTTTTTTACTCTAATCTTTATGGTTGGAAATGCTTCATATAATTGTTCTTCCCATAGGTGTGCGGTATATTCAATTGCGCGTTTTTGAGTGCTATTCCAATTAGATGAATTATCATACCTCACATTTATTACAGTGCCTTGTGCATTTGCCCCTCGTTGAGTAAAAGAACTCTTTAAATTATGAAACAATTCCACTCCAGAGTATGGTAAATGAGTATTCTTGAGCTAATAAGTTTGCTGTCAAAAGGAATAATCCTCCGACTAAAATTAACTTTATATATTTCATTGATTAGTTGTTTTTGTAGATTTTGAATGAATAGAATTTATTATTGTTTGAAATTGACAAAATGTATATGCCCATTTCAATAGCATCTATCCCCCATGTAATAGAACCAGCATTATCACATTCATCTGAAGTTTCAGAGATTTTAGAGCCCGATATAGAATGTAGTGAAAGGTTCCATGGTTGGGAGTTTTCAAGTCCTATTATTACAATGTTTCCATCTCTAAATGTTGCTTGAGGGGAGTTGGGGTTATTGATTGTTATATTTTCGACATTGGCAAAATTTTTTGCTGCAAATCGTTGTATAACACTTTTGCCATATCTATTCTCTGAATAAATCTCAATTATATCGTGGTCAAATGCTCCCTCATTGAGATACTCTCCATATCCAGGGGCATCAAACGGACGAATGTCATTATAATAGTTATTTGTTGTTTTTGTTATAACCTTCATTGGTTTCACAGGGAAATCGGGTGTATTCCATGTCATTTTTATTTTACACCCAAATATTTCATTATCTTCGTTTGATTCAGTATAAATAATATCTGAAACTTCAAATGAATCAACAATAGGAGCCTCTGGTATAAGCTTTAATTTTACAGGAATAGAATATACCCACCCCTTTGAGGTATTGGCAGTTATTGTAGCATTGACATAGCCATCTTTTACTCCCCAAGCTAAACCCGATTCTGTTTCGGGCAAGGAAATAGTCTCATCTAATTCCTCCAAACAAAATAAATAACTATTCCCCTTCAATGGATTATATATTTGGTAAGCCGAAGTGGCTGAATTGCAGTCAAGAGCAATCCTTGTTTCCCATTGAGTTGATTCGTTGGCTGTTTCGCCTATAAGTGAAAATGAGCAGTTATCATAATATGATATTTGAGGGATTGTGTCAAGTGAAACTTCCTCGCCATTAATTACAACCTTAATAGATTGCTTTTCGGCATTGACAAATGTTGCGGTCATAAATGAGATAATAATTAGCGCTAACTTTTTCATGTTTAATATATTATTTTGTTAATTAATTTTTCGCCTGTATTGTAAATATTCTCTTTAATATAAACGCCATTAGGTAATTGGATATTGTCATTAGTATCCTGAATAGTAGCTACTTTTTGCCCTGAAATATTGAAAATATTTGTAGTAATTACCTCTGTCGGAAGAGAATTAACTACATCGATACCTGTCCTATGATAATAGGAACTCTTTCTTTTGTTGTTTCTTCTGCCAAACAGATATGGTTTGGCAGTGAGAATAAAAATAAAGTTAAAATTAAAAATACGTTTCTCATAATTATAATAATTTTGAATTCGCATCAAAATTATGCTCTATTTATAAAAATTGAGTACAAAAAGTGTTCCCAATTTGTTCCCAATTTTAGGGTAAAATTGTAAGAGCTTGAATATTAGTTAAAGAGAAATGATGAATTTATCCCAGTCAGAGGCTGTTCCGTCGGTTTTGAATGCTTTAACGAATAGTCTTTTTCGAGCATTTCCCAATCCACTCTTGCTTATAATGATTAATTTGGCAATTTCATTAGGGGAGAATTTACATTTAATCAGTAGGCTCACTTGGTATTCGATTTCGCTTAATTTCACTAATTTATATAGCACATTTTTAAATCCTGGGAATTGTTGGTTAATATATTTGTCAAGTTGTTCCCAATCGTTGTCAAAAGGATTAGAGTCATTAGAGAGAGTTTTACGGAATCGGGCAACGATTTCAGCCGTTTCGATGGCATTAGTAGCATCTTCGCGAAGTTTGGCTTGTTGGGTATATAATTGCAATGACTCTTTTTGCATCTCGAGTTCATTAATTAAGCGTTGCGACTTATCAGTTTCAGTTTCCAGAAGTGCTTCCAATTCGCTGATTCGATTTTCGGCATTTGAAATAAGGTTTTGGGATTGATAATGTTCGCCTAAAATGCGATTGATTTTCTCTTTTTGAACCTTATTTCTCATCCGGAGAGCATATATAATAAATATGGCAATAAATAATATTGCAACTGAAATAATGACAATTAATATAATCTGATTTTTCTTAGATTCAACTTCTAAATTTGCATTTTTAGCTTGACTCTCGAAATAATCACGTTGGAGTGTCATTACTGATTGTTTCCATACGTTTTCTGTTGATGTGTTTAATCGTTTTATTTGTGACTGAAGATGCTCTATCGTTGAAATATAATCATTTGAGTTTAAAGAGATATTGTATTCTGCTATAGAAATAGCGATGCTGTCATTATAGTATTTTGATGTTTTTTTTGCCGAAGATAAATAATATATAGTACTATCTTGTTTCCCCTCATTAGAATAAATCTCTGCTAAATGTGCTAACGATTTTGCTGATAGTTGTTGGCTATGATTTAATTCTAATGATTTAAGTATTATTTTAGCATGAGAGTGTTTTTGGTGATACCATAAAAGATGAGAATAAGATTCTAATACATCAAAAAGGAAAGTTGTATCTTGATTTTCTGTTGCATAGTTAATAAGCTCCTTGTATATTGTTTCACTTTCTTTAAAGTTGCCATTATTATTGTATGCAATAGCTAATGAATAGTAGGCATATTTTTTATGAGGTTGCTTATTGATTTTGTTGAAATGGTTATAACTTAAATGTGCATATTTAATACATTCAATGTAATTATCAGTTGCATTGTAAGCATTGTTAATACTACCATAAATAAGCCCCAAATAGAAATCATCATTTAGCTCTTTTGCATAATCAGATGCTTTATTGCATGCAATAATTGCGTCGGAGAGTTTATTTTGGTTTAATAAAGTTTTTCCATGATAATAATGCGTGAGCATAGCATAATGGGCTTCGTTGCCGTCGGCAAAGTATTTAACGGCAGGGACCATGATAGAGTCGGAAGCGATGTCGATGAAGTTTTTGTCGAGTGCTTGTGAAAGGAGAAGGGCATAAATGGCACGGCCACGCTCGGTGTTTAGGGTTGTGGTATCAATACTATCTTGGAGAATTGACAAAGCGACTTCGCAACTATCTTCCATCATAGCCTCGGCACGATTGAGTAATTGGCTGTTACGCCCACTCTCCCTACATGCCGCGAGCAGAAGAATGGATAATATGATTACAAATATGTGTTTCATATTGCAAATGTAACACATATTAAGAGTAATAGCAAGTATATTATAATTTATCCTTGTTTTATAGGATATCTAATGTGAAAGGCTCTTCTTCGTCGAGGGAGTAGTTGATGAAGTCGATGAGGGGTTTTAGAAGGGAGAATCGATGGGCGGCGATTTCTACCCATGCTGGGTCGTGGAAGAATACCTCTTTGCATGAGTTGAGGCGGCCATATTCTTTGAGTTTTAAAAGGTCGGCTTGAGGATGCTCTTTATCCCACCCTTTTGGCACTTTTTTGAGGCTGTCGCCTATCCACGAGGGGAAATGTTTGATAAATTGAGGGTTATTGATGATTTCTTCAAATTCTTCGATATTATCAACGATGGCGTGGCGCAGTTTGCGAAGCATAGTTGCATCGGGACACCAAATGCCTCCATAAAGGCCCGAGCCTCCCCAAAGGTTCTCTTCGTCGATGCCCATGTGGAGATAATATCCGGCACGAGGCAATTTGCGTCCCCAGGGGCTTATTGCTGCCGAGAAGAAAGTTTTGTAGGGCGATTTGTCTTGCGAAAATCGAGTGTCGCGATAGAAACGATAGGCACAAGTTTTGGCCGATTGTGAGGCGAGTTGAGGCTCCCACGCGGTCATCAATGAGATGAGATGGTTGAGCTCTTCCATCCATCGAGCGCGCAAGTCGTCATATTCGCTTTTGTTGGCATGAAACCATTCGCGATTGTTATTTGCGGCTACGCGATGCAGAAAGTCAAATAGTTGGTGGGTATAGTATTGTGCCATGTGGCGTTATTTGATTTCTTCCCATTCGGCATCGGAAATGAGAGGTTCATCTTTGATGCGAGAGGATTTTTTTGAAGAGTTTTGGTGAGTTTCGTTGGCAGGTTGATCCGATGGAGAAACTTCTTCAAAGTCAACATATTCGCCCATAGTTTTACGGCGTTGGCGTTGTTGGCTTCTGCGTTGTTGGCGTTCATATTCATCGGCTTGTTTTTGTTGGTTTTGGTTGAACTGCGAGAAGGATTTTTTTGCCTCTTTCTGCATGCGATAAAACTTGTATCCCACTTTAAAAAGCGGATAGCCGATAAATATTATGAATAGTAGAAATAAAAATCCTAAAACACTCATTTTTCAAAATAGTAGATTAAATATAGATATGTAGCAACGGCGATTGCTAATTAGATGTTTTTGCGAGAAAACACCGATAGCAAAATGTATAATATGATTTCATATGCTAATCCTGGTATGCCAAAGAAGATAACAAACAATATGGCCGAAAGGATTATGAGATAGCGTTTGTAGTTTTCGCGGAAAGCAAAATTGTGAAACTTGAGAGAGTACATTTTAATGGGGGCAACCATTAACAATGACATGATTATCAACGCTATAATTACTGCTGTGTCGCCAGGATACCCATATTGGTAGATTAATGCGCTTGCGCCAATCCAAAAAATGGCATTGGCAGGGATGGGTAGTCCTATAAAAGTATCGGTTTGACGATCATCAACATTGAAACGCGCAAGGCGAATGGCTCCAAACACGGCTATTGCCAAGGCAGCGAAAGCTGAAAACGATTCGCCATTGTGGAATGTCATGGTGTTGTACATGAGCATTGCTGGGGCTACGCCGAAACTTATGAGGTCGCTGAGCGAGTCGAGTTCTTTGCCTATGTTTGATGTTGCGTGGAGCAAGCGAGCTGCTGCACCATCAAAAAAGTCGAATATTGCAGCGGCACCTATGAGAATATACACTAATTCGTAACCTTTAAATGAACCAAACATTTCTTGTGAATGAAATGCAAAAATGCATGCCACACAACCCGATAGAAGGTTAAGGCATGTGATGGTATTAGGTATATTTGCTTTGATTTTCTTAAACATTTTCAGCGAGCTTGAGGCGAGCAACTTCGGTGATGCCACCAACGGTGATGTCGCCTATTTTAACATTAATTTCGGTGTTAAGAGGGAGATATAAATCGACACGAGAGCCAAATTTGATAAATCCCATGTGATCTTCGATTGAAGCCTCAACTCCAGGTTGAGCATATGTGACAATGCGACGAGCCATTGCTCCTGCAACTTGTCGCATAAGTATCTCTTGCCCGTCTTTGGTGCGAATCACCACGGTTGAACGCTCGTTTTCGGTGCTTGATTTAGGAAGCCAAGCAGCCATAAAGCGTCCAGCATGATGCTTTGAGTAAATCACTTCGCCATCAACAGGAAACCAGTTGGCGTGAACATTAAACACGCTCATGAATACCGATAGTTGGATTACTTCGCGATGAAGATATTCATCTTCAAATGTGCGTTCAAGAGCCACTACCTTTCCGTCGGCACTTGCGACTACTACATTTTCACGATTACCGGTAAAGTTGCGACGTGGAGAGCGAAAGAAGTTTACAACAAGCAACCATAATATTGATGATATTGCAGTGATGGTTATGTTGAGCGCTGTGCAGTCAACATATAACCATAACGGAATATTGATTGCCAATAAGATTATTAGCAATACAATGATAATATTAGTTCCTTCGTGATGAATTTTTACTCTCATTAGGGCGGGTTTTATGTCTTTAATATGCAAAGATATATTAAAAATATCATATTCCCAAGAAGTGAGCTATTTTTTTGACTATTTGTAGAGTCAACAAGCAAGTGCAAAATTATTTCAATAGTTTGAAGAATTCAATTTTTGGAGAAGAAAAATTAAGTTTTTCACGAGGCCTTCGATTGATTTTAGTTTGAATGGCATCAAGCAGACTCTGTTCAATTAGTC
>JAZTZO010000013.1:0-10257 GCA_045637505.1 Muribaculaceae bacterium | reverse complement strand
GGAAAAATTATTTCTTTTCGCAAAATATATCTAATTTTGAATAGTTGAACTGTAATACGGAGCTAGCTCCGTATTACACTCTTATTTTAATTATATATTTATTAACAATTTAAAAGTAAACCTTTTTCAGGACGATACATAATTATTTCATGAGATTATTCCGACAGAAGATATTTATAAATCTTTGCGTGATGAAAAATCGGAAACTTACGCTATATATTCTAATGATATTTTGGTGGGTGGTGTCTGATTGAAAATAGATTATACAACGCATCATAATTCAGGCGAACTGCTATATATTTATCCTGAACAACATAGCAAAGGGCTTGGGCTAAGTGTGTGGCAAGCAATTGAGCGAAAATATCCCGAAACTAAAGTGTGGCAACTGATAACCCCTTACTTCGAGAAGCGTAACATTCATTTCTATGTTAATAAATGTGGCTTTAAGATTGTGGAGTTCTTTAATAAATATCATAGAGATGAAAATCGACATTCGTTGGCAGATGATTTTCATGATGAATATTTCTTATTTGAAAAGGTTATGCTATAATTTCTGTCTTTTAGACAGCGATAGAATAGAAGTAGTTTGTGTGTAAAATCACAAAACTACTTTTTTTATGAACAAAACCTATCTTAATTACAACTCTGTGGAAGATGTGCCGTTGCTCAATTCGAGGGCGGTGTTCCAAGTGAACAGCTCGGCTGTGTTTCGTGAGCAAGGCGACATCACTCCGACGATTATTGATAAACAAACGGCGTATATGCCTTGGGGTGGCGACAATCAAATGCCCTATCTTGTTTTAATCGCTATATTTGCTTTTTGCTATGTTTGTTGTAGTTATTTTGACAAAAATCTCTATAAAGCAATAAAAAATAGAAAAAGTTTACATTTTATGATAAAAAAATTACAAAATGTTATGATAATAGCAAAAAATGTTTTATCTTTGTCCTCGTAAATGATACAAAGGTGTATCATGATTGTTTTAGTAAATAAAATATACACATAATACTTCATTAAAGAAAGAAATTTATGAAAGCAGTTGAAGTAATCGACAAATTGAAATGTCGTTTTCCAAATGAACCTGAATACATTCAGGCAGTAGAAGAAGTTTTATCTACAATCGAAGATGTTTACAACGAACATCCTGAATTTGAACGCTACAATCTTATTGAACGTCTTTGCATTCCCGATCGCGTGTTCACATTCCGCATTTCGTGGGTAGATGATAAAGGAAATGTACAAAACAACATGGGTTACCGTGTGCAACATAACAATGCGATAGGTCCATATAAAGGTGGTATCCGTTTCCACTCATCGGTTAACTTGTCAATCTTGAAGTTCCTCGCATTTGAACAAACATTCAAAAACTCACTCACTACACTCGCTATGGGTGGTGGTAAAGGTGGTTCTGACTTCTCTCCACGCGGTAAGAGCGACATGGAGGTGATGCGTTTCTGCCAAGCATTTATTGCAGAATTGTGGCGTCACATTGGTCCCGATACCGACGTTCCTGCTGGCGATATAGGTGTAGGTGGTCGCGAAGTGGGTTACATGTATGGTATGTATAAGAAAATGGCTCGCGAATTTACTGGTACATTCACAGGTAAAGGTCTTGACTTTGGTGGTTCACTCGTGCGTCCCGAAGCAACAGGTTACGGTAACGTTTACTTCTTGTTGAACATGCTTGCAACAAAAGGCATCGACATTAAAGATAAGAAGGTTGCTATCTCGGGTTCGGGTAATGTGGCTACTTATACAGCTAAAAAACTTCTCGAACTTGGTGCAAAAGTGGTGTCAATGAGCGACTCTAACGGTTCAATCTATGTGCCAGAAGGTATCTCTCAAGAACAACTCGACTATATCTTCAAACTCAAAAATATCTATCGTGGTCGTATCAAAGAGTTTGCCGAAGAATATGATTGCCAATATTTTGATGGCGAACGTCCATGGCAACACGCTGTTTGCGACATCGCAATGCCATCGGCTACTCAAAACGAACTTGATGGCGATGATGCTCGCGCACTTTTGGCAAACGGATGTTTCGCAGTGTCGGAAGGTGCTAACATGCCTTCAACACCCGAAGCTATCAAAGAATTCCTCAACGCTAAGATTCTTTATGCTCCTGGTAAGGCTGCTAACGCTGGTGGTGTATCAGTGTCAGGTCTTGAAATGGCTCAAAACTCTCAAAAACTCAACTGGAGTGCCGAAGAGGTTGACGCTAAACTCAAAGGTATCATGGCTGAAATCCACAAACAATGTACTATTTATGGTACTGAAGAAGATGGTTTCATTAACTATGTTAAAGGTGCAAATGTTGCAGGCTTCATGAAAGTGGCTCGCGCAATGATGGCTCAAGGTATCATCTAAAAAATAGTATAATAATACATAATGTGTGAGGATTGACAAAATTGTCGGTCCTCACTATTTTTATATAGGGCTAAAATACCTACCTTTGTAATATGAAGAGATTAGGAATTATTATAGTCGCAATGGGCATCGCAATGGGTGCTTTTTCTCAAGATATGATGAAACTTGAGGCATTGCGCCCCGAGTGGACTCCTACATGGAGCGCCCCAAATGATGAAAATGGATTGATTGTTGAAGGTGCGCAATATGTGCCATTGGCTTTTCCTTGGGTAATGAAGGCTGTCGGTCAGCCAACTCGGTCGGGTTGGGGGCGTATGGCTACTTCTCAAGCATTTGGCGTGGTAACGATGGCAGGAAGTGTATGGGGCTTGAAGCGTGTAGTAGGGGAAATGCGCCCTGACGCAACCGATAATCATTCATTCCCATCGGGACACACGGCATGGAGCTTTCTCGGAGCAACAATGATAGAACGCGAACTTGGTTGGCGCTCACCATGGTACACTTTTGGTGCATATACATTTGCATCGGCAATGGGGATGCAGCGAGTGGTCGATTGCCGACATTTCCCGGTAGATGTTGCAGGTGGAGCTGTGATAGGTGTTATAACCGGGCATTTAGGATATTTCATTGGCGACAAAATATTTGGCGACAAGCAATTACAAAACAAATACACATTACTGTCGGTAGAGGATGAAAATCAGCCATTCCTCACGCTTGAAACTGGTATGAGTTTCGACTTTTCCAACTTGAGAGGTGATGGAATCGCAATTTCGCGCGAACCATCATTAAATGTGGGTATTAAATATGGGTTGCCTTTTGGTAGTCATTGGGGAGCATCGGTAGGGGCTGTTATGCGTTCTACGCCTATATTTGTCGAATCGCCAGCGTGTGAGCGCACATTTGTAGCGCCCGAAAATGCTGTTGGGGTAGAACTTTCGCCCTATTTCCGCACGCAATTAAACTCGCGTTTTTCGTTTAATGCCGATGTCGCCTGTGGTTATTATCGCAATTTTTCGTTAAAATCTATCGACCGAGCTATAGGGGTGAACGATGACTTTCTTAATGCTCGCATCTCGGCTGGCTCAACCTATCGAATAAACGATAATATGAGCGTAGGGGCAACTTTGGGATATGAATTGAGTAGCGCCGAATATTCGTTGTTGCCCAATTCAACCTATGGAATAACCCAATCTCAAACGATCGATAAATGCACTCACTCACTAATATTAAATATATCTACACGAGTGTTATTTTAGGTCGATTAAAAATATTATCTTTGCATTAATGAATGCTCAACACATATATAATATAATAGTAGCTGCTGGTAGTGGTAGCCGATTTGGCGCTGCGTTGCCCAAGCAGTATTGCTTGATGAATGGCCGTCCGGTATTGATGCACACGATTGAGAATATGCGCTGTGCTTTGCCTCAATCGCAAATCGTGTTGGTCTTAAATCGTGATTTTGTTGATTATTGGACCGAATTGTGTGAGAAGTATTCATTCATATCGCCCAAAGTAGTGGAGGGTGGCGATACTCGTTGGCAATCGGTAAAGAATGCTATCGATGAAATCCCTGCCGATGCACAGGTAATCACTGTTCACGATGGCGCTCGTCCTATTGTTGATTCCATGATGGTAGAACGACTAATTAGCGCTCTCGACGATGCAGTAGGGGCTATCCCTGTGGTGTCGGTGACCGATTCGTTGCGACAAATAGTTGAGTCGGGATCAACTCCAGTCGATCGCTCACTATATAAAGCCGTTCAAACACCTCAAGCATTTCATGCCGATAAACTTATTGAGGCCTACTCATTGCCATTTGATGCCACTTTTACCGATGACGCTTCGGTGTTGGCTGCATTGGGATATGATGTGGCTCTTGTGGAAGGTGACACATATAATATAAAGATAACAAATCCGCTTGATATCGAAATTGCCCAACTTTACTTGCGACAAAGATGAATAGATTGCGCAATTTTGACATAAAGTATCTTAAAGGAGTAGGCCCTAAACGCGCCGAATTGTTGGAAAAACAACTGGGCATAAAATCATATTATGACCTGCTATATCATTTTCCTACCCATTACCTCGACCGCTCATCGATATATAAAATTCGTGAACTGCATGGTGATATGCCATCAATACAGTTAAAAGGGCGTTTTATTAACTTCACGGTGCAGGGCGTGGGGGCAAAGAGCCGTCTGGTGGGATTGTTTACTGATGGCACAGGAACAATTGAGGTAGTGTGGTTTCAACGCATTAAGTCGATAAAGGGAGCATATCTCCCTGGTAACGAATATGTGTTGTTTGGAAAACCAACGGAGTTTAATAACCGTTGGAGCATGGTGCACCCCGAGGTTGACCCCGTTGCAGCCGCAGGCGCTATGCAAGGGTTGAGAGGTGTGTATCCGTTGACCGAGACATTGCGCAATAGAGGTGTGTCGTCGCGCACATTGTTTAATTATATACACACTGCGCTCACGGCGATAAACCAAATTTCTGAAACATTGCCCCAAGAGATTTTGGCGCGATTAAATCTCATGCCGTTGCCACAAGCGATTACTACGATTCACAATCCTCAAAATAATGAGCAGTTGCAACGAGCTCGATTAAGATTTAAGTTTGAAGAGTTGTTCTATATGCAACTAAATATATTGCGCTACACACGCAAGCGCTCGGCTGTGATTCGTGGATTCCATTTTCCACGCATAGGGCATTTCTTCAACGCATTCTATACTCAACAATTGCCATTTGAACTCACCGGAGCCCAAAAACGAGTGATAAAAGAGATTCGTGCCGACATGGGTAGCGGAAAACAGATGAATCGTTTATTGCAAGGCGATGTGGGTAGTGGAAAAACTCTTGTAGCACTATTGTGTATGCTCATCGCAGTTGATAATAATACGCAAGCTTGCTTAATGGCGCCTACCGAAATATTGGCAACACAACATTTCGAAACTATATCACAGTTAGTTGCTCCAATAGGTATCAATGTGAAGCTACTAACCGGTTCAACTCGCAAAAAACAGCGAGATCTCATTCATGAGCAGTTACAAGATGGTTCGCTACATATATTAATAGGCACACATGCCGTAATTGAAGATAATGTGCAATTCAATAATCTTGGATTTGTAGTTATTGATGAGCAACATCGATTTGGCGTGGCACAACGCGCTCGCTTGTGGAAGAAGAATTCTACACCTCCCCATGTGCTTGTGATGACTGCAACACCCATTCCTCGCACATTAGCTATGACTGTATATGGCGACCTTGATGTGTCGGTGATTGATGAATTGCCACCAGGACGCAAACCTGTGCAGACATTGTTGCGTTATGGCGATGAGCAAGAGCAACGAATGCAAGTTTATCAAGCCGTGGGCCGACAATTAAAACAAGGGCGACAGGTATATATCGTGTACCCTCTCATTCAAGAAAATGAAAAACTCGATTTGCAAAGCCTTGAAGAGGGCTATGAATTGATATGCGAAACATTCCCATCTTATCGTGTAGCTTTTGTGCATGGTAAAATGAAACCGGCCGAGAAAGATCATCAAATGTCGTTGTTTGCATCTAATCAAGCACAAATATTGGTTGCAACAACCGTAATAGAGGTGGGCGTAAATGTTCCAAATGCTACGACGATGATAATTGAGAATGCCGAGCGATTTGGGTTGTCGCAACTGCACCAATTAAGAGGTAGAGTGGGGCGTGGGGCCGATCAAAGTTATTGTATATTGATGACCAAAGTGAAAATCGCTAAAGAAACACGCCAACGGTTAGAAATAATGACCTCAACTACCGACGGATTTGTAGTGGCTGAAGCCGACTTGAAAATGCGCGGGCCTGGTGACCTTGAGGGAACAATGCAAAGCGGTATCGCATTTGACTTGCACATTGCTAATCTTGCCACCGATGGGCAGATTATTCAATTAGCACGTAATACAGCATCAGATATACTTGATGATGACCCCGATTTGATGCAACAAAATCATGTAATTTTGCGCCGTCAACTCGATATTTTATTCGCAAAAAACATCAATTGGGGGCTGATAAGTTAAAATTTTGCTCATTTTGAAAACAAATTTTAACCACAAATTAACATTTGGTGCGCAACGAAATGTGCACACTCAAAAAAGTTGCAATAAAAATGTTAATTTTTAGTATGTTGATTAACAGTGTGTTAGATGCGTTTTTTAAGATTTCTCTTTTTCAATTCACATTTTTTATTTGTGCAATTGTTTGGTACTCAAACTAATCATTGTACCTTTGCCACCGTTGAAGTAAAAGTAAAAATATTTTAAACTCGTCCTTATCTCTCTCTAATTTTGAACTTATAACAACTTAGGACGCAAAATTAAAAAAGATGAATTTGAATAAGATTATTAAGACAACAACATTATTTTTAATCGCGCTTTGCGCAACTGTTTCTACTCAAGCTCAAAGTAATCGTCATGCGATGATGCACAAAAATTATATTGCTGGAGTAGGAAACAACGCCAACAAAATTAAAAACGAGGAAACAAACAAATTTGTAAACGGAGTACTCGGTAACGAACAAGAATCAATAACAATTAGCGATATTGATGAATCATATGGCTGGAATAGCCCTCGCGTAAATTGTTATGAAGGTGTAGAAATCCCCGCTATCGCAAAAATTGATGTTACAGGCTATCATATGCCAGTTCCTGGTGCAGTAACTTCTAATTATGGCTATCGTCCCCGTTTCCGTCGCATGCACCGTGGTGTTGATATGCGATTGAGCACTGGCGACACTGTTAGAGCAGCATTTAATGGCCGTGTGCGCATCGTTAATTATGAAGCTGGTGGTTATGGTAACTATGTAGTACTTCGCCACGACAATGGCCTTGAAACAGTTTATGGCCACTTCTCAAAACACCTTGTAAAGCGTAATCAATATGTAAAAGCAGGTGAGCCTATTGGTCTCGGTGGTAACACTGGTCGCAGTTTTGGTGCACACCTTCACTTTGAAACTCGTTACATGGGTGTAGCAATTAACCCTGCTGCGATTATTGACTTTGCAAATGCTACTGTTCACAGCGATGTATTCACATTCAACAAGAATACTTACCAAAACGCTCGTAACTATTCTCCAGCTGCAGCTCAAAAGTCTTACGCAAAGAGCACTTATCAAGCTAAAAAGACTTATACTTCTAAAGCAAATAAGTCAAGATATACCAAGTCAAGCTCTAAAAAATCAAAATCAGCTTCAGTAAAAGCGGCTAAATCATCATCTAAAAAGAGCAAAAGCAAAGCAACTGCAAGCTCAAAGTCAAAGAGCAAATCAAAATCTAAATCAAAAAAATCTCGTAGATAAAAACATAAATAATACGATATAAATAACGACAGCGACCTTTCGAGAAGAAAAGTCGCTGTTATTTTTGTATAACATATAGGTGCAGTTCAAGTGTAAGGGGAGAACACAGCGAGCAAAGAGAGGATGGTAACAAAAAGTCGATTTAGAGGTAGCATTGCAATAGTTCACACAAGAAATTTGTATATTTGTAAATAAAAGAGGATTTGTATATGAATAGTATATTATTTATTACAATAGACAGTTTGGCGTTAACTGGATTAATTTTGATTCCTGTTTTGCTGTTTTGTAAAATTATGGATAATATTTCAAAGTCAAATTCGTCATATTCAAATCCAATAAAAAGTGAGACTCCTGAGGAGAGATGTCGGCGTTTGCTTGGAGATGAATTATATGAATCTCAAACTACGCTTTTAAGAAATGTAGTAGAGAATCATAAACATGATAGAAAAGAGATTGTTGACATTACTACTGCTTATGGAGTGAACGATTGCGCAAAAAAGATATTATCGGGGTTATTGCCAGGTGATGAACTACAACTCAAGATGAGTAAAGGCAATGATTTAATTAGAGTTGAGCAATGTGGTATATGTATAGGGCATGTTTCGGCTCTTCAAAAAGAAAGAATAGAGGACTTAATGACCGATAATTGTATAACAGGTGTATATGTTCACGAGCAAAACAGCTATGGGCATTATCCTTCAGGTTATTATCATGTCAAAGTAGTAGTGTATTATAATATTTGATAACATGGTCATGCTATGTCTATAAACAAGAACAAGCCCACTACAAAGTGAGCTTGTTCTTATGATTTCCATTAGGTATAATTCTTAAGGTAAAAAAGATTGTTTTAGGTTTGTGATGCAAAGGTCGGCTTTTTTTGTCGTGTGGACAAAAAAAATGATATGTTGTTAAACATGTTTTGTTGATTTGTCGTCTATTTTGGCGAAAAACTCACCTCATTACTCTTTAAATGTGTCGAGAATGAGATTCTCACCATCAAATGTGGCATAAGAGAAGTGGTGAATCCAATCGCCAAGAACAATCACACGCGAGTTGTTCTCGATTTCGTAATTGAGCAAAATGTGACGATGTCCAAAAACAAAATACTCAACTTGAGAATCTTGGTGTTGCTCATTCCATTTGCGCGCAAAGGGAATGAATGGTTCTTTGTTTTCCCCTAAGAAACGAGGAATTTCATCGGTAAAGTTGCGACTATGCGAAGACCATCTATGAGCAAATGGAATGGTCCAGCGGGGATGTATGCCCGAGAATAATTTTTGGCACACTCGGTTGCGGAAAATGCTACGAATAAACTTAAATCCCGGTTTGAGGCTGCCTATACCATCGCCATGTGATAGGAAGAATCTATGCCCGTCAATCTCTTTTACCTCATATCCATCTACTACCGTTGCACCAATTTCGTTGGGTATGTAGTCAAATATCCATATATCGTGGTTTCCGATATACCAATGTATCTCAATCCCTTCGTCGGCAAGAGTGGCAAGAGTTCCCAAGAAACGAGTGTATCCACGGGGCACTACATTGCGATATTCATACCAATAATCTAATATGTCGCCAAGGAGATATATTGCCTTTGCCGAGTCTTTGATAGAGTGCAGCCAACGCACCACCTTGCGCTCATAATCTAACGGATTCTTTAGATAAGAGGCTCCAAGATGTAAATCAGATATGAAATATGTTTTGTTACGCACAAATTTGTTAAATTGAGAGTTGAGAATTGAGAGTTGAAAGTTGAGAACCTTGTAGGACTCGGCGTGCCGTGTCCGAGGCAATTGAGAGTTAACGAGTTTCTTTTAAGTTAATTATGCATTATAAACCACGAAGTGCTCGCCGAGATTTATTAGAATTAATTATGAATTATGCATTATGAACTATGCATTATAAGAATCCGAGTTCGAGTTTAGCTTCTTCGGTCATCATATCTTTGTTCCATTCAGGTTCAAAGACGATATTGATATTCACACTTGTCACGCCATCAACGCTCTCCACCTTCATGCGCATATCATCGACAATAAAGTCGGCAGCAGGGCAACTGGGGGCAGTGAGAGTCATGTCAATATTCAAAGCACCATCATCGGCAAGATCGATTTTGTATATAAGCCCAAGACTATACACGTCAATGGGTATTTCAGGGTCATAGACGGTTTTAATCATCTCTACAACCTTCTCTTCAATATGTAATTTTTCGTCAGCTGTCATAATACCACAAAGGTAATAATAATCACCGAAACAATAAAAAGAACACACCTAAAATATATTTAATTCATAACCTCACGCTGAAATCGCAGAAACTCGTTGAACTTATTTTATCCTCATGTAGATATTCACAATTGCCGCAGAAATTTTTAATTGTGTAATTTAAATTTCTCATTCACCTCTTTTATTTTTCCGTTTTTGTGTCGTCCTGAAAAACCGTTACAGGATTTGATACAAAAATACTAAAAGTTTTTTAAATGACAACACGGCATGCCGTGTTGTCATTTTTGGTTCTGTAAGTTATAATTTCTTTTTTATCTTGGCGATGCATCTCATC
>JAZTZO010000012.1:0-2515 GCA_045637505.1 Muribaculaceae bacterium | reverse complement strand
GCGCAAGTCAATCAATAGGCTTGAGATATTGATTGATGGAGTAAACTCTATCCACAATTTGTCGGGAAGACTATAATATTGCACGGCTTTACCCATTTGAATATAGGGCGCGCGTGGAGAGCCATAAGTAAACGAGAGTGTTCCATCTTCGGCAAGCGCTCCTTTAGTGATGCCCGATGATGCTTTAATAGTCCAACCGGCCATGTCGCTTGCTGGCATTATTGCTGCATTGGCTATCTCTACTGTTACTGTTGTTGTGTCGAGGAATTCACCCACAAGACCGCTAATTTTGGTTTTACCCTCTTTATAACCACGCAACACACCATTTTCGTCAATATCAGCCACCGATGGGTCTTCGACAGTCCATTTGATTGATGCAGGGTTGTAGTTATATACTATTTCGCCTATTTGGGCAGTTACTTCCATTGTATATTCACGAGCAGCATCGATGAGGATAGGTTTCACTCGCATTGCTATTTCAGCATCAACTATATCAATGGCTTTTGTCACACTCACTCCATTGTATGACGCAGTCAATTCGCCTTTACATGCCTTTCCACCAGCGACAAATTTCATACCATCGCATAAACCCACCGAGTCGGGGCATGAGAGTGTAAATCCTTGAAAATCTTTATCGATTAAGTCGCCATATTTGTTATATGCAAGAATTACTGGTTGGTATTCGGAATATATAGGTGCTTGAAGAGCACATTCTTCAAACTCAAGGCGTGTAATCTCATTGTCTTGAGGTGCGATTGAGTAGAAGAACCATCCATTAGCCACTGCACGAGGTGTGCCCTCGGTTGTTTTGTTGATTACTTTACCCTCAACCATCATTTGAGCCGAACCGCCGGCATCCATGTTCATGATATTGGTGCAACCAAAGTATTTCATAATATCGCACATCACAAATGTATTACATCCTGCCGATTTGCCATATACAGGGTCAACACTCATGTCAATAACCACTGTGATAAGAGTTTTGCGATCGGCTGTTGTACCATAGGCCGTGCGTGAATATGTTTTAGAGTTATAATCGTCAATTGTATTATATTCGGTCAAAACTCCATCAACCATCACAACCGTGTTACCTCCAATAAGTTGTTCTATTTCAGGAGCAGAGCCATCGGGCTGTTGCCATTGAAGATCGATAGTCAACACATCGCCGGCAACAAGTTGTGCAAGCGCATCTTTATTTGCCCCACGGCCCACAAGACACAAATCGTAATTACCAAGTGTTCCGGCTCCGGCATTGGTTTTTACTTCTTGCACTGTACATTGCATTGGGCGACCCACCATCCACTCGTTACCTTCGTTGATAGTGAGATACACCTCGGTTGACACATTTTCCACTCGGCGCATGCGTTGTGTGCCACTTTCATCGGCATATTGGTCGGCTGGAATAAAGCTCTTGTCGCGACCAAAGAAATGGTTATAAAGCCCTATCTCGCCATCACGCACCACTTTATTTGTTTGATGAATGACTAAATTACCCAATTTTTCACTTTTTGCCCACCCTTTATAATACATAAAGTCGATATACATGCGTTTGTCGGGTGTAATTGCCACACAACCGGGAGAACCGCCATTGTGTCCCCACCAATCAGCAAAAGCATTTGTTTCGGTAATAATTTCACCATTGCGCACATTGCCATTAAATGTTGCACCTACAAGAAATTCGGCCCAGTGATATTGTCCCGACACACACCAGAAATTACCATTGGCACCTGCCAAAGGTCGTTTTTCATCGGTATATTGACGAGTGTAAGCATTGGCAAGTTTTTCGGTTTTGCCAAGTTGTTCTCCTCCTTGTGTTGTTTCCACACGATTATATGGATTATTTAAATCCATTGTAATCATATTCACATTTAGTGGAAAATCGGGAATGCGAAGGCGTTTATAATTTACACCAGGGCCTAAATCGCGATTGATTAATAAATCGGTTTTATAATCGGTTCCTTGAATCGGAATCGTAAAACTTTCGGCACTTGCCGATAGTGTTATTGCCATTGTGGCAAAAAACGAAATGATTTTTTTCATGATTATTTATGATTAAAGTTACTATTTTACAATAAGTTTTGATGTAGTTGTGCCGGCTTCGGTTTCAACTATTACCATATAGATACCAGTAGTCAATGCCGATGCATCAATGGTTACATTATTGTCGTTACATGTTTTTGATACCACATTCACACCTGCAACCGAATAAACATCAACTTTATTGATTGTTTGTGATGATGTCACGGTAAATGAGCCGCCGTCAACGGGGTTAGGATAAATCTTTGCTCCACTACCCTCGCCTATGGTGATGCTTTCAACCGATGCAAAGTTGTTGTATTCGGCACTCAATTCGGTTACCTTGATTGATTGCTCGCCTTTGTTGGCTGTATTAGCCTCAATCATGAAGCGCACATATTGCAAAGTGATAGGATAAAGAATCAAATCTTTAGGGTCGCCAAGTGCCGAGATAGGAATCTCTACACGATGAGTAGTTCCAGCCACAAATGCTTCGCCC
>JAZTZO010000011.1:0-3795 GCA_045637505.1 Muribaculaceae bacterium | reverse complement strand
AATTTCCCAACCATCATACCCTTCAAACAAACTATTGACAAATTCCAATCGAGCAACTTGCGGAGGTTGTTTGTTGAGCAACTTCTTTTGCGCTCTCAATATGGGATTGTTCATATTGCTGAGGATAATTGTATAGTTGTTCACGCCATCTTCAGTTTGTGTAGAACGTGCTAAACCAGCAGGGTCTCCAGTAATTGCACCACACAAAAGAGAGTTACAGAAATGTGACTCTCTTTTGGTTTTTATAAAGTTTTCAGTCAGCTGCTGCATATTAAATCGCAACATTTGTCCAAGCAGCCCAACATTTTGATTTGGTGTATTTTGGCTATTTGTTCTTTGAGATATAAACGTATTTAACTATCTTTGTAGGAATTAATATAAAAATACTATTACCAATGGAAAATAAATGGAATATTATTGCTAGAAATTTTCGAAAGAGTAAAGAAAAGAATGTATCGGAAGATACATATCAAGACACAATCGAACATCAATTACAGTTATTAGGTTGGTATGATGGTATAGAAAATAAACTTTCTATTCAAGTTGGAGCTTCTAAATCATTAATTCCAGATATGGTGTTAAACAAGGATGGTCATAGAGTTTTAGTTGTAGAAATAAAGAAACCTAATAACACATTGAGAAACAGGCAAGCATCTCAGTTGTTGTCTTATATGCGCCAACTAAAACTACCAATTGGATTATACATTGGGGAAAATATACAATTATACTATGATGCACCAGATGATGAATATGATGCAATTTGTGTGTACACAATAGAATTTGATGACAATAGTTCTTCTGGACGGAAATTTTGCCAATTATTGGAGTATGAAAATTTTAACCTCTCGCAGTTAGAAGAATTTTGTGCAGAGCAATTACGACTGATTAATGCTCGTAATGATTTTCAAAAAAGGATAACCGAATTTGTATCGCCACAAAATGTATACGGCAATATAATCGAATTATTAAAAGATAAATTTGTGTCAGAAGGATTTGACGATGATACAATCTCTGCCGAATTAAAGAAGTTAAACATTAGTATATCTTATGGCAGATTTGAGCAATATAAAGACGAGAAATTTGCATCTAAATATACTTCACGTTCTCCCCAAAGCAAAAAACAATACCCCACACCCTCTTATGAGGGTACTAATCTTGAATTTTTTATTAAAAACAAAAATGGAGTTAATGCGAGGGCATTATATTTAAAAAATGGAATGATGCGAGTTTTTGCTGGATCTAAATTCATGTCGAAACAGCAAAATCCGTTTATGTCATCGGATGTTGAAAATGTTGTAGAAGTAATCTCTGACAACATTTGTCGCCTTATAGAAGATTTTGACTTTACAACACCAAGTCGTGCATCAAAAGTAATGACCGGCACATCTACCAATGGTTGGGTTGTTTGGAAAACTTCTGAAGGGAAGACATTAGATGAAATAGTCCGGAAAAAATAAATGCAATATTAGTGATATAAATTATAATGGTGTTAATTCTTAGGCAAAGGTATTGGGGAAATAATTTATTTGGTTGAACCAAAGGCTCAATGTCGTCAATGGACTTATCAGCCATTGAACGAGCCAAAATTGACTGTGCTGAAAAGTTGTTCAACTTCATCTCCACAGCTAATGTGAAGTATCACAAAGTTGCGACCTATCAGGATTTGATAGATGGTATGAATGCAATAAGCTGATAACAAATTCGGCGTTCACTTGTTGAGGGTGGACGCCGAAAATTATTATTATATGTTTGCACTTTGATTGATAGGAATAGGGATAGCAATTCTATCTTTAATTTCTTGATAAATAGGTAAGTCTATATTTTCTGCGACTTCTAAAGATACCATTAATGCATAATGGATATCATCCGAATAAGACTTTGCATCTTTAGAACAGTTAACCTTAATACTTATAACATCACCATCAATAAAAGCCTCTGCTGAACTTCCCTCAAAAATCTCGTGTTGCAAGGTGCCTCTTTTAACAGCCTTATCATCTGCATTCATTCTTTTTGAGGCAATCTTGTTTTTGGACTCAAACCATAGGCGCGCAATTCTGTAACGTTGATTATTCATTGCGACAGGTGTAAACCATGCTAATGTAATTGTTAAGCGTCTATTAATAGTTTGAGAAGAAAGAGATGGTGGTAAAGGTAACTTATATACATGGGCCTCTTCCTCTTTCAATTTATCAAAACCAATAATTGTTGCTCTATGAGGGGTACATTCTAGAGATTTTGCCATATCAGGTATTCCGTATCCAATCCATTTACCTTTTAAAGTCTTTTTTCTTCTTGCATCTAAAGATGGATCTATATACGTATCAATATTTTCTGAAATATTATCCCAATTACACCCATGAGCCAACATCGTTTTTATAATTAAGGGAATATATGCATTGTCGAGCTGTATATGTGCTAATAATTGTTCTATAGTATGGTAGCAGAATAATCCATTTCGACTAGTTAAAGCCGCTGAATTACTTGTGCCAATTTCGTATATAGTTTTATTTAGTGTGTGATCGGGTGCTGCAACTTTTATTCCTGGAGCTCGTTTATAATTAGATGGTTTTAATGGGGTACCATGTAAAATGTGAAAATCGTACATTTGTCTTCCACCTGCAAAAAGGAGATCAGGTTTAATAGACTTTCTATAACCACCACCTATAGGTGTATACGTGCTAGGAAAAATATTTTCATATGGATTGTGTCTTACATCCATACCCAATATGGAAGAATTATCCGCATGTGTAGCACCAATTGTTAAATTATTAATTGTTTCAGCTGGTGAAAGTAATCTACAATTTCTTCTATTATTTAGAATGTTTGTTGTAAATAAGACCTCCTGTTCTTGTCTATTAAGAGCCTTAAAATATGCTTCACTACCATTATAATGAATTTCATTATATACATTCCCTGCACTGACAACAAAAAGGACTTTGTATTTATAACTTAGCCAATCCAATAATCTTGCTAGTGGACTCATTGTATGGTAAAAACATCTGTCAGGATCACCTATGGATAGATTTATGATTTTTACAGATGGAGCTACCGGTGCTTCGTTATTTTCACCTTCATACATTCTTTTTACAGCCCGATGAATTAAATCAACTAGTAGCGTATCATTCGGGACAAACTCTCTACGATTAATATCATCAGGATTTGGCCTCATTATAGGTCTCACATACAATGGAGATGGTATATATGGACACCTTGATTCAATATCCCCTTTCACTATTAGTGAGCACATGGCGGTACCATGTTTCCTATCTTCAACTTGATAGTATTGATTTAGTCCATCAGGATCGTCTATTATAAGTCTATTAGCTAGTATTGAATGATTTTCAAGTGGATATCCATCTAATATTGCGATTCTAGGAAGACCTGTGGGTAAAAATAATTCTTCATCTGTTGGCTCAAAAGTAGTATAATCTTCAGGGCTGTTATTATGACCCATTATAATTTGCCCTGAGGGTCTAAATAGCATAATGTTATCACATTTTACTAATTCTGTATCCGTTTGATTAATAATGTCCGATATTTTATTAGCAGGCAGTTCTGCTAATACAGAATGAACTGTGTTCAAAAACAAATATTTTTAGAGAAATTTTCATCATAAAAGCAATTATTTTTTACAATAGCGAAAATTTGTTTTAGAAGTTTATTTACTACTGCAATCATCGCAACTTTAACAGGTTTTCCTTTTTCTCTTAAACGCTCGTATAATGCAACGCAAGTAGAATTATATCTAATGGCAGAAATAGAGCACATATATAATAATTTCCTTATCCAACCCAT
>JAZTZO010000010.1:0-10762 GCA_045637505.1 Muribaculaceae bacterium | reverse complement strand
TCCCCGATGCCCCTCGACTTGCATGTGTTAAGCCTGTCGCTAGCGTTCATCCTGAGCCAGGATCAAACTCTTCGTTGTTAATATCTTATTTTATTCTTTTCAAAATCAAATAAGATTAATAATTTTGTTATTAATCTGTATCTGCAAGATTTGTTTACAACGAAAATTCCCGTTCAGAACTTCCTGCTTGACTTATTTCGTTTAAGAATTGACTAAGAACTTTTATTTGCTCTTGTACTACTCTTGTCTATTGTATCATTTTCAATGTTCGCGTGCTTTCAAGCACACTATTGCGCACCTCTTTTTTGAGGGAAAGTTTTGCAAAGGTAGAGGTTTATTTTCAAACTGCAAAATTTTTTCAAACTTTTTTTTCAAAAATATCTTCCTACTTCGTAAAATCTATTTCAATCAATACTAATTGACCGCTGTCATATAGTTTGCTTCTCAAAAGCGAGTGCAAAGGTAGATACTTTTAATGAAACTACAAAATATTTTTCAGTGTTTTTTCTAACTATTTTTTACGGAATTTTATCAAAATCCTATAATTCAATAATTTACAACAATTAAAAAGTATGTTATAAAACACATTTTCCAAAAACCAGGTATTTTTCTCCTTTGTGAAGTGTCAATTTCAATCACTATACCCTACACTATTATATAGATATCAACACTATTTGCGACTTATCAACATTATTATATAAAAGTGAGATTTTTCATTGATAATTAATTGGGAAATTTCGTAACTTTGGGGGTTAGAATTAATACATATTATAATATACCATATATGCAACCTTTTATACATCTTCATGTACACACTCAATACTCGGTTCTCGACGGACAAGCATCGGTGCCAGCATTGGTCGATAAAGCTATTGCCGACGGCATGCCTGGTATAGCAGTAACCGACCATGGCAACATGTTTGCCATAAAAGAATTTTTTAACTATGTCAATAAGAAAAACGGCAAAATAAAAGGCGCCATAAAAGACGCCGAAAAGGCATTAGCAAAAGCCAAAGAAGAAGGCAATAACGAAGAGATTGAAGCACAACAATCCGAAATAGAAGTTTTAAAGAAAAAAATCTTCAAGCCTATCTTTGGTTGTGAGATGTATGTTGCTCAAAAAACACGCTTTGACCGAGTTGACAAAAGAGACTCAGGACGCCACTTGGTTGTGCTCGCGAAAAACAAAAAAGGCTATCATAACCTCATTAAGATAGTTTCTCGTGCATGGACCGAAGGTTTTTACCATCATCCTCGAACCGACAAGGGAGAGTTAGAAGCGCACAAAGAAGGATTAATTATCTGTTCGGCTTGTCTTGGTGGAGAAATTCCGCGACTAATACAAGCGGGTGAAATAGAAGAAGCCGAAAAACAAGTACAATGGTGGAAAGAAACATTTGGCGATGATTATTACATTGAACTTCAACGCCATAAAACCGACATCCCCGATTCAAATCACAATGTATATGAAGTTCAAGAACAAGTAAATCCTGAACTTATTCGCATTGCTAAAAAATATGACATCAAATTAGTTGCCACTAACGATGTACACTTTGTAAATGCAGATGATGCAGAGGCACACGACCGATTGATATGTGTTTCGACAAATAAAAATGTTGCCGACATAAATCGCATGCGTTATACCAAACAGGAATGGATGAAAACTCAAGAAGAGATGAACGAGATTTTCAGCGACATTCCCGAAGCATTATCCAACACTTTGGAAATTCTCAACAAAGTTGAGCCCTACTCTATCGACAACGCCCCCATTATGCCAACATTCGACATTCCAAAAGAATTTGGCACAGAGGAAGAATATCGCCAACGCCTAACCGAGAAGGACCTTTTTGACGAATTCACCCAAGATGAAAACGGTAATATTGTGTTGAGCGAAGAAGCTGCCAACGACAAAATAAAAAAATTGGGTGGATACGACAAACTATATCGTATAAAATTTGAGGCAGACTATCTCAAAAAATTAGCATATGATGGTGCTAAAAAAAGATATGGAGACCCTTTAACACCCGAGCTTAATGAGCGCATCAATTTTGAACTTCATATTATGAAAACCATGGGTTTCCCTGGTTACTTCTTAATTGTGCAAGACTTTATTAATGTAGCTCGCGAACAGTTAGGTGTAAGCGTAGGTCCAGGACGTGGTTCGGCTGCTGGTTCAGCAGTGGCATATTGCCTGGGGATTACCCAAATTGACCCAGTTAAATATGACCTACTCTTTGAGCGTTTCTTGAATCCTGATCGTATTTCCCTCCCCGATATTGATATCGACTTTGACGACGATGGACGTGCCGATGTTCTTCACTATGTAACCGAAAAATATGGAGCGGAAAAAGTTGCACACATCATTACATATGGCACAATGGCAGCCAAAATGGCAATCAAAGACGTTGCTCGTGTGCAACAACTTCCATTGCCTGAAAGCGACCGCTTAACCAAGCTCATTCCCAAGCGCATGCCCGAGGTAAATGGCAAGGAACTAAAGCCAACTCTAAAAAACTGCTATGAACATGTACCCGAATTTAAAACCGAGCTCAATAGTAATAATGCATTAATTACTGACACCCTCAAATATGCATTGATGCTTGAGGGGAATGTTAGAAATACTGGTGTACATGCTTGTGGTGTAATCATCTGTCGTGACGATATTACCGATTGGGTTCCTGTGAGTACTGCCGACGACAAAGAAAATGGCAAACTTCTCGTAACCCAATTTGAAGGAAAGGTAATTGAAGAGACAGGTCTTATCAAGATGGACTTTTTGGGATTGAAGACGCTTTCAATCATCAAAGAAGCCGTTGCCAACATTAAACTCACCCACGGAATAGATCTCGATATTGACACTATTGATATCGAGGATAAAAAGACATATCAATTATATTGCGAAGGTCGCACCACCGGCACATTCCAGTTTGAATCGGCTGGTATGCAAAAATATCTTCGCGAACTACAACCCACTACATTTGAGGACTTGATTGCGATGAATGCGCTATATCGTCCAGGGCCGATGGACTATATACCCGACTTCATTGCTCGTAAACATGGCCGTTCGCCAATTGTTTTTGATATTCCTATCATGGAAAAGTATCTCAAAGACACATATGGTGTAACGGTATATCAAGAACAGGTGATGCTCTTGTCGCGTCTTCTTGCCAATTTCACGCGCGGGCAAAGTGATACATTGCGTAAAGCAATGGGTAAGAAAATGATTGACAAAATGAACGAGCTCAAAGCACTGTTTATCGAGGGCGGTCAAAAAAATGGACACGACCCCAAAGTGCTTGAAAAAATATGGGCCGACTGGGAAAAATTTGCATCATATGCATTCAATAAGAGCCACGCAACATGCTATAGTTGGGTTGCATTCCAAACTGCATATCTCAAAGCAAATTACCCAGCCGAATATATGGCGGCAGTATTGAGTCGAAACAGTTCGGATATCACAAAACTTACCGGATTTATGGATGAATGTAAAAAAATGCACATCCCGGTAAAAGGGCCCGATGTAAATGAAAGTTTCAATAAATTCGGGGTAAACAAAAAAGGTGAAATTCGTTTTGGTTTATCAGCGATTAAGGGCGTAGGCGAAAATGTAGTAAAAGATATCATTGCAGCACGCAATGAAGGAGGCCCATTTGAATCAATATATGACTTTGTTGAACGCGTTCCATTATCATCGCTCAATCGTCGCACATTTGAATCACTTGCGTTAGCAGGTGCTTTTGACTGTTTCAGCGGAATAAAACGAGAAGATTTCTTTGAGCGAAACAATAAAGATGAAAGCTTTTCGGAACAAGTATTAAAATATGGCCAATTGTTCCAAAATGCAGCTCAACAACAAAGCGTTTCACTCTTTGGCGATGACGACACATCGCTCAACACTGCCGGACGCCCAGAAATACGCCCAGCAACTGAATGGACCAACGCCGAGAGATTAGAGAAAGAGCGTGATTTAGTAGGAATGTTCTTGTCGGGAAATCCTCTTGATCCGTTCTTTATGGAACTTAACTATGGCTGTAACTCAAGTATTAAAGATAAAGAGAACGCTACTCCTGAAGAAGATAAAGAGCTAACCTTTGGTGGCATGGTGGTTGATTTTCAATCAAAACCCACGAAAAACGGAGGTATGTTTGGTATTTTGAAAATGGAAGACTATACAGGAAGCACCGAAATGAGACTTTTCGGACAACAATACATCAGTTTTGCTCAATATGGTATTCCTGGAACACCAATTCTTATTACTGGAAAATTCCAAAAAAAGTTTTATTCAGAGGAACTTCAATTCAATATTACTAACATCAAACTACTTGAAGAAGTTAAGGGGAAATTGTGTTCGGGAATCACAATAAAACTTAATACTCAAATGATTACCCCTAATGTTATGGCTATACTTAATGAGCACATGGCTTCAACTACCGAAGACCATCACTCTTTGTCATTCATAATATATGACCCCGAAATTAACCGCTCGGTTAAACTCGCATCAAATAAAACTATTCCATTAAATAAAGAATTGATAAACATTCTTGAAAGCATGGACATTGAATTTATCGTTGAACGACAATAAAATAAACATCAAAATAATTAATCATTAAAAATTTAACTAAAATGGCTTTTACATTTACAGACGAAAACGTGAACGAAATTATCGAATCGGGAAAACCCGTAGTAATTGACTTTTGGGCTACATGGTGTGGACCATGCAAGGCTTTAGCGCCTATCCTTGATGAACTTGCTGAACAATATGATGGACAAGTTGTGATAGGAAAATACAATGTTGAAGAAGAAAGCGACTTCAGCACCGACCACCGCATTATGTCACTCCCTACTATTTTGTTCTTCAAGAATGGTGAAAAGACATCTATTCGTCTCACTGGTTCTCAATCAAAAGAAACTCTTGAAGAAAAAATCAAAGAACTTATTGCACTATAATCATCTTTGAAATGAGAAAATTTTCAATAGCAATAATCCTCTCACTCACATTGGGGTGTGTGACAACGCATGCTCAAGGGTTGAAATCTCTTCGCGGAAATTGGGAAGTGGAACGTAGCAACACAAAACAAAAAGAACAGCATGCAGCACAACCCATATACGAAGAAGCGATGAAATATTCAAGTGGGTCAAAGGGAGTAAAACGCGACATATATAAAGCATATGAATTATATCATGAAGCCGCCGACCTTGGTCATCCACAAGCGCAACACAAAGTGGGAGCTTGTTTCTATTATGGCAGTGGTGTAGAGAAAAATTTGAAAAAAGCATTCTTTTATTGGACAAAAGCATCTGAAGCCAATATCGCCGAAGCTCATTATGAACTCGGTCGCATGTATTATTATGGCGAAGCTTGCAAACGCAACTACGATACAGCCATCGAACTCTTTCGCAAAGCCGAAGCCGCAAACGTAACGGGAGCATATTATATGTTAGGCAAGTGCTACCTCGACGGCACAGGCGTTAGTCGCAACAAACAATTGGCTATTGAATATTTTCAAAAAGCAGCCTCTCGTGGCAATCATAATGCAAGATATGAGTTAGAAGAACTTCTTGGTGATTAAACATACTCATATTAGCAAAATAAAAATGGTGACAAGTGTAATACCTGTCACCATTTTTGTTTATCGTAATAAGAATTATCCCTTAATCTACATTTTTCAAATCGTGCCCCATTTGTTCTTTCTTTGTGTGAAGATAAAAACGATTATATTCGTTAGGAGCGATTTCAATAGGAACATTTTCAACAACAGTCAATCCATAACCTTCAAGGCCAATACGTTTTATTGGGTTATTGGTCATTAAACGCATCTTGCTAATTCCAAGTGCACTCAATATTTGCGCACCTACACCATAATCACGTTCATCGGCTTTATGTCCGAGGTGAATATTAGCTTCAACCGTATCCATGCCCTTTTCTTGTAACTTATAGGCTTCTATTTTATCCATTAACCCTATTCCTCGACCTTCTTGATTGAGATAAACGACTGCACCACACCCCTCTTTCTCAATCATCTTCAACGCAGTGTGAAGTTGTTCACCACAATCACATCGCATTGAACCAAAAATGTCGCCAGTAGCACATGATGAGTGCACACGCACCAATACTGGATTGCCCGATTTCACATCTCCTTTTATTATTGCGATATGTTCCAAACCGTTGCTTTTTTGACGGAAAGGGATTAATCGGAAATGGCCATATTTAGTGGGCATATCTACCTCACTACCCTTTTCCACAAGTGACTCACGTTTATGGCGATAAGCAATAAGATCTTTGATTGACACAAGTTTCATGCCCCACTCATCGGCACGTTGACGCAATTCAGGAAGACGAGCCATTGAACCATCATCGCTCATTATCTCCATCAAAGCTGCAGCAGGATACAATCCGGCCAATCGCGCCAAATCTACTGCGGCCTCGGTATGCCCTGGACGACGCAACACTCCTTGGTCTTGAGCATACAATGGATTAATGTGTCCGGGACGGCCAAATGTTGCGGGAGTTGATGATGTATCGGCGAGAGCACGAATAGTAGCGCATCGGTCATTTATTGACACGCCTGTTGAGCAGCCCTCAAGTTTATCAATAGTAACAGTGAAAGGAGTTCCCAATATTGATGTGTTGTCCGATACTTGACGATCAAGTCCTAATTCTTTGCAACGAGAAATTGTAATAGGAGCACAAAGCAACCCACGCGCATTTTTAAGCATAAAATTCACTTGCTCGGGAGTAATTTTCTCGGCAGCAACAATGATATCGCCCTCGTTTTCGCGATCTTCATCATCTACTACAATTATCATTTTACCCTCGGCAAAATCTTTTATTGCTTCTTCTATTGTATCGAGTTGTATATTATTCATTGATATTTAATTTTATTCATTATACAATCTTATATTTCATTTCTATTTACTAAATCCAACACATCATTATTGATTTTCATCACCGTTTTTAAATCACGCAACAATGAAGCTTGACTCTTAACTCCTATTATATATAACGGAATCCCTATAGGAAATAATATAATACCCAGCCACGACAATTGTTTTATTGTTGAAGGCTGATAAATCCAAAACTTCTTCAAGAATGGATATTGAGATATTTTGTTTATCAACAATTGATTTTTAGAGTTAGATAGGTAGTTTACTAAATTTTCAAGACACTCATCTATTTCATTTATTTTTTGTCGACTATATCCATCTATCCAATATTCAATATAGGATTGACGCTTCGCATGTTTTGAGGTAAAGTCGTTACATTTTTCATGCAAAATAGTTGCCATTTCAATAGCTTGAGAAGCATATACATCGTCCATCACAACCTCTTTAATATCATAATGGCGTGTTTCGTTAATACCTATTAATCGGCGGAAGAAGTTGCGATATGCATCAAGATTAAACAATGCCGAGTCGTGCACTGCCTTATATGTAAAGAATACACCTAAAGGCAATAACACTGCCGAACTCAACCACATACCAGCCCACACTACTATACGTCCATCGCGAGCCATTTTATATCCAGCATTATCTATAATGTAATAGAATATAAACAGTATTACCGAAATCACCAATGGCGTACCAATTCCTCCTTTTTTAATAATGGCACCTAATGGCGCTCCTATGAAAAAGAAGATGATACAAGCAAACGATAGAGTAAACTTCTTTTGCATCTCAATATCATGACGACGAATCGTCTTGCGCTGATCGTGCATCGAATATGATTTAAACTCATAATCTTGTTGATGTCGTCGTGCTCTATTTTGAGCTTGTATCAAATATGTGCGTGCATAACTGTTACCTTTGGCCAGTAATAGTGTATCAAGATTCAATGTATCTTCAAGAATCACCTCTCGTTGAGGCACATCTACTAAAGAATGATTAACATAATCCTTGCGATAATATGGAACTCCAAAGTATGGCGCCTCTTTTATATCTTTGGCATAAGATGAGCCTATGCTGTCAACCTTTTGATTAACCGAGTCAATTGTTGCTCTCAATTGAGCAATATTCTTACCTACATATTGTTGTTGCATAGTACTCTCATCCATTCGCTCAAAATTGGCATCAAATGCTACACGAAGTTGTTTTTCGGTAAATGATTCTCGTCGATAAGGCACAAAATTCCCTTTAGAAGATGACGATACTCCTCCTTGACTTCTTAATTGCTCAAACTGCTCTCCTTTGTATAATTGCAAAAATAGGTGAGTCTTATCGGCCGAAAAACTCAATTTACCCGAATCAGCCAGTATGATACGCGAATCGTCAAAACCTTTTGACACATCATATATCATCATATCATAAAGCATCCCCGTCTCGGCATCCTTTTGAGCGACATAAAGATTTACTCCGGGAATTTGGTCATAAAATGTCCCTTCGGGAATTTCTACCTCGGGCGACTTCTGTCGCATTGAGTACAATAATGCCCACATCTTGGCTTGTGCCACTGGCAACACATTGTTTTGGAAGAAAAACGCGCCAATGGCTACAACCACCATCAACGCTATCAATGGTCGCATAGTTTTAAATAACGACACACCCGATGCCTTCATCGCCGTGAGTTCAAATCGCTCACCGAGGTTGCCAAAAGTCATCAACGACGCAAGCAATATCGCAAGTGGCAATGCCATAGGCACCATTGTCAATGCTGCATAGAAAAACAATTCGGCAATCACATCAACCGACAATCCTTTACCTACAAGGTCGTCGATATAACGCCATAAAAATTGCATCAATACGATAAAGAGACATATAAAAAATGTCATCATGAACAGAGGCAAAAAGCTCTGCAACATAAATCCATATAGTCTTTTTATTTTAGGCAACTTCATCGGCATGATATTTCAAACTGCAAATTTACTAATTTTTTCTGACAAACTCAACACCACATCCCCACACTACCACTATATCATCTCAACATGCAAATATTTTAGTATATTATACATAAACAAAACGAGCAAGCCCAATGGCTTGCTCGTTTTATTATTAATTATGCTTCGGGAATTACATCACTACTTTAGTAGCCTTGCCACCTTGAACTTTGATGAATACTCCATTTTGAGGATTAGTCACCTTTACACCTTGAAGGTTGTAGTATTCTTCGGGTGCATTATTGTCAATTTCAACATTTTCTACACCTGCATTTTCATATTTAAATACATAAGTATGAGATGTTTTTCCGTCGATATCGGCATCAACATTTTTCACTGTAATTGTTAAAGTAATTTTCTCTTTATCAAATACTACCGATTTTGTTGCTGATTGTCCCATTACAACTGCTTCAACTTGGTCTTCAGTAGGAAGATCTCCAGGCATATTATATTCATACACATCACTTGAGAAACCGCTAACAGCAACGCCATCAACTTTCAATTCTTTAAGGCGTGAATAATATACAAATTTTACATCGTCGGCCAATAGAGATGTTTTTTCAATCAACGCACCTCTATCCCAATAGTTGCCGCCCGAAATTACGACATTCATCATTGTTGGCTCGCCTGCTCCCTCTACATATTCCAATGGCACAGTGATTTCAGTCCAAGCCTCAGGGACATATAAATTAGCAGGGCGCGACAACTTAAATGCATAATCACATTTAGCAACGAGTTTACCATCGCCTGTAGCATCTATCTTACCAAAGATACCACGAATTTCATTTTCTCTTTCAACCGAAGGCTTACCTTTCTCTCCCACCTTTGATTTAAAAGTACCATTCCACAAATAAGCGATAATATATGAATTTTCGTTATTTGAGTCAATACGCATATATTTACCGGTAATTGCATCGGGTTTATATTTAAATGACACACCGCCATATAAACCTCCATCACATTTATCAACCGATGCTACAGCATACACCCAAGGAGTTCCAAATGTAAGGAATCCTGGAGCAACGCTACCAATGCCTAATGCTCCAACATATATATTTTTCATCACAGCCGAACTTGTACCTGAAGCGAATATAGTTTGTTCTCTAAATATCAACTCTTCTTTTTTGGTCACGCCCATAACTTTTTGATTTACACTTGAGCCAAACCATTCGGCAGGTTCAATTCCTGGACGTTGACGCATGCCTGTAGAAGACCCAAAGGCCTCAGTTGAGCCACTTGAAGTTTTCCAATTTTCAAAGCCAACATTGGGTAACTGTTGTGCAGAAACGATGCTTGATGAAGCAACAACAACTGCACTTAATAAAATTGAGTAAAGTTTTTTCATATCTTATTTTTTTGTTTTATACAATTCAAAAACGATGCAAAGTTATCATTTTTATTGCTAATGACCAAGATATCAACTTAAAAAAAGCCACTATTAATACTAACCGAGGAAAACACAAAATGGGCAACCCTACTCGGATTGCCCATTTCAATTATACAATTTTAATCAAGAATTACATCACAACTTTGCTTGCTTTACCACCTTGAACACGGATAAATACACCATTTTCGGGGTTAGCAACTTTTACACCTTGGAGATTGTAGTAAACAGCCGAACCATTTTCGTTGATTTCAATATTTTCAACGCCCGACTTTTCGTTTGTTGTAAATGTACATTTAATGGGCACTCCATCCCAAAGCACATCGATTAACATATTTACAACGCCATCGGCTGAGATTGTGCCACCTAATGTAACATCAGCAAAAAGTTCTCCACCAAGTAATGCCATGTCATCAACAAAACCTTCGTATGTAGCAACACCATCAGCACCTTTTGTTACTGTTGCACCTTCTACAAGAATATCACCAAGGCTCATTTCTAGCATTGA
>JAZTZO010000009.1:0-20144 GCA_045637505.1 Muribaculaceae bacterium | reverse complement strand
ATATCGCTGTATTTGTTGATATGCTTGTTTTAGCTCAATACCTCTTTTTTTCAATTCGATTTGCACAAGTGGCAAACCATTGATAAGCAAGGTTACATCATAACGACATTTCTTGCGACCTTCAACGGTTATTTGATTGGTTACTTGAAACTCATTTTTACACCATTGATTACGATTAAGAAACTCTACCCAAATGCGTTCTCCGTCTTCAGTTTCAAGCGGATAAAGGTCACGGAGTTTCTTTGCTTTATCAAAACGAGTTCCACCCTCTAAGTGAATAAGGATTTTTTCAAATTCCTTATCAGTGAACTGTGTGCGACCATATTTAGCAAGTTCCTTTTGGTTATGCTTTTCAAGTTGAGACTTGAAGTTAGCAAGCATATTGCTTTCTTCACGAATCTCAACGACCTCATAACTCATATTTTGCAATGTCTTTATAAGACCATTTTCTAATGCAGCTTCGCTTTGTGTTGTCATATTTTCCTTAGAGTTTTCTTTGACCTTAGCTTTTTAATAGTTGGTATTCGCAACAAATTTACAACAAAATATCAACATAATCAATCACTCTGTCTAATTATATTATAGTTACAATAATCCGTTACCTTTTAAGGGTTATAGATTACATCTATCGTGCTATAAAAACTATCAATTGGAAAAATTGTTATGATGTGGGAGGGGGTGTATATCTTTGCATCAGAAACGAGGAACAGTCCTCAATAACTAAACAAAATCAACTAAACGAAAAATATTTATTAACCATTAAAACTATAAAAATTATGACTCCTATTATCAATTCTCAACTTCCTGAATTTAAAGTTCAAGCTTATCACAATGGCGAGTTTAAAACTGTATCGCACGAAGATGTATTGGGCAAATGGGCTATCTTCTTTTTCTATCCTGCCGACTTCACTTTTGTGTGCCCAACAGAACTTGTTGACCTTGCTGAAAAGTATGACCACCTTAAATCGCTCGGCGTTGAGGTATATTCGGTGAGCACCGACTCTCACTTCGTACACAAAGCATGGCACGATGCAAGTGAATCGATTCGCAAAATTGGTTATCCAATGTTGGCCGACCCTACTGGTGTTCTCTCTCGCGGTTTTGGCGTGATGATTGAAGAGGACGGCATGGCTTATCGTGGCACTTTTGTGGTAAATCCTGAGGGTAAAATCAAGATTGCCGAAATTCAAGACAACAGCATAGGCCGCAACGCTGACGAACTCGTGCGCAAGGTGGAAGCTGCTCAATTTGTGGCATCGCACGATGGCGAGGTGTGTCCGGCTAAATGGAAACAAGGCGGAGAAACGCTCAAACCAAGCATTGACCTCGTAGGAAAAATCTAAAAAAAAAGGAAAGAGGAAAAAGGAGAAAGGAAAATTTCTGCTCTCTTAACCTAACACCCTACCCACTCTGTGGACAATAAAAAGGAAAGAGGAGAATGGAAAGAGGAAAAATTTCACTCCCCTACACTCCTAAACTCTGCTAGATTACAAAAGAGCAAAGAGGAAAAATAAAACCAACTAAACTAATTTCAAATAAAACTCTTTGCTCTTTTTATTTCGGACACGGCACGCCGAGTCCATACAAAGTTTTCAATTCTAATTTCTCAATTCTATCATGTTGGATCAAAGCATAAAATCACAAGTAACTGGTGTGTTTCAACTTCTTGAAAAGAAGTACACTTTTGCCGTAAAATATAATCCTAATCGCAGTGATGCCCAGGAATTAGTGGGCTTCGTGAACGATGTGGTGAGTTGTAGTCCCCTACTCGATGCGTCTTTCACAGAGGTGGCAGATGCCGATGTGTTGGAGTTTGCTCTACTTAAAGAGGGAAACGACACGGGGGTTAAGTTTCGTGGCATTCCTGGTGGGCATGAGTTTACTTCGCTATTGTTGGCGGTGCTTAATGCCGACGGCAAGGGAAAGAACTTGCCCGACGAAGCGATTGCTCGTCGCATAATGGGTGTGCAAGAGAAGGTTGCGTTGCAGACTTTTGTGTCGTTGAGCTGTACGAACTGCCCCGATGTGGTGCAGACGCTCAATATTTTTGCTTTGCTCAATAGCAACATCACGCATGAGATGGTTGATGGTGCGAGATTTGAAGATGAGGTGAATGGGCTTCACATTCAAGCTGTGCCTACGGTGATGGCCAATGGGAAGGTGTTTCACACAGGGCGTGGCGACTTGGCTACGCTGCTGAAAAAGATGGAGGAGGTGTTTGATTGCCGATGTGACGAGAGTTTCGAGCCAACGGTGAGAGAGTTTGATGTGGTAGTAGTGGGTGGCGGTCCGGCTGGAGCATCGGCGGCTATCTATTCGGCTCGCAAGGGGTTGAAGGTGGCTGTAGTGGCTGAACGCATGGGTGGCCAGGTGAAGGAGACTGTGGGTATAGAGAATGTGATTTCGGTGCCCTACACTACTGGCGAAAAACTGGCTGCCGACTTGCAAAAGCATATTGGGGAATACTCGATAGAGGTGTTTGACCAACGAAGTGTGGAACGCGTGGAGCTTCAAGGCGATGTGAAACGAATGTTTGCCTTGGGTGGAGAGGTGTTTGAGAGTCGTTCGCTCATCATTGCCACAGGTGCAAGTTGGCGCAAACTCAATGTGCCTGGCGAGAGTGACTACATGAGCAAAGGGGTGGCGTTTTGTCCCCACTGCGATGGGCCTTTCTACAAGGGTAAAGATGTGGCTGTGATAGGTGGCGGAAATTCGGGCATCGAGGCTGCTATAGACCTTGCTGGGATATGCCGTAAAGTGACGGTGATAGAGTTTGCCGACTCGCTCAAGGCCGATGAGGTGTTGCAAAAGAAAGCGCAAAGCCTTGCAAATGTAGAAATATTCACATCGACCGAAACTACCGAGGTGATTGGTAATGGCTCGAAGATGACTGCGTTGCGAGTTAAAGATCGCACAACAGGTGATGAGCGTGAGATTGGTCTTGATGGGGTGTTTGTGCAGATAGGTTTGGCGGCTAATAGTGGAGCATTTGCCGAGCAGGTAGAAACTAACCGCATGGGCGAGATTGTGATTGATGAGCGCTGTCGCACTTCGGTGGCAGGGGTGTATGCTGCCGGCGATGTGTCAACGGTGCCTTACAAGCAGATTGTGATTGCGATGGGCGAAGGTGCAAAGGCGGCTCTCACGGCGTTTGATGACAGAATAAGAGGGGGAATAGTTTAATTCATAATGCATAATGCATAATTCATAATGCGTAGCTCATAATGCATTATGAAATACCCCCATTAGACGCGGAGCAACAACACTCGTTGAGAAGGTGGTAGCTGTGCAGTGCTTTTTGCCACCTCTCAGGTTTCGCCGTAGTTATGGTGAGTGCTCATGTGTGGAGATATTTTTAACTATATAGGAAATTTTTAGAGATGATTCAAACAAATTTGGGTCATCTTTATTTGTTTTATTGGTAATAATAACTACTTTTGTGATAAATTAAGCGAACTATTTTTCGCTTGCAAAGAAATGACAAAGTAAAGTTATACATAAGATTTAGTCGTCAACCTTAAATGTTGAAATTATGGAGAAAGATTACAACGCTATAATAGAGCAAAATGTAGGCGAAATTATTGAGGCAATAAAGCGTCGCATTGAGCCTGAAGATATTGAACGCATCAAGGCTGCCTTTGAACTTGCTCGTGAAGCTCACTCTAAACAGTTTCGCAAATCGGGGGAACCATATATCCTCCACCCTATTGCTGTGGCTCGCATTATTGCCGTAGAGCTTGAGCTGGGGGCTAATCCGATTATGGCGGCTTTTCTTCACGATGTGGTGGAGGACACCGACTACACGATTGAAGATATGCGCGAGAGGTTTGGCGACGATGTGGCTTTTCTCGTGGGTGTTGTGACCAAGAAGAAGAAAGAACATTATGAGCGTTCAAAACAGGTTGACAATTATCAGCAGATTCTCGAATCGGTGCAGTATGATGTGAGAGCGTTGCTCATAAAACTTGCCGACCGATTGCACAATATGCGTACGCTCGACAGTATGCGTCCCGATAAGCAGATGAAAATTGCTGGCGAAACCGACTATTTTTATGCTCCGCTTGCCAATCGTCTGGGGTTGTATCACATTAAGAGTGAGCTGGAAAATCTATCGTTCCGTTATCGCTGTCCACAAGAATATGCCGAGATAGAGAGCCTACTCTCGCAAGAGAAAGAGAATATCAAGGGGATGACCGAGACATTCATCTCGCGTATTGAGGAGATATTCATGCGCGAAGGGATTAAGGCTCGCACCGAAATGCGTTTCCGTCCGCCTTTCAGCGTGTGGCGCAAAATGAAAAACAAAGGTTGTGATTTCTCGCATGTTACTGGCATTCACTATATTCGCATCATTTACCCAAATATGACTCAATTGTCGGAAAAGGATATGAGTCTGCACATCTATTCGGTGTTGACCGATGTGTTTAAGGAGCGTCCTGGAAGTGTGGCCAACTACATCAATGCGCCTAAAGAGAATGGGTATCAAAGTTTCCATGTGAAACTTCTTTCGCCTCGTGGGAAATGGGAAGAGATACATATTTCGTCGGAACGCATGTTGAGAAATTCGCGTCTTGGATGCACGGCCGAGCGCTCGGAAAAAAATGTCAAAGCTTGGCTCGAAAAGTTCCGTGAGATACTCAAAGATGTGGCTCATCATAGCAATGACATTGATTTTATGGAGGGTGTGACTTCGTCGTTCTACAATGATGATATTATGGTGTTTACCCCTAAAGGGAAAGCCATCATTCTTCCTAAAAATGCTACTGCACTCGATTTTGCCTACGAAATTCATAGCGAAGTGGGACAACATGCAAAGTATGCTCGCATAAATGGCCGATTGTCGTCGGTAAAGACAGTGTTGCAGCGTGGTGACTGCGTGGAGATTGGGACCGATGAGAATGTCAATCCCAAGCCTGACTGGATGGAGCATGTGTTGACCTATCGTGCAAAGAAACAAATTCGTGCATTCCTATCGCATCAAAAGCGCATCAAATATATTCTTTGTCCTAACTGCCACCCAATTCCCGGCGAGGAAATCATTGGGTTTAAGAGTAATAGGGATAAAATTACACTTCACAAGCGCAATTGCAAAGCTGCAATTCGCATGGCTTCGCAACAGGGCGATTCAATCGTAGCGATAAACTTTGAAGAGGATCCCGAATTCCTATATCCAGTGAGATTGTTGATTAGAGGCATTGACCGATATCACCTTTTGAGCGATTTAATTGAATGTATCACCGAGCGTCAACATCTTTCGATGACCGACCTCAAAACAAAGACTATCGATAGCATTGCCGAATGTACGATTGACTTTGCTATTCACTCGGTGAGAGAATTAAACGAAACGATTGAGAGCATCAATGCTATCGATGGCATTGACGAGGTATATCGAATTGACATATAACAGGTAGGAGCATAATATGGTGCGAAATAATGTTCAATTCTCAATTATTTCGTATCTTTGCGAAAATTTTTCAGAATAAATTATTATTATGCCTGTTAGAGTTCCCGTATCGCTTCCCGCGGTTGAGACATTACGATCAGAAAATATCTTCGTCATTGATGAGCAACGCGCATCTTCGCAAGACATCCGTCCGTTGCGAATAGCTATCCTCAACCTCATGCCGTTGAAAATCATGACCGAGACCGACTTATTGCGCCTCATATCTAACACTCCTCTTCAAATTGAACTTGACTTTATCGATACCGAAAGTCATGTGTCAAAAAACACTCCACGCGAGCACATTGAGACTTTTTACAAGAAATTTGACGAGGTAAAGCATAATAACTACGACGGGCTAATCATAACCGGAGCACCTGTTGAAAAAGTTGATTTTGAAGAGGTTGACTATTGGGAAGAATTGACCGAAATCTTTGATTGGGCAAAGACTCATGTCACATCAACGCTATATATTTGCTGGGCAGCATTGGCCGGACTTTACTACCACCATGGAGTGCCCAAGTATGTGCTTGACAAGAAAATTTCGGGTGTATTTAAGCATCGCATTGATGATGAGTTAAACCCTATATTCCGTGGTTTTGATGATGAGTTCTATGTCCCTCATAGCCGATATAGCGAGGTGCGACGCGAAGATATTGAAAAAGTCCCTGAACTCAAAATCATTGCCGAAAGCGATGAAAGTGGCATATATATGGTTATGGCACGAGGTGGTCGCGAATTTTTCATCACCGGACACTCGGAATACTCTCCTGGCACGCTCGACTTTGAGTATCATCGTGATCTTGAGAAGGGCATCAATCCGGCTATCCCAAGCAACTATTATCTCAATGATGACCCATCGCAGCAACCCATTGTGCGTTGGCGCTCACATGCCAATCTGCTTTTCTCAAATTGGCTCAACTATTTCGTTTACCAAGAAACCCCCTACGATATTAGAGAGATTAGATAAAAAAAAGGAGCAAAAATGCTCCTTTTTTCATATTCTATAAACACCTAATCATATTCCAAGTTTGCGTCTTATTGACTTGGGCATGGAGTTTTTATTTACTATGATTGAGATTGTTTTTCCTTTTACATATTCCTCTGAAAGGAAGTGGTAACCGGTGCCATTTCGTTCGGTCCCAGCAGAGTTTTTTGTTTTATAATACTTCACTCCATCTTGGTCGTGTGCAATCCCGGTGATATGTTCGAGGTGGTCGTCAACAGTTTGGAATGTTTCGAAATATACTTGGCGACTTTCTTGTGTCACTGGTATTTCGACTGCTTTTGCAGTTAATTGTTTTTGATTACGGATATCCTCTGTGGTATTTACAGCCACAAAATGTTGGAAAGCAAATCCTGGTTCACTAATATCACCATCCCACGCCACAGTGTAGCCGTTGTTGATTGCGTGGTCTATAATTTGTATCATCTCATCGAGAGGCACATTATACATCTTTTCGTTGTCCCAATTATCGGGAACTTCTACCATTACTTTTTGATAGAATGGATGATGTGTAAAACTGGTAATCTCAACATAATCATCGGGGTTTAATCCCATCCAATCGCGAAAACTTTGGGCTGTGTATTCTTTGCCTTGATAAACAAACTTTTCAGGGACCTTTCCTAAATAAGCATCAAGCACTCCCTACACAATTTCAATGGGGAGAGGCTTCTTCATTTCTACTGCAGTAGAGTTAATTACTTTTACCCAATGGCTCAATTCGTCGTGATTATGTTTTTCAGAGTCGTAAGCAATGCCACGATATGCCTCCTCGGGCATAAGACCTACATTCTTCATCACCCAAGTGTGCATGTGCCCAACGCTACCAGGGTAAACATTTCCACGGCCACGGCGAAGCACATTGTCTTTTATGCGACGAATATAATTGTGTCGCACCACAAACATTTCGGACAAATCGTGCTCGCCTTTACCAGTACGAATCAGTTCCGACTCCATGAAAGATGTCATCGCATAGCACCAACATGTTCCGGTTTTTGCTTGATCCTTTACAGGTGTTGCTGCAAGTTCCTTTTCAATCGTAAATTTATACTCTTATGGTTGCTCGGTGGAATTGGTTTGAGCAAACGCAACTGTCGATGCCAATAGGGCTGCAATGGTCAATTTTCTCATTTTGTATTACGATTTAATAGATTAGTTCTCAAAGATACAAAAATTCTAATTATAAGCAGATATTTGTGTGATTATATTTGAAAGAATTAGTAACTTTGTAGTTGATTATGGAAAAGAAAGAAGAGCCTCGCAAAATAGAACTATTGGCACCGGCACGCGATGCCGATACTGCCATAGAAGCCATCAAACATGGTGCCGATGCTGTATATATGGGAGCAACAAGCCATGGAGCAAGAGCCGCTGCGGGGAACTCGCTTGAAGATATCACAAGGGTTGTAAAATTTGCCCACCAATTTAATGTAAAAGTTTACATCACAATCAACACCATCATTTATAATGATGAGATTGAACTAGTGGAGCAATTAATCCACGACCTTTATCGCATAGGTGTAGATGCATTGATTGTGCAAGATATGGGTATTTTGCGAATGAATATCCCTCCCATAGCTCTACATGCAAGCACGCAATGCGATACTCGCGATGCCGAAAAAGCTATTTTTCTTGAAAAGGTGGGCTTCTCTCAAATAGTCCTCGCTCGAGAATTGTCGTTTGAAGAGATTGCCGATATTCATTCAAAAGTTAAAGTTCCACTTGAAGCATTTGTTCATGGAGCGCTGTGTGTGAGTTATAGTGGAGACTGCCAAGCAAGCCAAGTTTCGACCAAACGTAGCGCTAATCGTGGCGAATGTTCTCAAATGTGTCGCCTACCCTATAATCTCGTGGGGATAGATGGGACAATATATGAACATCGAAAATATTTGCTCTCATTGCGCGACTTAAACCGCATTGCCGATATTGAAAAAATGCTCGAGGCTGGTGTATCATCGTTCAAAATCGAAGGTCGCTTAAAGGATATTGGTTATGTCAAAAACACGGTTGCGGCATATCGTCAAGCTATCGATAAAATTATTGAAACATATCCCGACAAATACCAACATGCATCATTAGGACAATCAAGAGTTTCTTTTACGCCTAATCTTGCAAAGAGTTTCAATCGTGGGTTTACACGATACTTTGCCGATGAGGTTTCGGCCTTCCGTCCAATGGCCTCGTTAAATACGCCAAAGTCTATCGGCGAACCTGTAGCGCGTGTTAAACGATACATTTCACCCACCTCATTTGCTGTTAAAGAGCTCACAGCCGAACTTCACAACGGTGATGGAATGGTGTTTTTCAAAGCTGGTGGCGCTTTTTGTGGCTTTCATCTCAATAGAGTTGACGGCACAACATTATACCCAGCAACAAAAACCTATGTTGAACCGGGGATGGTAATCTATCGCAACAAAGATAATCAATGGGACAACGAGTTGGCTCGCGACACTGCAACGCGACTAATCGACATTGAAATGACTTTGCGACTTGCGCCAAATGGTTTGCTTGTTCTTGATATATCAGATCAACGAGGCAATAACATTTCCACCTCTATAGCATTTGACCCTCAACCAGCCAAAACGCCTCAAATCGATGCTCGCCGTCGCGCCCTTGAAAAAGTAGGTGGAACAATTTACCACATCACTAAAATAGATGATTTTGTGGGGGATGTTTTCGTGCCAGCATCTATACTTTCAGAGCTGCGTCGCTCGGCTATAGAAGCATTAGAGAAAGCCCACGATATGCGATATGAACACGATTATCGCCTCGCCGAAGATATGTCGGCAGTTCCTCCTATGGGCACTCGCCTTTCATATCACGACAATGTCTCAAATCGACTTGCACAACAGTTTTATGTTGACCATGGCGTAACATCAATACAACCAGCCATCGAAGTGCGACAACCCAACGATGATTTAATCGTTATGACCACTCGTTATTGCATTCGTCGCGAACTTGGATTCTGCCTCAAGACCAACAAGGGGAAAGAACTTCCAGCACCTCTTTTTCTTGAATATGGGTTTAATAAATTCCGCCTTGATTTTGACTGCAAGAATTGCCGAATGAGATTAATCAAGGAAATGAAAATTTAGGATATATCTACAAAATATCATTATCCGTGAATCCCATCAAAAGGCTTCACCTTCACTAATGTTCTTCCATATTTAATTTTAGGCATTGATTATCCATTTAGTTGGAATAAAATTAAGCCTAATTATGCTCTGTACATTATGAATTATGAATTAAATACACTATCTTTGTAGGATAAAATTCATAATACGCATTTCAATATGAAAACTGACCGCATATTAGTTACCGGTGGTACTGGATATATAGGCTCACACACCGTTGTTGAGTTACAACAAGCAGGTTACCCTGTTGTCATCATTGACAATCTATCAAATAGTAACATTGATGTACTTGATGGCATTGAACGCATCACAGGCATTCGTCCCGACTTTGTTGAGGCCGACTGCAATGACATTGATGCTCTCACCAAGTTATTTGAACAATATCCCGATATTACTGGCATCATCAATTTTGCCGCGAGCAAGGCTGTTGGCGAATCAATCGAAAAACCGATATTGTATTATCGCAACAACCTCAACACATTGATGAATCTCCTTGACCTCATGCCTCAATATAATGTCAAAGGGATTGTATTCTCATCATCATGCACAGTGTATGGCGAGCCCGATGAAAACCCAGTAACCGAGGCAGCACCAATCAAGGTTGCAACATCGCCCTATGGCAACACCAAACAAATATGCGAAGAAATCATTCACGATGTAGTGCGTAGTGGTTCTCCAATCAAGAGCGTGATATTACGCTATTTCAACCCTGTTGGAGCTCATCCATCGGCCGAAATAGGCGAATTACCTAATGGTGTGCCACAAAACCTCATCCCCTATCTCACTCAAACAGCCATTGGCATTCGCAAAGAATTGAGCGTATTTGGCGATGACTACGACACCCCCGACGGCTCATGTATTCGCGACTTCATCAATGTCGTTGACTTAGCTAAAGCTCATGTAATTGCCGTTGAACGCATGCTTCAAGATAAGAGTCTTGATAATGTGGAAACATTCAACCTCGGCACAGGCATAGGGCTATCGGTTAAAGAACTCATTGCGGCATTTGAACGAGCTACTGGGGTTAAAGTTCCCCACAAAATAGTAGGTCGTCGCGCTGGTGACATTGAAAAAGTTTGGGCCAACCCTAAATTTGCCAATGAGGTACTTGGGTGGAAAGCTACTGCAACAATCGACGACACAATGCGCTCGGCATGGGCTTGGCAATGTCGTTTACGCGAACGAGGAGTGATGTAATAGCAAAACAATGAAGCGTTTATTTCAAATTGTCCTAATGTTTATTGTAGGTTGTATTGGTGCATCGGCCCAATATGACACTACAAAAGTTGCCCCACCACGCATCAGTCTCATCACATGCCATGCTGGAAGCATAATGTATGAGTTGTGTGGACACACGGCCATTCGCATTCAACACAATGGTCAAGATTGGGCTGTAAACTACGGACTCTTTGAATTTCAAACTAAAAATTTCGCTTTAAAATTCCTCAAAGGAGAAACCGATTATCGTGTAGGAGCATATCCTTTTGATATTTTTATGCAACACTACACCTCGGAAAATCGCCGAGTTGTAGAACAAGAGTTAAATCTAACTTCCGAGCAATCATGGCGATTGTTACAACTGCTCGACATCAATCTTCTCCCCGAGAATTGTGTGTATCGATACAATTATGTGAAAAATAATTGTGCAACAAAGCCTATCAACCTCATTGAGCAGGTTGTGAATGACACCATCACATTTTCAGAGCCCGACATTGAAGGAGCTGAGTCGTGGACTTATCGTGATGAAATGCGATATTTCCACAAGAATTATGAATGGTATCAATTGGGAATCGACATGGCATTAGGGTCGGGCATTGATTACACATTAACAACTCGTGAAAAAATGTTTGCACCCGAAGCGCTTGAGAGCATGATGCGAGGGGCTACAATTCACAATGCTTCGGGCTACAGAATAAGCCTAGTCACCAAAGAGAATGTCCTTTACGAAGGAGTTCCTGCGCAATTAGGGCCTACGCCCACCCTACTTTCGCCCAATTTCATTTTTTCTTTAATTTTTACCTTAATCCTCATGTTATCGGTAAAAGAGATTAAGAAAAAACAAATTACGAAGTGGGTCGATTCAGTAATATATGGACTATATGGATTAATATCATTGATACTTTGTTTCCTCATTTTCATTTCGGTTAATGAAGCAACATCGCCCAACTATTTAATCTTATTACTTAATCCATTGTGTTTCATCCCTGCAATATGCATATGGATAAAAAAATGCAATAACCTTTCATTTTATTTTCATGTTGCTAATATTGTGGCATTGATTTTGCTGTTGATAATATTGCTATGTGGAGTGCAAGTAGGCAATATCGCAGTAGCACCTCTCATATTAATTAGCTTGGCTCGTTCGGCTACAAACATTTATATTTCACGATGCGTCGCAAAGAAAACAAAATAGCACAACGAATAATTCTCTCACTCATCGCCTCAATGGTGACAATGTCGCTTTCGGCTCAAACATCAGCCTCAAAGCGTCCCTCACTCGTTGTAGGCATCATGATTGATGGATTAAATCAAGAATACATCAATCAACTTCGTGATTTATTTGGCAACGATGGTTTTAATCGCATACTCAAAGATGCTGCGATATTGCAAAATGTTGACTATGGTACACCTCTCGACAATGCTGCTGCAACTGCCGTAATCTATTCAGGAGCTGCACCATCAATCAACGGTATCCCTTCTTATGAAGTATATAGCACTGAAAAAGGGAAAACTTATCCAATATTGCTCGACCCTTCAAAAATAGGCAACTACACATCAGAAACCTACTCACCATCGGCATTATTGGTTTCAACAATCTCTGACGAGGTAAAAATTGATGGTGATGGGCTCACCCAAGTCCATTCAATCTCGCCCGATGCCATTCAATCGATTCTCATGGCAGGACACGCTGCCAACTCGGCATTTTGGATTAACGACAATTCGGGCAAATGGGCCACAACAACTTTCTACAAAGATGTGCCCAAAGTCATATCCAATCGCAACTATAAAACACCTTTATCCACTCGTTTAAATACTCTTGAGTGGAAACCTACTTTAAACATTCATAGCTACCCCGATGTCCCCGATCATCGCCGTACATATCCATTTCGTTACACATTCCCTCAAAATGAACGAGATAGATATAGAATGTTTAAGCAATCGGCTTGTGTAAACAATGAAGTAACATCAATCGCATGTGAATATATCTCATCGCTGTCTTTGGGTTCGCACCAAGGGGTGATTGACATGCTTAATATTTCATACACACTCACTCCATATCAATACACTCGCACCCCCGATTCGCGCGTTGAGACTATGGACGCCTACATTAAGCTTGACCACGACCTTGCCCAACTATTCTCAAGCATCGAACGCACCGTGGGAATGAAAAACACCCTCGTGTTTATTGCTGGCACACCGGCTCGCTCTCGTTCTCGTCGCGATGATGAACGATGGAACATTCCTTATGGTGAATTCTCTACTCGCAGAGCCATGTCGTTGCTCAACATGTATCTCATGGCCAAACATGGCAATGGAGAGTGGATTAGTCGCATACACAACAACAATCTATATTTCAATCACAAACTCATAAAAGATAAGAATGTTGATGTAGTATCACTTCGCCAAGATGCAGCTCAATTTCTTATGCGAATGAGTGGAGTAGCATCGGCTCACTCTATTGATGATATTCTTGCCGCTCGCGTAGGCGAAAATCCTAACGCATTAAAACGCAACACATGCATTAAATATGCTGGCGATATTATCATTTCAATTACACCCGGATGGAGCGTTACCGATAGCGATACTAAAACAGAGAACAATATAGTGACTCGCGCAGCAGTAGCCACGGCTCCTGCGTATATATTAGCGCCATCGATTGCATCGCAAACAATTTCATATCCTGTTGATGCTCGTGCCATAGCTCCTACTGTGGCTCGTTTATTACGAATTCGTTCTCCAAATTCAGCGGCTACAACGCCACTGCAATTTTAGTCCAAATTCTACACCTCAAACCTTCCATTTATAAGTATTTATAACTATCTTTGCAGTTGCATTTTTTTGTAACGGCTACACTTTTTATTTTTCATTGTTGAGATATTGAGTGTACTATAAATTAGATAATAACAAAAACAAAATATAACAATGTCATTTACAAGCTTTTTAAGTAAACTTTTTGGGAACAAATCTCAACGCGACCTTAAAGAAATTATGCCTATCGTAGATAAGATTAAGGCATTAGGTCCCCAGATGGAATCCCTCTCAAACGATGAACTTCGCGACGCAATTAACCAAGTGCGTCAATCAATTGCTGAAAGCACTTCTAAATTTGAAGAATCAAATAAAGAATTGCGTGCTAAAGTTGAAGAGTTGCCATTTGATGAACGCCAACCCATTTGGGATGAAATTGATGCAAATGAGAAGAAAATTCTCGATATCATCGAGGACCAACTCAACGAACATCTTCCTACCGTATTTGCCGCTGTAAAAGAAACAGCTGCCCGTTTTGCTAAAAATGAAACCGTAGAGGTTACTGCAACTCAACTCGACCGCGACCTCGCAGCCGAAGGCCGTGATTTCGTATCAATCGAAGGCGATAAAGCTATTTGGAAAAACCATTGGATTGCTGGTGGTAATGAAATAAAATGGGACATGATTCACTATGATGTTCAGCTCATAGGTGGTATCGTGTTGCACCAAGGAAAGATTGCCGAAATGGCAACCGGTGAAGGTAAAACACTCGTGGCTACCCTCCCCGTATTCCTTCGTTCATTATCAAAACGTGGTGTGCATGTAGTAACTGTCAATGACTATCTTTCAAAACGAGACTCGGAATGGATGGGTCCATTATACATGTTCCATGGTTCAACAGTAGATTGTATCGACAAGCATGAGCCTAACTCTGACGAACGCCGCGATGCATACAACTGCGACATCACATTCGGTACAAACAACGAGTTTGGTTTTGACTACCTTCGCGACAACATGGCAATGACTGCACAAGATATGGTGCAACGCAAACATTACTATGCGATTGTCGATGAGGTTGACTCGGTGCTTATTGATGACGCTCGTACTCCATTGATTATCTCAGGTCCTGTACCCAAAGGCGACGACCAAATGTTTAACGAATATCGTTCAAATGTGGAGAAAGTGGTACAAGCGCAACGCCGTCTTGTTACTCAAATTCTCAGTGAAGCTAAAACAAAAATTGCATCTGACGACAAAGAGACACGCAAAGAAGGTGCAATCCTATTGTTCCGTGCGTTCAAGGGTCTTCCTAAAAATGGTGCACTCATCAAGTTCTTGAGCCAAGAAGGCATGAAAAACATCTTGCTCGAAACTGAAGCTTATTATCTACAAGACAATGGTCGCGAAATGCCTTTCATCACCGACCCACTCTATTTCGTTATCGATGAAAAGAATCGTAGCGTAGAGCTCACCGATAAAGGTATTGATGAATTGACTGGTAAAAGTAACGACCCTCAATTCTTCGTTCTCCCCGACATTGCTTCGCAACTCTCTGAACTCGAACATATCAACGACCTTGCCGAAAAACAACAACGCAAGGATGACTTGATGCAAAACTATGCTATCAAGGCCGAACGCGTTCACACCGTGACCCAACTTCTCAAAGCATATACCCTCTTCGAAAAAGATGTGGAATATGTAATCGACGACAACAAGATTAAAATCGTTGACGAGCAAACAGGTCGTATAATGGAGGGTCGTCGTTATAGCGATGGTCTCCACCAAGCAATCGAAGCTAAAGAAGGTGTTAAAGTGGAAGCTGCAACACAAACATTTGCAACCATCACATTGCAAAACTACTTCCGCATGTATCACAAACTTGCAGGTATGACTGGTACTGCCGAAACCGAAGCCGGTGAGTTGTGGGATATCTACAAACTCGATGTGGTTACAATTCCTACCAAGCGCCCAATCGCTCGTTTCGACCTCAACGACCGTGTTTATAAAACGAAGAAAGAAAAATATGCTGCTGTAATTGAAGAGATTGTTCGACTCAAAGAGGAAGGACGCCCTGTGCTTGTGGGTACTACCTCGGTTGAAATCTCGGAATTGCTTAAACGCATGCTCGATATGCGCCACATTCCATGTCAAGTGCTCAATGCTAAACTTCACCAAAAAGAAGCCGAAGTTGTTGCTCTTGCAGGTAAGAAAGGTGCTGTTACCATTGCTACCAACATGGCCGGTCGTGGTACCGACATCAAGCTTACACAAGAAGTGAAAGATGCTGGTGGTCTTGCCATCATCGGTACCGAACGCCACGAGTCACGTCGTGTTGACCGTCAGTTGCGTGGTCGTTCAGGTCGTCAAGGTGACCCAGGTTCATCAGTTTTCTATGTATCATTTGAAGACCAATTGATGCGTCTTTTTGCAACCGACCGTGTAATGAAAATGCTCGACACCCTCGGATTGAAAGAAGGCGAAATGATTGAAGCTAAAATGGTAACCAAAGCTATTGAAAACGCACAAAAACGCGTTGAAGAAAACAACTTTGGTATTCGTAAACGTCTTCTTGAATATGACGACGTAATGAATAAGCAACGTACGTATATCTACAATCGTCGCCACCACGCATTGCTTGGTGAACGTGTGGGTATCGATATTGCAAATATGCTTTACGACACTATCGAAAACCTTGTAAACACTCACGAAGCACCCAACTTCTTTGAAGACCTCAAACTTGATGTATTCAAGGTTCTCACTATCGAAGTGCCATTTACCGAACAAGAATATAAAACTCTTGGCAAACAAGAACTCGTTGACCGCTTATATCAAGCTGCCAACGAAGCTCTCGACCGCAAGAGCCAACGCATCATTGAGATTGCACAACCTGTTATCAAAGATTGGGTTGAAAATCGCAACGCAACAGGTAAGATTTTGGTGCCAATCACCGACGGCAAACGCATCTTTAACCTTCGCGTAGATATTACTGAAGCATACGACAGCGAATGCAAAGCTATCGTTAAGGAATGGCATAAAGCTCTCTTGCTTGTAACTATCGATGAATTGTGGAAAGAACACCTTCGCGAACTTGACCAATTGCGTCAATCTGTTCAAAATGCTTCATACGAACAAAAAGACCCATTGGTAATCTACAAGGTAGAGTCGTTCCACCTTTTTGAGAATATGCTCAACAACCTTAATGTGAAGGCAATGTCGGCATTGTTGCGTGGTCAAATCCACATCCAACAACGCGAAACATCAAATGAAGAGCAACCTCAACAACGTCAACCCGAGGTGAAACAAGCGATGCCCGAACGTCGCAACGATTATTCGCAATATCGCACCTCTAAAGAGGATCTTCCTGGACAAGCTGCTCAACGTGCTGCAGCATCGGCTCACCAAGGCGAGCGTCCACGCCCTCAACCAGTAATTGCCGGTCCTAAGATTGGCCGTAACGACCCATGTCCTTGCGGCAGTGGCAAGAAATACAAAGCCTGCCACGGTAAGAATATGTAAGATATTCAATCATCTATATAACACGAGCGTTGTCAATTGACAACGCTCGTGTTGTTTTATAATCATTAATGTCTAACAAAACCCGATTTCCCATGACGGCATTGCCGAAAGGTAATGCTTAATAGTAGCAGGGGACAATAGTACCAACGAGAGCAATATATCAAACTTGTTTGATTATTGCTGAGTGCAGCCTATTGAAAGCCTAAGTTAATTGGCTTGAAAAGGCAATGCCCGAGAAATAGTTGAATGCAAGCAGAATATGGAAGATTCTTTAATTATTGCAATCTTAATTAGGAATAATGAATCTTTTCAGATTCAACTCTCGTCAAACATAAACCGGGCTTATCCACTGCGTGGCTAAACCCGGCTACATACTAATCAATCCTTACGGATTGCATTTGCTATTGATATCTTTTATCTTACGACAATGATAGATTTATTTCATCAGCTCAATCACAATTTCCACACGTCGGTTGAGGGCTCGACCTTCTTCTGTTTCATTTGTAGCCACATAGTCGGCCAAAGGCACCCCTTGAGCTGAAAGACGAGTGCGAGCGATGCCAAGTAACGCCAATCGGTCACTTACTGCCTTGGCACGGTTATTTGACACTCGTTTGTTTGACTCAAACGAACCTACATTATCGGTATATCCTTTAATTATAACATTAGTTGAAGGTAATTTTTTCAAAGCCTCTGCCACTTGTTCAATATATTTTATAGCCTGTGCATTGAGGTTAGATTTGCCGAAATCAAAAAGAATTTTGTTTTCAAAAATCATTTTAAATGCACGATTACCATCTCCGGTAACGACTTGCTCTACAACAACTTCTTTCCCAAATGCCTCTTCAAGTTTGTTTTGTTCAAGAACAATATCATAATTAATAAGAGCCGATTGTGATACTTCTTCTTTATCTACAATTATCAATTTGTGGTCAGTATTTAGTCCATATTCCAATGCAACCCAATTTTCACCATCTTTATAATAGAAAATTCCATTGTATAAAATTAAGTCGTCATAAATAGGGTCAATAATCTCACTACCAAAAATTTCATCACATGCTCCATACTTGCCATCCTTGCACACTCGATAATAACGACGTCCATCAGAACATGTTTTAACGATTGATGAATAACCACGAGCAACAGGGATAAGATAATTTCCGGCGCAATCATAAATACCACAATAATTACCGTCACCAACTAAGAAATAACCACCATAATAAGGCATATATTTAACATTAACATATTCAGCAGGGACAATAACCTTGCCTCCCGCTTGCGCCCCACAAAGATTTGACTCACCTTTAAATGAAACCCACTCATAGCCATCACGCTCACTATTTACATCTTCAGGAATTAATGCAATGCGAAAACCAGTTGGACAAACGGAAAACCAAGCTGAATAAATGGGATAGAAACTACCATTTCCTCTACTTGAAATTCTGCATACGACATCACTATTCATGTCTCCATCACCACCTCCTCTTAAAATTCCACTATTACCAACTCTTTTGGGATTTATTTGAATTTTATGGGGATATTTTCCAACATCCTCACACCATTCAGCAACTCCTCCGATCATATCATATAATCCTAATTCATTCGCTATTTTTTCATTTTTACCACTATATATAGTATATTTATTATTTTTCTTACCTCCGCGTGCGGCAAACTCCCATTGTGCTTCAGTTGGTAGACAATAATTTCTTCCTGTAATCTTTCTTAATCTGCAACAAAATTCTTTTGCATCATCATATGTTATAAAATCAACAGGCAAACCATAACCTTTTTTCCATGCATAATTATCATTCATCACGGCAATCCATAATGCTTGTGATACTTCTGTTTCGCAAATATAGAAATCACTTAGAGTTACTTTATGTACTGGAGATTCATTTTCAAAAGCATTAGAATCATAATTAGGCAAATTCTTATTCTTATTTTGAGCTCCCATATTAAAAGTACCTCCTTCTACGTATATCATATTGAATTTTACACCATTTATAGTTTCTGTAAATGATTTTTTTTGCAATGGTATGGTTTCATATTTTATATTATCAATAGATATAGCCTTTATCATTTTTGAATATAAATCATCATTACAAATTGCTATGCGAAATCCAACATACACAACATTTCTACTAGCAATGTTATATTCTTCAGAATGATAAGAACGATATGACACATGAGATGGATCTTCTAGAAAAGAACCCATGAAACCACCTCTTAATACTCGACACAAGCCATTTCGTGGTCCTATTGGATCTATTTCTGAATTATTATTATAATTACCAAACCAATCATAGCACCACTCCATAACACTACCACTCATATCATAAATTCCCAATTCATTTGAAATTGATGATTTTACATTTTCTTGAAAACTATAATTGACCAAATTTACATTATAATTTTCATTGCTACCACTATATATATTTTTTTCACTTTTAACTCCTCCACGTGCGGCAAACTCCCATTGAGCTTCAGTTGGTAAACAATAATTTTTACCTGTAAGATTACTCAATTTTTTGCAAAATTTTTGAGCATCATTCCATGATATTTGTGATTTTGGATGATATTTTGTTTCAGTATTATGCATTGAATCTCCCATTACAGCATTCCATAATTCTTCAGAGACCTCAGTTTCTCCTATGTAATAATCAGAAAGAGTGACATCATGTGTTGGCAACTCATAATTTAAATCACCTCTCCAATAAAGGTTGTCGGTTGCACCCATCGTAAACGTGCCCCCTTCGACGTAAATCATTTTGAAGGAGACGCCATTAACTGTTTCGGTAAATGTTTTCTTTTGCGCATTGGCGTTTAACCCAAATATAAATAGGATAAACAATGTGATAATTGATATTTTTTTCATGTTAAGTAATTTAATGGTTATATTTATACGATAGAAGTCGCTTCTATCATTATACAAATGTAGGGATAAAATGTCACGTCCTGAAATAGCGTTACACTAAAAAGAGTAAAGCTATGGAAGAAAATGTTAAAGGCTTGTATATCAAGCGAACGCAACGAGATTATCCGATGAGTTTCAAATTGCAAGTAGTCCGAGAAGTTGAGAGCG
>JAZTZO010000008.1:0-42404 GCA_045637505.1 Muribaculaceae bacterium | reverse complement strand
TGATTGCTTCTTTACTTTTGCCAGACGAATAATATTCATTGACTATTGCAATTTTTTCTTCGTCCGTGTAACGGTTTACTGTTTTATTCATAATCCTAAATTTTGTTTAATTTCCAGTAAACCTATATTAGGACTAGACAGCCCCCCCTGCAAATCATAAACTAAAGGGGGAGGTGGCACGAAGTGACGGAGGGGGTAATTACAAAAACTTCTGGCTCTCCACTCCATTCTGTCACTCTGACTAAAAACACACACGCCAGTCAAACTCTCCTCTTATTTTTCGCAGAAAAAAAGGAGGAGTACGGCGAAGCCGGGAGGTGGTTAAACTCCAAAATATCTCCTATTTCTTCCTAAAGAAATGCCACCCCATTCGACACATTTTGAAAAAACATAACATAATATATAGGAATATATGTTATGCCCTTTTGGATATAAACTTCATGCTCATTCGACAATACGAAAGCTTGCCGTATATTATATTCTTCTATTGACAAAAATTTATTCAAGGCACTATGTGTTGTATAGTCTTTACCCGATTTCACCTCTATTGGAATATTTGATAAATTATCCACATCATCAATCAAGAAATCAACTTCTCCATTTTTTTTATTGTCATAATAATACAAATCATATCCATGAGCACGCAGCTCTTGAGCCACTACCGTTTCATATACCGACCCAAGGTTTATGCTTTTTACATCACACATCACTGCATTGATGTTATTTTTATAAAAAATATTTGTCAAAATACCAACGTCATTAAGATATAGTTTCAACAAATTTTTTCCACTATTTTCCACCAATGGATATGATGGTTTGCTAATAGCTTTCACCTCAAGTGCCACTCCCGATGATATTAGAAAATCAAATTCATCTAAATAATCATCTGCTCTTTTCCATTTTTTATCTTCTATATTTTTTATGACCACTCTTTTCTTCTTGTTTTCAAGATTCGAAGGAATCATATCAAAGATGCGTCGTATCTTTAATTTTTTATTATTTTCCTCTTCATATTTTGACGCATCAACACCATACAACATGTAAACCTCCTGTTGTATTGCTCTAAATTCCACAACATTTCGAGTTTCTACAAATTTTTCCACTGCTTGTGGCAATCCTCCAACCAGTGTATATTTCTTGAAGAAATCTAACATCTTTTCATGCAACGACTGTGACAATGGTTCTCTCTTTTCAAAACTATTTTTCATTGACTCTATTACACCATTTCCCACACCATTGGCATATAAAAATTCCTCAAAATCCATTGGATACATTTGTTCTATTTTTAGGCTACCAATGGGTAATGATTGTGTATTTTTCAATGTTACACCTAATTGCGAACCACTCGCAATATATGTAAATCTACCTTCTTGCATAAGAAACTTCACAAGCGTAAGCAAATGATCATATGCTTGTATTTCATCAATAAAAACTAAAGTATTTGTTTTTTCCTTCATCTTTTCTCCGGCAAATACCCCAAGTGCCATATAAAAATCTTTTGTGGTTTTTGCATTGGCAAAAATGCGGTCGCCAAGTTTGTCTTCCTCCATATTTATTTCAATATAATTAGAAAACATTCGTTGACCCACCCATCTCACTATATATGACTTCCCTATTTGTCTCGCCCCATCAATGAGCAACATTTTGTTTGAATTTGACGACAAATGTTCTTCTATTCGCTTTGCAATCTTTCTATATAACATAACAAACAATGTTTTTTATGATGCAAATATAACACTTATTTTCGAAAAAGGTGCATTTTCCTATAAATTTCACCACCAAAAAGGTGCGTTTTCCTATTTTTAGAATTTTCGCATAATAAAATGTATTCCAACTATTTACAAAAACAATCCAATAAATATTCGCAAAAAAAGGTGCATTTTCCTATAAATTTCACCACCAAAAAGGTGCGTTTTCCGATTTTATTTATAATCTCATTTCATCCCTCTAAATTCACCCAATAAATTCTCAATCAAACACTGCTTAACACACTATTTGATGCTATACAATATTATATTTAACAATATTTAACTAAATGGGGGGGTAAAACGACACATTTTCACTACTTTTGTGGCCTTATTTTCATCTATTATTAACATAATTTTTTATTGTATGAAACAAACCTACACAAAAGTACTCACATTTATTGCATGCCTGCTATGTGGCATGAGTGCAACCGCCGCCGATTTTGTTGTTGACGGCATCTCTTATCTCAAAAAGACTGATTCAACAGTATGGGTAAACAAAACTGATGGCAGCTATACCTATTCAGGAGATATTGTCATTCCATCAACGATTACTGTTAATGGCTCTACGTTTAGTGTAGTAGCAATTGCTTCTTATGCATTTCAAAATTGTACAGAAGTAACATCTTTATCTATTGAAGAAGGTATTCAGTCTATATATGATTTTTCATTCAGTGGTTGCACGGCTTTAGCATCTGTAAAACTTCCTGAATCTCTAACTCTTCTTGGTAATTGGTGTTTTACCGGTTGCTCTTCTTTGACTGAAATAACTATTCCTGAAAATTGCCTTAAACTATATAAATACACGTTTCAAAACTGTACAAACTTAAAGAAGTGTAAACTTCCATCAAAAATTACAACAATTCCAACTTATTTTTTCCAAAATTGCACATCACTTGAAAGCATTGAGCTTCCCGATGGTATAACAGTTATTTCTAATGGATGCTTCGATGGTTGCTCATCTCTTGCGAGCTTTGATTTAACCGGCATAACATCAATTGGGTACGATGCATTTCGTGGAACCGGATTTACTGAAATTACCATACCCGAAAACATCACTTCAATCGGAAGTGATGCTTTTTATAATTGCACAAACCTCACTACCGTAAATATTTTAGGCAAAGCAAATATTGGCGAAGACGCTTTCAGCTTTAGTTCTTCAATCACCCCATCGTATATAACAACTCTTAATGCACCAAACGGACTTGGGACAATAGGCGACTATGCTTTCTATGGACAAAAACTAATGGTTGCCGACTTGACTTTATCGGGTGAAAGTGTAGGGAAATCATCATTCAATAGTTGCGCCGAGTTATCATCAGTAAAAATCAATGTAACAGGAAATGTTGCAAGCAACGCTTTCTACAACTGCACAAAACTAGACACTATAGATGTAAAATGTGCACAAATTGAGGGTAATGCTTTCCAAAATTGTAGCGCAATTACATCTGCCACAATTGATTGTGACTCAATCCTCAATGTAAATGCATTTAACAAGCTTTCAAGCAAATGTGCTTATCTTAACATCAACTGCCCCACTATTCCGGGAGGATTGTTTGTTACATCATCAACCTCGTATAATTACACTTTGAGTGAATTAATTCTTGGTGAAAAAGTGACAAATATTAACAACAACTTTTCTACTTGCAACAATTTATATGATATCAAGATTGCTTCCCCCACACCTCCTGCCAATGCTTCGTTTACTGCAAAACAGAGTCTCACTACTACACGCATAATCCTAAACGGTGAATGGGTTGAAGCCTACAAACAAGCCGATGGCTGGAAAGATTTCTATTATATTGTGGCCGAATGGGACACTACAAAAGCCACTCTTATCGATGGCATCTACTATAACTTCACATCAGAAAACACTGCCGAAGTTGTAGCCGGTGAAAACGCTTATACCGGTGCAATCACAATCCCTGCCACCGTTGAATATGAGGGTAACACTTATAATGTTACATCCATTCGCAGCGAGGCATTCCGTAAATCAAAAATCACTTCGATTTCTCTCCCCGAAGGTATTGAAAAAATTGGAGTAGGAGCATTCTATGCCTGTAATTCATTAAAAAGCATTGCCTTCCCAAACTCACTTACCACTCTTGATGCTTGTGCATTTGGCACATCTGCCATCGAAAAAATCACTTGGGGGACAGGCCTCACCGCTCTTAATGGTATGACATTCTGGAAAACCCGGAACCCAATGACCACTCTTGAGTTAACAATCCCCGCATCAATCACTACATTGGGTTATGGTGACTTCGGATATTGGTTTGGCTACAACGGTGGCTCACTCACAATGGAAAGTGCGACACCTCCCACTGTCGATGCCGGAGTCTTTGACTCACCATATTCATTTTTTGATGGCGAATATGCCGTTCTTAATGTTCCTGCCGGTTCTCTTGAAGCATATAAAAGCACTGAACCTTGGAAATATTTTGGCACAATCAATGAAATGAAAGTAGCATCTGAAAACCTTTTTGAATACAAAGGCTTATGGTATGAAGTAATTGAAGGAGCTGATAATGAAGTGCAACTTGTTGCCGATGATGCTTACGGATGGACCATTGTCGTTCCTGCCACAGCAAAAAATGGCGACAAAATCTACACTGTTACACGCATTGCCGAAAATGCTTTCGCCGGCACAAATGCTAATAACATAACAATACCTTCTACAATCAAAACAATTGGTGAAAACGCATTTAATGTCACCAACAGTACTATGTTCTATTTATATTGCAATGCGACTGTTCCTCCCACATTGGAATCAACATCAACATTTGCATTTGATACTTGGAGGTATAAATATCTATTTGTACCGGCCGGAAGTGAAGAAGCCTATACCGCCGCTGACCAATGGAAAGAGTTTACTGTTAAAACCGACAATACAGGTGTTGAGTCGATTGAAGCTAACGGAAACAACATTGTGGTTAACGGCAACGAAATAAACGTAGAGGGCGATGCCGATATTGCCGTTTACAGCATCAATGGTCAATTGATTTACGCCGGTGAAAACATCACCGTTGCAGTTCCTGCCGGTGTGTATATCGTCAAGGTCAACAACACCATCCACAAAGTAATCATTAAATGACGATAAGGAAATTTATTTCATAATTAGTTATAGCCTGTTCCCTCATTAATCTGAGGTGAATAGGCTATGTTTTTTCAATCTAAAATATTTGATAATATGAATAAAATTTATTCTTACTTAATCACTCTATTAATATGCATAGCAGGCAACACACAAGCCAACGCTATCGCATACTTGGTTGATGGCATAGTGTATTCAACCACAGGCACAACCGGAGAAAATGAATTGGTGGTGTGGCCCGGAGGTGATAATGCCACCTATACAGGAGCCATAACAATTCCAGCCGGCATGAATCTCGGCGGAGTGGATTATCGTGTTGTGGGAATCTCCAATTATGCGTTTCGCAACACCACAATCACCTCGATTGATATGCCCGAAGGGTTATTGACTATTGGTGACCAGGCATTTGCCAACTGCACATCGCTCACTTCAGTAAAGATACCTTCCACCGTAACCACTATTGGCACATACGGTTTCCTTAACTGTGGATTTACCACAATCACACTCCCGGCATCACTAACCACTATTGGCAATGAAGCTTTCTTAAAAAACTTAAAACTAACCAATATCGTAATTCCCGACAATGTCACTACAATGGGTGAGCGCACTTTTGAGGGTTGTACAGCATTGAAATCAATCACTGTGGGTAAAGGGGTTACGGCGTTGCCGAAAAAATTCGCATTTCAATGCACGGCATTGTCGCAAGTAACATTTAATGGAACTATTACCAATATTGGAGAATGGGCATTTTCGGAGTGTGAAGCATTAACATCAATTTCTCTTCCCGAAGGGTTAACTTCGATAAGCAATTGTGCATTCTCTTTATCGGGAATCACATCAATCACCCTCCCGGCATCATTGGAATTATTGGATCGTCAAGCGTTTTCCGGGTCCAAACTATCAACAGCCAAATTTTTAGGCTCAGATACAGAAATAGAATATGGAGCATTTCAACAGACACCTATTGAGAGCGTAACACTACCACAAAATCTGCGTTCTCTACCCAATTTAGTTTTCTATAAATGCCCCTCGCTTGAAAGAATTACATTACCCTCAAGCATTGTATCGATAGGCGAAAGTGCATTTTCTTTCACTCCTCTTGAAAGCATCACATTGCCTCAAAATCTCACAACAATTAGTGATGCTGCATTTAACTCATGTGACAGCCTCACTACTGTGACCAACGCAAGCACACGACTACGCAGTGTAGGGGAACATGCTTTTTATGGTTGCCGCAAACTCACAAGCATTGAATTACCCAATGCCATTGCCATTGGCAACTCGGCATTTAATGCTTGTAGCAGTCTCACATCGATTAATCTACCGGCTGTGGAATCATTGGGAGCATCGGCTTTTGCCGGTTGCAAGCATCTCCGTCAAGCATCATTGTCAGAATCCCTTACTCGCATCAATAATTCAACATTTTATGGATGTGATAGTTTAAGAACCATTACCGATTGTGAAAATATTGACACTATTGACGCAAGTGCATTCGATATGTGCTATTATTTGGAGGCTGTCACGGCAATGAAAAAAGTAAAATTTGTAGGGAAAAGGGCATTTTGGTATTGCACCCACCTCAATTGGCAGTTACCCGAAGGGCTTACCACCATTGACAATTACGCATTTGATGGGTGTAAAGAGCTGGAAACAACATTACCTTCAACAATTGAATATATTGGCGATTATGCATTTAGAGGTTCCAAAATGCCATCATATCTTGTAATTCCTAATGCGACTACACATTTAGGAAGTAATGCCTTTGATGGTTGTGGTGAGATTGATTCAATCAGTTTTGGCACAGGGTTGAAAGTTATTCCACCCTATGCATTCCAAAGCCTAACCGACTGTGTAGGTAAAATTCATCCAACCGGTGAGTGGTACGAATTTTCAGGAGCATTAAGAAAGGTAGAAATACCCGACAATATTGAGGAAATAGGAGAGGGTGCTTTTTTTCATTGTTGGGACGTGGACACAATTATCATAGGCGATGGGGTAACAACAATCGGAAAGAAAGCGTTTTATAACTGCTATGCCAAATATCTTTCGATTGGCAAATCAGTAACTACTATTGAGGAATTGTCATTTAGTAGAAGTGCGGGTAATGACCGATATAGCAAAATTATTTGCAAGGCTGCTAATCCTCCTGTATTTATTGGGGACAACTTCCACACCTTGGACATTAACGCCGAACTGATTGTTCCTATAGGCAGTAAAGAAGCATACCTAAATGCACCTATATGGAAAGTGTTCACCAACATTACCGAGCAAAACTTCAGTGCCGGAGATATTGATGATATAGAAAATGAGACAATTAATATAAAAATCAATGGCAACAATGTAGAATTTACTCATCTAACACAAAACGACACGGTAACTATTTACAACCTTGCCGGCCAATTGATCTCTCAATCTACCTCCACATCAATCCATCTTCCCACCGGTGTATATATAGTAAAAATCAATGACAAAGTGAGCAAGATCAATATTAAATAAGTTTATCGATGAAAACATATAGATTTTTAACCCCATTGCTTATTGTAATCGCCGCATTTGCCACAGCATGTGGTGGTGACGACGGAGGAAAAGATGAACCAGAGCCTCCGGGTCCTCAAATAATTGAAGTGACAAGTATCACTCTATCGCACACTTCATTAAACCTTGTTCCAGGGGCAACCCAACAATTATCGGCGACTATTGCCCCTGCAAATGCCACCAACAAAACCGTAAAATGGGAATCAACCGATAAGTCGGTAGCAACCATAAGCTCATCGGGATTGGTAAAGGCTATTGCCGACGGCACGACTACAATCATAGCCACTGCCGGCAACAAATCGGCGACTTGCGAAGTTAAAGTGGAATCGGTTCCGGTAGTTACAGTAACCGGAGAGACAGCCACCGTTGACCTTTCATTAGGTGCTTCAGTCGCTCAGTTGCAAGATGAAATAAACGAAGCCGACGAGCAAGGTGTAACCGAATATAAACTTGTGGGTGAAGCAAAGAATCTCGGTATCACATCGGCTAAAGGTGCAAAAAACGTGTTTGCCAACACCAATGCCAAAGTCATCGACATGAGCCAAGTAACAGGATGGCCCACTATCACAAAATCGGCACTTTACAACTCAAATCATAGTGCTGATGCCGCATATATGACCGAGGAACTACCAGGAATCCCTGCCGAATATTTCTACAAAAAGAACTCAACTATCAAAGAAATTATTCTGCCTACCGAAGTGCAAGCAATCGGAGAAAAAGCCTTTTGTGAAGTTTCTTCGCTTGAAAAACTTGATGCTCCGGGATTAAAGATTGTTGGTTCTCAAGGCTTACAAGCTACCGGATTAAAAGAGATTAATCTCCCAAATGCCACAACTTTAGGGCGTGCATGGGCTTCTTATTGTCGCAATCTCACTAAAGTAACACTTTCAAGTGCATCTTATGTAGGAGTTAATGGATTGGCTGTGTGCCCTCAATTAAAATCGGTGAGCATACCAAATCTTAAAACTCTTGAAGGTTTTACATTTACAAATTGCTCAGCGTTGACCGATGTTAATCTCCCCAATGTGAAAACACTTAAAGAGGGTGAATTTAATGAATGTACGAGTTTAACAGCAATCAACCTACCATTGGCAGAAACAATAGGTATCACATCGGGCAATTATGTAGGACCATTTTATAAATGCACAGCATTGACTAATGTGTCTCTACCCAAGGCTGTCACAATCGGACTTTTGGCATTTGAAGGTTGTTCGGCATTGAAACAAATCTCTTTACCCAGTGCAACTACTATTCACAACAAAGCCTTTTACAATTGTACGGCTCTCACAAGCGTTTCTCTCCCCGAAGCTACAAACATAAAAGAAAGTGTCTTTGAGAAATGTAAAGCATTGAAAACTCTTTCACTTCCCAAGGCTATCGAAATAGGGGCAAACGCATTGAGCAATACCTCTCGATTACAGTCGTTGATACTAACAACTTCGGGCAATATCGAATTTGCCGACCAAGGTTATACATTTGATAGTTCAATGATTGACCTCACTCTCAACTCCAATAAACAGAGTGAAGTTAAATATGGCTACCAATGGAACGACTTGGATTGGTTGAGTATAAGCTTCCAATAAACATAATTAAGACAACATAAAATAGATGCGTTAATATACTTGACGCATCTATTTTTATTAACTTTTTCATTGCACCAAATTAAAATTGTAACTTTGCTCCTAATTACAATTTTTCACTTTCAACAAATGGAAAAAAGAAACAATGCCATAGATATAGCTCGAGGGTTTGCCATTATATTGATGGTAATAGGTCACTCCGAAATGCCGGGATTATTGAATAGGTCAATTTACCTTTTTCATATGCCATTATTTTTTATATCGGCGGGGTATTTCTTTAAATTGTCGGCTCTCGACAATCCTTGCGATTTTATAAAAAAGCGTTTCAAAAGTCTATATATACCCTTTGTGAAATATAGTCTTTTCTTCCTGCTTATACACAACTTGATGTTTAAGTGGGGCATAATGAATGAGGTGTATGGAAATTGGGAAAATGGCGTAACTCACCCCTATTCATGGCACCAATTTTGGCAACGCATGATTTACATCATAACCACAATGGAAGGTTATGATGAATTTCTTGCTGGAGCATTCTGGTTTTTCAGAGCCCTATTGGTTGCAAGTATAATGTTCTTGGTATTATATAAACTTCTCAATAAAGTAAAATTCCTGCATAATCGCACCACCGCCATTCCTATAATAATATGCTTAATGGCAATAGGATTGGGTCTCGGACTGTCGTGTGAAAGACTCAAAATATCAATGCCTCAAGGTGGTTTCCGCGACACAATGGGAGTATTTTTCTTTGGATTAGGTGTATTGTATCGCAAATATGAATCAAAGATAGGTCACAACCTCGTGTGGGCATTAGTGGGTGCAGGTGTAGTTATAGGAGCATCGGCGTTAAAATGGTGTGGAATGAATGTGCGTCCCACCACATTTGACCCTCTAACGCTACCCATAACAGGATTTGCCGGATGGATAATGACCTATAATATTTCATATCATATCGCACGACTCAAAGCATCAAAATTCTCTCAATTCATAGCTTATTGTGGTAATAATAGTCTATACATATTGGTGTGGCATATATGTGCCTATAAGATTGTTAGCCTCATAAAGATATTTTATTATGGGCTCGACATACGACAAATAGGATGTCACATGGTGATACATCATAATTCGGCCAACGATCTATTCTGGATATTATATTCAATAGTGGGGGTAGTAGTGCCCATTGGTGGTTATTACCTTTATTCTAAATATTTAGCACCACGAGTGCCAAAAATAAATTGGCTTGTCAAATAAAATGTAGTAACTTTGCAGTCATGAAACAAGGTGAAGCCATATGCGTATATTGTGCCTCAAGCGCACTTATTGACCAATCATATATCGATGCTGCCTATGAAATGGGAGCATTGATAGCCGATTCGGGCAACGCAATGGTGTGTGGTGCTGGTCGCACTGGTCTCATGGGCGCAGTGATTGATGGCACATTGAGCCATGGAGGTAAAGCAATAGGCGTTATTCCTCAATTTATGGTCGATAATGGATGGCATCATTCGCAATTGACACATATGGAGATTACCCCCGATATGCACACTCGCAAAGAAACTATGGCTCAACTGTCTCATGCTGTGATAGCCATGCCCGGCGGATGTGGCACTCTTGAAGAATTGCTCGAGATAATCACTTGGCGTCAACTTGGGCTATATGATGGCAAAATAATTATACTCAACACAAATAATTATTTCGACCCCTTATTGGCAATGCTCAATAAAGCCATTAATGATGGTTTTATGAAAAAAGACCATAGCGAAATATGGCAAGTTGCCAACACGCCATCGCAAGCTATTGAAATGGCTACCCAAGAAAATGTAACACTTTCTCTTTCTTCTAAATACTAATGACTCAACTCAACGAAAATAATATAAATAACTCCCAATCGACTGGCGAATCTTCTTCGGTAGCCGCTCCTCGTAGGTCGGATCCTAAAAAACGAGATCGCAAAAAAACTAACACCGAAAAATCGGTGCAACCAGCCGAAAAAACAGAAGTTGAGCCACAACCTCAAGTTGAAAGCAAAAAAGCTGAAACTAAACAAAGCGACTCTTCTAAATCTAACAACAAAAAGAAAGAAGAAAAAACTAAAAAAGAAGAGAAAAAGAAAGAGGAAAAGAAAAAGGACGATAAAAAATCAAAAGAAGACAAAAAAGATAAAAAGAAGGAAGATAAAAAAGAGTCTTCTAAAGAAAAATCAAATAAAAAAGAGGAAAAGTCTAAATCGGGCAAAAAAGAAAAAGAAAAAAAGGAGAAAACCGAGAAACAAGAATCGAAGGTAGAAAAAGAAACTACCGAAGAATCTTATGCTGTTGACACATTACAACCAGCCAACGATTCTACTACAGTTATCGATTCATCTTCAATAGATAGCATCATTACCGTTGCCGATTCCTCTTCACTAAAAACTAAAACCGATACCGTCACCATTGCTCCATATCTATCGGGCAATGAACCTATGGCGCGCACCAATCACCCAGGACACGACTCGGGTATAATGATGTTGCTTGCCTTTACATTTATTTTAGTATCATTTAGTTTTAAATACTATCGCCGCATGCTCTCAACCTATGGCCAAGACTTGTGGAATGTGCGCAATCGCGCAAATGCATTTGACGAACATACATCTAATGAACATAGCGTAATAGGAATACTAATATTCCAACTATGTGTGTATGCCGGACTCCTTATAAGTGCTAAAATAAATAGCATTATACCCATTAATCCCGACAAAATCATGCTTACCACATGTTGTATGATGGGTACATATGGACTATATTATCTCTTCCAATTAGCAATATATTCGATGGTGGGGTATGTGTTTGCCGACAAAAATGGTGCTACACAATGGATTAAAGGATTTAATGCCTCACAAATATTTTTGGGCTTTACACTCATTCTCCCATCGGTGATTTCAATCTTTTATCCTACCACCTCGGGGACAATGTTGACCATAGCCTCGATACTCTATGTTGTTGCTAGATTGACATTTATTTTCAAAGGTTTTAGAATTTTTTACAAAAATCTTTACTCTTTATTCTATTTTATTTTGTACCTTTGCACCCTTGAAATTATACCCATAATTTTTGTGTACAAAATTGCACAAATATTTTTTGGGAATCTACAGTAAACCAAATAGTTACAAGAGTGAAAGTAAAAAAAGTATTAGTTTCTCAACCAAAACCAACATCAGAGAAATCACCTTATTTTGAAATTGCGGAAAAATACGGAGTTGAAATTGAATTCCGTCCATTTATTAAAGTTGAAGGTCTAACAGCTAAAGAATTTCGTCAATCTAAAATTTCTATTTCAGATTACACTGCCGTTATTTTTACAGCTCGCACAGCAATCGACCATTTCTTCCGTCTTTGCGAAGAGATGCGCATTTCTATCCCCGACACAATGAAATATTTCTGCACTACCGAGTCTATCGCTCTTTACTTGCAAAAATATATCATCTATCGCAAGCGTAAAATTTTCCATGGCAAAACAGGTAAACTTGACGAATTGTTGCCATTCCTCATGAAGCATAACAAGGAAAAATTCCTTTATGCTATTTCTTCGGTACACAAAGAAGAAGATATCAACATTCTTGACAAGAATAACATCAACTACACCAAGGCTGTTATGTATCGCACAGTGAGCAACGACTTTGGTCCTGAAGAAAAATTTGACTACGATATGTTGTTATTCTTCAGCCCATCGGGTATTGATTCATTGTTGAAAAACTTCCCCGACTTCAAACAAGATGATGTGAAGATAGGTTGTTTTGGTGCAACCACAGCCAAAGCTGTTCGCGATGCAGGTTTCCGTCTTGACATTGAAGCACCATCGGTAAAAGCTCCTTCAATGACAGCGGCATTGGATATGTATCTCAAAAACGAAATGGCCGAAGCATAAGATTTTTCAATCATAAAATATATAAGGTCTTGCAAGTGTCGCGATATTTTGTTAAACTTGCAAGACTTTTTTATTTCACTCATTTTATAAATTGTGACAACATCGTTGAGATTATATAAAAAAGAAAAACTATGTAGCAACACAGCTATTGGTATGTTATTCCAGCCTGGCGGTTCATCACAAGCCATGTTGGCCTATCCGTTGCGTGCTGTGTGGCGTCAAAATGATGGGCGATATTGCGATGCTAAAATGCAATTTCTTATTTCGGTACCTAAAAAACGCCTTCATCACGCTGTAGATCGTGTTACGATGCGACGACGCATTCGCGAAGCATACCGCCTTAATCACAAAAACTATTCTCTCACCGACGATGCTCGCATAGATGTGGCTTTTATCTATATCGCCAATTCATTGCTTCCATATAAAACTATTGAAAAAGCAATGAAAAAGATACTTAAAAACATATCAGAAAACACCCTCACTGTTGAAAACAACAATGAAAAAAATATTTAGTTTTATACTCATTCTACCCATACGCTTTTATCAACGATGCATCTCACCTATGTTTCCACCTGCATGTCGTTACACACCCACATGTAGCCACTATGCTGTAGAAGCTATACAAAAACATGGACCTATAAAAGGACTTTGGCTCGCCATTAAAAGAATATGCCGTTGTCACCCATGGGGAGGATGCGGACATGACCCAGTGCCATAATGTTTCCTTGTAGCGACATACACACCCACGATAAATCGCGCACCGACGCTATTATTAACATTTACCCCAATGAAGAAATCATCGAGGGAGCATACCACTCTGTGGGTATCCACCCATGGCACACTGTTGAGGTGGATTCTATTACTATAGAAAAACTCAATATTCTAGCTACACATCCACAAGTTATAGCAATAGGGGAGGCTGGTCTTGATGCTCTCAAAGGTGCTCCAATAGATAAACAAATAGAAATCTTTCGCCACCATGTAACATTAAGCGAGAAATACCAAAAGCCACTTATAATACATTGCGTGAAAACATTCAACGAAATTATATCATTGAAAAAGCAACTACGCCCCACAATGCCTTGGATTATCCACGGCTTCCGTGGTAAACCACAACTCGCTCAACAATTACTTGATAATGGATTTTATATCTCACTTGGCAAACATTTTAACCCTGCTTCAGCTGCTATCATTCCCCCCGACCGTCTCTTCTACGAAAGCGATGAGAAATGATTGATAATTAAAAATTCACAATGAAATATTAAAAATTAGATTTTAGCAATTTATAATACTCTATGAAAAATGAAAAAAATTTCTATTAAACCTATAAATCCCAATAATATAGGTAACATACAACATGAAAAAGAGGTGCATGCCCTCGTAAATTCTTTAATGGAGAAACTTGGTATTTCTTGTTCTATAGAGGATCTTGTAAAAATATATGAAATTGAGGATTTGGATAGTTTTTTAAAGTCAGATAATGATTTAGTAGTAAATACAAAGACACACTCACATATAATTCATAAAATTTACCCTTGGAGTGATGTTGTGGCAAGCATGTATATCATGCCCGAATGTGTAACAATAACCGAAACTATATGTCCCGACTGTGGTGAGAAACTTGTAGAACTCTATTTCTCTTCGCCAAAGAGGACTTGGGCGTCATTGTGCGGACGAGCTGGACTTATGACTATTTGTCCTAATTGCCCACAACAAGTGGACTTTAAATGTAGAATAATGAACTAAAAATACTACTAAATTACTTTATTGTGAGAATTTTTAGAATGAAGGAGTTCTTCCCTAAATGACATCAAGGAGAAAATTATTCTCTCACTTATTATACCTGCATCAACCTATTTTTATACAACTTCTTTTCTTTATCAACACTATGTTAATAACCAAATTAATCAACTAAATATCAATATCTTAATATGTAGATAAACTATTAATAAGTGTGTTAATAGCCTATTTTAATACTAATAACTCATTTTTACTCAAAAACCTTAAAATGCTCATAATCTATATGATATAAATTCATCCACTCTTTATTAATAGTTATCAACATTCACTATTAACAAAGAGTGTTGATAACCTGTAAATAGTATAAAACAACTTTAAATGAAAAATCAATAACTAAATTTGCAATTAACAGTCAATAGATTGTATAATCACTCCGCTTTATGTAGCAAATAAGTTAGCATTTATATATTATGCTGTTTTATACACTATTTTTGATAGTTATTAGTGTGTAAAGAGAAGAAAAGTTATTAACTTTGCAGTTTATAAACATAGTGTTGATAACTATGCTAATTCATTAAAAATCACTATTTATTGATGTTGATGAATTACACATAACTAAAAATGATATATTGATAAGTTAAAAAGCAAATATTTCATCAAAAAGTTATCGCAGCTATCAACATGCATTATTCTTATTCTTATAAATAGATTTTTTTAAAAAACTTATATAAAAATAAAAAAGATGAATGTCGATAAAGGTTATGTAGATGCTCCTATAGATAACAACATAAATCTCAAAGAGGAAATACTTCGCCTCAAAAAAGAGAAGAATGCTGTTATATTGGCTCACTATTATCAAAAAGGAGAGATTCAAGATTTGGCCGATTATATAGGCGATAGTTTGGCCTTGGCTCAAATAGCAGCACGCATCGAAGCTCCAATAATAGTGCTTTGCGGTGTTCATTTTATGGGTGAAACAGCAAAGATTTTGTGCCCCGATAAAAAAGTATTAGTTCCCGATACAAAGGCCGGCTGTTCACTTGCCGATAGTTGTCCTGCTAATGAATTTGAAAAATTCATTATAGAGCACCCTGGACACACGGTGATAAGTTATGTAAATACATCGGCAGGAGTGAAAGCATTAACCGATGTGCTTGTAACTTCATCAAATGCTCGTCAAATAGTGGAATCATTCCCCGAAGATGAAAAGATAATATTTGGACCTGATCGTAATCTTGGTAACTATATCAATAGTATTACTGGTCGCAATATGACATTGTGGAATGGTGCTTGCCATGTGCATGAACAATTCTCGGTTGAAAAAATCATAGAATTGAAGAAGCAATATCCCGATGCTAAATTATTGGTACACCCCGAATGTAAAAATTCAATAGTAGTTCTTGCCGATAAAGTGGGATCTACAGCAGCTCTATTGAGTTATGCTATCAACAGTGATGCAAAGGAATTTATTGTTGCAACCGAGAGTGGTATTCTTCATGAAATGAAGAAGAAATGTAGCGACAAAACATTCATTCCAGCACCTCCCGAAGATAGTACTTGTGCTTGTAATGATTGTAACTTTATGAAACTCAATACGCTTGAAAAACTTTATAATTGTCTTAAATATGAACAACCAGTTATAGAGGTAGATAGTGAAATAGCTGAAAAAGCTCGTATCCCTATTCAACGAATGCTTGATATTTCAGAGAAATTGGGGTTATAAACATTTTTATCATCATTATTGATAAATAAAGAGTAGATAAAAGAATTTTATTAAAAGAAGCAATATTACTAAATTTGCAAAGAGATAAATAAGTAAATTAAAATAAATCAATATAATACATCACTTCATTATGGAATATAATCACAAAGATATTGAGAGCCGTTGGCAACAATATTGGAAAGATAACAACACTTATAAAACAGAGATAGATAGCAATCGTCCTAAATTTTATGTTCTCGACATGTTTCCTTATCCATCGGGAGCAGGATTGCATGTAGGACACCCACTTGGATATATTGCATCGGATATTTATTCACGATTCAAACGCCTTCAAGGTTTCAATGTGTTGCATCCAATGGGTTATGATGCTTATGGATTGCCAGCCGAACAGTATGCTATCCAAACAGGTCAACACCCCGAGGTGACTACTCGTCAAAATATTGCTCGTTATCGCAGTCAGCTTGATAAAATAGGTTTCTGTTATGACTGGAATCGTGAAATTAAAACATGCGATCCTGAATACTATAAATGGACTCAATGGGCATTTATCAAGATGTTTAATAGCTACTATGATAATGATGCTCAAAAAGCTTGTGAAATTTCAAAATTGATAGCTAATTTTGAAAAACAAGGTACTGAAGGCATTAATGCTGCTTGTAGTAAAGAACTTGAATTTACTGCTCAAGAATGGGCTAATTATAGCGAAAAAGAAAAAAGCGATGTATTGATGAATTATCGCATTGCTTATCTTGGTAACACTATGGTAAACTGGTGTCCTAAATTGGGTACTGTGCTTGCTAATGATGAGGTGAGTGAAGGTGTATCAATTCGTGGTGGTTATCCAGTAGAGCAAAAATTGATGTATCAATGGTGTCTTCGTGTATCGGCTTATTCTCAACGCCTACTCGATGGTCTTGAAACAATAGATTGGACCGATTCGTTGAAAGAAACTCAACGCAACTGGATTGGTCGTTCAGAAGGTGCTGAAATGAAGTTTAACATTGCCGATAGCGATGTAGTGCTTGAAATCTTCACAACTCGTGCCGACACTATCTTTGGTGTAACATTTATGGTGCTTGCTCCCGAAAGTGCTTATGTTGATATGGTAACTACCGAAGATAAAAAAGCCGAAGTAAAAGAATATATAGATAGCATTAAGCATAAAACCGAGCGTGAACGCATGATTGAAAAGAAAGTAACAGGTGTGTTTACTGGTTCATATGCTATCAATCCATTGACAGGTGAAAAAATTCCTGTGTGGGTGAGTGATTATGTATTGGCAGGTTATGGTACAGGTGCAATTATGGCTGTACCTGCTCACGATAGTCGTGACTATGCTTTTGCTCGTCATTTTAATCTACCTATCATTCCATTGATTGAAGGATGTGATGTGAGCGAAGAAAGTTTTGATGCCAAAGCAGGTAAAATGATAAATTCAAAAGGTGCAGAACTTGATCTTAATGGTCTTGAAGTGAAAGATGCTATTGCGGCTACAAAGAAATTTATCAGTGAAAAAGGTCTTGGTAAGATTAAAGTAAATTATCGCCTTCGCGATGCTATCTTCAGCCGTCAACGCTATTGGGGTGAGCCATTCCCTGTGTATTATAAAGATGGTGTGCCACAAATGTTGGATGAGTCAAAACTCCCATTATTGCTTCCTGAAGTAGATAAATATCTTCCTACCGAAACAGGTGAGCCTCCATTGGGTCGTGCTAAAAATTGGGCTACCGAAGATGGTTATCCATTGGAACTTTGTACAATGCCTGGTTTTGCTGGATCAAGCGCTTATTACTTGCGTTATATGGATCCACGCAATAATGATGCGTTGGTATCAAAAGAAGCTAACGAATATTGGCGTAATGTTGACCTTTATATAGGTGGTACAGAACACGCTACAGGTCACTTGATTTATAGCCGTTTCTGGAATAAATTCCTCTATGATATAGGTGAAGTGTGCGAACAAGAACCATTCAAAAAACTCATAAATCAAGGTATGATTCAAGGTCGTAGTAACTTTGTGTATCGCATAAAAGATACTAATACTTTTGTATCATATAACTTGAAAAAAGATTATGATGTTACACCTATTCATGTAGATGTAAACATTGTGAGCAATGATATTCTTGATTTGGAACAATTCCGCAACTGGCGTCCCGAATTTAATGATGCAGAGTTTGTGCTCGAAGATGGTAAATATGTGTGTGGTTATGCTGTAGAAAAGATGTCAAAATCAATGTTTAATGTGGTAAATCCCGATGACATTGTAGAACGCTATGGCGCCGACACTTTGCGTCTTTATGAAATGTTCCTCGGTCCATTGGAACAAAGTAAACCATGGGATACAAATGGTATTGATGGTGTGAACCGTTTCTTGAAAAAACTTTGGGGATTGTTCTATAAAGGTGACAACCTTGTGGTAACCGAAGGTGAACCTTCACGCGACGAATTGAAATCGCTTCACAAACTCATCAAGAAAGTTTCATTTGATATAGAACACTTCTCGTTCAATACATCAATCAGTGCGTTTATGATATGTGTAAACGAACTCAATTCACTAAAATCAACCAATAAAGAAGTATTGAGTCAATTACTTATTGTATTGGCACCATTTGCACCTCACATCACCGAAGAGTTGTGGCACGAAATAGGTAATGCTACAACTATTTGTGATGCTCAATGGCCTACATATAATGAAGAATATCTTAAAGAAGATAAAGTTACATATGCAGTGTCATTCAATGGTAAAGCACGCTTCAATATTGAAGTGGCAGCCGATACTGCTCGTGAAGAAGTTGAAAAGATTGCATTAGCTCACGAAGGTGCTGCTAAATGGATTGATGGTAAAACAATACGCAAGATTATTGTAGTGCCTAATAAAATTGTCAATATCGTTGTAGGATAATAAATTAAGGGTATTCTTCGTTATAAAATTACTTTTAGAGTAATTATATGAATAGTAAAAAAGAAATAGTATTTGCTACAAATAATCTTCATAAATTAGAGGAGATTAGGCAAATTATAGGCAACAAATTCAATATATTGAGTTTGAAAGATATTAATTGTAACGAAGAAATACCCGAAACTGCAACTACTCTTGAGGGTAATGCCGAGATAAAAGCACGATATATTAAAGAGCATTATGGTTATGACTGTTTTGCCGATGATACAGGTCTTGAAGTAGAAGCACTTGGAGGTGCGCCTGGAGTATTATCGGCACGTTATGCAGGAGAAAACCATGATTCTCAAGCTAATATGGAATTGCTTTTAAAAAATTTGAGCGATAAAGAAAATCGAGCTGCTCGATTTAGAACAGTAATAGCATTATTGATAGGAGATGAATTGACACTTATGGATGGTATTGTTGAAGGTGTAATAACACATGAGCGTGCCGGAGATAGTGGATTTGGTTATGATCCTATTTTTAAGCCTATTGAGAGTGATGTAACATTTGCTCAAATGAGTAGTGATGACAAAAATAAAATTAGTCATCGCGGGCGTGCAACAGCTAAATTGATTGATAAACTGGATAATATAAAGTAAATGACTATGATGAAAAAAATATTAATAGCATTAATTGCTTTACTTCCGTTTATTTCAAAAGCTCAAATGTCGGTAGGTGAATGGAATGTATATTCTATGTTTTCCGATATAGAAAAAATGGTACAATCGCCCGATAAGGTATATTTCGTATCGGGAAACTATCTTTTTTCATTTGACAAAAATACCGAAGAATTATATAACTACACATCGCGCAATAAACTCAACGACAATGTTGTAGATAATATATATTACAACAGAGATAAAGATTATCTTGTGATAACATATGTTACAGGTAATATTGATATTTTATATGATAATGGTGAAGTAGTTAATTTACCCGACATAAAAAATGCAACATTAAATTATTCACTAAAGATAAATGATGTGGATTTTTTAGATGATTGCATATATGTTGCTACAAAATTTGGACTAATAGTATTTGATGAATCACGACAAGAGGTAAAATACTCGGGAGTATATGATAAAGAAATATCGTTGGTTACAACTGTGGGTGATTATGTTGTAATTGACCAAAATCATGCTTTATATTATATACATAAAAATGGTCGTTTTGAAAGTTTTGATAGTTATACAAATATTGCCCGAGGTAATTATATAAAAGATTTACAAGGTATAGGCCCTAATAAAATGCTTGTACAATTAACTTCTAAAAATGTAAATCTATATACAATTAATTTTGAAACTAATAGAATTAATACAACTTCAATTGATGCTACCCAATCGGTAGTAGATTTAATAAAAGGCAAAGAAGATTACTTTTTTGTATCATCTAATAATATTGTCTATTCAGTAGATAAAGAAGGTGTAAAAAATGCTCATTCATCAATCCCTACAACTTTGAAGTCACAAATATTGTCAATATGGGATAATCCCAACGAAATATGGGCAGGTGATGTAAAAGGTATAGCAAATTATGATATATCGGGTGAATATATAACAGTGTTATATGATAAATTTAAACCTCAAGCTATTAGTGTAGATATACCTTGTTTCATAACAAGTGATAAAAATGGCAAAGTATATGTATCTAATAAAAGTGAATCGGTATATTTACATTTGACTTATAAAAGGAAAGCATATATTAGTACTATAGATAATACTATACTTGAAGATGTAACACCTACCGAAATAACTGCATCGCATAGGTCTAATCCTAGTAAAGAAGTGTTATATGATATATACCAATTGGCAGTTGACCCCGAAGATACCGAAATTTTTTATGTAGGAAGTTATTGGGAAGGATTATATAAAGTAAAAGATGGTAAAACAATATCGCAATATAATCCCGAAAATAGTACATTAAATGAGTCGTGGGGATGTCGTGTGAATGCTGTAGCTTTTGATAAGGAAAATAATTTGTGGTGTACAAATGAAATTATTAGCGAAGATCAGGCAAGCCTACATATTTTGCCAGCCGAAACACGCAAAAAAGAAACTACAACAGTAAAAGATTGGATTCCTATAAAACTTGGAGGTTTTAAAGCTCAAAAAGATGTCCAACTTCTTATATGTAAAAAATCAAATATGATATTTTTATGTGATGGTAAATGGTGTGGATATTTGGTAGCTTATGATACAAAAGGCACATATACCGATACGAGCGACGATGAGTATATGTTGTGGAATAGTTTTATAGACCAAGATGGAAAAACATTTACTCCTATTTATACAAGTGCATTGGTTGAAGACGAAAAAGGGCGTGTGTGGGTAGGTTCAACCGAAGGTATTATAGAAATATCTAATCCACGAAATGCTATTAATAAAAATATGACCATCAATCGTTTAAAAGTACCACGTAATGATGGAACTAACTATGCCGATTATCTACTTGATGCTATACATGTAACAAGTATTTCGGTTGATAATTCTAATCGCAAATGGGTAGGAACAATGGATGATGGTGTATATCTTGTAAATGAAACAGGCTCTCAAATACTTGAGCATTTCACTTCTGAAAATAGTTATTTCCCTGGTGGAAATACTTATAAAGTATATGCACATCCTTTAAATAATAAGGTGTATATAGGCACTCAATATGGATTGGCCGAGTATAGTAGTTATTCTTCTCCAGCTAAAGAAGATTATTCTGAAATATATGCTTACCCCAATCCTGTTAAGCCCGATTATACAGGGTTGATAACAATTACTGGATTAATGGATAATTCGCTTGTTAAAATAGCCGATTCGGCAGGAAATGTATTCCACACAACACGCTCTGAAGGAGGTATGGCTACATGGGATGGTTGTAACTCGGCAGGTGAGCGAGTTAAATCGGGTGTTTACTTTGTTTTTGTTTCTCAAAGCGAAAATGACCAAGCATCGGGTGCTGTAACCAAAATTATGATTATTAATTGATTAATATAGATATATTATGATAAAAAGAGCTTTATTTATTTTAGTGGCATTGATACCATGTTTATCCTTTGCTCAAAGAGATTTAGGTGAATGGAAAGCATATTCGCGTTATACTAAAGTTACGCAAATGGAGCAAACCCCCGATAAAATTTATTTTTTGTCGAGCAATAGTTTGTATTCATATGATAAAAATACCAACGAAAGTTATACTTATACATCACTTAATTTATTAAGTGACAATACTATAACTAATATTTACTATAACAATAGTGGTAAATATCTTCTTATAGCTTATCAAACAGGTAATATTGACCTTTTATATGATGATGGAAAAGTAGTTAATATATCTAACATAAAAGATGCCGTATTAACATTTTCACCCAATATTGTTGATGTAGCTTTTGGAGGTGAATATATTTATATTGCCACTAAATTTGGTATTGTAGTTTATGACGAAAGTAAACAAATAGTAAAATCTACTGGTATATATAATAAAGAAATTTCATGTATTACATGTGTAGGTGATTATGTTGTAATTGACCAAAATCATGCTTTGTATTATATACATAAAGATGGAGATTTTAACTCATTTAATAATTTCACTAACATCGCTTCGGGTAATTATTTTACCGATTTACAAGGTATAAGTGAAAATAAAATGCTTGTATATGCATCAAATAAAAATATAAATCTTTTTACTTTTAATTTTGAAACTAATAAAATTAATACAACTTCATTAGATGCTACACAATCGGTTGTACAACTCATTAAAGGAAAAGATGAATATTATTATGTTTCTAATAATGTTCTATATTCGGTAAATAAAGAAGGAGTAAAAAGTACTCATTCTACAATGCCATCTACTTTAGTTTCTCAAACATTATCTATTTGGGATAATCCTAATAATATATGGGCAGGTGATGGTAATGGTATAGCTAATTATAATATTGCATCGGGAAATGCCGATGTGGTGATTGATAAAACAAAACCCACTTCTTTTACAGTAGATTATCCATTCCATATCACAAGTGATGCCAATGGTAAAGTTTATGTATCAAATCATGGTGAGTCAAGATATGTTACTACCTTTAAAGGCAACAACTGGTGGTATTCATATATCAATACTATCGAAAACGGAAAAGTTGAAAATATTACTCCATCGGGATTGGAATCGGTAAATAGTGCAAGTCCTAATTATCAACGCAAAGATGGTAAACCTTACACTTCTTACAATATAGTATTTGATCCTGAAGACCCCGAAACTTATTATTTAGCGACTTATTGGGATGGAGTTTATAAGATAAAAGATGGTAAACAAGTGTCGCATTATCACGAAGGAAATAGTACATTATTAGCTATTTATGGTTGTCGTGTATTTGGTATTGCATTTGATAAAGAAAATAATTTATGGTGTGTAAATGAAGTGAATGCTAATACTAATAGTCCGGCACTTCATATACTTCCAGCTGAAGCTCGTAAAAAAGAAACTACTACAAAAGAGGATTGGATTTCTATCAATTTAAATCCATTCATAGGTAGTCGTGATGTGCGACTTTTAATTTGCAAAAAATCAAATATGATTTTCATATGTGATGGTATTTGGAGTGGTTATGTTGTAGCCTATGACACTAAAGGCACATATGCCGATACAAGTGATGATACTTATTACTTGTGGGATTACTTTGTTGACCAAGATGGTTTAGTATTTGACCCTTATCAATTTTCTGCGTTAGCCGAAGATGAAAATGGACGTGTGTGGGTAGGTACTACTAATGGTGTATTTGAAATCACCGACCCATCTAAAGCTACCGATCCTTCTATGACAGTAAAACGATTAAAATTGAAAAATGAATCGGGAATAGGATATTCGGGTTATCTTGCTGATGCTCTCACTGTATTGAGCATTAGTGTTGATGAAAACAATAATAAATGGCTTGCTACAACAAGTAATGGTGTATATTATGTAGATCAAAATGGAGAAAAAATTTATAATCACTTCACATCTGATAATAGTATGCTTCCTCCAGGTATTGCTTATAGCGTGTATGTACATCCTATAACTAAATCGGTATTTATGGGTACTGCAAGTGGATTGGTTGAATATAATTCATCTTCATCGGCTTCACAAGAAAATTATAACGATGTATATGTTTACCCTAATCCTGTTAAACCAGATTATACAGGGTGGATTACTATTAACGGATTAATGCAAAATTCTAATGTGAAAATTGCAGATGCCATTGGCAACATTTGTTACACTTGTGTATCGCAAGGTGGAAAAATAACATGGGATGGATGTGATATGAATGGTAACCGTGTGAAAGCAGGTGTTTACTATGTATATGCTTCGCAAGGCGATGTTAATGCCGAAACTTCACCTGTGACTAAAATCATGGTCGTTAAGTAACAGTAAAGAACTAAATAATAATCAAAGGAGATTCCTCACTATGTTGAGAGAATCTCCTTTGAACAATAATATAGATATGAAGATTGATTTTAAATATAAAGATGAGCAAGATAAATGTTATGGACTCACAGGTGTAGCAATGAGTGCTATGATATGGGATGTGGAACACCTCATATCGGCTATTTATCTCGATTCTGACGCATTTCAATCTATAAAATATACTCCACAACTACTTGCCGATGGAAATGGCGAAATTTCGCCTCGAAACATATGGAATCATAATGTTGAGAAATTTAGGTTGTCGATGGGTATGATTTTATCAAATATTTTGTGTCGCACCTATGTATTGGATGGCAAATTTATCAATCATAAAACCAAGCAACATTTATATAATTATTTTGTAGAGGAGGGAAGTGTTACCTGTTCGCTCGAAAAAGATGAGGTTGAGGCTTTATTTAATAAGAATTATGATTATTTGAGTCGCATATTTTCTCATCCCGAGGTGCAACGCATTGCCGATGACTTTGCTCAATTACTCAACCAGCGACGCTCGCTAACTCAAGCCGAGATAGTTGAAGCCCTTCAAACACTAAATATGCTCTAAACAATATATTAACCAAAAAAAGGTTACTTGGATAAAAAAACGATAGGCTATGTTTTTTTGACATAGCCTATCGTTTTTATGTTGTTATAGTGTTTTTTACTACTCAATCATTATTTGTAGTGAATAGGAATTTCACGAGCTATACTATGGTCGAGCGAAATGAGGGTTTCGGTGCCAGTAACGCCATGAATCATTTGAATTTTATTATTGAGCAAGTCCATCAAATGCTCGTTATCACGAGCATAAAGCTTGATGAGCATTGTATATGGGCCTGTTGTGAAGTGACATTCTACAATTTCGGGAATTTTTTCTAATTCGGGAACAACATCACGATACATAGCACCGCGTTCAAGGTTAACACCTATATATGTACAAGTGCGATAACCAAGTATTTTAGGGTTAACATGATATCCCGAACCAGTGATAACATCAAGGTCAATCATGCGTTGTATGCGTTGATGAATAGCAGCACGCGACACTCCACATTCAGTAGCTACATCTTTTGATGCTATACGAGCATTGCGCATCACGATTTCAAGAATCTTTCTGTCAAGATTATCTATTTTTTCCATGTGTATAAATATAAATTCAAGGCAAAAATAATGAAAAAAAATAAGAAAAGATGCATTTTGCTAAAAAAAATGCATCTTTTCTTGTATTTTGCTAAAAAAATCTACTTTTTGAAAGCCGATTTTGATATGTTTTTTACATTTTTATGTAAAAGTTATTATTTTTTGATGGGTTTACCAGGCATAGCTACTGGTTTGCTTTCTTTGTTGATTTCGGTTACTTCAACTTCAAAAACAAGAGTTTGGTTAGGACCGATACCTGCTGCTGGTTGACCTTGTACACCATATCCGAGTTTGCCAGGGATATAGAATACAGCTTTACCACCTTTAGCGAGCAATTTAAGACCTTCAGCAAAACCAGGTACAACGCCTCTTACAGGGAATTCGCGAGCTTCACCTTTTGAATCGTCAAATACTGTGTCGTTAATGAGTTTACCCACATATTTAACTTTTACGAAATCTTCGTCGGTAGCTTTTTCACCTACACCTTCGTTGATGATTTTGTAAGAAAGACCCGATGCAGTAGTTTTGATTTCAGCATCTTCTTGTTTTTTCTTGTTGATGAAAGCTTCACCTGTTTTAGTTCCTTGGATAGCTTCGGGTGATTTTTCAAGTTCAGCAAGACGCTTTTGGTGAGCTGCTTCTTGAAGTTTACCATTAGCCATTTGCAAGAAAGTGTTGTATTCGTTGAGAGTTTCCATTGAAGTAGAGTCAGCTTTAAGAGCTTTTGCAAATTCTTCAAGGAGTTTTTTGCGGTCAACTTTAGCACCCATTTTTTCAAATTGCATGATTTGACCAGCAAGTTGCAAGCCCATAGAGATACCAGCTGTTTTACCTACATTGGCAGTATCGATTGAAAGAATGTATTCAATACCTGCAATGATTTCGTCTTTTGACAATTTAGCTTTGTAAGCGCTATCGGGGATAGAGTTGATTTGGTTAGCGATGCCACCACCCATACCAGCACCCATAGCGATTGACAATGAGTCGGTGTTTACAATGCATGAATCGCTGTCGCTACCACTTGCTTGGCTTCCATCGCCACAGCTTGTTGTGAATAAGAGTGCTAAAGCACCCATTCCTAAAATGAATTTTTTCATAATTAAAATTATTGTTTTGGTTATTATTTAATTGTTTTTATTCTATTATTACATTAATTAATTCAACAGTGAAATCCAATGCCGAATTTCCAGGAATAACTCCTTGCACATTTTCTTTTCCGTAGCCTAAATGTGCTGGAATAAACATGCGATATTTGCCTCCAGCCTTCATCATTTTTAGACCTTCGGTAAATCCAGGAACAAGATTATCAACATCAAATGTTGTAGTGTTTTCACCGGTAGTATCAAATACTGTGCCATCGGCAAGTTTTCCAGTGTATTTCACTATCACTTGGTTGCCCGATACGGGCGATGCTCCATAACCCTCTTTTATAACCTCAAAAAGAAGTCCCGACTCGGTTTTAATAACACCTTCGCGTTTCAATTGTTCATTCAAGAAAGCTTCTTGCGAAGCCACGCTCACAGTGTCGGGAGTGTTTTTTTGTGGAGAGAAGAAGTCATGAATATACTTCTCGGCACCAGCTTTATCCATTCCTATTGATTTGCCTTGAGCCAATTCGTTGAGAGTATTTATGATGCGTTCGGGTTTAATGAAAATACCTTCTCGAAGCATATCATTAGCGCGCAACATCATAACAATACCTTGGAATACCCCAGCATCGTGGAGCGATGATGAGTTGAAAATTCTGAGGCCTTCTCTCATTCCGGCAAAAAGCGAATCTGCTTTTTGTGGATTATTTTGGTGTATTTCGGCAAATTGGTCGTTCCACAACACTCCAAGGGCGATGTCGAGCGAGTCGGCAACAGGACTCTCTTCTTGATTTTGTGCTATAGAAGAAAACGACACAACAGCAAGAAGCAATGAAACAAAGAGTGATTTTAGTTTCATAAATTATTTACCTGCGATTTGGAGCAATTCTACATCAAAAATCAATGTTGAGTTAGGACCAATAGCACCACCAGCACCACGAGGACCATAAGCCAAGTCAGAAGGAATGTAAAGACGCCATTTAGCACCCACTTGCATCATTTGAAGAGCTTCAACCCAACCTGGGATAACTTGAGTAACGCCAAAAGTAGCAGGAGTGCCGCGTTCTACTGAACTGTCAAATACTGTACCATCAATGAGAGTACCTGTGTAGTGAACAACTACAGTGTCGCTTGCAGCAGGTTTGTCGCCATTACCTTCAGTGATAACTTCATATTGAAGACCACTTTCGGTAGTTTTTACTTCGGCGCGTTTAGCGTTTTCAGCAAGGAAAGCCTCGCCAGCAGCCTTGTTCACTTCGCCCATTTTAGCAGCAGCTTCATTTTGTTTAGCTTCGAGAGCCATAAAGAAATCGCGAATCACCTCTTTAGCTTCATCATAGCTCATCTTGGGTTGAGAGCCTGCAAAAACAGCTTCTACACCTTCGGCAAAATCTTTAATATTCAATTCTTCTATGCCAGAGCTTTTGAAATTGTTACCCATACTCAAGCCAAGGGCATAGCTTAATCGTTCTAATTCAGTCATAATTTTATGTTTAAATAAATTGTTATTAATAATTTCAACCCACAAAGGTAATCAATTTTAATTCATACTACATAATTTAAAATGCATAATTAAGTTAAACACATTAAAATGAGCATAAAAAAGCGAGCAATCCACTGCGGATTGCTCGCTTGAAGGAGTGTATTAAAATTGATAAATAGAATTTATTTACAATATTTAATGTACTAGTTACCACCAGCAGAAGCCTATTCCAAAAACAAGCCCATTGAGAGGTTTAGCATTGGGACAAATATTATACCCAATAGATAAAGATATCGCATCATCATTTGAAGTAGGAATATATCCTACAATGTTTGGACGTGCAAAAAAGTAACTTTTAGTAGTTTTAGTTCCTTCATATTGGTCATAATAATCAGATGTTATGTTATCGATTAATTTTATATTTTCACAAATAAAAACACCTAATCCACATTCTATTGCTATATGTTTAAAATTTAATCCAGGAATAATAGATATTTGAAACATAGGGTTAATGTATTCACTTTCAGTTTTAAAAATCTTCCCATTTTCAGCTAAATAATCTTTACTATTCAATAAGAAGTATGTATCGTTTAATTCTTGATAATCATCGCTGTAACCATAATTTAATCCGTCAGGTTCTATATCAGTGGGAAGTGATGCTATTTGAGCATCAAATCCTAATTGAAAATAAGATTTATGAAAATTCATTCCAACACCAAACAATCCAGTAGAATTGAAGCAACTGATAAATCTAAATTCTGTACCTTTATCTTCTGGAGTAAAAGTATTTTCTATTTTTTCCCAATTTTCTTTTCTTTTTTCTTTTCTTTTTTCTCTATTTAGTGCATTCTGTTTTTCCTGTTTTTTTGTTATTTCATCGTCATAGTTCGTATCTGCATCTTTAACTTTTTGCTCTACTTGACCCTGTGCATAACCAAGATCTGCTAACAAACTATATGCAATTTTTTTTATTAATGTAGGGCTTTCTATATTTTTAATGCCCTCATTATCATGAGCATATCCTATATATGTTGCTGTTTTTTTTAGCTTTTTAGATTCTATATCAAAAACTTTTGCAATAAAAATACAATCTCCTGAAGATATATTTTTTTCTAATGTAACAACACATAATTCGTTTGGGACAATTTCTTCTCCAAATCGTTTCATTAATTCAGTAGGAACATTCCCAGCTTCTTGATATGCTAATTCATCATATATCTCTCCAGCAAAAACGCCCGAATCCCTACATACTCTTACAGTATTACCCTCGGAAATTAATTGAGCTTGAAAAATATTTTCAATAATTGATTTCAATTTTATTGAATCACTTACGGCTACATACACTACGTTTTGTGCGTATGAATTTATCCCCATTAAAATGCAGATAGAAATAATAATAAGTTTTTTCATTGTGTTAAAGTTGTTAATATTTATTTAAATGTTTTAATATTTCTGAGCTAATTGTTTTATTAATTTTATTATAAGCATTTATAGCTGCAGTTCTATATTTACTACTATTCCCTTTATCAGTAATCTCAACTTCATATATTGTTTCATTTGAAATAGAATCTACAATTTTTATATAAGCTACAACATTTGAACAATATATTTTTCTAATATTTTCATTATTAGATTTTATTTCTGTGAAGTTTTGTTCATATGCATTTGCTGTAACATATACGCTCCAATATGCTTTATCGGGGTCGTCGGTAAATCTAAAATCAGAATTGTTAGCAATGTGTCCTTTAATTGCTTGGTGCATTCCAGTATATTCGCAGTCAATAAGAAACGCATTTGACGATACAAAGAGTAACTTTCTCTTGATTCTTTCTTGTTGAATTGAGTCTTTTATTCTTTGTTCTTCAGCAAGTCGAGCTTCTTTTTCTTTTTTTTCTTTCGCAAGTTTTGCTTCATGAGCTCTGCGTTGTGCAGCGGCAACTTCAGCCTTTCGTTTAGCTTGTATTATTGCTTTTTTTTCTGATATTTTTGTTTGACACTTACTAATCCATATATTGATATTATTAATTTGATCAGTATTAAATTCTGAATGATATACAGTTTTGCAGGACTTGAAACCTTGAAGAGCCTCTTCATAACGGCCACTATTGTATAATGATTTAACGTGGTTGAAATATTCAATTCCACCAGCAAAACTCAAGAAATTTGTAAAGCATACAAATAAGAGTATTAATAGTTTTCTCATAACCTATTATTAATAAAATTATTGACTTTGTTTTATTTTAGTTATTTCTTTTAACCTATTTTCAAAATCATCAGCAATCATTTGATCATAGCTCATTATTTTTGTTTTACATTCTTCAATCATGTTTTCTACTCTATTATTTAGTTTTGATTCTAAATCAGTAGATAATGGATTTTCTACAAAATGTTCTGATTTCTCTAGTTTGTGTAGTTCGTTAATAATGTTGTATGCTTGAATTAAAGCATCACGACCTTGATCGGTTGAATTTACTAATTTAAAAGTTTCATCAAATTCGCTAATTTTGCTATTGTAGGATTGTGTTATTTGGGATTGTGCTTCATTTTCTTTATAGGATATATAAGAAATAGCACCAACAATCGCAATAACCAAAATTATACCAATAAAAATAAATGGTCGATATTTACGATAAGTTTCTTGTCGCTTGGCAATCTTTTCGTTTTCAATAAACTCTTCATTTTTACGAATAATATATGCAATGTCATCGTTGAAGATAGCATCGGTTCGACACCATTCATAATAAGTGGCTGAACTGATACCTATTTCAGTACATGTTTTAAGTAAATCACATTCGTTTTGTTCAAACACAAATTTAAAGCTTTGTTTCAATTTTTTTGTTTGAATTTCAAATTCTTCTTGTTTTCGTTTTTGTTCCAATTCTTCATATTTTTGCACTTCCATACAATGGACTAACTCATTATAGGATGATGCAAGAATAGGATCTTCTTCCAACCATACATTGAACGTGTGAAAAGCAACGCCAGCTTCAAGGCAAGCTTTTTCTATTCGACCTGTTTCTTGAAATTTCTGAAGAACTAAAGTTTTTTGATTCCTAATCTGATTTTGCAAATTTAATTCAGCCTGTTTATTTTGCTCTTCTTGTTCTCTTTTTTGCTTTTCTTTTTCTCTAAATTCTTTTAACTGTTGTTGACCAATTGTTTTTTGAGTTTCAACAAAACAATTAAACAATGAGTTGATATAAAAAGAATGAGCGGGACGTATGCAAATGGACTCTTTTGCCCAATCCATATTCAACAGTTCATCTATTGCATCTAATAATAGTTGTAAATCGGGTGAGAAATGTGATGAAAGTTTATTTCTTACTTGTTGAATATCATTTAAAGGCTCATTTAGCATAAGTCGTCCAGCAAGAAGCAAAATAATATCATTTTGTTCAGGATAATAGGCATGCCATCGGCCAAGATTGGCAAGAGCTTCATTAGCTTGTTTTTCTCTATTTTGCAATAGATAAGCTATGTGTGCCCAATACACCTCCCAATACTCATCTTTTGCACCATCTTCATATCTATTAGTATAGCGTACGGGTTCAAGGATAGAGGACATTTGATAATACATTAGTTTTAAAGTATTATCATCATACTCTTGCATCCATGATTCTAATTTTACTAATTGACGTTGTAGCGCAGGAGCCGTGTTTTGTTCTATAATGGATTTTGTTTGACGTATGTCGGACATACCGGTCAACGTCAACTGCTTTTTGCGTTTTTTGCTTTGTTGCCTAATTTCTTCTTTTATGGGCAATGCAAGTTCATCGGAAAGGCTCAGAGTAAACTGCAATTCACGCAATTGGCGATCGTCATCATTTGAAATAAGACCATCTTTGAAAAGATTCTGACACTTCAATCGATATGTGAGAATATCCTCTTTTAATCTCTCACTTTCGCTCTTCTTTGCTTCGTAAATTGTAGTATTATTGGTGGTATTATGGCTGTTAATATGCGTTTCGTTATCGCTATCCGTTTTGGTATGATCGTCAGAAGAATGAACTCCACCGCTGATGGCGTTTGCATTACCCATATTAACATTAGAGCATTCGTGATTTAAAATCAATTCCACGCCACAAATTGGGCAACAAAGAAATTCTTCAGACCAAGCCTTATCGCATTTTGGACAGTTCTTCATAATTGCTCATTTTTAATCTTTGTAGTATTGACCATTGTGTTCGCGTATATGTCCAACAGCATATTCTAATTCGTCTTGCGTTAAATCATCAAATAAATCAACTCGCCAAACACAGTCACGACCGTTGATGTTGGACCAAGATCCATACCAATATAATTTGTCATAAATGGTGCGATTGCCATAGAATAAAGCATCTTTCGCATTATTATAATCTCGTTCATCGTAGAAAATATATCTGCTTCGGAGATTGGCTTTGCTATGCACAATTGTTTTTAGAAGGTTAGAATCAATATGTTTTTGGGCAATTTTTTTCACATTAGGCATTTGTCGCTTTGTCTTTATAGGTGCATAACCACCATTATAAGCATTAATATTTATGGATTTTTCAATTGAGATGGGTGCTGGGGGGGTAGGGATAAAATAGTCGGCCCAACCCCAAATTGAGCCATTGAAAGAATCAGCAACCAATAGAACATATGGCAAATCGCTACATGTTAAAAATACATACCAACACAAATCTTCCTCACACATGAAAACATCGTTGTTTGGCATACCGAAACCACGATCTTGACCATATGTGCAAAGTGTTATATACGCATCTTTCATATCGCGTAATGATTGGAACTTATGAGCGCAAATAATTAGAGGTAGAGAAAAATCATCATCATCAATATGTTCATAAATTAGATATGACCAAAAATCACAATTTTGAACATATAATTCTGCCCAATATTTACTCCACTCACTGAAATTCTGGAATGTTAGAGTTTGTTTTTCTGAAAAGATTTGGCTTGAAGACGATTCTAACTTAGATATATTCAGTTTATTAGAATGAATGCGCATTCCACACATTTCACAAAATAAATCGCTACCTAAAATATCATTCCCACAAATCGGACAAATAGTCAAAGATTTTGTTCCATGAGAACCTTTATATTTAGCCATGTTTCCCTTATATTCCATATCGTTATTTTGTGTTAACTATTTTTGTAATGTTACCATGGTTGTCAGCATCAACAATATAAGACAATTGGAAATGCCTATGTGATTGTTGAGGAGTCCATGAATATAAAAATTGATAGCCCAAAGCATAGTTGTCTTGCGACACTCGCATAACCTGTTGAAGATTTTCTTTTCCCAATCCTAAACGTTGGTAAACTTCTTCTTCAACTTTTTGTTTGATTATTGACAAATTATTATCGACTAAACCTCGCACATAAGCATGAATATCTTTGGCTTTAGATGTTCCGCCTGAAATTATTTCTATTGTTTTGGGGTGATAAGAGATTTGCGATTGTTTAGTTATTGGTTGTCCTAACAATTGAGGTTCATAATCTATGCCTAATTTGGGTTGCATTGAAACTATTGGACACCCAAACAAATTGAATTCCAATATTGTAAACATTGCATACTCGTCACCATCTTCACTATGACATGTTCGATAATAATCTTGTTTGGCTTTAATTAGTGCCAAACCTGCAGGAAGACCTTTATGCAAATATATGTTGTATAACTTTATCAACAGCTCTGAATTACCTTCCATATCAGGACCTCCTATGGCTATATCACATGAGCCACAATATAATATTGTGCCGTAAGCAAATGAAGACAATAACATTGACTCATCTAATTCATAATCAACATATCGACCTCCATAACAAGCAACCGTATTAAATATATATGGAGCTGCTTTGCTCATCATAGAGGGTTGGGTTGCTATGGTATATTGAGAATGAGAGGTATCCTCTCCGATAAAGAATGGAATTTCTTTATCGTCCGAACCATGAAGATTACACACAAGGAAATCTGTCTTTTTCAATTCTTGCACATAATCATCATACATATCCTCATATTCTGTATCCAGATCAGGGCTGACTATCATTCTATTATTTAATGGAACATAATTAGAGAACGATATAGTAGGTATATCTCGCATCATCTCATTAGATGCTCGTAGCCAACTTTGTGTTGTGGTCATTGCCGCACCACGAATAGTGATTCCATTTGCTGCAAAATCAACACATTCATTAAGATATGTAATCAGACCATCTAAACTCCAATCCATTGTTAAGGGTAATCTACCAACTGCAAATCGTGGTTTTTGAGAGATATAATCCTCTAACCTTATATCCAAAGAATAAAAGCAATAAGCCATATCTGAATATAGATATTCACTACCCACACTATAGAGTGGATTGCGAATTGTAGGCATAGGAACTATATCGTCACCCCCAATGATAAATAGGGGACAATAACTCCTTTCTTGCAACCCGAGACCAATAAAGTAGTCATCAAGAATGGGGATATATGCCCACCAATTCGTTTTATCAATATCAGCATATACTTCGTCAGAAATATCTACTACTTGCCAATCTATATAAGAAGAACATAATGATACATACTTTGAAATGACATTAACAACTTTATTTTGTTCGCAAGATAGGGTTGAAGCCAAACGCTGCGTATTTGTAAGTATTAAACCGATTAACATATTATCTTACTTTAAATTTTGGCTACAAATAGGGCAACAAGAAAAGTTCTTGTCGTCAATTTGTTGGCCACAATTAGGACAAATAGTAGCCCCTACATGAACATTTACAGCTGTTCCACCGACTATATTAGGCATGTTTTCTGATACCTTAACACGAGTAGTATAGTTTAATGATTGTCTTTGAGTTTCATCTAGTCGATCTTGCTCATGTTGCATTTGATTACGATATTCATCTTTCATATCCTTGGCATCATTGAAACGTGTATTTGCGAAATTTTGCATTGTTCCAAGCATAGCAGTAACAATATTTTGTTGCCCACCAGTTGCGGAAATGTTCATCTCCTTAAAAGCTTGCATCATTTGACGCATTATTTCAACTTGCTGTGTCGCATTGATAGATGCTATATTTTGTATATTTGCACCATTATCATTTGCCATCTTCACCATTTGCTGATACAATTCAGCTTGCTGTGCAGCATTCATCTTTGTCAACTCAATTTCTTTGAGATTCGAGAATGATTCAGCAAAAGCCTTTTGAGCACCTGAATCCATCGATGCAATATTCTTTCCAAGCAACTGGTCGGCAGACATAGCCTTCTCCGCATCAATACGAGTTTTCTCCACATCTGCATCAATCTTGTCCTTTTCTAATTCATGAGCATGTTTCTCTTTAAGTTCTGCCATATCCATTTCTTTGATGGCACGAAGATTTTCTAAAGCACGAGTTGCTTCATGATCAAGTTTTGACTGACTTATTGCGATTTCTTCTTTCAAAATTCGTAACTCGTCCTCCTTTTCACGAAGTTGTCGTTGATACTCATCTTCCTTGATTTTCTCGTTTACATCATGGTCTTTTAAAGTTTCTTCACGTCCAAAGTCATTTGTTTGTTGTTGGTTTTTTAATGTTTCTGCATTTGCGTCATTTTGAAGACGGCGTCTTTCAACTTCGTCAACCAACTGCTGTCTTTCAAGAATATATTTGCGACCATATATAGTAGCTTCCAACTCCCAATTTTCAGCTTCATAACCTTTTTGTTTGCGGAATGCTTCCCATTCGGTATCACTAATATCTTCGTTGGCTTTAATCGTAGCAATACTAAGAGTCTTGTCAATTTCTATCTTTTGAAGAGACGTCGCCATTAGAGAACGAGCTCGCATTTGTTCTGAAATCTGTTCACGGTCAAAGCGACGATTAACCAAATCATTACTGAATATTTCAAACTCCTCTTGGGCAATAAGACTATTGCGCTGTATTTCAAGCATAGCTTTATCTAAATCAGCCTTATTAGTTGCTTCGCGAATAACTTTTTGATTCATTAATAGGCTGACAAACTGCTCCATTTCATTATCATGCAACAAATTGTCTTTATTTACCTCATCAAGTCGGAATCTTAATTCTTGCTCCGAACGAGCTTCACGAATTTTTTGATCGTTTTCCTCTGATGCTATTCGATTTCGGAATTCATTGGTGCGTTGTAGAAAATCGTATTCTTTTTCAGAGCAATATAGTTGCTCTTCCACTTGTCGAAAGCGAGCTAATTGTTCGTTAGATGTTGCGATATCTAGCACATCTACAATAATAATACCATGAAGTAAATTAGGTAAATTTTGTTTTAAGTGTTCTTTTATTGTGTTGGATGTAGCCTCATCTAATCCACGTTCGGTTACTTCAATATCACGTAATCGATAGCGCAAGATACTATAAACAGAGTTATCGGCACTCTTTACTATATCAGCAATGCTAACACTCTTGCATCCTGCTAAATAATTGGCAATAAAAGTCTTAAAATTGTTGATTTGCATGTGCATACTTACCCCTACTTGCAAATCGAGATATCGCGATTGTATTACATATGGTTTATAGCCATCGGGAGAGTCTGATAGGTGTTGATGTCCAAAAATAACAGGGAATATGCGATCTGATTTTAAATAAACATCAATCATTGTGTCTTTCTTCAAGCGCCCCATAATTTGTTGGACTCTACGACGTCGCTCCTCTCTTTGATGAGAACTTTCTTCTCTTTTGTGCCCAGTAAAGAATCGATATATCCCATCTGCTAGACGAGAGAAGAACCCTTGATGCTCTTGTTTGCGGTGTTCTGCTTCCATTTCTGCGGCAGCTGCATGTTTATCGTCAAAAACATACATGCCACTACCCATTTGAGCGACCTCTTGTCCGTCAATATAAATAATTGCACTTGTTCCTTCTTCTATAATCAAGCCTTCAAGATGTTCAGAAACATAGACCCATTCATCAGGGGCAATATGACGAGCCAATTCCCCGGGTTGCAATTTCCATATTGCCTTGTTGCGAACAATTGCAGCTGCATCAGTTGTATAGTCGGCATTAACCGAATTAACAAAGGCATTATTAAATCCACTACGAGAACTTTGTTGATTGGCATCAATAATGTTTGCATCAACATCAACTTGATCTACTGTTGGATTTTCTTGGCGCGCACGATTTGCTTCAGAAATAGCTTGACGTATAACAGACAAGTCATGACCTTCACTATTCCAACGACCTAAAAACACACCATTATCATTAGGATTCCTATATGCCCAACTAGCATAACCATAGGGGTCGGCCATAGCCCTTTCGTAAGTCCATCGAGAAAAAGCACGATTTATGAAACCCTTTTCTTGAATATTGGAGTTTTCGTGTTTAATTACCTGCTTTGTTTCATTTTGTTCTTTTAAAGAGTGTTTGCATTTGGGGCAAAAATTGAAATTTGGCTGAATCTTGTCGTAGCCACAGTAAGGACATTTCATGATGTTTATTTTTAGATATCTCTTAATTCTTATGTTAAACGAATGCAGTTCATAGACAAATTCATAAAATAGTTAATTAGTTTTTGTTTCAAAAAGATGCGTATTCTAAAACAATTAACCTTCGCATTTAAAATGCGACTTTTAGGGAAAGTCTAATTTTGCAAATTTAACAAAATGGACACAAATTACCCCCCCATAATGTTAAATTATGTTATAAGTAGGGCAGGTTAAATGCCGTTATAGGGTTAAATAAAGCAAAAAAGTAAAATGAGCTTTAATGAAATTAATAGGGATGAAATTATTGATATTATTTGATATATTAAACACAGATATTGCTTACTAGCCTAAAAAGAAAAAGCGAGCAATCCACTGCGGATTGCTCGCTTGATATTAGTAGAGATTAAAGAGTTAGAAAATTCTCAACACTCAATTGCCTCGGTCGAGCCTACGGCGAGCTAAAGGTTCTCAACTCTCAACTCTCAATTTTCAACTTTCAATTAGCATCTTACTTGATGTAAACTTTAGTTGATTTATTGCCTTGTACTTTGATGAATACACCATTTGAAGGATTAGCAACTTTCACACCTTGAAGGTTGTAGTATTCAACAGGAGCGTTAGCATCATTGTCAATAGCAACTTTGTTGATGCCTACATTTTCGGTGTTGAATGTGTATTTAGAAGCAGCTTTTGTAGTAAACGCTTCGGTGCGTGGAAGAGCAAAGCCTTTCAAATATTCACCAGAGTTACCGCAAATGTAGATGTTACCTGCGAGGTCCCAAGCAATGTCGTAAACATTAGTACCGATATTGTGAGTGATTACATATTCACGACGGAGAGCAGGAACGCCATCTTCACTCCAAACGAGGTTGTAAACAGTGAATTGTTTAGGATTAGCGCTTGAAGAAGCTACTGCGATTTGTTTTCCATCAGGAGATACGCGAACACCACCACCACCACGGCTCACGAGGTCTTTATATTTTTCAGTACCAGTGTTGTCGATATAAACAAGACCTGGTTGAGCATCGGTAGGAGCACCACGATATTGACAATACCAAATACCGCCTCGTTCATCATATTCAACATTTGTAGCAGAAGGAGCGATTGTGTATCGACCGGTCAAAGCAGGAACATTTGTTGGAATAGGAAGTGTAGCAGCAGTACCAAGAGCATATTCATCAGTGCTAGCACCACCATAAACATATGACCAATGAGTGTTGTTACTTGAAAGAGCAATCATTTTAAGATCTTCGCCTGAGCCCTTAACATCGAAGCCAAGGTTAGCAGCACCCATGAAGTTGCCGTTAGCATCACTATATTTATAAGTTGTAGCATCGAGAGTGAGACCATCAAACAATGAAGTGAACTTGTTGTTAGCCACGAGGTCATCAAATGAAGGAGCAAACATAATGTAATTACCAAGACCACTCATACGAGTTACGAATAAACGACCATCTTCAGCTACGCGCACGCGTGCCAAGTCGGCAGCATTAGAAGTACCAATTTTGTAGCTTAATTCCCAACCACCTTTGAAACCATAAGTGTTGGTTGCAGGGTTAATAATTGGTTCCATATCGGCTGTAAATGCGTATAGACCAAGACCGCCGCTTGTAGTAGTGTTGCTATGGTAGTCGGAACTTGCCGAAGTCATACCTTCAGTACAGTAGATATTACCAAATGAAGGTGATTCCATATTGTTGTCAACATCAACACCGCGTGGGTGATAGAACATATACGATTTGAATGTTTCAACAGCTGTTTTGTCGGCGCCGTCAACAACAACTTCCCAAGAGAAGTCGCCTTTTTCGTATTCAGCTACATTCACTTCGGCAGTTTGAGCACCCTTAGTTTGAGCACCTTTTTCGATAGTTTCTACAACTTCGCCTTCAGCATCTTTAACGATGATTTTCACATCTTCAGCATCGGCATTCAATGAGTAGTTGATATTAAGGGTGTTTTCAGCGAGTTCGCTCTTAAGAGCATAAGCAAATGGGTTGGCAGTACCACCTTCAGCAGGATTGTGAGAAGTATAAGTTTCAGTTTCAGTAAATTTGTAAGTCTTACCATCAATAACGAGGAAGAATTCGAGGTCGGCACCTGTAGTGATATCTTCAGCATTGAGAGTTAATGCCAATTCACCATGAGCCGATGCATATTTGTAATCAACGGGTTCGATGTCTCCACCAATGAGATCAATAGCTTTTGCTGTGCTGAGACCTTCAGAAATGTCAAATAGTTCAATACCTGCAACTTTACCTTCTTCATTTACTTTAGGAGTAACCATGAATGTTTTGCCAGCATAGCGGAAGTAGTTGGTACCAATAGCTTTCTCATTGCTAACTTTTTCGTTGCGACCGAGCACTTGAGGTTCTGCGCCTTCACCTTCAGCATTCCATTCAAATGGAGCGATTAGGTTGCCATCAAGAACAAAATTGTTTTTGCCAAGAGGAGAAATCATCATTTCATAATCATCGCAATCACTCATTGCATCTCCATAGAAGTTGGCTTCGTTAGGAAGAGCAACCCAAGCATCGTAACGAACAACACCTGTGTTTTGACCTTCAACAATAGCAAATTGAGCAAAACGCATTGCAATATCACTTGTGTGAGTACCATGAGGACAAGTTGTTGTGATAGTACCATCTTCTAATGTACCTGAATAAGCGATAGTTTTACCTAATTTACCACGGAAGAAATTACAACAGTAATTAGTAGTGAACCAAAGTTCGCAAGTATCAGGAAGACTTGTGATAGAGTCTTGCGACCATTTATAGAAATGAACCGAGCCACGTTCAGTGCCGTCAGTTTCAGCGTAAGAATCATCGTAGTGGTTAAGAGAGAAGCCACTTGCTACTAATACATGGTCGGCGGTGAGTGCGATATCTGAAATCTTCAAGATACCATTGCCACCCATCACAACTGGTTTAGTGTCAAGAGTTATCACTGTGTCATTAGCGAGGTCAGCAAGATAGATGTATGGATCTTTTGCCTCATCGAGTGCGAGAACATAAAGTTTGTCATCGCGTATGATTTGACGACGAACAGTTTTTCCTTCCAACAATGTAGCAAGAGGAGTATATTCTGTTGCTTTTACTTCATAATTGGGGAAAACATTAAACCCTTCTTTACCTGCTGTTGAGTCGGGATAGTTTTCATAAACGATAGTAGGAGCTACCCATGCAGTGTCAATAAGGAATGCTTCAGGGTAATACATGCTACCTGCAGTTACCTCAAATTCAGTTAGATATTCTTCTTCGGCAGCTTCATAAGCAGGGTGAGAATAATTCAAAGAATAAGTTCCAGGTTCAACATCATTGAAAATGAATACACCGTTATATTCATCATCGGTTGTATATGTAGCAACAATTTCACCACCTTTTGAAAGAGTAACAATGGCGTTGTTTAATGGTTGGAATTTATCATTAGATGACACATTAGGATTGTAGAATTCGTGAGAAAATTTGTTGTATTTATCACGAACTACACCATAAATAGTACCGGTTGTTTCAGTACCTCCCCAGTTAAAGTAGTCGTTAATACCCTTAGCATAGGCTTCACCTTCAAGATGACACACTCCCCAGTTCATATAACGGTGGCGTGCTGGTTGATAAGTGTGGAAATAACCTTCGGCCAAGAATCCAGGAACACCATGTTTGATTACTCCGAGGTAACCAGTATAGGCAACGGTGTCGGGAGCTCCGTCTTTACCTTCGATTAATTGAGAAAACTGGTTGTCGGTATCATAAACATAGCTTTCGTCTGAAATCACATATTTTGCGGTACTTGTTGAATTATAGAAATTGTGGTCGCCACGAATGTTGGTTTTATTCAAGTCATATGCACTCCATTGTTGGTGTCCGAGACCAAAAAGGTGTGGCCACACAGCTTTACCCATATTGATACTACCTGCATTACCTTCTTGAGTATCGGTTCCGCGATAAAGAATCAATGGGAAGTTGATGTTGTCACCATCAACATTAGCATTAGAGTGTATCGACACAAATACATCAAAGTTATTGAATTCAACTTCGGCAGCAACTTCACTCAAAGAACGGTCATAATAATCGGTTTCGGGAGGTGTTGTATGCTCGGTATAATCGGTATAAGCTGGAGCTACACCACTTTTAACACGACTCATTACGATATTTTGACTCAAATCAAGAGCAGCACCCACACGATGAGGATTTGCGTTTTCTTGATTTTTTGTGCGATCAAAAGGAACACCATACTCAATCAACTTTTCGAGCATAGCAAGACCCTTTTGAAGGTTTGTATTTGATTCGAAGAAGTTGGTTGTGTCGTTATTTACATCAGAGTACGCATTGTTTGCACCATGCTTCACAGTACCCATAGGGCGGCTACCAGCATCAAATGCTCCGTGACCTGGGTTGATGTAGATGCGCACATCTTCCTTTGCTGTTTGAGCCGATGCACCTAAAGCGAGCATCGCAGTCACAGCTGTTAGTAATATTTTTTTCATGTCGCTTCTTATTTGAGGTTAATAATAAATAATTCACCAGCAGGAGTAGAGTAAGCGATGCGACCACCATTAGTTGATGGGAACATAGCCATTGACTCGTCGGCAGTGAGTTCTTGGTGAGTTTTACCGTCGA
>JAZTZO010000007.1:0-100819 GCA_045637505.1 Muribaculaceae bacterium | reverse complement strand
TTCGGCTTCGCACTTGGGGCATGTGCCGAGGCAGTCACCTTGAAATCGGCACTCCGATGTGATATATTCAATATCATTTGCATCGGCAATTTGTCGGCGTATCTCTTTAAGGATGCGGCATGTCTCTTTTCCTCGTCTCATATGGTAAAATTTATAGTTCAATTATAGTTGGACCAATGACTTCGCCAGTTAAGTAAAAGTCATTATCTAAATATGCTTGAATATTACAATTGCCATTAACTGAAAATGTAATTGTTTTATATCCGATAAATGATATTGAAACTTTACTGCCTTTTTTTACTTTTAATGTGAAATTGCCATTTAGGTCAGTCTCAGCCATGTTGTTTATGGGTTTTTGGTCTGGATTTTCTATGATTGTTGCGGCAATCATATCGTCATTATTGTCAATTGTTTTTACATTGCCCGAAATTGTAACATAATCGGAAGTCTCATCTGTTTCTAATGTGGTAATGATTAGTCTTGGGGGAATATTTAATGATATCGGTAACGATATTTGTTCGACCGGTACCCCATTCTTGGTAATAATTATGCCCTCAAAATTCATTAATGTGTTAATTACCTCCTTATCAACAACTTTGGGGAGGTTACTATTTGTGATTTCGACATTCTTTATACGACCATTTTCCTTAAATGTTATGAGGGCTATTAATTTGCCATTTATAGCATCATGAAATTCTGATGGAGCAGAAAATCTGTCATAAAATTCTTGATAAATTGGTTGATATGCGCGATCATATATTGATTGTACCTCACCTACGGCAAGGAAAACTTTATCAGATGAAGGATTCTGAATTGATTGATTTTGTTTTATTGGTTGAGATTCAGATGCAAACGATGTCGCTGATGAGAATAACAACCCGGCTGAGATGCCGGCGAGGGCTATTGCTTTGCCGGCGGCATGACGAGCAGATAGTTGCTGTTCGAGGTATTGCACTTCGGCTTCGCACTTGGGGCATGTGCCGAGGCAGTCGCCTTGGTAGCGACATTCCGATGTGATAAATTCAATATCATTTGCTTCGGCTATTTGTCGGCGTATCTCTTTGAGAATACGGCATGTTTCTTTCCCTCGTTTCATGTTGTTTGTTTTTGGCGTTATAAATGCAAATATATTGAATAAAGTTTTAATTGTCAATATTTTTTGCATTTTTTGTGGAATAGGTAAAAATGTCGAACTGCTTAAAGCCCATTGCTTTGAGTTGGGCTTTGCTTTTTTCTTGGTGGGCTGTGGTGTTGAATTGAGGAATGAGAGGAATGCGAATTATGGCGTCATCTTGACGATTATTGTCGATTAGTTGTTGCAAGTTGGCTATGACATTTTTGTTGTCGCGACCGGTGTAGCGTTGATAAATGTCGGGGTTCATGTCCTTAATGTCGACAATAAAACGATTGATAATGGGCAAAAGGGTTGCAAATTGGCTTGGCTCAACATTGAGTGATGTCTCGAGCGTGAGTAGCCACTCTTTGCCACAAAGGTTGCGAAACTGAGAGATAATGTCGGCATATAAGCATGGTTCTCCTCCACCAAAAGTTACTCCTCCACCGGTGGCAATGAAATAGAGTGCATCTATCTTTGTTGCTTCATAGAGAGATGTGGCATTGTGAGAGGGGAATCGTTCAGGCTTCACGAGCGATTGAGGATTGAGACAGTATTTGCAACGCAATGGGCAACCATGGAATGCCACCAGAGTAGTGACACCCTCACCGTCGGTCGTCAACCGATGGCGACAAATCCCGATTATGGATGCATTATTAGTCATAAAAGCCTTTAAATTTCATTTAGAGGCATGTTGTAGATGTTGTCGATGCCGTTAATTACATCATCAATTGTGATGGTAAGCCATTTGCCTTTATTGGAGCCTTCTTGGCGGAAGATGAATTTAAATCCTTCAATGCCAAAGTAGTATAGAGCCTCCCAAGTGTCAAGGTCGTCTTGGGTAGCGGTCATCTCTTTAAGAAGTTCATTTTTAAAGGTATTGATGTCGCCTATATCATTAAGGTCAACACTATTATCAAAAATAAAGGTAGTTTCAATTAGACCATCTCTCAATGTGGTGTATAGATCAATCAATCCATTTTGGCCCACATATGGCCTTAGCGCCTTGTCAAACTCTAAAACTAATCCGTTGATGATTTCATCGGTGTTTATATCAGAAAAATCATATTCGTCATTGTATTGATATTCGTCGTTAAAGTGGAGTATCTCATCAAAATCAACAATGAGAGAAACCGATTTATGGGTTGTGGCATCGGTGTAGATGAATTTATATCCTTTTACTTCAAGAATATATTTCAATGAGGTGACAATTTCTTCGTTATAATTGGGCTTGATTTCTTTGATATAATTAATTTTGCTTTGATTGATAAATTCATCGGTATATCCTTCAATACTATTAACATTGCATATTATATTGATGTAATTGTTGGCAATATAGGTGTGTGTGTTTATGACACCATTGCTTCCTATCCATGAATTAGTAATTTCGTCTAAATCTTGCATAAAAGATGAAGTGTAGGCTTGTTTCTCTTCTTCCGAAAGTGATGCGAGATATTCTTCAAGCGATTGTTCGGGGGCTTGCGTAGAGGCATATTTTGCGCTAAACAACTCTTCTAAATCAATGGGGACAGAGAAAGAGATGTAGTCATAGGCATTTGAAATTGTCATATAAAACCCTTTAACTCCTTCGGCATATAATAATTTGTATTGTTCAATGCGCTCATCTGACGAAATGGTGCTTGCAATAAAATGTTCTTTATAGGAGTTGGGAGTATAATTGCCGGCATTGTCATTCACGCCGTCAACAATAATAGTTATTGCAATATAAGGGTCGAGTAGCTCTACCTTAATATCAAGGATACCACCTGTGCCTATAGATGATTGATAGTGTTTTTTATATTGTTCTATGGTCTCAAGCACATAACTATTTTGTGATAGGGAGTAATTATTTTCGGCTGACCCTAATTGAGCTTCATTTTCTATAACTTCTGACAGATCCTTAACCTCTTTATTCTCGTCGAGTCGAGTATCATCAACAATCTCAACGCAAGTGATGCTATCGGCTGCGATAGTGTCATATGCCTCAAACACCTCCTCTTCAACTACATCTTGTGACCCTAATTGAGCATCGTCATAAAAATGGAGAAAGTCGTCAACGATGATTGTGGCTTTAGCTGTCGCTCCAAGTTGGTTGGAATATTCGAGTATTAACCCATCAAAGCCAAATGCTTTAAGTTGGTTGGCGTAACCATGTATTAAAACACGAGAGCCTATTGAACCTATGTATGATTGTTTTATTCTTTCGGGGGTGAGAAATTTAATTGTTTCGTCATCAAAAGTGGTTAATATACTTGTTTTTACACAATTTCCTTCTTTAGTGGCTTTTGCACTAATTACATTAACACCATCTATTTGTTTTTGAAGGAGGTTGTTGTGAAAAAATATGCAGTAGTTCGACATTTGTTCTTTGTCAATGCCGAGTTCTTCCACCGACTTAGTCATCATATCATCGATGTCATCGGGTGTGAATATGTGCGAAACGGCATGCCCTTGAGAGTCTTTATATGTCATCTGCCATTTGCTATTGGCTTGGCGTAAAAGGTGAGAGAGGGTGGAATAATATTCTCTTTGATTGTGTGTGTTTACGAGGGAGTGAAATTGTAATGTAAGCATATCTGAAGTGAGATATCTGATATCACTTTGTGGAGTGTTTACGAGGATGTCCATTTTTAATGTCTCGCAATCATAACTGATGTTTTCATAACAAATGCCACCAAAATCAACACCTTTGACCTCTGAAAGTTTATTGACTATATCATAAAGTTCGAGTTGAGCTTCTAAACGAGCAGAACGATTTGTTTGTGCGTGAACGACTTGTTGCGAAATTAATAACGCAAACAAAATAGTAATGATTGATTTAAAAAGGTTTGATTTCATAGAGAATGTGAAATTTAGGTGTAACGAATGTTTATTTACTACAAATGTAGTGATAAATAATTAGAAATGTGCAAGTTTATGTAAAAAATAAAAAAAGCGAATAGGGAGTGCCTATTCGCTTTGTGATATGATAGAAGTGATTGATTAGTCTTCTTTCATGTTGTGGAATACATTTTGAACATCGTCGTCATCTTCGAATTTTTCGAGTAGTTTTTCGAGTTGAACGCGTTGCTCTTCGTTAACCTCTTTGAGATCGTTAGGAATGCGAACAAATTCAGAGCTCTTGATTTCGAAGCCGTTTTCTTCGAGATATTTTTGAATTTCAGAGTTGCATTCAAATGGAGCAGAAAGTACGATTACATTTTCTTCTTCGTCGAAGTCGATTTCATCTACACCGAAGTCGATGAGTTCGAGTTCAAGTTCTTCAAGGTCAACACCTTCTTTGGCGATAACATGGAATGTACATTTGTGTTCGAAAAGGAATGTTAAACTGCCTGAAGTACCAAGGCTACCACCAAATTTGTTGAAATAAGAGCGAACATTGGCAACAGTACGAGTGTTGTTGTCGGTTGCAGCTTCAACAACGATAGCGATACCGAAAGGACCATATCCTTCATAGATGATTTCTTTGTAGTCACCAGTATCTTTGTCGGTTGCTTTTTTGATAGCGCGTTCAACGGTATCTTTTGGCATGTTTGCAGCTTTAGCATTTTGCATCAAAGCGCGCAAACGAGGGTTGGTATCGGGGTCGGGACCACCTGCTTTAGCAGCGATGGTGATTTCTTTACCGATACGAGTGAATGTGCGAGACATATTGCCCCAGCGTTTGAGTTTTCTTGCTTTGCGATATTCAAAGGCTCTTCCCATTGTGGTTTATTGTTTTATATTGTTAATTTTTAATTTGTTTAATTATCGGAGTGATGCGCCAAGTCGTTTTTCGAGGTTGGTGATGATTTTGTTCATCACAGCTTCGATTTGCTTGTCTTGGAGAGTTTTTTCGTCGTCTTGGATAGTCATTGCAATCGCATATGATTTCTTGCCTTCGGGGAGGTTTTTACCTTCATATACATCAAAGAGTGTTACATCTTTGAGTAATTTGCGTTCGCTTTCTCTCACTACGGCTTCAATTTGTGACATTGTAACGGCCTTGTCGATGAGGAGTGCAAGGTCGCGTTTCACAGGTTGAGTTTTGGGTAGTGGAGCAAATGTAACTTTCTTCTTAACGGCGAGTTTTACGATTGCATTCCAGTCGAGTTCGGCAAAGAGTACCTCTTGCTTGATGTCGGCTTTCTTGAGGATTGCTTTAGCGACGATGCCCATTGTGCCGAGTTGCTTGCCGGCACGAGTAGCGATATTGATTGATGCGCTATATATCTCGTCATTACCTTCAGTGAGGGCTATCTCGCGAGTAGAGATGCCGAGGCGAGCGAAGATGTTGGCTACAATCGCCTTGAGATCGTAAATAGTTGCTGCTTCTTCGCTGCGAGCCCAGTTGCCTTGGCGAATGTTGCCAGTGAGCCATAAAGCGAGTTTTTCACTTTCGCTATATGGTGCAAGTGGAGTTTCGGCAGTTGATTCTGCTTCAGGGTTGAAGTGATATACATTGCCAAATTCATACATCATCAAGTCGCTTGAGCGACGGTTGATGTTGTGTGAGAGTGATTCAAGACCACCAAAGAGCAATGTTTGACGCATTACATTGAGGTCGTTGCTCAATGGATTAAGCAACTTCACGCAGTTGGCAACAGGGTATTGAGAGAGTCCTTCGTAGTAGCTTTCGGCCGAAAGAGAGTTGTTGAGGATTTCGTTGAATCCTACAGCAGTCAATTGGTTGCTAATGAGTTCACGAAGGTCGTTAGCACTGTCGGTAAATGTTTTGTAAGAGAGTGTTGCGTGGAGAGTGTTATCAAACTCAATGTTGTTGTAACCATAGATGCGCAACACATCTTCAACTACATCGCAAGGGCGTTGCACATCAACGCGATAGGTGGGCACTTCGAGATCGATTTCGCCGTCGCGACGGTCTTTAATCTCGATTTCGAGTGAACGGAGTATATTATCAACAGTCTCGGCGGGGATTTCTTTGCCAATGAGATTGTTGAGGTATTCATAAGAGAGTGTAACAGGGAATGGTTTGATTTCGTTGGGGTAGATGTCAACGATTTCGCCACAAATTTCGCCACCTGCAATTTCTTTTACCATCAAAGCTGCAAGTTTCAACACGTAGATTGTGTTGCTTGGGTCAACGCCACGCTCAAAACGGAATGAAGAGTCGGTGTTGAGCCCGTGACGACGAGCAGTTTTGCGCACTGTTGTGGGGTTGAAGTAAGCACTTTCAAGGAATATTGATGTAGTCCCTTCGGTAACGCCCGAGTCAAGACCACCAAATACACCAGCCATACACATAGGCTCTTCGGCGTTGCAAATCATCAAGTCGGCGCTATTGAGTTTGCGTTCAACTTCGTCGAGAGTGGTGAAAGGAGTACCTTCGGCGCAGTTGCGAACCACAATTTTATCACCTTTTACCTTGTCGAGGTCAAAGCAGTGGAGAGGTTGTCCCATTGCGTGGAGAAGATAGTTGGTGATGTCAACAATGCTGTTGATGGGGCGTTGTCCAATCGCTGTCAAACGATCTTTAAGCCATTGAGGGCTTTCAGTAACCTTAACATTGCGTATTGTAAGCCCAGCATAGCGAGGACATGCTTCGGCATTTTCAACGGCTACTTCAATTGCGCCATCTTGGCGGTCGATGCTAAATGCGTCAACCGATGGGCGTTGAGGAGTGGCTTCGCCTTTGTTTTGAGATAACCATGCACAAAGGTCGCGAGCCACGCCATAGTGTGAAGCAGCGTCGATGCGGTTGGGTGTTAGGTCAACCTCAAGTACATAGTCGCTTGTGAGGTTGTAGTATTCGGCAGCAGGTGTGCCTGGTTTTACATCGTCGTTCAATACGATGATTCCATCGTGAGAATGACCGATGCCTATTTCGTCCTCGGCGCAAATCATACCAAATGATTCCACACCGCGAATTTTAGACTTTTTAATTTGGAATTCTTGGTCGCCATCATAGAGAGTTGTTCCCACGGTTGCCACTACAACAGTTTGTCCGGCAGCAACATTAGGTGCACCACACACGATTTGGGTGGGTTCACCATTGCCGAGGTCGCAAGTAGTGATGTGTAGGTGGTCGCTATTGGGGTGTTCTTCGCATGTTAATACTTTCCCAATTACGATGCCACGCAAGCCACCGCGAATTGATTCAACTTCTTCAATACCACCGGTTTCGAGGCCGATAGATGTGAGAGCGGCTCCAAGCTCTTCGGGGGAGAGGTTGAAGTCGGCATATTCTTTGAGCCAGTTATATGATATATTCATAATTATGATTTGTAATAATTACGCAAATTTACAAAGAATTTTTCAGTTATAGGTTAATAATCAGCAATAAAATACCAAAAGCATCTACCTTTGTGAGATAGATGCTTTGAGGTAGCCCATAGGAGAATCGAACTCCTCTTTCAAGAATGAAAATCTTGCGTCCTAACCGATAGACGAATGGGCCAACAAATATCAGGCTGCTAAAAATTAAGCAGAGATTTTGCTGATGTGGTGAGCGAGCTTGCTCTTGAGGTTAGCAGCTTTGTTTTTAGAGATAGTCTTTTTAGAAGCAAGACGATCGAGCATAGCGCTAACTTTTTTGTAAGCTTCTTGAGCTTCAGCGAGGTCGGTCATAGCACGAAGGCGACGAACGGCGTTACGAGCAGTTTTAGCATAGTAACGATTGCGAGCGTTACGAACCTTAGTTTGACGAATTCTCTTTTCAGATGATTTATGATTTGCCATTATAAATAAATCTTTAAATCTTTAAGTTATTGTTTATTAATTGTAGCCCATAGGAGAATCGAACTCCTCTTTCAAGAATGAAAATCTTGCGTCCTAACCGATAGACGAATGGGCCGTAAGGGTTTCCCCGAAATTGCGAGTGCAAATTTAGGGACAAATTTTTATATGTGCAAATATTTTGAAAGAAAAGCAGAAAAATAATTCATTTTTTTATGTTTTTAGGGGTAAAAAGGTAAAAATAGGTGTGTTTTTAGTATCTTTATCAAATATTTTGAGTTATGTATCAGCCTCTACATTGTATAGCATTACGCACAATTAAGTATAACGATAAGCATTCAATCTTGAGTGTATATTCTCTTGAGATGGGGCGATTGTCGTTTCTTGTATCGGCAGGGAATGGTCGAGAGGCTAATCGTCGCCGGGCATTGTTTATGCCGTTGAGCATCTTTGAGTGCGTGGCATCGATTAAGCCGGGGCGTGAATTACACACAATGCGTGATCCACGAGTATTGGTGCCTCTACATGGGTTACATTCTCATCCGGTGAAGAGTGCTGTGTCGTTGTTTATTGCCGAGGTGTTGAATGCTGTGTTGCGTGAGAGCCAAAGCGATAATGCTACTTTTGCTTTTTTGGTTGATGCGATTACGCGTTTTGATGTGATGGCCGATGGTATTGCCAACTATCATCTTTGTTTTCTTTATCGTTTAGGCCGATTTATAGGTATTGAACCCGATATCTCAAGTTATCAAAAGGGGGCTGTATTTGATATGCAAGAGGGGCGATTTAGAATGACCCCTCCATTGCACCACAAATATCTTAATGCCGACGATGCGGCTGTGTTGGCTATGTTATCGCGCATCACATTTGATAATATGCGATTCTATAAGTTTAATCGCAATCAACGCAATGACTTGCTCGATAAAATTCTTGAATACTACACAATTCACTATAGTTCGCTCTCTCAAACGCAATCGCTCGATGTGTTGCGAGCCTTGTGGGTGTAGGATTTATTATTCTTCTACTTCGCAACCGCGGAAGTGGAATTCTTCGGCAGCTTTTTCTTTTGAAACACAGTAGTAGGTGAGCTCGCCTTCGGAACACACGCGTCCTTTTACCGATAGTGTTACATCGATGATGGCAAACATGCGTTTTTGTTCGCGCAATCGTGCGCGTGCTTCAACTGTGACATTGTCGCCAGTGGGTATTGGACGGCGATATTTCATGTTGAGGTTGGTGGTAACGCCGGTAGTTTGGAGTTTGCGAGCGATTACCCATGCTGCGATTTCGTCAATCACTGTGGCTTGTATGCCTCCGTGAAGTGTGTTGAGCCAACCTTGGAAGTTGTTATCGGGATTCCAAAACGAAACAATATCGTCGCCATCTTCCCAAAATTCCATTTTGAGCCCGCAAGGGTTGTTGGGTGCGCAAGCAAAACAGTTGTAACCTTCGTGAGCGAGGTCGAGCCAAGGGTTAATTATCTTTTTCATATAATTGGTTGTGGAGATGAGTTATTGATTGATTTAAAATGGGGTGTACCCAATGGGGGTTGAGATGCATCATGGGAGTGAGTACGAAGTCGCGAATGTGCATTCGTGGATGAGGGAGTTGTAGTGTGGGTGAATCGACGACAATATCATCAACTGCAATGAGGTCAATATCAATTTGGCGATCGATGTAGTTGCCGTTTTTATCGCGGTGAGATGCTGCTGAAATGCTTTTTTCGATTTTGAGCAATTCTTGTAGTAGGTCGATGGGGGTGATATTGGTTTTGATGGCAATCCCAACGTTTAGGAATGGGTGTGGCGACTCAAAGCCCCATGGCGCCGATTCGATAATGGGCGATTGCTGGCACTTCGCACCACATAAAAACTCAATATGGGCAACCGCTTGCTCGATGAGAGCTTGGCGGTTACCCATATTAGAACCTATATTTATGTAGGCTATTGGCATTAGCCTAAGATATTACAAAGAACGAGATACTTCAACTTCTTCAAATCCTTCGATGATGTCGCCTTCTTTGATGTCGTTATATCCGGCAATATTAAGACCACAATCGTAGCCCGAAGCAACTTCTTTCACGTCGTCTTTGAAGCGTTTGAGTGAACCTAAATCGCCAGTGTAGATTACGATGCCATCACGAATGAGGCGAATTTTGCAAGCGCGTTTGATTTTACCTTCACGCACCATACATCCGGCAATTGTTCCCACTTTTGAAATCTTGTAGGTTTGAAGTACTTCGGCAGTACCTGTGATTTCTTCTTTGATTTCGGGAGCAAGCATACCTTCCATTGCGTCTTTAACCTCTTCGATAGCTTGGTAGATGACAGAGTAAAGACGAATGTCAACTCCATCACGTTCGGCAGCACGACGAGCAGGGAGTGAAGGACGCACTTGGAAACCGATGATAATAGCGTCGGAAGCAGCAGCGAGTACAACATCACTTTCAGAAATAGCACCCACGGCTTTGTGGATAACATTGACTTGAATTTCTTCGGTAGAAAGTTTGAGAAGCGAATCGGACAATGCTTCGATTGAGCCGTCCACATCGCCTTTGACGATGATGTTGAGTTCGTGGAAGTTGCCGAGAGCACGACGACGAGCAATCTCTTCAAGAGTGAGGCCGATAGTGGTGCGTTCGCGTTGTTCGCGTTGAAGCTGTTCGCGTTTTGTTGCAATTTCGCGAGCTTCTTGGTCGCTGTCCATCACATTGAAAGTGTCGCCTGCAGTAGGAGCACCGTTGAGACCGAGAATCAATGTAGGAGTAGCAGGGCCAGCTTCGGTGATGCGTTGGTTACGCTCATTGAACATCGCTTTTACTTTACCATAGTGAGTACCGGCAAGGATAGTGTCGCCTACGCGAAGAGTACCGTTTTGAACGAGTACTGTTGCAACATAGCCACGACCTTTGTCGAGTGAAGATTCGATGATTGAACCCACAGCTTTGCGATTAGGGTTGGCCTTGAGCTCGAGCATTTCGGCTTCAAGAAGCACTTTTTCCATCAATTCATCTACGCCAATACCTTTTTTAGCCGAGATGTCTTGAGATTGATATTTACCGCCCCAGTCTTCAACAAGATAGTTCATTGCAGCAAGAGCTTCTTTAATCTTGTCGGGGTTGGCAGTAGGCTTATCTATTTTGTTTATTGCAAACACGATGGGGACACCTGCAGCCGATGCGTGGTTGATAGCTTCGACAGTTTGAGGCATCACGCTATCGTCGGCAGCAACGATGATGATACAAAGGTCGGTGATTTTAGCACCACGAGCACGCATCGCAGTAAATGCTTCGTGACCAGGAGTGTCGAGGAATGTGATGTGACGACCGTCAGAAAGTTTTACATTGTATGCACCTATGTGTTGTGTGATACCACCAGCTTCACCAGCAATAACATTGGCATTGCGAATGTAGTCGAGCAAAGAAGTTTTACCATGGTCAACGTGTCCCATCACTGTTACTACAGGAGGACGGTTGGTCAAGTCTTCTTCGCGGTCTTCTTCTTGTTCGATAGCTTCAGAAACTTCGGCCGAAACATATTCGGTTTTGAAACCAAATTCTTCGGCAACGATATTGATTGTTTCGGCATCGAGGCGTTGGTTGATTGAAACCATAACGCCAAGGTTCATACATGTAGCAATGACGTTGTTGATGGGCACGTTCATCATCACAGCCAAGTCGTTGGCGGTAACGAATTCGGTGAGTTTTAATATCTTGCTTTCAGCTTGTTCGAGTTCAGCAGCTTCGCGTTCGCGGTTAGCACTTGCTTCGCGTTTTTCTTTACGCCATTTAGCACCTTTCTTCAAGCCTTTGTCCTTGCTTGTGAGACGAGCAAGAGTTTCTTTAATTTGTTTTTGTACATCTTCTTCGTTTACTTCGGTGTGGATAGGACGTTTGTTTTTGTCTTTTCCTGCCTTTTCGCGACGAGGATGCTCGTTTTTGTTGTTATTATTGTTGTTGTGGTTATTGTTAACCTGTTGTCCTGCTTTTTCGATGTCGATTTTTTCTTTGCTGACAATGCGTTTGCGTTTTTTGCGGTCGCCATTTTGAGCGTTACCGTTATTTTGTTGAGTAGCATTGTCTTTTGCAAGACGCTCTTTGCGTTTCTCCTCTTTACTTTTTTTCTTTGGACGAGTTTGCTGATTAATAGCCGAGAGGTCGATTTTACCCACAACATTGATAGTAGGAGTCACAGTAGGGCGACTCATTGTGAAGATTTCTTCATCTTTCTTTTCTTGAGGTTGTGGTGTTTCCACTTCTTGTTTAGGCTCAACTTTGGCTGGCTCAACCTTTTCCTTGGCTATGGCTGGTTGTGCTTTAGGCTCTTCTTTCTTTTCTACCTTGGGTTGAGGTTTTTTCTCGGGAGCAACCTTTGCTTTGGGTTGTTCGGGGGCAGGTGCCTTTCCTTTTTTAGGTAGTTCTACTTTTTCGGGAGCTTTAGGCGCAGGTTTGCCAATGTTGTTAATGTCGATTTTGCCCACAATTTTGGGTTGAGCAGTAGGCTCTACCGACAATGTGATTTCTTCAACTGGCTTTGCTGCTTCTTTTTGAGCAGGTTTAGTTTTCTCTTTTTGGCGTTCAAATGAGAATTGTTCCGATTTGATTTTTTGGTCTTTATCGCTACGGAACTCGTTGATGAGAATATCTACAGCGTCATCCTCAATGCGAGCATTGGGGTTGTCTTCAACTGTGATATTCTTTTTACGCAAGAACTCAATTGCAGTAGAAACCGACACATTGAGGTCTTTTGCTATTTTACTAATTTTTGTTTTCGCCATATATTACTTAAAGGTGTTACTGCTTAATTAAATATTGAGGAGATGAGTTAACTATGAAGGTTGATAGGATTAGTCTTCAAATTCGGCATTGAGGATTTCAAGAACGAAGTCAACAGTTTCTTCTTCAAGATCGGCTTTGTCGATGAGGTCTTGGCGAGGAGTGTTGAGAACGGCTTTAGCTGTTACGCAACCCATGCCTTTGAGAGCTTCAATAACCCATGCATCGATTTCGTCTTTGAATTCATCGAGATAGATGTCTTCTTCGTTAGAGAATGTGCCTTCGCGATATACATCAATATTGAATCCGGTGAGCATAGATGCCAATTTGATGTTGAGACCACCCTTACCGATAGCCAATGAAATATCTTCGGGGCGAAGGAATACTTCGGCTTTTTTAGCATCGTAGTCGATGCGCATTTGAGGTGTCATTGAGAGGTTGAGAGCACGGCCTATGAGTACCTCTACATTTTGAGAGTAGTTAATTACATCGATATTTTCATTGCGAAGTTCACGAACGATGCCATGAATGCGAGAACCTTTAACCCCTACACAAGCACCTACAGCATCAATGCGGTCGTCGTAGCTTTCAACGGCAATTTTAGCACGTTCACCTGGGATACGAGCCACGGCACGAATGTTGATGAGTCCATCGTGAATTTCGGGAACTTCAAGCTCGAGAAGACGACGAAGGAAGTGCTCGCTTGTGCGCGATACTGTAATTTTAGGGTTGTTGTTTTTGTTGTCAACATTAGCAACAACGGCTCTAATAGTTTCGCCTTTGCGAAGGAAATCGCCGGGGATTGATTCGCTTTTTGGTAGTAGAAGCTCGTTTTTGTCATCGTCGAGAAGAAGTATTTCATGTTTCCATGTTTGATATACTTCACCCACAACGAGGTCGCCTTCAAGTTCTTTAAATTTAGCATAGATAGCTTCTTTTTGAAGGTCGAGTATTTTAGATTGAAGAGTTTGACGCAAGTTAAGGATAGCGCGACGACCAAAGTTGGCAAAAATAATTTCTTTAGAGAAATCTTCGCCAATTTCGGCATCGGGGTCACCTCCTGCACGAGCATCGCTAAGACTAATTTCTTTATTAATGTCAATGACTTCTCCGTCGGGAACAACTTTGAGGTTTTGAAGAATTTGAACATCGCCCTTGTCGGGGTTAAGAATTACGTCGAGGTTGACGTCAGATCCAAGCATCTTGATTAACACGTTGCGGAATGATTCTTCCAACACGCTAATCATAGTTGTTTTGTCGATGTGCTTGAGTTCTTTAAACTCGGCAAATTGTTCCACCATATTAGGTGTTTCTTCTTTTTTAGCCATTTTTTATTGGTCGTTTTATTTGAAGTTAATTAAATATTTTACTGATTTGGTATTACTTATTTCGAGAGTAATAGGCTCCATTATTATAGAAGGGCGTTTAGCCCCGGGTTCCTTCACTTTTTTAGCTACTTCGATGGTGAAATCGTCGTCGCCTACAGCAACGAGAGTTCCTTGCATTTTGCGTCCATCGCGTGTGAGCACCTCTACTTCGTTACCAATGTTTTTGAGATATTGGCCCTTTACCTTAAACGGAGCGGTGAGCCCAGCCGACCCTACTTCGAGCTCGTAGTCTTCGGCATCGCGATCAAAAACTGCTTCGATTTTGCGAGTAATTGCTGCACAAGTGTCAATGTCAATATTCTCGGGGCTGTCAATCTCCACTACAATAGCGTTGCCTGGATTGATTTTTACATCAACAATGAATATTGATGAGCCTTCGATTGCTTGCTCTATTGTTTGAGTGAGTAGCTGTTTGTCAATCATTTTCGATATGTTTAATAAAAAGGAGGAAGCTCTTGGCCTCCTCCGTGACTATTTCAAGTGCAAATTTACGATATTTTTTAGTGTGTTACAACTCAATGCATTAAATATAATGATGAGAGTTGCTGTCTATAACATTTATTAACGACGCAGATAGATGTATTGTGTTTTTTTAACAATAATATCCTCTATTGCTTATCTATTAATGCAACAGCAAAAGCTGCAATCCCTTCACCTCTACCAGTGAAGCCAAGGTGCTCGGTAGTAGTGGCTTTGACCGATACGCAATCGGGGCTAATTAATAAATCATCGGCGATATTTTGTATCATTTGAGGGATATGAGGCAACATTTTAGGTGCTTGAGCAGCAATAGTGATGTCAACATTACCAATGGTGAACCCATTTTCGCAGAGCATTTCACGCACACGGTGTAGCAATACTCTTGAGTCGGCGCCTTTATAAGTGGGGTCGGTGTCGGGGAAGTGATATCCTATGTCGCGCATAGATGCAGCTCCAAGTAGGGCGTCGCTAAGGGCATGTAGAGCAACATCGGCATCGCTATGGCCAAGAAGTCCTAAATGATAGGGGATTTTTACGCCAGCAATCCAAAGGTCGCGACCTTCTACAAGCTTGTGAACATCAATTCCTTGTCCTATTCTAATCATAGTTATCGTATGAGTTCTTTGAGACCATCCATGTCAAACGCAAGGGTGAAACGAAGAGTTTGGTCAAGAGGAGAAGTTTGTGCTGTAGCAATCATGTATGAAGCATCGAGCTTAATCACATTTAGAGCAAAACCTGCACCGATGCCAAAGTATTGGCGGTTGCCTTTAAACTCGTTTTCGTAGAAATAACCTGCGCGAAGGAAAAATTGTTGGTTGTAGTTATATTCGGCACCCACCGAATAGGTGATTTCGCGAAGCTCTTCTTTGAGTCCCCCAGGTGAATCGGTAAATGATTTGAAAATACCCGAAATTGACGACATGTTTTCCCAGTCTTCAAGGGCATCAAGATAGGCTTGTTGTCCTTCGGTGTCCTCGCCAAAGTCGCTTTCGCGAGGTTTGGTAGGAACAAGAAGTTTATTTAAATCAACCGAAAGTGCGAGGGTGTGATAGTCGGCAAGAGGGAATGCAAATGTTGTACCCAAACGAAGGTTTGTGGGAAGGAATGCAGGGTCTTCGCCATTGTTGTAAGAAACTTTTGAACCAATGTTTGAGATATTCCAACCCCACGACCATTGGCATTCGTTGCGACCTATAACAGGATAGGTGTTGAAGAACCCTGAAATGTCGGCAGCGAAAGCCGAAGCTCCGTTGGTTTGGTCGCCAGCATATGAGTCAGAGAATCCAAGGTCGGAGTAGATGTAACGGAACGCTACCCCCATAGAAAATTTTTCAGAAAGTTTGCGTGAATAGCCGAGGTCAACAGCCATTTCATAAGGGTTGAGGCTTTGAGTTGTTACGCCCGATTGGTCGGAGGTATTTACTTCACCAAGAGAGAAGTAGCGAAGCGATGCGCTTAATGCTTGATTGTCGCCACTGCCTACTTTCCAATAACCCGATAGGTTGGCAAGGAAAATGTCGTTAACGAGTTTTCTCAACCATGGAGTGTAACTTAACCCCACCGAACCTTTGCTATATGCAAACGCATATTTAGAAGGGTTCCAATATTGAGAGTTAACATCGGGGTCGGTTGCAACACCGAGGTCACCCATTGATGCACTACGCGCATCGGGAGCGATATTTAGCGATGTAACACCTGTTTGCACGGGGTTAAATTCGTTTTTGCCAGTTGCATCTTGGGCAAAGGCCGAAGGTGTGCACATGGCTATGACTAAAAGTCCTATTAAGAGTGATTTTAATGTCTTGTTCATATTATTTTACTATGTAGCTAAATATATAAACTCAAAAAAGTGTGTTTTATTGCTTACAGCGTGCAGTTTATGATATTTTATGAAAAAATAAGCCCTCTAAAAATGTCATTTAGAGGGCTGGGGTGTTATTTAAATTGAATTATTTTACTACGATAACATCAATTTTATCGGAGCTACCATAAAGGTTGCCACCTTTAAGAATTACATAGGCCTTGTAGTTGCCATCGTTAACAACTTTTCCGTTAGTGTCTTTGAGGTCCCATGTGTAGGGGAATGAACAGTTGTTTTTGGTGAATATGGTATTACCGTTAGAGTCTTCAATAACGATGCGTCCCATTGGCTCATCCTTGAAGTTGTGGTCGATGGCAAATGTAGCTTCGGTGCGAGCCGGTATTTCGGCAACATTGAGCATTACTGACGCACTACGATTAACTACAACAAACGAAATTGTTTTTGATGAACTATTTCCAGCGTTGTCTTTAATATTTAATGTTAATGTGTGATGTCCGTCTTCGATGTCGTTAATGATATACTCAAGCGAAGCGCTACCATCGGCATTGATTGTTATTGCCGAATTGGCAAATGGGAACGATTTTTTGCCGTCGAGAGAGAGTGTTGCCATTGCGCTAATATTATTGGCAGTGTTGATGCCTGTTTCGTCGGCACTAATAGAAGCGAAGAATGTGAAGTCGCTTTCTACGATATCACCGTTGGCAAACGAAATGTCGTTGATGTAGCAATTTTCGATAACAGGAGCAGTAGTGTCGTCGATAGCAGTTTCAGCGTTATATTCGCCCACGGTTACATAGTTGAGGTATCCCGATGCACGAGTTTTTTTGTCGTTGCTTATTGCAAAATAAGATATGCGATTGATTGAGTTGGGCTTTTGAGCTACTGGAGTAACTAATGAAATCTCAAATTCGCCATTGGTTACGGTAGTTGAAATTTCGGCCATTTGAGTTTCATCAAATACAATTGCAATACTATCGCTCTTATAATATGATTTAATAGGAGCTTTGATTATTGAATCGTTATATTCAATGACTTGAGTAGATGTGTTGCCACTCTTCTTTGAATAGGCCGATATGATTGAAGGACCGTCGTATATTGAGAGGGTTACAGTGCCATTGAAAGATTTTTGAATATTTCCATTATTGTCAACGATGTTCCCTTTTATGATGTTTTTAGATAGGGGAGAAATAGTGGGATAGGTAGTTGACTCTTGCTCAATGGCTGCATCATTGATAGATGATGTGTTGACCTTGAGCGTTGGTTTGTATAATGGGAGAGCGGGGTCGCCGGCAAGGTTGTAGCACATGGTGTTAACACCGAGCGTGCGGTCAGAGATAGTGGTTGACGCGCGATTGCGGGCTTTGCGGAAGACATCGCCAATGAGGTCGTTGTTGCTTGCGCTAAATAACTCGCAAGTAAATGCACGATTGATGTATTGGTTAAATTGCATATAAACGGTGCGGCTTGCTGCAACGGCTGCAATAAATCCACCATCTTCTTTGTAAAGTGATTGCTCGGCCATACCACCATCTTTGCGGTCGAATGAGAATGCGTCGCAAGTAGCAAACATTGCAAATGGTGGATAGTTATAAGATGTTTCTTTAATGTCTTTTGCAGTCCATAAGTTTTTTGGAGCAAATGATGTTTCGGCACCATGTCCAGCAAAACTAAATAGGATTTGTCCTTTGTTTAATGCTTGAGTCACTAAATCGCGGGCTTCGGGCGCATCTTTGTCGGTAGAAGGATAGAATGTGAGGAATGCGCGAGTACAAGTTGTGGCAGGTGATATTGACAATATAGAGTCGATATTTTCTTCTTGTTGCATTGCGTGTCCATAGGCATCGCCTTCGTCGGCAAGAATAATTGCGCGATTAAATACTGGTTGCGTAGGAGGATTTTGTAGATAATTGAGGATTTTGTTTGTTGCAGCTTGTGCATTGGTTTCGGATTGAGCAGGAATGCGGCCGATGCCGAGCACTACTTCGGTGTTGTAGAAGTATTCAGGCACATATTCATCGTTGAGCATGCCAAAGTAAGAGTCGCCACAGAATGCTTTTGCCGCACTGCGAGCATCTTCAACGATTTCGGCTTGATAGGTGAGTAGGCGATCTTCTTTAGGGAATATTACTCCACGGTTGTCCCACGAGCCTTCGCCAAACAATAATAGGTATTTAAGTTTATTCTTGTTGCGGTCGTATAACATTTTGAGGAAACGACGATATCCCATAGCCGAAGGTGTTCCCGATGAAAATTCATTGAATATTTTTTCTTGGTTTACCACCAACACATTTAAGTTTTGATGGTCGCGGTGGGCTTGTGCTACTATCTCGGCATATGGCTCGCAAAGGTTGTTGGTTATGATAACCATATTGGGCGTTGAGATGTTGTGGAGATTTTGGTTTTCCACTTTTCCCACTATTTCAGCCTTATGCATCTCTTTTGTTGGGTCAAAAGCCACAAGGCAAGCCTGACCTGTATTGGCAAAAATATAACTTTTGTCAAATGTACCGATGAGGCGTTTTGAACTTTCATAATATTTTGTTTTGTGTGGGTAGATGTTTAACGGATTTGTTACATTCCACACTTGAATATTTTCATTACCGTTAGAGAGAATGAAGTTGGTATTGGCATTGATGCTGGCAAATGACATTCTCAATTGAGCATTGTTGTCGAGATTGTTTTGTCGACGATAAATGATGTATGCATTGTCAACGGCAGCATATGTGGCTGCTTTATCTGATGGGAATGAGATGGTAAACGATAACTCGCGAGCAGTAGTATCGTTGGTCTTAAAAGTTATTTCGCCATCACTTGTGTAGAAATATTGTGATTCAAGCGAACTTGGAATAACTTGATTGTTTTTAGTTTTAGTGATGAGTGAAGCAGGGTAGTCAAAATCTACATTTAGCGCTGTATATGCAGGAACTTTAGCTCCATAGTTGTATTTGAAAATTGCATCGGCATCGCTTGAATAAGGGTCAACGAGGTTAAATGTATATGTTTGAGGCCCGTTGAGGAGGCTTTTGTCAAAGAAGAATGTGCCTGCCATACCAGGATTTTCAATTTCGTTTTCAATGTATAATATGTTGTTGTGATATTCGCGGCTGAGGATGTTGCTCAAATTGTAGCCTATAGCCGATGGAATAGGGGTTGTCGAATTAGAGTAGTCGCTCAAGAAATAGTATCCAGCTGATGAGTACATATTGCGCACAACATCTATTTTCTTTTCGTCTGAACCGAGATTTACCTTGTAGTCGGGTTCGCCATAGAATATGATTTTGTCATCGCCATAATATACTGGTTGAGCAGGGAGGTCGTCGGGTAGATTAGCACTGAAGGTGTTTTTGGTTAATAGGGTGCCACCATATCCATATACGCACACTTTTGAAGGGTCAGAAAATCCCCATTCGCGAAGTTGGTCGTAGGAGATTTCTTGCATACCTATTTTGGTTACTTTCACTTTTACCCAGTTGCCCGAATTAAGTTTTGAGTTGCTTGTATAGTATGACGGAGTATATGCGCCAGCAATGTTGAAACAATTTAATGCAATTAAGCAAACGATAATTTTGGATATGTTTCGTAATATCATAGCAATATGTTATTTAAATTTTAATCTTATGTTGTTAAGTTCATTTAATTTGCCATCGATGATGGTGTTTATTATTATGTTGCCCCCTATTGCCAACGCAGCAGGTGCTATAATATCGCCAATTTTAAGTGTAAGATATCGACTTAAAAGTTCGATGGTTTTTTCAATTGCAAGTTGTTCAATGTTAATCAAAACTTTGTGTGATTCGATTTCAATTGACAATGATTTGATGCTATCTAACGACTCAAATTCTACCCAGTCGCCAATAATGAACGCACCATCAAATGCTGTAGTAATGGCCGAAGCCTGAATTGATTGTTCAAAGTCAATGGGGCGAGTGCGCACAGCTAAAGCTATGGCATCGATGTAGCGGTGAGCAAATTTTGCTGCAATGTTTTTGCCCAATCGTTTTACTCTGAATGCAATGGTTACCTCATATTTCCATTGTTGAGAAAATGAGGGGATGAAAAATGGTTTGCCCTCGCGAATGATTGCTGAATCGGGAATAATCGATAGATGATTAATGGCTTCACCTACCGGCTGATTTAGAGCTCTATTTATAGCGAGGATTTTCATTTTGGTTGTTGTTTTTGGTTGTCGAGACGATTATACATTACGGCAAGGTGCGAATATATTGAGGTGTTTTGCACTACAATATTTTCCGATAGTTTAATGCGCGATGGAGTGAAATTCCATATTGCTTTAATGCCGTTGGCAACGGTTAAGTCGGCAACATTTTGTGCTTGGTCAACAGGAACGGCAATGACGGCAATTTCGGCATTGAGCGATTTGCGTTTTGTTTCAAGGTCAGAAATGTTGTAGATGGGAATGCCACAAATTTTTGACCCAATGATAGAGGGATTTACATCAAATCCGGCTACAATATTCAATCCATATCGCGATAACCCCGAGTCGTGAATGAGCGCGCCACCCAAGCTACCAACGCCTATGATAATGGCATTGTGTACCTCTTTGAAACCGAGGAAGTCTTGGAGTTCCATTTCCAATGTTTTCACCTCATAACCTATGCGAGTTTTTCCTTTGATGTTGAGAAACGATAAGTCTTTGGCTATTTGAGAGGCATCAACATTGAGGTCTTTGGCTATTTGAGTCGATGACACATGCTCTACATTGCGAGAATTTAGCATAGTTACATATGCCAAGTACCAAGGCAACCTTCTTAAAGTTGGCTCGGGAAGAATTTCTCGTGTATTGTTGCGTATGTTGCTCATTGACATCAAGACATATTTGCGACAAATTTACTAATAATTATGGTTTTACGCAAATGAAAAGTGATTCTTGTGTAAAGTGTAGAGTCAACAAGCAAGTGCAAAATTATTTCAATAGTTTGAAGAATTCAATTTTTGGAGAAGAAAAATTAAGTTTTTCACGAGGCCTTCGATTGATTTTAGTTTGAATGGCATCAAGCAGACTCTGTTCAATTAGTCTAAAATCGGTTCCTTTAGGGAAGTATTGTCGGAATAGTTTGTTGGCATTTTCAACAGCACCTTTTTGTCCGGAGCAGAATGGATCAGCAAAATACACAGTCGCGCCAATGTGTTTTGTTAGCCACTGATGATTCAAGAACTCGCTACCATTATCAGTAGTTATCGTAAGGACGTTCGCTTTATATGGCAACAATAATCTCCAAGCCGCTTTAGCAACTACGTCAGGCTTTTTAGAAGTTAGTTTTGTTTGTAAAAACATATTTGTTTTTCGTTCTATCATAGTTAACACTGCACTTTTCTGACCTTTCCCGATTACTAAATCCATTTCCCAATCCCCGAAACGGGTTCCATTAGCCTCAATCGGACGTTGGTGAATTGATATGCGATTGGGGATAAGAGTTCGCCCCGATGATTTGCGTTTATGCCATTTGTGACGGCGATATTTCATCTTGTGACGGCAATGATTCTTAAGTTGTCCTGTTTCATTAGCACGTATTTCCTGGTAAATGCGTTCATGGCTGATTTTTATTCCCTCACGCTTAAGATAACCAGATATTTGTTTAGGCGACCAATCTTCTTCAATAAGCAAGTTTAACGCTCTTTTCAGTATGTGGTTTGGAGTCCTTCGGTTAGAGCTACTTCGTTCTTTACGAACTATGGTAAGCTCAACCGCATTTTGGAACAAATATCGACCATGACGATTGCTGTTACGTCTAACTTCTCTACTGACTGTTGAAACAGAACAATTAATCTGCCGAGCAATAGCAGTATATGTCTTTTTTTCTTGTAATCCCAGGTAAATTGCGTACCTTTGCTCTCGGGATAATTGTTTATACATATGCAATACAAATTTAATTATTCCTTGGGAGACTGTGAAGTCTCCTTTTTTTGTATTGCTTGTTTATCTACAAATTCACTCTTTGGGGCTACGCGCCCCAGCCGTTTGGCAAACCTGCGGTGTTTTTCATGTTATTATTTTTTTTACCGCAAATTTTGCACTTCGATTTTGAATGTAGGTAACTACCACAAATCAAAAGGACAACTTTCAATCAAAATAATGCAATTTCATTAATCATTATTATCAAACAATTTATCCTCTGAATCTAAATTAAAATAGTGTGAAAGCAAAGCGATAAAATGCGATATCTGCGCTAATGCTACCTGAGTATCTTTATTTATTTCTTTTCCTTGTATTCTCAATAAAAGCATACCATATAGAGCTGTAAAACATGTTTCCAACTCTCCTTGCTTATTTTCTCCCGCTTTTGAACGTAGCTCAACAATAAATGGCAATGTCTTATAATACTCAGCGCTATATTCAGTGAATTTAGGGTCTTTCAAAATCGCATCATGCAACTGCGCAAGTTGAAGTATAGTATTTTTGTTAAGTTGTAAATGCCCATATTTAACAACATCTTCGCGTCGCATCATATCAATTAATGATTCATACCACTCAATCATTTGTTTTTCTTTATCTTCAGGGAGATTAAATTTTGATACTATATTTTGAGTGATCTTATCAATATCCAAATCATATGCACGAATTAAATCTTCAATTTGCCACATGTAAAGCAGATATTCTGCAATATTTTCCTTTCTTTTTTGAGAAGCTACAAACATACATTATAATTTATTTGTTTAATACAATACAAAATTACTACCCTCAAACATTTCTTGCAAAACAAAAAGAATAAAATTAAAAAAAATAAGCAATATATCTTTTTTTTGAGTAAATTTGCCCCCAATATTGCCTTGTGGTGTAATGGTAGCACATCGGATTCTGGTTCCGCCTGTGAGGGTTCGAATCCTTCCAAGGCAACAATTTGACATAATTTTATTAGAGACACTTTGCGAAGTGTCTTTTTGTTTGATTTGGCACGGCTACCCAATCTAAAGATTGCCAATATGCCTCTATTCGTTTGGCAAGGAGTGAAATCAATATGGCATATCGTAGTGCAGAGCAGACACGATGGAATCAAATGGACTTTATTCTTGGCTATGAGATTAAGTTAAGTCATTCACACCCTCGCCATAATATTTGCGATGATTTGAAAGGTAGATACCCAAAGAATTTCAAATGGACAGGGTGGCACCCGAATGACTTGTGCTATGTTATTCCTATTATCAAGAGTGAGGAGCAATTTTGGTTGCCTGAAAATGAGCGAGGCAATGACAATGCCGAGATTACTGATGTGCCACAAGGGTTCAAGACTTGGGTGGCTAATAATCAAGATAGAATTGCAAGAGCAGAGCAACGAGGAACTTTGCCTTATTTCGTGAGAGATAATAGGGTTATTGTTACAGCCGTTAGAAAAGGTGAACCTATACCATAACAAGCATATGGGAATATTCAAGATGCTATATCTCAATACAAAGGAGTAAAACCAAAACGAGTAAAAAGCAACACCTCAAATGTGTTAACATCAGATTTCACAGGAGGACTTGCGATTGCTTTAGCAAAAGGTTTTGAAGGATTAATATCTTATTACAACCAAAGAAAAATAAATGCAGAAAGAGTTGAGATATTAAAACAAATTATCAAAACAAGTAAATTTGAAAAACTAAAATATCATTCAACTAATAAAGGCTCTATTTATGGGATAAATATGGGTGATTTTGACAAGATATTGTCAGAGAAAGAAATGCCTAAAAATCTAATAATAGCCAAGAAATTGGCAAACAATGATTATAATGTATATTTTCTATCCAATCCTAACACAATAAAAAGTGCAGACTTTATTCTTGAGAAGAAAGGCAAATTGTATTATGTAGAGGGCAAGACTCTTGATGGAGTGAACTCTTTAGACCACTTATTAGAGAAAGGAGCGAAACAATCAGATTGGATTGTTGTGAATGTAGTTGGCACGAATGATGTGAACTACATCTCACGAGAGGTCAAATTTGCATTTGAACAAAATGATAATTTGAGAGAAATTTTGTTGTTGAAGGGGAGTAGAATTGTCAAGGTATGCAAACAAGATGCTTTTTCTAAAGATTATGAAAAGAAATTTAGAAAGGTATGGAATAAACAAAAATAAGGGTAGCATTGCTCCCCTTAATAACTATACTCTCCGTAGAGGTTTAGTTTCACGAACTTAATCGGTACTGCTCGAAGGTATCTTGCTTTCGCCAACGTGCCCTAAGAACTATGCAAAGTTATGAAATAACTTCTATAATAACAACAAATTAAAGATAAAAAAGTTTTTTATTCATAAAAGTTGCACCATTGGTAGAAATCTGCAAATGGACACCAAAGGAAAGAAAGAGATATAACTCATTGCTTTGTTGACAAGTTTTGCAAATAAAGCTTTGATAATCAAACAAAAATACATAGTTTTGTGTTATAAAATCATAACAAACATATCATATGATATGTCACAAAAAATAGGACGGTATTACCGAAATAGATTTATTGCAGAGCGTTAAGCTCAAGCTATCGGCTATTGAGCCAAACAAAGGGCAAATAGAGGGATTGCCAAAGAACCCTCGTTTTATTAAAGATGCCAAGTTCAAGAAACTTGTGCAAAGCATAGAGGAACACCCTGAAATGACTGCTATGAGAGAGTTGCTTGTCTTTCCTCTTGACAATGGTAAATATATCATCATCGGGGGGAATATGCGATACCGAGCCATGAAAGAACTCGGCATCAAGGAAGCACCATGCAAAGTTATCCCACAAGACACAACTATTAAACAACTCCAAGCCTATACCCTCAAGGATAATAGTGGGTATGGTGAATGGGATTTTGACCTACTCGCCAGCGAGTGGGATTTGTCAATGCTTGAAAATTGTGCTATTGATTTACCCGATTACAATGTAGCAGACTTACTCGGTGAAGAAGCACCCGAAGCTGTAGAAGATAACTTTGATGAAACAAAAGATGAGATACCTCCAAGATGTCAAAAGGGTGATGTGTGGCAACTTGGAGAGCACCGACTCATGTGTGGTGACTCTACTGATGAGAAATGTGTAAGCAAACTCATGGGAGGACAAATGGCTGATATGGTAGTTAGTGACCCTCCATATGGAATGCATTTAGATACGGACTTTTCGTCTTGCAAAGGGAGTTTAGGTTCTATTGGTAGAAAGAATAATACAAGAGGCAATAAATATGAACGAGTGTTAGGTGATAATGATGATTTTACCCCGCAATTAATATCAACATTTTTTAATAATTTCCCAAAATGTGATGAAGTCTTTTTGTTCGGTGCAGATTATTTTGCAGAAATATTACCAAACAAAAATGATGGTAGTTGGTTAGTTTGGGATAAAAGAAAAGAATCACAAGCAGATGCTATTGGTAGTGGATTTGAATTAGTGTGGTCAAAAAGTAAGCATAAACGTAGAGTGTTAAGACATGATTGGTTTGGCTTTTTGTCAAGTCAAAATGGGGCAGACGCAAGGAATAGAGTTCACCCCACTCAAAAGCCTGTAACATTAATATGCGATATTATAGAACAATGGGGTAAAGGTAAAAACAATATCATTGATTTATATGGTGGTAGTGGCACAACCCTCATTGCTTGTGAGCAGTAAAATCGCAAATGCTTTATGATGGAGTTTGACCCACACTATTGTGATGTGATTATTGCCCGTTGGGAGAAGTTGACAGGTAAAAAAGCAGAGAAAATAGAGGGATGAAACAACTCTCTATGTTTGCCCCACATTTGACAACAATATATGATACGAAAAGAAGGGATTAGGTCTATGAAAATAATAAATGCGATAGATGCAGTAGGAATGGATTTAACCAATAATGGCTATCCGTTAGTCAAATCTACTGCAACTATACCATCATTATTGTTACCATTTGACAAAGCGATTAGAAGCCGGCAATATGATTCTTTTGTTCATTACTATATAGAGGATTATCAATTTGAGCGAATTTGGAATCAACCTTCAAAATATGTATCTTTGTTGTCAAAGTATAAAGGTATGATAATGCCCGATTTTAGTGTGTATTATGATATGCCTTTACCGATGATAAGGTGGAATATATTCCGTAACTAAGTTTATTGCATCATTTATGCAAACACATGGCATTGATGTTATTCCTAATGTTCAGATTGTAGAACCACAATTATGGGATGATGCAATTGATGGAATATGCCCAAATGGAGTCATTGCAATTAATTGCATAGGCATTAAACGAAAGTATTTTGCAAGGAGAGCAATTATGTGTCAAATAGATTATATAATTTCAAAATTATCTCCTACAACAATACTTTCTTATGGCAATGAATCATTGCTGAATAAATTTAAGAATGTAATAAATTTTGAAAATAACCATATAAATAGAGTCCGTCATGTACAAAGATGTAGAGTTGCCAAATAATTATGATAGCTTAACCTTACCTCAAAAAGAAGCTATTTGGTTGGGAATGTTATTAGTTTATGAAGATGTTTCATATTTTGATGAATGCTATTGGGTAGATGAAATAGTTAATGCATCAGAGACCGTAATTTTTGAAGATGAAATTATTGCTTTATATAAATGCTACAATGACGCATATAAAATACTTTATAAGCAATTAAATAAGAGCATGACATCTTCTTTTGATTATTTCTTTACTCCTGATGAAGATTGTGAATATGCTGATATGGGCAGAATGTTGGGTGATGGATATAAAGGGATATACATCCGAGATTATATCCGTAGCAAAGGATATCCTATTACATCTGAATTTTGGCAATAAAAAAATAGCATGGGACAACACAATCAAATAAGGGGTGAAGATAATGAAATACTTGACAAATATTGGCAAGTAACAAAAGATGCAAATGGCAATGACATGATTATAGGAAATATTAAGGTTATTCACAACCCACATCAAGAGAGAGAGAATGACCTACCTATAGAATCCAACTCGTCAGATGCATATTTTAAGGCAGATGTTCAAAAGAGAGTGATACAATTGAGAGTATATGATGAGCATACACATAAAGCCATAATGGACATTGACTTTATAGATGGGCATAGAAATAAGAAAACTGGTGAAGTGTTTCCTGCAGGAGTTGCACATGTTCAAGAATTCAAAATGAAAAATGGTGTACCTGTTAGGGATAGCAAAAATGCTCGTTTAATGACCGAGGAAGAAATTGCAAAATGGGGTGATGTGATACGATTAGCCAATCCGAATGTAAAATTTAGACCTTGATAATTATGCACCAAATAAAGTTGACAAAGGAGGAGAAAGTGTAAACAATCAACCACAATAAATTGTTTAACAAGTATATAATCAAAGGATAAAGATATATGGCGAATGAGAAAAATTTAAAACCACCTCGAAGCAAGAGAAAGAGGTAAGAAAGGAGGCATCGCAAGTGGTAAGGCACGATTAGCGAAGAAAACGGCTCGTGAGTATGCGATAACTGCTTTTAGGAGTGTAGTAGAAGATAAAAATCTTTCTTTGTATACGGGAATAGCAATAAAAAAGCTCAAAAAAGAGAATAAATGCTTTTTTTGAGTAAAAAACTCATATATTTAATGTATTATTACCAAATAAATAACTATCTTTGTGGTCGTTTTTGCCAAATTGTGCAAATTCGAATACTTTAATTTGATAAAAAAGTTATAAAAACAATGATAAATATTACTTTTCCTGATGGTAGCGTAAAGCAATTTGAATCTGGGATTACTCCTCTTCAAATTGCAGAAAGCATTAGCTCTCGTTTGGCTCAAGATGTGCTTGCGGCTTCTATTAACGAGCAAGAATGGGATTTGACTCGCCCCGTCAATGAAGATGCGTCAATAAAGTTATTTAAGTGGGAAGATGCAGAAGGTAAGCATGCTTTCTGGCATAGTTCTGCTCACTTGTTGGCTGAAACTCTTCAAGAGTTGTATCCTGGTGTAAAATTTGGTATCGGTCCAGCTGTTGAAAATGGATTCTACTATGATATTGACCCAGGTGAACACACGCTTACAGCAGCTGACTTCCCAAAAATTGAGAAAAAGATGCTTGAATTGGCTCAACGTAAAGTTGAAATCAAACGAAGCGACATCTCAAAAGCTGATGCTTTGAAACTTTTTGGCGATAGAGGAGAAGTATATAAGTGTGAGCTCATCAACGAGCTTGAAGATGGTACTATCTCTACTTATACTCAAGGTTCGTTTACTGACCTCTGCCGTGGTCCACATATCCCTAACACAGCTCCAATTAAAGCGGTTAAAGTTACATCACTTGCTGGTGCTTACTGGCGTGGCGATGAAAAACGCAATCAATTAGTGCGCGTGTATGGTATCACTTTCCCTAAAAAGAAAATGCTCGATGAGTATCTTGTGATGCTTGAAGAAGCCAAGAAACGTGACCACCGCAAATTGGGTAAAGAAATGGAATTATTTGCATTCTCTCAAAATGTTGGAGCAGGTCTTCCATTGTGGCTTCCTAAAGGTGCTGCCTTGCGCGATCGCCTTGAACAATTCCTTCGTAAAATCCAAAAACAATATGGTTACCAACAAGTAATCACTCCACATATTGGCAACAAAATGCTATATGTTACTTCAGGTCACTATGCTAAATATGGCAAGGATTCATTCCAACCAATTCACACTCCTGAAGAAGGCGAAGAATACTTGCTTAAACCAATGAACTGTCCTCACCATTGTGAGATATTTAAGGCATTCCCTCGTTCTTATCGTGAATTGCCATTGCGTCTTGCAGAGTTTGGTACAGTATATCGTTATGAGCAAAGTGGCGAGCTTCATGGTCTGACTCGTGTTCGTGGCTTCACTCAAGACGATGCACATATATTCTGCGCTCCTGATCAAATTAAAGATGAGTTCTTGAAAGTAATGGATATCATCCTCTTTATTTTCAAAGCACTTAAATTTGATAATTTCGAAGCACAAATCTCTTTGCGCGATTCTAATAATAAAGAAAAATATATTGGTAGCGATGAAAATTGGCGACTTGCCGAGAATGCCATTATCGAAGCTTGTGCTGAAAAGGGATTGAATGCACGCACCGAACTTGGAGAAGCAGCATTTTATGGTCCTAAACTTGACTTTATGGTAAAAGATGCACTTGGTCGCCGTTGGCAATTAGGTACAATCCAAGTTGACTACAACTTGCCTGAGCGTTTCCAATTGGAATATACAGGAGCCGACAACCAAAAACATCGCCCAGTAATGATTCACCGTGCGCCATTTGGTTCTATGGAACGCTTTGTTGCTGTACTACTTGAACACACTGCGGGAAAATTCCCATTGTGGTTAGCTACTGATCAAGCAGTAATCCTTCCTATCAGCGAAAAGTTCAATGATTACGCTTATAAAGTTGCAAAAGAACTCAACGATAAAGATATTCGTGCAATAGTTGACGATCGAAACGAAAAAATAGGTAAGAAAATTCGCGATAACGAACTTAAAAGAATACCTTATTTGCTCATTGTTGGAGAAAAAGAAGCAGAAAATGATGAAATTTCTGTAAGAAAACAGGGCGAAGGTGATAAAGGTTCGATGAAAATTATTACCTTTGCACAAAATTTGGCTGAAGAAGTCGAAAAAATGATTAATCAATAATTACTGAATGGAGAAAAAGCCCTTTAATGGACCTCAGCCCAACCGCAATAATGGTGGGCAACGAAAAGGCGATAAAAACGCCAAAGACCCTTATATGATTAATGAGCAAATTCGTGCTCGTGAAGTACGCCTTGTCGGAGACAATGTTGAAACTGGGGTGTATTCTATATCTGAAGCTCTAAAGATTGCTGATGAGCAAGGTCTTGACCTAATTGAGATATCGCCTAATGCAGAACCTCCTGTATGTAAGATTCTTGATTATCAAAAATTTCTTTACCAACAAAAGAAACGTTTGAAAGAGCAAAAAGCTAAATCAACGAAAGTTGTTGTTAAAGAAATACGTTTCGGGCCCCAAACCGATGACCATGACTACAACTTCAAGTTGAAGCATGCGGTGGGATTCCTAAAAGAAGGAGCAAAAGTTAAAGCATATGTATTCTTTAAAGGACGCTCTATTCTATTCAAAGAGCAAGGCGAAGTTCTACTTTTAAGATTCGCCAACGACTTGGAAGAGTATGGCAAAGTTGAACAAATGCCAGTTCTTGAAGGAAAAAGAATGATTTTAATGATAACACCTAAGAAAAAATAACATCAACGTCACGTGTGACGAAGATATTTTTAAATAACTCGAATTAATTTTTTTAAAAGTAACAAAAATGCCAAAGATTAAAACTAACTCCGGTGCCAAAAAGAGGTTTGCCCTTACCGGATCAGGAAAAATCAAAAGAAAACATGCTTTTAAGAGTCACATCTTAACAAAGAAGACTAAAAAGCAAAAAAGAAACCTCACTCACTTCTCTACAGTAGCTAAAGTTGACGAGAGCAACGTAAAGGCATTACTTGCCCTCAAATAATTTAGGTTTCAAGTTTTAATTCGTGATTTTTTAATTTTTTTATTAACCGAATGTTTAGCCTTAAAAGAGCAAAAAGCCGCTAACATTCAAAAAATTCAAAGAAAATGCCAAGATCAGTAAACCACGTTGCCTCAAGAGCACGTAGAAAGAAAATCTTAAAACTAACAAGAGGTTATTACGGATGTCGTAAAAATGTGTGGACCGTTGCCAAAAACACTTGGGAAAAAGGTCTTACTTATGCTTACCGTGATCGTAAAAACAAAAAGCGTAATTTCCGCGCTCTTTGGATTCAACGTATTAACGCAGCTGCACGTCTTGAAGACCTCTCTTACTCAAAGTTGATGGGTCTTATTCACAAGTCAGGTATTGAAATCAATCGCAAAGTACTTGCTGACCTCGCACTCAACAACCCTGCAGCATTTAAAGCTATTGTTGATAAGGTAAAAAACGCTTAATTTTAACTTAGCAACATAACAAAAAAATAAGCAATATGCTCATAAAAGAGCATATTGCTTATTTTTTATTGAAACTTTTGAATACTCATTAATTATTGTATCAAGAATATTGATTAAATTTGTAATCTAAAAAAAGAACAATATTTATCAACGTTAAACATTCAACGTTATGACTGAAATAAACGAAGTTGAAAATACCGAAAAGAAAGGGCTTAACTTTGTTGAGCAATTGGTTGCCGATGATTTACAAGCTGGCAAAAATGGAGGAAGACTAAACACTCGCTTCCCACCTGAGCCAAACGGCTATCTTCACATCGGCCATGCAAAAGCGATTTGCATGGACTTTGGTGTCGCAGAAAAATTTGGAGGAACTTGTAATCTACGCTTTGATGATACTAATCCAGTAAAAGAAGATGTAGAATATGTTGACGCAATCAAAGAAGATATCCATTGGTTAGGATTTGATTGGGGCGATAGAGAATATTATGCATCTGACTATTTCCCTCAATTATATGATTTAGCAATTAGACTAATAAAAGAGGGGAAAGCATATGTTGACGATCAATCGTCTGAAGAAATAGCTGCACAAAAAGGGACACCTACATCACCTGGAACGAATAGTCCATATCGCAGCCGTTCTATCGAAGAAAATCTCGACCTATTTCAACGAATGAATGCAGGCGAATTTGAAGAAGGTGCTCGAGTTTTGCGCGCAAAAATTGATATGAGTTCTTCTAATATGCATTTTCGCGATCCTATAATGTATCGCATAATTAAGCATCCTCACCATCGCACTGGCACAAAATGGAGTGTTTATCCTATGTATGACTTTGCTCATGGCCAAAGCGATTATTTTGAAGGAGTAACACACTCTATTTGCACTCTTGAGTTTGTCCCTCATCGCCCTCTTTATGAATATTACGTAAAAGAACTTGCCGATGAAACTTATTGTCCACGACAAATTGAGTTTAATCGTTTAAATCTCACATATACTGTAATGAGTAAGCGCAAGTTATTACAACTTGTTCAAGAAGGATTGGTAGCTGGATGGGATGACCCACGTATGCCAACAATATCGGGCATGCGTCGTCGTGGATATACTCCTCAATCAATAAAGAACTTCATCTCTACAATTGGCTATACCAAATATGAAGCTCTAAATAGCATATCATTATTAGAACATGCTGTTAGAGAAGATTTAAACAAGGTATCGACTCGTGCTATGGCTGTAATAAATCCTGTAAAATTGATTATTACGAACTACCCCGAAGGCCAAACTGAAATGGTTGAAATGGAAAACAATCCCGAAGATCCAAATTCAGGAACTCACCAAATGCCATTCTGTTCCGAAATATACATTGAACGAGAAGACTTTATGGAAAATCCTCCTAAAAAATTCTTTAGATTGGCACCCGAAAGCGAGGTGCGTTTAAAAGGAGCATACATTATAAAATGTACCAGTGTCAAGAAAGATGAAGATGGTAATATTGAAGAAATATATTGCACATATGATCCCGAAACTCGTAGCGGGCTCCCAGGAAGTGCTCGAAAAGTAAAAGGCACACTCCATTGGGTTTCTGCACAACATGCAGTTGATGCCACAGTAAGACTTTATGATAGACTTTTTGAGGTAGAAAATCCCGCTGCTGAAAGCGAACGAGATTTCCGAGAAATGCTCAATCCTGAATCTCTTAAAACTATAGAGGGCATTAAAGTCGAACCTTTTATCGCCGAGAATGCAACTATTGGTCATAAATTCCAATTCCAACGCATTGGCTACTTTACTCCCGACTATGATTCAACGCCAGAAAAACTCATTTTCAATCGCACTATTGCTCTTAAAGACAGTTGGGAAAAAGCTCAAAAGAAATAATTTATAAAACAAAGAACGGAGGTAAACCTCCGTTCTTTGTTTTATAAATAAGGGTTGTTTTGTTTTTCATAACCTATAGAAGTTTCAGGTCCGTGTCCAGGATACACGACAACATCATCTGGTAAAGTCATTAATTTATTGCTAATAGCGTCTATTAATTGAGTATAATTCCCTCCAGGCAAATCTGTACGCCCAATACTTGTATTAAATAAAACATCTCCCGAAATTATAAAATTAGATTGTGGAGCATATAAAATAATACCTCCTGGAGAATGTCCTGGCATATGTAATATCTTTAGATACTCATCACCTAATTGAATTTTTTCACCATCCTTTAAGTCAACATCTATTTGTAAAACCTCCATTGAAATAGGAAGTCCAAACATATTGGCCTGCTCATTTAACCTTTGAGCTAAAAATTGGTCTTCTAAATTACATTCCAATTTTAAATTATAGTTTTCTTTCATATATGATATACCAAAGGCGTGATCAATATGCATGTGAGTATTTATTAAATGCCTAAGACTTAGACCATTCGCATCTAAAAAGGCTTTAATTTCGTTTTGCTCTTTTTCATTAATCATTCCTGGGTCAACAATTAATGCCTCTTTACTTATATCATCCCATAAAATATAAGTGTTAACACCAAACATGTTAAATGTAAAACGACTTACTTTCATTTTTTTTATCTACATAGGTACATAAATTATTTTCTTAGTCTCAAAAAAAGGTTCATTAAAAAATTCAGTAATAGGGTAGTCTATAACTGGATAATTTACTGCGTTTAATTCTTCAGCCAAATCACCACCTTTCAGGCAAATTAGTCCATTTTGATATTTATTTTTATTGTCTTTTGCAATATTCTTTTTAATTAATGGCAATAATTCGTCTAATCTCATAACGGCTCTGCTTACCACAAAATCATACTTTTTTCGGCATTCGCCTATATCACCATGTTGAAAAGTAACATTCTTTAATCCTATTTCGTTAGCTATTTCAGACGCCACTTTTATCTTTTTACCTATCCTATCTATTAAATGAAAACTGCAATTAGGGAACATTGTTGCAAGTGGAATGCCAGGAAATCCTCCACCTGTGCCCATATCAAGAAACGTAGTTCCGTCGGTAGGTGTTATAAATTTAGCAATTGATAATGAGTGTAATATGTGGTTCATATATAAATTATCAATATCTTTGCGCGATATTACATTAATCTTCTCGTTCCACATAGGATATAATTGCCCCATTAACTCAAACTGTTTAATTTGCACATCTGAAATATTTGGGAAGTACTTCAATATTGAATTATTCATTATATATAGTTTTTAATTTATGAAATTGCTTATCTAAATCATCTAATGATAACGCTATATGTAATTTCTCTTGTTTTACTTTATCATAATGGAATATAATACTATCACCTAATATTGTAACATCTACATCAGGAGAGAATAATATGCTATGACCTTTACCATTTAACATTGTTGTGAGACAATCCATTTCTTCGCTATTTGATATAATATCATTCAGTGAAAATTTTCTATTATAACGTTTGAGATATGTTATATGCGATGTTTCTTGCAATGTATCACCTTCATCAGTCCAATACAAATCAACAATTCTCAATGTCAACACTTTCTCATTATCGTATAATGCTACAATATTTGATTTGAAATTCTTGTAATCTTTATATATATGCTTTAGAGCTGAGTCATATGATTCTATCGAATCTTCATATATTATCTCTAAAATTTTTAATTTTAATTCACTTGAAATTACAGGTAAATACAAGTTGAGTTCTATATTATTAACTGAATCAGCATAAACTTCATGATTTAGGTCTGATTGTCGCAATGTTGATTCAGATTCTGATACATGCGAACAAGATAAAATACATGCTAACACTAACACATATATTATCGACTTCAGATTAATCAAATTATGTACAAAAGTGATTTTGTTCATACTTTTTATGCATTATTCCACAAAAATAATGTTATTTTGCAGTACAAAAATATACATATATGTTGAAAATAGGAAAATTTAACACCCTTAAAGTTTCTAAAATCGTAGATTTTGGACTTTATCTCGACGGAGGCAATGGTTTAGAAATATTATTACCAGCAAGATATATTACCGATATCCCACAAATTGGGGATGAATTAAATGTATTTATATATACCGATTCAGAAGATCGTTTAATAGCCACTACTGAAACGCCATTTACACAAGTAGGACAGTTTGGGTTCTTAACAGTCAAGAGTGTAACCAAAGTTGGTGCATTTCTTGATTGGGGATTAATGAAAGACTTATTAGTCCCTTTTAGCGAACAACGCTCAAAAATGAGAAATGGAGGACGATACCTCGTATACACATATCTTGACGATACTACAAAACGAGTTGTAGCGTCGTCTAAAATAAACAAATTTTTAGGTAACACGTACCCTTTATATAAAAAGGGTGACGAAGTATCATGCTTAATTTATGAAGAGACAGAAATTGGATATAAAGCTATCATTGACAACCTTCATAATGGAATGATATATAAAAACGAAATATTTAAATCGATTGACCAAGAAGACATTGTCACAGGATATGTCAAGCAAGTGAGAGGTGACGGAAAGATTGATATCACTTTAAATGATACAGCAACAAATAGAATTGAAATTTTAGCTGATAGATTTTACAAATTCATTGAGATGAATGGTGGGTCAACGTCTTTAGGCGACAAATCAAGCCCAGAAGAAATCAAAGCAATTCTTCAATGTAGTAAAAAAGATTTAAAGAAAGCAATTGGCAATTTATATAAAGCGAAACTTATTATAATTAATAAAAATAGCATATCAATAAACAAAGATTTCACTAAAAGATAATCTTGGACATAAAATTTGACAAAAACGGCAATTTTACATTAAAGAGATTACTCATATTTCATTTTTTTTTAGCATCTTTGTATGTTAAAATAGTTTTATATATTTCTATTTAAATTATATGGAATTTACAGCCAATCAAATTGCAAGTCTTGTCAACGGAATCGTTGTTGGCGATGGAGATGTCGCGATAAATACATTCGCTAAAATTGAAGAAGGGCACCCTGGTGCAATCTCTTTTTTGGCCAATCCCAAATATACACATTTCATATATGAAACAAAATCATCGATTGTATTAGTAAAAAATGATTTTGTTCCCGAAAAAGAACTCACAACAACACTGATTAAAGTAGCTGACCCATATGCAACCCTTGCAATGTTGCTCGACATGGTTTCACAGTTAATCAATCCACAACCTACTGGAATTGAACAACCTAGTTATATTTCTGAGGGGATTATAGTTCCAGAAGATGGGTATGTTGGCGCATTTGCATATATTGGGAAAAATGTTGTTATAGGTAAAAATGTAAAAATATACCCACACTCATATATTGGCAACAATGTAAGAATTGGAGATGGAACAATAATATATCCAGGCGCCAAGATATATCATGGATGTGTTATTGGGAACAAATGCATTATACATGCTGGCGCAGTTATTGGTGCTGACGGATTTGGGTTTGCTCCAACTGAAAATGGATACAACAAGATTCCTCAAATAGGCAATGTCATAATTGAAGACAACGTTGAAATTGGAGCTAATACAACTATCGATCGTGCCACTATGGGCTGTACTCGTATTAAACAAGGCGTTAAGCTTGACAATCTCATACAAATAGCTCACAATGTTGAAGTGGGCGAACATACAGTCATGGCGGCACAAGCTGGTATTGCAGGCTCAGCCAAAGTTGGACAATGGTGTATGATTGGTGGACAAGTAGGAGTTGCTGGACACATTTCAATTGGCAACAAAGTTTCAGTAGGAGCTCAATCAGGCATTCCATCAAATGTCAAAGATGGTTGCAAACTTATGGGATATCCTGCTACGGATGCCAAAGATTTTATGCGACAAGCTGTATATATCAAAAATTTAGGAGAACTAAATAATAGAGTAAAAGAACTTGAGAAAAAAATTAAAGAATAAATATTATATCAATATAAAATGAAACAAGTCACATTAAATGATTCATTCAGTGTAAAAGGAAAAGGATTGCACACTGGGTTAGAGATAGAAGCATCGTTTTATCCTGCACCCGAAAACCATGGTTATAAATTTCAACGTATAGATTTAGAAGGTGAACCTACTATTGATGCATTAGCCGAATTTGTTACAGCGACAACCCGTGGAACTGTTATTAGCAGAGGTGATGTTTCTGTTAGCACCATTGAACATGCATTAGCAGCATTATATGCAGCAGGAATTGACAACTGTTTGATAAAACTAAATGCCCCAGAGATGCCAATTCTTGATGGTAGCGCATCAGAATATTGCAATAAAATTACTGAAGTTGGCACAATTGAACAAAAAGAAGAGAAAGATTATTACATCGTAAAACAAAAAATAGAAGTTAGAGACGATACAACCGGTTCTTCAATTGTTGTTCTTCCCGATGAAGATTTTAGCATTGACACTATGGTTGCGTTTGACTCTCCAGTCCTTACCAACCAATTCGCAACTCTTGAAAAGCTGTCTGATTTTTCTTCTGAAATCAGTTCAAGTCGCACTTTTGTGTTTGTAAGAGAAATTGAACCATTAATTAAAGGCAACTTAATTAAAGGTGGGGATCTTGACAATGCTATAGTTATATATGATTCAGAGTTACCCCAAAGCGAACTTGATAGAATCGCCGATTTAATGAATGTTCCTCATAAGAATGTTTCTGAGTTTGGTTATATTAACAACAAGCCTCTAACATCCGAAAACGAACCTGCTCGACACAAACTAATGGATGTCCTTGGTGATATAGCTTTAATTGGACGCCCTCTTAAAGGTAAAATCATAGCTACTCGTCCTGGGCACTCAATTAACACTACTTTCTCTAAAAAAATTCGCCAAGAAATTAAACGTCAAGATATACAAGCTCCTGTTTATAACCCATCAGTAGCACCTATCCTTGACAACAACCAAATTAGAGATTTACTACCTCATCGCTATCCATTCCTTCTTGTTGATAAAATTATTGAGAAAGGAGAAAAACATATTGTAGGCATCAAGAATGTTACTACAAATGAGCCTTTCTTCCAAGGGCATTTCCCTCAAGAACCAGTTATGCCAGGCGTTTTATTAATTGAAGCCATGGCTCAAACTGGAGGGTTACTTGTTTTGGGTACAGTAGATGAGCCTGAACGCTACTCAACATATTTTATGAAAATAGACAATGTTAAGTTCCGTCAAAAAGTAGTCCCTGGCGATACTTTAATTTTCCATGTTTCATTTATGACCGAACTCCGCCGAGGTTGTGCTGTAATGAAAGGATATGCTTTCGTTGGAGAAAAGATTGTAACCGAGTGTGAGTTTATGGCTCAAATCATAAAAAACAAATAAAATAATTTATGAAACAACCATTAGCATATATACATCCTGGAGCGAAAATTGCAGCAAGTGTTGTTATTGACCCTTTTGTTACAATTGAAAATAATGTAGAAATTGGCGAAGGGACTCGCATTGGTAGCAATGTTACCATAATGGAAGGAGCGCGAATTGGTAAAAATTGTACAATTTTTCCTGGAGCGGTTATTTCTGGAGTTCCTCAAGACCTAAAATTCCAAGGAGAAGATACTCTTGCCATTATAGGAGACAATACAACCATTCGCGAATGCGTCACTATTAATAGAGGCACTGCCGCAAAAGGTAAAACTATAGTAGGGGATAACTGCCTTATCATGGCATACTCTCACGTAGCTCACGATAGTATTGTAGGTAATAATGTAATTATTTCAAACGCAACTCAAATCGCAGGAGAAGTCATTGTTGATGACTATGCAGTAATCGGTGGTGGATCACTTATTCATCAATTCAGCCACATAGGATCACATGTAATGATTCAAGGAGGCTCATTGGTAAATAAAGATATTCCTCCTTATGTTAAAGCTGCTCGTAATCCCATTTCATATACAGGCATTAACTCAATAGGTCTTCGTCGTCGCAACTTTACAAATGAGCAAATTAGAGAAATTCAAGAGATTTATCGCTATCTATATTTATCACAACTAAATGTTAGTGATGCCGTAGAACGCATTGAAGCCGAACTCCCTGCTTCAAAAGAAAGAGATGAAATAATTCTCTTTATTCGCAATTCTAAACGAGGTATAATTAAAGGATACGTATAAACAACTCCCTTCAAACAATACAAGAAAGAGCTACAATCTTGATTGTAGCTCTTTCTATATACATTATATTGGACCGATATAAAATTTTCGTCTTATATTAGAAAGGTAAATCATCATTCTCAGCACCTTCTATTGCCGAAATTGACGCTTCATTAACAGCAGGAGGTGGTGTAGGTATAGAATTATCGATTGGATATCCTGCATTAATTGGAGCTGATGCATCAATTTTCTCTGCTTTCCAACCTCTAATACTTGTAAACCATCGACCATTATATTCTCTACTTTCAATATCATAACTCAAACGAATAGTATCGCCTACAGATAACGGATACTGATCAGCACGTTCGCCAAAGAAATCAAAATGTATCTTCTTTGGGTATTGCTCTTGTGTTTCTAGTACATACTCTCTTTTTTTCCACGCATTACCAGCCTTTGATGTTCCTGTCATTTCGGGAAATGCTAAAATAATTTTTCCTGATATTTCCATATATAAATTTTAAATTTATTACAAAGTTAAAAAATGATTTATTTCACAACAATTTTTAGCGAATAAATTTATTAACATTAGTCGCACCATTATCGCAGACCGTTCTCACTATATATACTCCATCTGGCAATGATTCACATAAAATTGTAGCCTCATTGCCACATATTGACTGATATAGATAGCAAGACCCTAATATTGAATATACCTCAACTACATTTATATGATTAGAACTATTTATATATATCATGTCATTTGAGTAATGAAAATTAAATACTTCAGTTAATGTTTCATCAACTCCAGAAATTTCTGATATAGCTGGTTCACTTTCGTAGTAATTTTTGTCAAATGTGGTCACAGCAAATCGTAGATTCATATCATCTGACGAATATACAAGTTCATTATCTTTTGTAATATGCGCAACAACCTGTTGTGGATCATCTAAATCAACACTTTCTCCATCACTTAGGTATACCGAATAATATTTTAAAGGTGTATTATCTACATCAAGAGAGGGTTCATCCCAAGATATTACATATTGACCATTTATATATTCTTGCTTTACATTTTCTGGAGCGTTAGGTTTAGTCACTCCATTGTAATCCATAGGAACTATATGAGCTGGATATTTAAAATAATTGTTTTGTAATTCATCATACAAATCGGCAATTTTTGTTTGTGAATCATCTATTACGTGATCTGCTCTAAAGAAACAAATTCCTGATGTACCATCATTATTTCTAATTTTATTGATTTGATCAGTTATTACAGAAACATCCCAATCATTAGAACCATCAACCATTTTATATGGAGCCAACCCAATTACCAACTGTCGTCCGTCGCAGTTAGTAACCCATGTTGACATATTAGGTGTAAAACCATTTTTTTCATTCCAATACATTTGTGGAATTAATAAATCATGATTTCCCGATTGCATCCATTGACATGCATCTTGATAGACACTACCATATGCAGTCATATTTCCATAGCCCGATACATTTTTATATGTTCCAATAGGAGCTGCGCCTACTTTAATATTAGGATTAATACTTTTGGCCATGTCATAAAATTCAGCAATAAATGTGTTGATATTCTGACGTCTCCAATCATCTTTAGGCAAACCCTCTGGATTGTATTTCGCATAAGAGTCGGCGTCATCAAAATCCGATCCAGGATATCGAGTATAATCAAAATTAACTCCATCATAATCATAATTAGAGATTAACTCACGATATACGTCAAGCAAATATTCTCGAGTTTCAGGTAAACCTGGGTCCAAATAATATGAGCCGTTATATTCAACACACAATTCGGGATTTGTCGTTAGAGGGTGTTTAACTTTATTACTTACATACTTATTGGCATCACTCGAAGTTCCAATGCGATAAGGGACAATCCATGCATGGCACTCCATGTTCCGTTTATGGCACTCTTCTATTACATATTCACTCACGTCATATCTCATAGATTTTGAGCCGTTACCAGTAATGGCGCGCATTGCTGGTTGCATAGTTGATTCCCAAAGCACATCACCCTTAACTTGTGCTTGAAAAATTATTGTGTTGAAATTTGCATCGGCAAGCTTATCCAATATTTCACACAAATTTTCTTTCTGGGTAGTTTCGTCATACTCTCCTTTAGGCCAATCTAAACCGCTATTAGTTGTTAACCACACAGCTCGTACTTCATGTTTTGGTTGAGCTGATATGTTAAATAGTGAAACTAATGCGATTGCCAATAACAATATTTTCTTCATAATAAGTTTATTTCACGATAAGAATATGCGAAGTTAGTGAATTATCTTAAACACAACAAATTTTTTACCACCTTAATCATTGTAAATTAACCAACTATTATTAACTTTGAGTACAATTATAATATTTAAGAAATATGAGCAAAACTAGCGATTGGTGGACATCTCCTACTGAAAGTGAAAACGGGCGACTTATTATGGTAACAGGTCGCCGTGATGTTGATAAATTTCGCAATAATACGCGATTTAATATTCGAGTAGAAATATCGTGGAAATATGATGGTGATGCATCAGGCATGCCTAATTATGAAACTTCTACTCTAATGGAACAAGTTCAAGAGGCTCTTGAAACTGAATTTAAAAAAGATCCGATAGCAGTACTTACTGGAATATATACTGGGGACAATGAACGAAATTGGGTATTCTATACATTGAGCACCCATATTTTTGGACGCAAACTAAATGAAGCGCTCGTTAATTTTGAACTACTTCCAATTACAATATATTGCGAAAACGACCCTGATTGGAATGAATACCAAGAAATGAAAGAGTTATCCGAAATAGATGCTGGTGATTAATTGTTATTGTGTCCTAAATAATTAAAAACAGCATCAGCACATCTTTCACCATCAATTGCAGCCGAAACAATTCCACCAGCGTAACCAGCACCTTCTCCACAAGGGAATAATCCGGGAATGCAAATGTGCATTAATGCATCTTTATCTCTGGGGATTCTTATTGGAGACGATGTTCGTGTTTCATCACCTATTAGAATCGCCTCATTTGTCAAAAAACCTTTAGATTTTCGTCCAAAGTCCAAGAAACCTTGTTGCAATCGTTTTGCGACAAACTTTGGCAACAATTTATCAATTCTTGCACAATGAATCCCCGGAGCATATGAAGTGGGAGGTAGCGATTTAGAATCGTTACCTTCAACAAAGTCAATCATTCTTTGTGCAGGAGCATTTTGTGAGAACTTACTTTCTTCATAAAATTTAGCCTCTATATCTTCTTGAAACTTCATCATCTTTAATGCTCCATACTTATCATATTCAGGAAGGTCTTCGGGCAATATCTCCACAACCATACCTGAATTTGACCATTTTGTTCCTCTATTAGATGGTGACATCCCATTCACAACCAATTGATTTGGACCGCTTGCTGCGGGTATAATAAATCCTCCAGGGCACATACAAAAAGAATATACAGCGCGCCCACCCACTCGAGTCAACATAGAATATTCAGCTGCTGGCAAATATTTACCTCTACCATTCTTACTATGATATCGTATACAATCAATCAAATGCTGAGGATGCTCTAATCTAACACCAACCGCTAAACCTTTAGCCTCTAATGTAATATTTCTCTCGTCTAAAAGATAATATATATCCCGAGCAGAATGGCCTGTTGCTAAAATTACAGCACCATTATATTCGAGTCCATTATGATCCTTAACTCCAACAACAACTCCATCTTCCATCTTTAAGTCTATAACTCTTGATGAAAAATGCACCTCTCCGCCACAATTAATAATGGTATTTCGCATATCTTTTATCACATTAGGCAGTTTATCAGTCCCAATATGAGGATGAGCATCTATTAAAATGTTTTGAGAGGCACCATGTTGATGAAAAATTGAAAGTATCTTTTCTACCGAGCCTCGTTTTTTACTTCGAGTATAAAGTTTACCATCTGAAAATGCACCAGCTCCTCCCTCTCCAAAACAATAATTTGAATCAGGATCAACAACATTCTCACGAGCAATGCGTGCCATGTCGCGACGTCTGGCATCAACGTCTTTTCCTCGCTCTAATACGATAGGGCGCAAGCCTAATTCTATTAAACGAAGTGCTGCAAATAATCCTGCAGGACCAGCCCCAACAACTATTACTTGCTGCTTATCTTTTACATTTTGATATTCAATAGGTTCTACTAACAGTTCAGTCTTTGGACATTCATTGATATAAACTTTAACCAAGAGATTTATCACAACATTACGCTGACGTGCATCAATCGAACGTTTCAATATTTGCACTTTTTTTATTGAATTAGCATCAACTTTCAATTGTGTTGATACAAGATCCAACAAACGTAATTCTTCATATGCCACTTCGGGCGCAACCCTCAGTTGAAGTTCTTTTATCATATTTTTCAAATTAAATTTTTATTTTTGCGACGCATTATCACAATTAATGTAATTATTGCAACTATGAAAGCCAACATATCTGAAACAGCAAGGCTTGTCCATACACCTTCAATGCCCCATATTTTAGGAAATATCAATAGGGTAGGTATTAAAAACAATAATTGTCGTGTTAATGATAAAAATATTGAAATCATTGGTTTACCAATAGACTGAAAGAAATTTTGAATCACAACCTGACCTCCAATGACGGCAAAAAACATAAAACTTATTCTAAATCCATTAGTTGAAATTGCAATCAAAGTTTCATCGGTTGCAAATAATGATGCAATTTGGTGTGGTATTAGCTCTGCTACTATAAGTCCTATTGTTGTAACTAATAGTCCCACAAAAATTCCTTTGTTAAGAGTACGCTTAACCCGCCCCCAATTATTAGCACCATAATTATATCCAAGTATCGGTTGCATTCCTTGGGTAATACCAAATACAATCATCACAAACAACATACCTACACGATTTACAATTCCATATGCACCCACAGCAAGTTCGCCATTATCTCCACCTGTTTCAAGTAACGCCTTATTAATGAAGATAACAACTATACATGCACACACATTCATTAAAAATGGTGATAAACCAATGGAGTACACATTTTTTATTATAGACCATGAAAATTTATTATGTTCGCTACTAAAATGCACAAAACTAGTTTTTGACTTAAAGTGATATATATGCCATACCAGCGACACTCCTTGTCCACAAATAGTAGCAAGTGCAGCTCCCGAAATTCCCAATTTTAACACAAAAATAAATATTGGTGCTAATATTATATTGACGATAACTGATAATAGTGCCGACAACATCGCTTTTTGGGGATAACCAGTTGCTCGCATCAAATTATTCAATACTATAAAAATGTAGGAGATAGGAGTACCATATAATATTACTCGCATAAATTCACGAGCGTATTTTATTGTTGCATCAGTAGCACCAAAGAAATAAAGGATTTCATCAAGGAATAATAAAGATAAACCACCAAATACAATTGAATGAATAAAACTTAGTTTTACTACATTTGACAACACATTTGTTGCTCTTCCATATTCTTTTTGGCCTAAATATATTGAACTAATTGCAGCTCCACCTGCAGCTATAAACATACAAAATGCGATAACAAGATTCATCAACGGGAATGTTATAGCCAAACCTGATATAGCCATAGTCCCCACTCCTTGACCGATAAATATACTATCAATAATATTATATAACGAAGTAGCAACGCTGGCTATAATTGCTGGCACTGAATATTGAATCAATAATTTCCCTATCGATTCTGTTCCTAATGTTATAGGTGTATTTGATATTGTTTCAGCCATTGTATTAAATATTTTACAAAATTAACTCAATTTGATGCAATTATTGACATTTTCAGTATTAATTTTGTGTAAAAATAAAACAAACAAAAATGGGAAAAGTAGGAGTTCTATTTGATTTAGATGGAGTATTAATTGATAGTGAGGGACTTTATACTAAATTTTGGGAAGATATTGAAGATATTTATCCCACTGGTGTTCCAAACTTTGCTTTAGTTATTAAAGGGAATGCTCTATTTAAGATTCTTGACACATATTTCCCGAAAGAATTGCATCAAGACATAATTAATCGTGTTCATAAATTTGAACATAATATTAAATATCCTATCTACGATGGTGTAATAGATTTTCTTAAATCACTAAAAGGACAGGGGATACCCACAGCTATTGTCACAAGTAGTGATGATGTAAAAATGAATGCTCTCTATTCTGAATATCCATTCTTTCCACAATACTTTAATGCTGTCATTACAGGCTCTAATGTATCTGAATCAAAACCTCACCCTCAAGGCTATCTAATGGCTGCCGAAAGGATAGGCTGTAAACCTCAGAATTGTTATGTATTTGAAGATTCTTTACAAGGACTTGATGCCGGAATGGCAGCAGGTGCTACTGTCATTGGTTTAACGACAAATAATTCTATCGATAAATTAAAAGATAAAGCCCACGCACTGATTGACAGTTTCGTAGGCTTTAGTATAGATAAAATGTTAGCTGTAAAAAAATAGGCTTAACATGCTTTAAAACTCATATCTAATCCTTTTACAGAGTGAGTTAATGCTCCGACAGAAATAAAATCAACACCACATTCACCATAAGCACGAAGGGTTTCAAATGTAATACCTCCCGATGATTCAATCTCTACTGCACCATTAATCATTTTAACAGCTTCTCGGGTACGTTCAGGTGTAAAATTATCAAGCATAATGCGATCTACTCCCACTTCAAGTGCTTGTTTTATTTCATCTTCGTTACGCACTTCAAGTTCTATTTTAAGGTCGCGACCTGTTTCTTTGCAATATTTTTTAGCCGATTCAACAGCTTCCTTAATGCCACCAGCAAAATCCACATGATTATCTTTAATAAGAATCATATCAAACAAGCCAATACGATGATTGCAACCGCCACCTATGCGAACAGCCTCTTTTTCAAGCATACGCAATCCTGGAGTTGTTTTGCGCGTATCAAGAACCTTTGTTTTCAATCCTTCAAGAAGTTTTTGGTATTTCGCTGTAACTGTAGCAATACCACTCATGCGTTGCATAATATTGAGCATAACACGCTCCGTTTGCAGCAATGAGCGAATAGGACCCTCTACTTCAAATGCAATATCACCAGGTTTAACCTCAGTACCATCATTGATATAAACTGTCATTTTTAATTCTGGGTCAAACTTATCAAACACCTTTCTTGCCATTTCAACTCCTGCTATAATACCTTGCTCTTTTACAATGAGACGCTGTTTTCCCATTGCATCGGCAGGTATTGTACTCAATGTTGTATGGTCACCATCACCCACATCTTCAGCAAACGCCAATGACAACAAATCATCAATCAACTCGTCTTTTGTTTTCATATCATTATCAATTATTTTCCACAAAGATAAGCATTATCATTTAAGGCACAAAATCAGAATTATAGTTATTAATTATATTTTAATAAAATGAGATATACCAAACATCTATTTTGTTCCCGATAATATACCAGAATCATTATCGCTATTGTTAATTCTTTTTCCCCCACTACGATTCTGCTTACCGAAATCAAGGTTAAACGATAGATTAAGCATTACAATTTGGCTTAACTGTGTTGAATATGCCAACTGCTTATTTGGCACCATTTCTGAAAGGGTTTCTACTCCTTGCTCGTATCGCTTTGTAAATGGATTCATTATCATACCTTGTATACTGAACTTATTGTGATTATAACCGATTGCAATAGAATGCAGTGCTTCACCTCGGCTAAGCGTCTCTCCCCAAAGGTCGTGCTGGCTGGTGCTCATCTCGACCATTGTAACCCAGTTCTTGTACATCCCGACAATGCTACCTCTAAACCCAAAGTTAGAGTGTGTATGAGTGTAACTGTTTCCGTTGCTGATATATCTATTGAAGAACGGATTCAACTTAATCATTATGTATTCCTTCCAAGGATATATCAGGATTGTTGATTGAAGATTCAACCGATGAAACCCCTTCTGATTTGCCATTGTTCTTACGAAGTGGTTGTCCTCGAAAAGCGTCTCCTCCATAATGGGCTTATGATCATAACTATATCGTCCGAACAGCTCAATACTCACATACTTACATTTCCAACTCGCTGTAAGACTATTTGACACAAAGGTTACACTCTGTAGATTGGGATTACCCCGGCGTATCTGATAGATGTCTATCTCCTGGGCAACATTGCTAAGATCCGAAAGCGATGGTGAGTAGCCGGACATATAAGCATTATATCTAAAATAGAGATTCCTTGGGGCATTGTATGAAAGAGTAATAGTTGGTCTTATGATATATTTCTCTTGCGAAAGATCTCCCTGCTTGTGCCATGTTCTCATACCACCAATGCCAAGCGTGTATGAGAATCTGTTAATCTTCTGATTATATTCTGCGAATAAATAACTCTCAGCAGTATTCATACTTACTTTACTTCTGATATTGCCATCGTAGATATTATTCATAGATGCCTGTGTATGCTTAATACCGGCCGTCATTTTACCATTACCAAGAGGTCTTTCATATATAGCTTCACCGATGATAGAATACTTATCACCCTCGGTTTGTGAGATAATTGCCGGGGTGATATTCTCGCTACCTATTTCTGCCATTGAATACTTTCGATGACTGCTACTATTGATATATGTTCCTACAACATCGAAATATAGGTGTTGGTCGTTTTTCAAATTCAACTGATAGTAGATGTCTAACGATGGGATATAGGAACACTGTTGTAGTTTATCAGAAATATTATATATCTTATCTCCTTGATATAGAGTACTATTTCTGTCTGTTACGGCGTTAGGCTTATCATCATAATTATTCCTTAGTGCAATATTAAAAACACTGCGCTCATCAGTTCTATTATAGTTAAGAGCAAAGTTCATATAGTCAAACTTGACCTTAGTCGGCTCTCCAAGTTCTATGTTATGAACTGTATAGTCGGGATATACAAAATCCTCATAGTTCTCTCTGGTCCATTCCAAGTCTCGTCGTTGCCACGAAGCTACAGCACTTATGGAAGACCTCTTCCAATTGTACTTTGCAGAGAGATTGTACTCGCCATACCCAAGATGCGTTATTCCATTTGTAAAATCTCCTGCAATGTTTCCACCATGCTCTCTCTTTCTTACTATATAATCAAGCACAGCAGCAGCGCCTCCGTATTTTAGACCTGGATTGTCATGATATTCCACTCGTATTACATCAGTCGGGCTAATGGCACTTACCTCTTCTTTAGTGGCTTCAACACCATTTATTCGCAACTGCACATCTTCACCCAGTGTTGTCTTAATACTCTTATCCATTGGACTTACTGAGATACGAGATATTGGCATTTGCTGCAATAGGTTAATGCCGTTTGTGGCTGCTCGCTTTTGCTCATGAGAAGGTAGAATCAATTGTCTGTCCGTCTTTTTAATGACAGCATCACCAATTACTACGACCTCATCTAATGACACTGCTGAAACTGAAAGGCAAATATCTCCCATATATAAATCTCGTTCAAGATTGGTAATCTCTATTCGCTCGTCATTGTAGCCGAGATACTGAAACAGCATCACATAACTTCCATTATTAACACCCTTAAGAGTAAAGCGCCCTTCAACATCTGTTGCTGTACCCATTACAATATTGCCATTGCCATCAACAATAGTCGCAGTAGCACCAATTAGAGGAGAATTATCCGCATCATCGACAATTTTTCCGGAAACGGCATTCCCTGCATACACTGAAACCTGCATTAAAACAAGTCCGATAAGTGGTAAAATCTTTTTCATATGTGTAACTTTTTGTTTGTTATTTTTCTACTGCAAAAGTACCTCAAAAAGCATTTATCATTGATTTATGTAGCCGACATTATGGAGTGCAGTCTGTTTTGTATCAGTCTGGAAATCTGCGAATTACAAATCGCTAAAATGAAAAAAGTTTATATTGGGGTATCAGGACTTTATATTAGTTTATATGAAGAAGATGTATATCGTAAATTTTGAGTAATTTTGTTGAGAAAAAAACATTTGTAAGATATGAGGATAAAGATTTATATACTATGCCTATGTTCGCTGTTCGTCTCTTGCTCTGCATATAACAATGATAAGCAAAAAGCTGATAATAGTATAAGGCTGGCTTTGCAACACGAGATGGAGGGAGCCTCGCTAAGTGAAGATGTTGGTATTGTGGAGGCTTTAGAGTATTACAAGGGACAAGAGCCTACAGATACCGCAACGATAAAGACTACGACAAGACTTGTTGCTAGTCATTATTGGTGGGTGGGAGAAAAGACGAAGGCATACGATATTTTGGAACGCTATATCGAGGAGTATCCCGATGATGATGAAAGCCGATACACTCTTCTAAACTTTCTCGTATTAGATAGTGATTATAAAAGGATGGAACACTATCTTATGCAGAGCATGAGTGCTGATGATTCTATCCGTTCATTCAGAAAACTTCATGAACTTGCTGTAGTCAAGTTCTACAATGGTGATACGGATGGGGCAATAGCATATTACAATGAAGCATTCAATCTTGTTAAGAGTGCAGAAGACTCTACACTGATGTGGAGACTTGCGCTGCCCGCATATTCCGATATTCTAAGCTCTGCTGGCAATCAAAGAGGGGCTATAGAGATTCGTAAAAGAGTTCTTGAACACGATAGAGGTAATAATCCAACAGAGGAGGCATTGTCGTATGCATCATTGGCCTGGTATCATATACAACTCAATGATCTTTCGACAGCTCGCCACTATGTTGAGTTAGCTCAGACAACAAAGGATGAAACATTTGACAATGACCTATCGAGAGCAGGATATCTACAAGTGGTGAAACTGCTTTTGGATTATGCCAAGACTTCGAGTATAGATGTTAAGGAGTGGGGACTCTTTGTCAATGGTCTTGGCGACAAGGCTATGGTTGCCCAGAAGATTACCGATGCCAAACGCGAGAGCAACTGGAGACTTGAAGAGAAGAATATGCTATTAACAATACAAAGGCAAAAGGATCAGATGCTGTTTTTGGCTTTGACATTCGTTATGCTCCTCTCTATAATAGGGCTATTGTTATGGCTGCGTAATAGAAAGAGTAAACTCGTTGAAAAGGAGGATGAGATTGATACGCTACGCAAGCTCCTATCAGAATCTTCGGATGCAGCAGATGACAACAAAGATGATCGTTTTTTTAAGAAGATATTGCTACAGCAGTTAGGTGTAATAAGATTAGCTACATCTAATCCTACATCCGCAAATCTTGAATTGCTAAAACGTATGAGAGAGATTTCTAACCAAGAGGTGAACGTTGATACTCTATTGAACTGGAACGACCTTTATCAAACTATTGATTATATATATGATGGCTTCTATACTTCGTTAGTCAATAGGTTTGGCGCGATGCTCAATGAGAAAGAGATTCAATTGTGCTGTCTTCTTAAGGCGAAATTCTCCACAAAGGAAATTAGTGTTGTTACACAGCAGTCTGTTCGCACTATATATCAGCGCAAGAGTACTATCCGCCAAACACTTCAAATGCCAGAAGCTGAGGATATAGCAACATTTTTAAGTAAATAATGATTATATACATTCAATTTTATATGAAGATTATATTATTAGCAATAGGAAAGACCAATGCAAAATATTTGCAAGAAGGAACCGATCAATACATCAAGCGTTTGAGCCATTACATTCCATTTGAGTTCAAGATTTTACCCGATGTAAAAACAACAAAGGGACTAACTCAAGAAAAACAAAAAGAAATGGAAGGGCAAATGTTTCTTGGAGCAATTCAATCGGGAGATGTAGTGGTACTTCTTGACGAGAAAGGGAAAGAAATGACTTCGCGTGAATTTTCCACCTATCTTGATAAAAAAATGGTTAATGTTGCGAAGAATCTCATTTTTGTAATAGGAGGTCCTTATGGATTTTCGCAAGAAATGTATAAACGAGCAAATGAAAAACTTTCTCTCTCAAAAATGACATTCTCACATGAAATGATACGATTATTTTTCATAGAACAAATTTATCGAGCAATGACTATTCTCAATGGAGAACCATATCACCATGACTAAATAATAAAGTCAAGCATTATTCTATCTGATATAAGCATAGCTTCCTCAGCTATGGCAAGATGCCTATCAGTTAACACCATTCGACCAGCATCTATATGAGGCTTGGCGATGGCTAATATATCATTTTTATATCGTTGCTGATAATAATTTAAATCAATCCCTTGAGCTGTGCGTAATGACACAATAATATAATCATTATGTCGAGCATTATTACCTTCTTCCTCTATCTCAAACACACATTTACCTTGTTGTAGTTGTGATATATAATGCTTGATATTTGATGGATTTACTCTACGATTAATTCCATCAAAACTATGGGCTGATACCCCAACACCAAGATATGGCAAATCTCTCCAATAGTTTGTATTATGCAAAGCTTCACAACCCGATTGTGCAAAATTTGAAATCTCATAATGGCCATATCCTCTCGTTTGAGCTTCTCTAATCAAATATAGATACATTTCATTAACTAGTTCTTCAGAAGCCTCCTCTACTTTTCCCGCCATAAGTCGAGTATATAATTTGGTCCCAGGCTCATATGACAGGAGATAGGCCGATAAATGAGGTATTTTTAATGATAACATCTTATCTAAGTTTTTTTTCCAACTTTCAATATCTTGTCCAGGCAATCCATATATCAAATCACAATTAATATTTGTTATCCCATTTTCGCGCAAAATTTTTATCGCATTAAGTGCCTCTTCTGCTGTATGTCGACGATTAATTGCTTTTAATTCATCATTATTAAATGATTGAACTCCCATACTCACACGATTAACTCTTAATCGCATTATACCATTAACCCATTGCTCTGTAATATCTTCGGGATTTGCCTCAATTGTAAACTCCTCTAAATTTGAGGTATTGACATAATTTGATATCGTATCTACTATTTTATTTAATAAAGACATAGGCAATATTGAAGGGGTACCTCCTCCTATGTAGATAGTAGTAAACGGAGTATCTATTTCATTAATACGTAAATCAATCTCACACAATAATGCTTCTACATACTGCTCGATGCCTTTAATGTTGGGAGTAGAATAAAAATCGCAATAAGCACATTTACTATGACAATAGGGGATATGTATATATAACCCAGCCATTTTTGTTAATTTTTAAATTCTCTGTTACATACATCAAACAACTTGCATAATTTGCATGAATCCTCGTTTTTTGATGGAGTAAATGGTATATTTTCATCAAAAATTTCATCGACTAAGCCCTCAAATAATGGCCAAAATTCTTCTTTATAGTCTTTATAACTATTTACTTCGTTACTATTAATTTTTATCGGTTGGAAATTAGATGTATTTAGTGTCTTAAATAAATAGATATATGGTTGAATATCTTTATCATAGTTTTCAATATGCGCATAACCAAAACAATATAGCATCAATTGAAAAATTGCTTTATGATTTTCACTACTTTCTTTATCAAATAATAAATCGATTGAATTAGTTTCAATTTTATCAGTTCCAGTTTTATAGTCGACAAACCTCAATACATAATGTTCTCCAATTTTCACTTTATCGATACGGTCAATGATCATCTTAAAATTAATCGTATGTTTATCATTTATTTTCCATTGTCCGAACATTTCTTTTTCGGCATCGATAAAATAAAAATCGTTAAAAATTTTCTCTTTTTGAAACATTTGCTTAATGAGATGCAACATTATGTTGCCCAACACTTTAGAATCTCCGTTTAATGGGGTGTTATTATTTTCACCTAATTTATTGTAGTGATAGTTTACTGAAATAGTTATTTGTTTATTTATTTCTTGTTCATTATTTATAAAATCATCTAAAGTATTATTCGTTATTAAAACTTCTTTTTTATCGCCTTTAAAATTCTGATATAACTTTTCAACCACTTCGTGAATGATTGAGCCAAAGGTAATATCATCCATATATTCAGGTATATCGTCATCAACACGGACACCTTCAATATAGGTCAAATAAAACTGTAACGGACAGCTAATATATAGTTTTAATGCACTTGCCGATAGATATTTTTTTGATTGTGGGTCTTTATACCTATTTAATTTATTTAATATTTCTTCGTTTTTTTCGACCTGAATTATCTTATTTTTAGGAGAATGCACCTTATAATTTACCATTGAGAAATTAATTTTATCTCGCTGATATAAAAACTTTAACTGATATAAATAACGTGACATTTCGCCACTACGAAGGCCACCCATACGTGCATCATATAATATGTAAACATTTTTAGCTCGCGATATCATTCGATAAAAATAATATGCGTACATGCTCTCTTGAAATGCAATCGTTGACATTCCATAACCTTTTCGCAACGAATCGGGTATAAACGTTTTCGCATAGTGTTTACGAGGAAATACTTTTTCATTCATCGATAGAATTATTAGATTCTCAAAATCCAATGCACGAGTTTCAAGAACGCCCATCATTTGAAGCCCACAAAGAGGCTCACCTGTGAAATTAATACTTTCAAAACATAATGCTTTTTCAACAATATGAAATACCGTTTTTTCACTCATTGTAATATTATAGAGTTGCATTAATCGCAATAATTCATCCAACTCATCAACATACTTATCAAGGAATAAACGATCTAAAGCTTGGTCTTTTGCCAAATGCTGACTTAACCAATTTACAATGTTTCTTAAATAATTAATTACTTCATTCGGATTATTCAATTCTTTTACAGGCGTAAAAATTAACGACAAACTCTTATAATTTTTACATATAAAATCTGCTGTTAAATTAAATGTTCTATTTTCTTTAATGAAGCGAGTCAGTTTTTTACAATCTTGCAATGAGCCTGTTTGTACCAACGAATGAGAAAGAACAGACAAAATGTCCTCATAAAAAAATTGATATTTCCCGTTTACTAATCTAGCCCTCAATTGCAACGATACAATATTTGATATTAAAGAAGCTACAGGGGTATGACGTAATGGGTATCCCATTGTTACATTTATTGATTTTATATCCGTTGGGAGTGAATGTAACATTGGGATAAACAAACTTTCATCAGGAAAAACTATTGCGGTGTTGACATCAGATATTTCATTGTTTTTATTTAGTTTTGATAATATTTTCGACACCTCTTTTACTTGGCCAATATTAGATGGGACACCTAACACGTTTATTGAGGGAAATTCTTTAAATTGTTTTTCATCTAACTTGTACTTAGATTTAAATTGCTCCACATATTTTCCTACAAATTTAACCGCTTTATTTTCCTTAAATTCATATGCAGGAGAATTCAAATCCCAATAATAATCTGCGCGATTTAAAGCTTTTAATTGTTCAAAAATTTTGATTTCAGATGTTGACATAACATTAAATCCAACAAAGATATAACGCTTTGCCAATAGTTTATCTTGAATTATTTCTTTTGAATTTTCGGCTACTTCACGATAAGCCATTCCTTGATAACACAATCCCTTTTCTATCAATTTTTGTCTAAATGAAGTATATAAATCATATAAAATCTCCCACATTTTAACAAACTGACTTGACAACACATTGTCCTCTCCATTGTGAATGTGCTTCCAAAATGAACTCACAGCCTCGGATGTATGCGAATCACCCCAAAATTGCTTAATTACTTCAATCTGCTCTTCTGTCAAGAAATTGCTCGATATTTCTTTAAACTTTTTGACATTACTAAATAATTGTTTTGCATCTACCAAGTATTTATCTGTGTCATTAAAATCATTCAATATCATTTCAGCCCAAAACTGAAATTTATCATAATCAACAATATGTGATTCTGAATTTCTCTTTACAAGAATATTTTTATATTCATTATACAAAATAAAAATTAGTTCCAGCCTTGATGCATCAACCCAATTTGTATAATCATAAATAAATTCACTAATAGTACTTATCTTAGGCATAATTTGCGACGAATGCACTAATTGAGACATGTATTCGGCAAAAAATACTCCACTACGTTTATTTGGAAAGACAAATACATAATCAAATAAATTTTCTGATTCGTTCTCGATATATACCTTAGCTACTTGATAAAGAAATGGAACCATAGATTACTTAAATTTATGACTTTAGTAACAAAATAACTTTTATTGCTAAATCAAAAAATACAATTTTTGAATTAGCATTACCCGATATGTCAATTTGAGCTTTATTTAAAACATCAATTAATTTCTGTACATTGCGTTCTGTAATAAATCGTGCAAAATTAATACTAAATTGAGCCTCACTTTTATTCATATAGTTTAGCTCATTAACATTCAAATTATATATGAAGTTTTCTCTGATTAATCGTTGACAATAATTTAAGAATTGTATTGCAGGTTCACGTCCTAACGAGGCCGCATCATTACTCCATCGTTTTAAATCATGAATTTTTCGCTGATAAGCTAATCGCATTAATTCAACAAACATCTCAAAAAATTGCGATTTTTCATTTGATATAGCAAACTCTTTTTCTGCTTTATTTATATTGCCTTCGGCAAGGTGAGCGACTGATAATGCAGTTGTTGGATCAGCAGCATATTTTTCCACTAAATAATTCGCTATCGAATCATCGCCAAGACGCATCAATTCAACTCGTTGTGTACGAGAATATATTGTAGGTAAAATCTGTTTTGAATCATTTGTTACCATTACAAACAGCGTATCACTGAATGGCTCTTCTATTAGTTTTAACAACTTATTTGCACATTCAAGCTTCATCCTTTCAGGCAACCACAACAAAACGATTTTATACTTTGCTTTATGTGCTGTATAATTTAATTTTCTTATTAAATCAATACTTTCATCAACAAAGATATGTGGTTGAGCATTGATATTGTCTAATAATATCAACCACTTGTCAAAATCCATATAGGGATTTTGTGACAAAAACTCTCGCCATTCCTCAATATAATCATCCGAAATTGCAGATTTTCCACTACCTTTCTTTATTATAGGAAAAACAAAATGGGTATCAATGTGATTAAATGATTGATGTTGGAGGCATGATGGACAACAACCACAACTATCCCCATTTATACGATTCTCACAATGAACATACTGAGCAAAGGCACGAGCCAAAGCAAATTTTCCTATACCTTGTTGCCCCTCTAATAATATTGCGTGAGGAATGCGACCACTATCTACAAATCCTCTTAATCTGTTCTTCGCAGACTCATGAGATATAATATCACTAAATTTCATCACTTTGACAATTAAAATACTTGTGTCACTACATTTTTCACACTATTTGTTGCATTATGTGAATAAAAATGAATAGAAGGGACACCATGCGCTATTAAATCCTTAACTTGTGACACACACCATTCTACTCCAACCGCTTTAGCTGCAACGTCATCTTTACATTTCAATAATTCTTCAGCTAAATCTGTCGGTAAATCAACCTTAAAGACCTTAGGCAAAACTGTTAATTGATTTAAATTTATAATAGGTTTTATCCCAGGTATAATTGGTACATTGATTCCTTCGTTGCGACATCTTTCAACAAAAGAATAATATTTTTCATTATCAAAAAACATTTGTGTAACAATATATTCTGCACCATTATCAACTTTATTTTTTAACCATTTAATATCCATATCAATATTGGGTGCCTCTTCATGTTTTTCTGGATAACCTGCTACGCCATAACTAAAACAATCACCAGTATTAATATCCATTTGCGTCCCATCAATAAAAAGACCTTTATTGAAATCATTTATTTGCAGTTGAAGTTCAGAAGCATGAGCATGCCCATCTACGTTGGGGATAAATTTCGATTCATGCTTTGCTTTATCTCCTCGCAAAACAAGCAAATTCGTAATTCCTAAAAAATTCAAATCAATTAATGCATATTCTGTTTCTATTTTAGAATAACCGCTACATATGATATGTGGGACTGCAGGGATACCATAACGATGTTGAATTGCAGCTGCTACTGCAACTGTACCGGGGCGAGAACGTTCAGTTACTTTTTGATATAATCCATCGTGTGTGCTTTTATATGCAAGTTCACTACGATGTGTTGTAATATTTATATACAACGGATTATACTCCATCAAAGAATCAATATTTTTAAACAAATGATTGATTCCTTTTCCTTTTATTGGGGGTAATACCTCAAACGAAAAACCTGCGCTATCTCTATTTTCAATTATCTGAAGTATTTTCATAATTTAAATTTAAAATCTCAACAAAATTATAATTTAATCAATATTTAGTATTTGTATAGAATCAAACCAACTACAAACTTATTTAAAACTATTCGTTTGAAATTGAATCATTTTGCAAACGAGCTATTTGATTTCGTGCTACTTGTAATTGTCGTTCTAATTTTTCTTTACATAACTGAATTTTATACATCTCCTCAATTGGCGCCTTATTTATCTCACATTCAACTAATAAACTATCTTGTTTTTGTATCTCTTTTATTATGACACGCTCTTTAATCTGCGATCTCAAAGGCATCACTTTTCTCCTCACTTGAATTTGTTTTGGATAAACAGAATCAATTGAATCTATATATTTAGTCGATTTATCATAGTCACATTTCAGAAAAGCTTCATGAGCTTTTTTTAATAATCCTTCGGCCGATATTGAATCTTGCTTTAACTCTGTAGTTGTTGAATTATTACAACTTACAATAAATACTGCAATTAAAAACAAAAATATGAATTTAACCTCTTTGAACATCTTTTACTCCTTTCACTGTTTTAATTTTCTTTATTAATGCATTGAGTGCTTGTATATCTAAAACACCTACAACTAAAAATCCTTGAAATAAACCATCATTGGAATCAATTGAAATACTTTTTAATATAACATTTTTCTCCTTAGTAATAATTGAGGTTATATTAGTCACAATACCAATATCATCATACCCAATTATACGCAGAGTTGCACCAAATTGGCTTCCAACTTTTCCCGACCATCGTGTCGATATTATTCTATATGGATATTTACTCCTTATATGGTTAGCATTGGGGCAATCGTTTTTATGTATTTTGATTACACCCTCGGCCGAAATAAATCCAAAAACGCCATCTCCATAAATAGGATTACAACATTTTGCTAATCTATAATTTATCCCTTTAATATCCTCACCAATAATTAAGACATCATCAGCTCTATCAACTTCTTCTTGAGGCAATAACGTAAACTCATTTGCAGGACGGGGGCCTATAACTGTCTCATTAAGTTTTTGATCTAGAATTTCATATTGAGCAATAACATCATTTACATCTAATTGCTCCTTGGCTATCTCATCATAAAAATCTGTCACTGTTTTAAAACCCATTTTTTTTATGAGTTTCATCAATGTCGCTTCTTCAATTTCAATTTTTCGATTTTTGAATCTTCTTTGTAGCAATTCTTTCCCCAATTCTGCTGCACTATTCTGCATTTCATGAATAGTTTGCTTTATCTTATTTCTCGCTTTAGAGGTTACTACAAAATTCAGCCAATCTTGTTTAGGCGTTTGACTTGAAGAGGTAAGAATCTCAACCGAATCACCATTATTCAATTTATAGTTAAGCTTTTGAGCCTTTCCATTAACTTTTGCTCCAATACATTGACAGCCTAATCGTGAATGAATATGAAATGCAAAATCAACTACTGTTGCACCCAACGGCAATTTATACAAATCTCCTTTTGGTGTAAATACAAATACCTCCTTTGCATAAACGTCCATCTTAAAGTTCTTCATCAACTCCATTGGGCCAGTTTCTGCAGCTTCAAGAATATCTCGCACATTGTTCATCCATGCATCAAGATTATTCTCACTTCTACCTCCCTTATATTTCCAATGTGCAGCAAGACCTTTCTCTGCAACTAAGTCCATTCGTTTAGTTCTAATCTGAACCTCAACCCACTTATTCTCTGGACCGACAACTGTAGTATGAAGCGACTCATAGCCGTTGCTTTTAGGTATTGTCAACCAATCTTTCATACGCTTGGTATTAGGTTGATACATATCAGCTATAATTGAATAAGCCAACCAACAATCAGCCTTTTCTCGTTCCAAAGAGGAATCCAATATTACTCTTATCGCAAATAGGTCAAAAATGCCATCAATATCATTCTTTTGCTTACGCATCTTATTCCATATCGAATATATTGATTTTGTACGACCTTTAATCTCAAAAACTAAACCAGCTTCTTCTAACTTCTTCTTTACCGGGCCAATGAATGATGATATATACTCATCACGTTCAACCTTTGTTTCATTTAATTTCCTCGCTATTTCAGAAAATTTCTCTCTATTTGTATATTTTAAAGACAAATCTTCTAACTCCGATTTAATCACATATAAACCCAGACGATGAGCTAATGGGGCATATAAATAATTTGCTTCATAGGCCACATCATGAACATATTTTTCGTTGGGGTGATGGTTAATAGCTCTCATCAATACAAGGCGATCAACAATCATGATTATGATTACACGGATATCCTCAGCAAACGTAAGTAATAGATTTCTAAAATTATCACTTTCTACTGCCGCTTGTCGGCTATATAGCGTTGAAACTTTCAACAATCCACTCACTAATTTTGCAACATCAGCGCCCCATTGTTTCTCAAGTTCTGCTATAGTTATATATTCAGTTTGGCATATATTATGCAATATTATAGCCACAATCATGTTCCTGTCAGGACTAATTTTATTGCACAACATTAATGCTGTTTCAATATTATGAACTACAGGATTAATTCCATACTTATTTTTTCGGTAATGACCATTTTCAATTGCCGAATTGATTGTTTGCTTTAATATTTTAAAATCACAACTTTGCAATACACCTTTTGACAATCTCATCAATTGTCTCACCGCATTTAGCAATCTTGCTTTTTCATCTTGATTAAAATATTTAGCATCCATCATTAAAATATTTTCCAATTTTACTTAACAGTCATTGAATTCAACTGTTCAATATAGTTCAAAATGTCAACGCGACCTCTACCATCAACACTTGATGACTTAAAAATAGGGGGCAATTCCTCCCAATCTTCTTTTAACTCTTCGCAGTATATTTCTATTGCCCTTTTAGCTGCCGACGATGACATCTTATCAAGCTTAGTAAATACTATACTAAACGGAACGCCATTTTCTCCTAGCCATTCCATAAATTCTTTATCAATTTTTTGTGGCTTATGTCGAGAATCTATTAATAAAAATAAATTTACCATTGATTCTCTATTTAATATATAGCTCTCTATTATCTTTTTTAATTGATTACGGCTATCTTTTCCTCGTTGAGCATATCCATAACCAGGTAAGTCAACTAAATACCAAGCATCATTTATCAAAAAGTGATTTATCAACATAGTCTTACCAGGAGTTGCCGATGTCATCGCTAAAGACTTCTTTCCTGTTAGCATATTTATTAAAGACGATTTTCCAACATTAGACCGACCAATAAACGCATACTCATTAAGATTATCTTGAGGACATTTTTTTATATCAGTATTACTAATTATAAATTTAGCACTTTTTATTTCCATATAAATTAAATTTGTTGTAAAGATAACGAATTACATGCGATTAAACAAGCAAATACGCACATCATAATACATTGTTTAATATTTTATCGTAACTTTGTAACATCATTTTATTTTATAATGAACGATATAGGCAATAAATTTCGATTCCAATTCAAACAGTTTGGTATTAATGATAGTAAATGCGCCATGAAAATTGGCACAGATGGCGTATTACTTGGTGCATGGGCAAATATCAATCAAACACAAAATATTCTTGACATAGGGTCGGGGAGCGGTCTTATTTCTCTTATGATGGCTCAACGCACGAATGCAAATATATGTGGCATTGAAATTGATGATGATGCTGCAAAACAGTCCATAGAGAACATTAAATATTCTCCTTGGGCAAATCGCATTACAATAATTAATTCTAATTTCATTGATTGGGCTATAGCTAATAATGAGATTTATAAATTTGATCATATTATTAGTAATCCACCTTTTTTTAACAATGGTCCTACAGCACCCAATGCGTCACGTGCACTTGCTCGACACAGCCATTCACTTGATTATAACCAATTGTTGAATCTTTCAAAAGATTTACTTGCTGAAAATGGTAAAATTTCAGTCATTTCTCCTATAGAAAGAGAAAATGATATCATTTTTTACGCCACATTAGAGAATTTATATATATCTCGTCTTACACATGTTAATTCCAAAGAAGGTGGCAAAACAACACGTATATTATGGGAATTTAGCAAAATAAAATGTTCAACTGATTATTCTACTATTACAATTCGTGACGATAAAAACAATTATAGTCAAGAATATATAAATCTAACTAATGAATTTTACTTAAATTTTTAATTAAGCACAATAAATATGATAAATAACAATAAACTCATTTTAAATTTTGTTTCTCGAATTGGAATTTTCACTTGCCTTGCAATTATTGGCTTGTTACTCAGTGGTGGGAGTGCACTATTAATAACATTAATTTGGGGAGAAAACACCGCAACCCTTCGCATATCTACTATTATTCAAAATATATTCTTTTTTATTACTCCTGCTATAATAGCTGCTCTATTTATCACTCGATTACCTGCCGATTTTCTTCATCTGCGCAAAGTTCCTACATTAAAAAGCATCTTCTTTACAACTGCTATAATCTTGTTTAGTATTCCAGCAATGAATTTTATTATACATTGCAATGAATCTATCGTATTCCCCGATGCTCTAAATGAGATAGAAAAGTCGCTTAAGGCCATGGAAGAGTCTAATAGAAGTCAAATTAAAATTCTACTTGGGGAACCAACAATTAGCAACCTTATCATGTCAATTCTTATTATTGGCATTCTTACCGGATTAGGTGAAGAATTATTTTTCAGAGGTGCGTTACAAAATATTTTACATACTCGTCCTATGAATGTACACACCGCAATTTGGACAACAGCTATTATTTTTAGCGCATTACATTTCCAATTTTATGGTTTCATCCCACGCGTTCTTATTGGAGCATTTTTTGGCTATCTAATTTTATGGAGTGGGGCAATATGGCTACCTATATTTGCACATGCACTTAATAACTCTTTAGTAGTAATTTCCACTTGGGTATGTTCACGCAACTCTTTAAATTTTGATATTAATAAAATAGCAACCGATTTATCCACAGAAAGTTGCATTCTTGTTGTAGTGAGTATAATTACTACAGCAATTATAATATTACAATTATATCGACATTTTCAACATAATAAATAATAAAAGAAAACACCTTTGACAAAGGTGTTTTCTTTTATATTTTAATCAAATTTTTTTCTATGAAAAACAAAATTCCTACCAAGATATTTTTCTTTTACAATAGGATTTTCCGCCAACTCTTCTGATGTTCCCTGAAATAAGATTTTTCCCTCAAACAATAAGTAGGCTCTATCAGTAATACTCAATGTCTCAGGAGCATTATGGTCAGTTATGAGAATTCCTATATTTTTCTCTTTTAACTTATACACAACCGATTGAATCTCCTCCACAGCAATAGGGTCAACTCCTGCAAATGGCTCATCCAACATAATAAATTTAGGACTTATCGCCAAACATCGTGCAATTTCAGTTCGACGTCGCTCACCGCCCGATAATTGATCGCCCAAATTTCTTCTCACTTTCTCTAAACTAAATTCAGAGATTAAGCTCTCAAGTTTTTCCTTTTGATACTCCTTCGTTGTGTTGGTCATTTCCAATACCGAACGAATATTATCTTCAACCGACATTTTCCTAAATACAGATGGTTCTTGTGCCAAATACCCAATGCCATTTTGAGCTCTTTTATATACTGGGAAATTTGTGATATTTAAATCATTCAAAAATATTTCCCCTTCATTAGGTGTAACAAGACCCACAGTCATATAAAATGTAGTTGTTTTACCAGCTCCATTCGGACCCAACAACCCTACAATTTCTCCTTGCTTTACATCTATTGACACATGATTAACAACAGTGCGCTGACGATATTTTTTTACCAAGTTTTCAGTTCTCAGCACCATAGGTTCATTTGGCTCTTGCACATTATATGATAACTGAGCATCATCGGGTGAAATTATTTTTGGTTCTATTTCTATATCCATATCTTAATTTCAAACAATTTTGATTGTTGTTAAGTTATATCGCTATTTAACACATTATAGAAAATTGTAAAATAACACACGAAATTAATAAAAAAACACCACATTACATTATCATTGTCGCTATTTTTACCTATTTAGTTGCCTTTTAAGATAAAATGACATATAGCTTCAACCCAAATATCCACTATTTTCAAGAAAAATCACTAACTTTGCATAATAAATATAAAATATATGGTATTAACCGATTCTTTAGCAACATTTGGCAAATATTGCCTTTTTATAAAACGCATTTTTGCGCTTCCCGATAAGTGGAATGTTTTCTTTCGTCGTACGATAACCGAAATTTCAAAACTTGGTGTTGATTCAATTCCACTGGTACTTGTCATTTCTCTTTTTATTGGAGCTGTTATTACCATTCAAATGCAACTCAATATCATGTCTCCTTTAATTCCTGCATATGCAGTTGGTATGGCAACTCGTGAGATTATTCTTCTTGAATTTTCATCATCAATTCTATGCCTTATTCTTGCGGGTAAAGTTGGCTCTAATATTGCGTCTGAAATAGGGACAATGAGAGTTACCGAACAAATTGATGCTCTTGAGATTATGGGAGTGAATTCAGCTAATTTCCTCGTCTTGCCCAAAATTGTTGCGTTCATATTATTTATGCCAGTACTTGTGGTATTCTGTATGGGGACTTCTCTTGTTGGTGGTTACATAATTGCACTTTTTACTGACATAATACCTGTTTCAAGATATATTTATGGGATGCAAACAATGTTTATACAATGGTACGTGTGGTATGGAATTATCAAATCTTTGGTTTTTGCATTTATTATTTCGTCTGTTGCATCATTTTTCGGTTATTATGTAAAGGGCGGTGCACTTGATGTAGGTAAATCAAGCACCAATGCCGTTGTTACAAGCAGCATTCTCATACTATTATTTGACGTTATCCTCACTAAACTATTATTACAATGATACAGGTTAAAAACGTAATAAAATCATTTGACGACAAAACAATCCTTCATAGTGTAGATGCGACTTTCCACGATGGAAAAACCAATTTGATTATTGGTCAAAGTGGATCAGGGAAAACTGTTTTGATGAAATCAATAGTTGGATTAGTAACACCCGAAAGTGGCGAGATTTCTTATGATGGACGTGATTTGTTGAAGATGGATACCAATCAAAAGAAAGAGTTACGTAAAGAAATCGGTATGCTATTTCAAGGCTCAGCCTTATTTGATTCCGAGACAGTGTTAGGTAACGTAATGTTTCCACTTGTAATGTTCACAAAAATGTCTCAAGCCGAAATGCGCGATAGAGCACTATTTTGTATTGAGCGTGTTAACCTTAAAGGTGCTGATAAAAAATACCCCTCAGAGTTATCTGGAGGTATGCAAAAACGTGTTGCAATTGCTCGCGCCATTGCTATGAATCCTAAATATTTGTTTTGTGATGAGCCCAACTCAGGCCTTGACCCTAAAACATCAATCTTGATTGATGAACTCCTTAGTGACATTACCCACGAATATAATATGACAACTATTATCAACACACACGACATGAACTCTGTGTTAGGCATTGGAGAAAATATTATATTTCTAAATAAAGGCCATCGCGAATGGGTAGGGGATATGTCTCAAATCTACAATAGCGACAACCAAGCGCTTAATGATTTCGTATTTGCTACAAATCTCTTCCAAGAGGTCAAGAAATACATTGTTGAAACTAAAAAATAGAATAACGCGTTTAATATTATCATTATTATAAAATAATAGAGCCATTCTTTTTCAAGAATGGCTCTATTATTTATTTGATTAACAGAAGTTAATCTTCTGATTGAGTTTCAGCATATTCTTTAAGCAATTTTTCTTGTACATCGCCAGGAACAAGTTCATATGAAGCAAACTTCATTGTAAATGAAGAACGTCCACCAGTAATTGAACTTAATGCAGTTGAATATGACGACATTTCTTTTAACGGAACTTTTGCACTAATCTTTTCAAATCCGCTTTCACTTTCCATGCCCATAATAATTGCACGACGACCTTGTAGATCACTCATAACATCACCCATTACATCACCAGGAACCATTACTTCAACATCATATACTGGTTCGAGAATCTTAGGATTAGCACTACGGAAAGCTTCACTAAATGCATTTCTACCAGCTAAGCGGAAAGAAATTTCATTTGAATCTACGGGGTGCATCTTACCATCATAAATGCAAACTCTAACATCGCGAGCATAAGAACCTGTCAATGGACCTTGTTCCATTCTATCCATCAAGCCTTTTACAATAGCAGGAATAAAACGAGCATCAATAGCACCACCAACAATACAGTTATGAACTACGAGCTTACCACCCCAATCCAATGGAATTTCTTGAGTATCGCGGATATTCATCTTAAATTCTTGGCTACCAAATTTATATGTATCGGGAGCAGGCATTCCTTCTGTATATGGCTCAATAATCAAATGTACTTCACCAAATTGACCAGCACCACCTGATTGTTTTTTATGACGATAATCAGCACGTGAAGCCTTTGTTATAGTTTCGCGATATGGAATCTTTGGTTCTTCATATACAATAGGCAATTTGTCATTGTTTTCAACACGCCATTTCAACGTACGAAGATGGAATTCTCCTTGACCAGATAATATAACTTGCTTCAACTCTTTAGATTGCTCAACAACCCAAGTTGGATCTTCTTCATGCATACGAGTGAGGATAGCGCTCAACTTTTCAGCATCACTTTCGGTTACTGGACGTACTGCACGTTGATATTTTGGTGCTGGATACTTAATAAATCCATCGTAAGAGAACTCACAACCTTTTTCATTTAATGTATTTCCTGTGCGAACATCCTTCATCTTCACAGTTGCGCCAATATCACCAGCACAAAGTTTATCTACAGGAGTCTTAATTTGACCACACACACAGTTAATTTGAGCGAAGCGTTCTTTTGAGCCACGAGTAACGTTATCAAGGTCAGCTCCAGCCGACAATGTACCCGACATTACTTTGAAATAACTAACTTCACCAATGTGTGGTTCTACTGTTGTTTTAAATACAAACAAACTCAATGGGCCATTAGAATCAGGTTTAACTTCTTTTCCATTAGCATCAACTGGAATAGGCATATCTTCAACAAATGGAACAACATTTCCTAAAAATTCCATCATACGGCGCACGCCCATATCTTTTTCAGCACTTACGCAAAATACAGGGAAAATTGAGCGATCAACCAAACCTTTTCGAATACCTTCACGCATTTCGTCTTCGGTTAGATGACCTTGATCAAAGAATTTTTCCATCAATGTTTCATCGTTTTCAGCAGCAGCCTCAACTAATTGTTGATGTAATTCTTTGGCTTTTTCCATTTCTTCAGCAGGGATTTCTTCAATCGTAGGGACACCACCTTCTGGACCCCATGAATACTTTTTCATCAAAAGCACATCAATCATTGAATTAAATCCAGCTCCACATGACAAAGGGTATTGAATAGGAACAACTTTGTTCCCAAACACCTCTTTCATTTGTTCAAGGACATTGTCGTAATCAGCTTTTTCACCATCGAGCTGATTCATTGCAAAGATAACAGGTTTTTTTAATTTTGCAGTAGTACGGAATATGTTTTGAGTACCCACCTCAACACCATATTGACCATTTATTACAATAACACCAGTATCTGTAACATTCAACGCTGTAATTGCACCTCCAACAAAATCATCGCCTCCAGGGCAATCAATCATATTTAGCTTCTTTCCAAGAAACTCAGCATAAAAAACGGTTGAAAAAACAGAGTAACCATATTCTTTTTCAACCGGAAAATAGTCACACACAGTATTTTTTGCATCAACTGTTCCGCGACGTTTTATAACTCCACACTCGTAAAGCATTGCTTCAGCGAGTGTGGTTTTACCAGAGCCTTTGCTACCAAGCAAAGCGATGTTCTTAATTTCTTTTGTTTCGTAAACTTTCATACTATTTAGATTTAATGATTAATTATTTTTGTTAGTTAGTTTGTCAAAACGACCGCAAAATAGTCATTATTTTTGAATTTGCAAACTTTTTTCAATATGTTTCTAAACATTATTTTTGTTTTTAAACAATTTTGGTAGCAAATTACAACTTTTTCATGTTTTTCGTTTTATATTTCAATTTTTGGCACTCATTTTGCTATAACTAATGCAAACACTATAGAGAATATTTTTATATAACATTAATTATAATGAGCCACAGCAACGACGATAACCATGCAATAGTTTCTATTGGACAAATTGACATTGACGCAACTGCATTTAATACTGAGCCTGCGGTTGATGACCTTCCTATATTAGCCACTCGTAATCTCGTATTATTCCCAGGGGTTACAATACCTATCTCATTAGTGCGTCCAAACTCTCGCACTACTGCAGAGATAGCCTCCAAAAAACAAATTCCTATTGGTATTGTATGTCAACTTGATGCCGATGATGACAATCCATCTGTAACAAATGGACTATTCAAATACGGCGTTTTTGCTGATGTATTAAAGGTGTTTAATCTCCCCGATGGATCGCATACTGCAATAGTTCGTGCTCGTGGGAAATTCAAAATTCTTGGAAATGGCATTGGTTCCACCATCCCACAAACTGAACTTTGTGCAAAAGTAAAACCAATAAAAGACACTAACCCCCGAAACAATGACAAGGAGTTTATTGCTCTTTCATCAACAATAAAAGATTCAACATTAAATATATTAAAGAAAACGAGCGAAGGACCTAATGAATTAGTGTTTAACATTGCCAATTTTCCTGACCCCGTTGGATTAATCAATCTCATTTCATCTCATCTTCCGTTTGATGTTGAATTCCGTCAATCGTTGTTAGCCCAAAATCGTGTAAAAGATAGAGCATTCGCTTTATTGACCGAATTATCTCGCAACGAGCAAATGGTAGAAATAAGCCGCGACATCCAAAAACGTGCTCGAAAATCGCTTGATGAACAACAACGTAATGTATTCCTTCATCAACAAATGGAAACAATACGCCAAGAACTATATGGTGATAGCGACGATGCTGACAATCTTCGTGCTCGAGCCGACAAAGTGCAATTTCCCGAACACGTCGCAAAAGCATTCGACAAAGAACTTGAGAAACTTCGTCGTCTCAACCCTCAAAGCCCCGACTATTCAATCCAATTCACTTATCTTGAAACTCTTCTAGATCTCCCATGGAATAATGAATCACCTCTCAACACCGACTTCAAAAAAGCCGAAGAGATTCTCAATGATGACCATTATGGACTTGACAAGGTTAAAGACCGTATCCTAGAGCAACTTGCTGTTCTCATGAATACTCCTGGCGGGAAAGCTCCAATATTATGCCTTTGTGGAGCTCCTGGAGTAGGGAAGACTTCTCTTGGGCAATCAATAGCAAAAGCTTTGGGACGCAAATATCAACGCGTTTCACTTGGTGGACTTCACGACGAAGCCGAAATTCGAGGTCACCGTCGCACATATATAGGAGCCATGCCAGGTCGCATCATTGATGCAATGAAACGCAGTGGTTCTTCTAACCCCGTTCTTCTTCTCGACGAAATTGATAAAATAGGGCAAGACTTCAAAGGAGACCCTTCTGCAGCTCTCCTTGAAGTATTAGACCCAGAACAAAATTGCCACTTCCATGACAACTATATTGATGTTGATTATGACCTTTCCAAAGTTTTATTCATAGCAACAGCTAATACGCTTTCTACTCTTTCTCAACCATTGCTCGACCGCATGGAAATTATTGATATTTCGGGCTATCTTATCGAAGAGAAAGTAGAAATTGCTCGTCGCCACCTCATCCCTCGCATCGCAGCCGAACATAGTTTTACGCCTGGCGAAATTAAATTTTCCGATGACGCACTAACTACAATCATTGAATGTTATACATCCGAAAGTGGTGTGCGTCAACTTGAAAAGAAACTATCTTCAATTATTCGTAAAATTGTCCTCAACAAAATGAGTGGCAAAGAATATTCTACTGAAATTAAACAAAAGGATTTAAAACCACTTCTTGGAATTAAATCTCATAATAAAGACCGATATGAAGGTAATGACTTTGCTGGTGTTGTAACCGGTCTTGCATGGACATCAGTAGGAGGTGAAATATTATTTATTGAGTCTTCATTAGCCAAGGGCAAAGGCGAAAAACTTACTTTAACAGGAAATTTGGGTGACGTGATGAAAGAGTCTGCCGTTATTGCATTACAATATGTAAAATCGCATGCCGATACTCTCAACATTCCTCTTGACCGTTTTGATAAGTTCAATCTTCACATTCACGCTCCCGAAGGTGCAATACCCAAAGATGGTCCCTCTGCAGGTATCACAATGGCAACATCTATTGTATCAACCTTCCTACAACGCAAAGTAAAAGCACGCACCGCAATGACTGGAGAAATCACTCTTAGAGGCAAAGTGCTTCCTGTTGGAGGTATAAAGGAGAAAATATTGGCGGCCAAGCGTGCCGGCATTACCGATATAATCCTATCTGCCGACAACCGAAAAGATGTTGAAGATATTAGCGAAATGTACATTAAAGGACTCACATTCCACTATGTAAACACTATGCTTGAGGTATTCAATATAGCAATAACAAATGAAGTTGCAATTGACGCAATAAAATTTGATTAAAACAACGCACCATTCAAATAAAAAGCTATCAGATAAATTCTGATAGCTTTTTATCATATATAACAAATTACTTTTCGTTGATTTCCTCTGCTTCAGCAGGTTTAAAGTCTGTCATTCCTGCTTCTACTAAAATATTATACCAGCTAAACACCTTCTTAATATCATTAGTATAGACTCGTTCATCATCAAAGTCGGGCAATACTGTTGCAAAATATTCGCGAATTTCTTTGTCGTTTTTCATCGCTTTTACATCAACAGTTTTTCCTTCATTTTTTTCCTTAATTGAATCAAATACTTCCGCCAATGGAATATCTTCTTCTAATGTATAAATTGCAATATCTCCGAGAGATATAATCTTATCGTGAGCATAAGCAGGCAATCGTTTTCCATTGCCTATTGCTTCCACAATCAACATATTTTTTCCTTGACTCACTAATTTATACAATCCAGGGCGTCCTGATATTGACAATACTGTTTTTAACATAATCTATTTAGAATTTAATTTTTGGAATTATATTGCAAAAATAATGCTTTTAATTCAATCTGCATTAAGATTATCAATATTTTCTTTTATTCTCGGTTTTTATATAATAAATTGTGTAACTTTGTAGAAGTATTTTACCCACAACAACAATAATAATAGATATGATAGATACTAATGCTCAATTTGACGCAGCATTGAAAATGTGTCGCGACTTATTTGTAAAAAAACTTCACGACTATGGTGCTGCTTGGCGCATTATGCGTGCATCATCAATTACCGACCAAATCTTCATCAAAGCCAATCGCATTCGCTCGCTTGAGATTAAAAAAGAATCTAAAGTAGGAGAGGGGATATTACCCGAATTTATAGGCATAGTAAATTATGGTATTATTGGGTTAATTCAATTACTAAAAGGACATGCTGAAACCGAGGATATGTCTGCCGAAGAAGCTATAGATTTATATGACACGCTTATCGCTGAAACCAAAGCTCTTATGATTGCAAAAAATCATGATTACGATGAAGCATGGCGTTCAATGAGGGTATACTCTTATACCGACCTAATCCTCATGAAGATTCTACGCACCAAGCAGATTGAAGACAATGATGGCGCAACTTTAGTATCAGAAGGCATTGATGCTAACTATAAAGACATGATAAATTATTCGGTATTCGCTATCATTAAGCTCACCGAGAAAGAACAATAATGAGCAAATTTACTCAATTAAACACCCGGTTAATGCCCTATATCATATGGGCATTACGCATAATTATAGGTATCACATTTATCATATCGGGGTTAACCAAGATGATAGATGTGTGGGGATTTACATATAAAATTGAACAATATCTCAATGTATGGGGATGGGAGATAACTCGTCCTCTCATAGTTATTGCAGCAATGTCTTTATCTGCAATAGAGTTTGTCATTGGGGTAATGATTTTCGCCGGTTGCTATAAGCGCACTGCAGTATGGATAGGAACTGCAATAATGGCCATGATGCTTCCTTTTAGTGCATATATTATGATTGCTAATCCTGTTGATGATTGTGGTTGTTTTGGTGACTTCTTAATAATATCAAATATTGGCACATTTATTAAAAATATCTTCATTTCATTTGGCATCATATACTTATGCATAAATAATCACAAAAAGAATGGATTATTTCACCCATATGTACAATGGGCTGTAGCATCAGTTAGTTATATTTATATACTAATTATTGGTTTCATTGGTTACAATGTGCAACCTCTAATTGATTTCCGCCCTTTTAAAGAGATGACACCTCTTGTCAACAATCTCTCTCAAGATAATTCTGATTTTGAATTTATCTACGAAAAAAATGGAATAAAACAGTCATTTAGCGTAAATAATCTGCCAGATAGTACTTGGACATTTGTTGATCGTGTAGAGACCGAGTCAACAATCAACAACATTAATGCCGATAATAATTTTATTATATACGACATTAATGATAATGATGTAACAGCCGAAACAATATCTAACAAAGGTAAGCAACTATTAATATTGATACCCGAAATAGAAAAAGCCAACATTTCTTATTCATCTTTAATAAATGAAATGAATAGTTATATAACTAATGAAGGCGGCAATTTAATTGGAATTTTTGCAACAAAAGACAAAGATAAAATTGAACATTGGGCTGATATATCCTTGGCTCAATGGCCTATATATATAGCCGAAGACACTTCAATCAAAGAGCTTGCCCGTGGCAAAATTGCGGTTGTATACCTTGAAGATGGCATTATTAGATGGAAACGAACATTATCATCAATTCCATCCGACATCTTTTCATCAAACTATAACGAAAATGTTCTTTTGCTATTGCATCCTAAAGGTAAACAACAATTCTTCTATATTTCTTTAACTTTTATTGCAATTACGATTATATTATCACTATTTAATTGGATTATTATAGCAGTTAAATCCCTTTTTTCTCGCAAAAACAAAAAAAAGAATGTAACTTTGCAAAACGAAACTAAAATCAATAAATAAAATATTTACACTTAATTAAATATATAAAAAATGAGAAAAAATATTGTTGCTGGCAACTGGAAAATGAACACAACTCTTCAAGAAGGTGTTGCCCTTGCCAAAGGTGTTAATGAAGCGCTTAAAAATGTAACCGCTAACTGTGATGTAATTATTGGTGTACCTTTCACACACCTCGCTACTATTAATGACGTTATCGATTCATCTAAACTTGGCCTTGCTGCTGAAAATTGTGCCGACCACAAATCAGGCGCTTATACTGGTGAAGTTTCAGCATCAATGGTAGCTTCTACAGGTGCTAAATATGTAATCCTTGGCCACTCTGAACGTCGCCAATATTATGGTGAAACATCTGAAATCCTCAAAACGAAAGTAAATCTCGCTCTTGAAAACAACCTCACACCAATCTTCTGCATTGGAGAAGTTCTTGAAGAACGTGAAAACGGGACTTATTTTGATGTTGTAAAAGCTCAAATTGAAGAATCTCTATTTGAACTTTCTGCTGAAGACTTTGGCAAAATAGTTCTTGCTTATGAGCCAGTATGGGCTATTGGTACTGGCAAAACTGCGACTGCTGATCAAGCTGAAGAAATCCATGCATTTATCCGTAGCGTACTCGCAGCTAAATATGGAGAAGAAATTGCCAATAATACTTCTATCCTTTATGGTGGTAGCTGCAAACCATCTAATGCTGCTGAACTTTTTGCAAAGCCTAATGTTGATGGTGGTCTCATTGGTGGTGCTGCTCTTGAAGTGGAATCATTCATGGGCATCGTGACTGCTTTCTAATAAAGTTTTTTAGATAATATAACTAAGGCTACAAAAAAAATGATTATTTTTGTAGCCTTAATTATAACTTTCTCTCTTTATAAATATGACACGTATTAAAATCGTCACTCTATTTTTATCAATTATCTTTTCTACAGCTTTCACTACTGTTTTTGCTGTAGAAAATGATTCTATCGCAGTTAATGATTCTATTTCTATTGTTGATATAATTAATAATGATTCGTTATCGACAATTCAAATAATTCAATCCAACGAACTTAATGAGCGAATCAAGCATAATGATGACGAGATTATTATTGAAGAGAAGAACGATAACCAAAAATCTTCAAACAAAGCGACTCCTAAAAGAGTAAATGCTGGCAAGCAAGTAAGTTACCGCATATTAGCTTTCAACAAAGCCAACCAACGAGACCAAGCAATGACTCTTGCTCGACAAATAAACTCTCGCTTTCCTCAATATGGAGCAAAAGTTTCTTCTAATCTTCCATATTGGCAAGTTTGGGTGGGATTATTCTTTAATGAAAAAGATGCCCAACGAGCTCGCAATGAAATAAAGAGCGCATTTCCACAAAGTTCGCCAAGTGTAAGAAAAGCAAATGTTGTTGTTAAACGATAATAATTACGATTCAAACTATGATGAATCACGTAAAAGATAGCAATGAGACTGTTGAAAAAATTGCAGCTCATTTTGAAGAAATAATCAAACTACTTGGCGAAGACACGTCAAGAGAAGGCTTATTAAAAACACCCATTAGGGCAGCTAAAGCATTATATAAATCAACAAAAGGATATCGTGCTGATGCAATTGAAATTGCGAAACAAGCAATTTTTGAACACGCTGGCTCTAAAATGATTATCGTTAAAGATATTGAATTTTACTCTTTTTGCGAACACCATATTCTCCCATTTTTTGGAAAAGTATCTATAGGATATATTCCTAATGGGAAGATGATTGGATTAAGCAAACTCGCTCGCATTGTAAATGTATATGCTCAACGCCTTCAAGTACAAGAACGCCTCACGGCAGAGGTGTGTCAAGCAGTAGCTAAATCACTTGATGCAAAGGGCGTAATTGTCGCTTGCAATGCACAACACCTATGCATGAAAATGCGTGGTGTAGAGAAACAAGATTCATCAACCACAACAATAGACTATATTGGAGATTTTGAAAATTCAATTGATTTAAGAAATGAATTTTTTGAATCACTAAAATATTCATAAGATGTTTATATTTAACCTATAAAACAAAAAAAGGAGCTAAAAGCTCCTTTTTTTTTGTTAATCTTCATCATCGTCTAAATCATCAAAATCGAAATCCCAACCATAATCCATTGCCTCTTGTGTAAACTTGGCAAGCTCTCGACCTTCTCTTTTTGTTGGACGACCAAGTCCCTTCCTTCGGTCAATAAATCCCGAAATTTTCACAACCTCAAGCAAATCATATTGCGATTGGGGGGTTATATTATCCATATATTCAGGCACCAACTTTGCTCCTAACCGATTTTCAGTTAATGCTTTCACTCTGAACGAATAGGTTATAGGCGATTTTCTCACATTAATAATATCATCAACCTTTATCATCCTTGATGGTTTTGCTATAACACCCGCATCGACAGTTCCAATCGTAACGCGACCTTTTTTACAGGCGTCAGTAGCAATTGTGCGAGTTTTAAAAATTCGCATAGCCCATAACCATTTATCAATCCTCACTTCCGACTTTGCCATAACTTCTTACTTATTATTATAAGTATTCATTGCTATATTTAACCCAGCAAGACAAAATGTTTTCATTGCATCAATTGCAACATCTAACCGAGTGGGCAACTTTTGACGCTCATCAAGAGTGAAATTTCCCAATACATAATCAACTTGACAACCACGTGGAAAATCATTGCCTATGCCAAACCTCAAACGAGGATAAGCATCTGAGCCAAGCATTTGAGCGATATTTTTCAACCCATTGTGCCCGGCATCACTTCCTCGACCTTTTAATCGAATCGTTCCAAACGGCAACGCTATATCATCAACCAATACAAGGATATGATCTGTTGGAATATTCTCCTTTTCTTTCCAATAGCGAACTGCATTCCCACTGAGATTCATATATGTTGAAGGCTTTAACAACACTAATTGTTTGTTTTTCACTCTCACTCGAGCCACATCTCCATATCGTTCAGTAGAAAAAGAAATATTGGACGCCTCAGCAAAGGCATCCAATATCTTAAATCCTATGTTGTGGCGGGTATCGCGATATTCGTCTCCGATATTGCCTAAACCCACGATTAAATACTTCATAGGGCTAAAAAAGTAGTTTTATAATTACTTCTTAGCAGCGGCAGCAGCAGCGGCAGCACCACGAGCAGCACGAGTGAGTTGAACTGCACAAACAACCGCGTTTTTAGCGTTAACCAATTCAAGGCCTTCAAAGTTAAGCTCACCAACTTGGAGTGATTTACCTAAGCCTAAAGAATCTACATTGATTACAAGACGTTCAGGAATTGATGTATAAATAGCTTTAACTTTAAGTTTCTTCATTGAAAGTGTCAATTTACCACCGGCTTTAACACCTTCAGCGTGACCTTCTAGTTTAACTGGAACCTCAATAACAACAGGTTTTTTATCGTTAACTTCAAGGAAATCTAAGTGAAGAATAGTATCTTTTACTGGGTGGAATTGAATATCTTTCAATACAGCCATTTTCTTTTCGCCATTCAAAGAAAGTTCTACTGCGAAAATTTCTGGAGTATAGATAAGTTTGCGAACACCTTCGTTTGATACAACGATGTCTGTAGTGATAAGGCCTTTACCATTACCAAGTTCTACAACTTTTTCACCAGCTTTAAGAGTACCTGCATAAGGAAGGTCTACCAATTCACCACCATTAAGAACTGCAGGAATGTTTTGTGAACCGCGGAGAGCTTTTGCAGCTTTTTTACCGAGGTCTGTACGAGGAGTTGCCTCTAATTGAAATACTTTCATTTTAATTTTAATTTAATGTGTTACTAAAAATTAAGTTGCTCCTTAATTTCCCATCACACGGGATGCTAAAAAGCGGTGCAAAGGTACAACTTTTTTTTCATTCTACCAAGTATTTATGCATTTTGAATGCAGGATTTGAACATCTTATTTCACACATTAAGTTTATGTTAGATATAAACAACTCTTTAACCTTACTTTTCCAATATACTAAATCCTAATAAATGAGCCAATGATTAGTCATTTAATATTGGCATATAAATTGTTTGCCACATGAACGCATCCCAATCTTCATCATCATCCGATTTATCAGTATATGTTATGCGATATTGTGTTTTGCCATTCTCATCAATACGTTCCTCTATTTTAGAAACAATAATTTCGCCTGATTTATAACTTGGATAAAGTTTTTGAAACCTTTCTTGCATGATAGTTTCAAGATTGACGCTCCCACTAACATTCGTCCACTTCTTTGTCGCACATGATACTAATGCCAAAACAAAGACAACTAAAATAACAAAATTAAAAATTCTCTTCATGATATTATTTGATTATCTATGATTTACTCTAATAGCTCACTATATATATTTCGATAGCCATCTATCATTGACTGGCCTGTGTATTTTTTTGCATTTTCTAAACCCATTTTTGACACATTCTCAAAAAGAGTAGGGGACTCAATCATTTCCAATGCCGACAATAGTTCTTTTCCACTTAACTCGTTAAGTAATAATGGTGTTTCTCCAATTATTTCAGGAATTGATGAACTATTTAATGCGATAACTGGGCAACCGGTTTTTTGTGCCTCAACAATAGGCAAACCAAACCCCTCATAACTTGATGGATAAATCAAACATTTTGCTTGGTTATATAATTCATTTAACGTTGCATTATCAACATTTGAATATACCTTATATCTATTAATCCCTAATTTTCTATTTAGATAATCTTGCTCTTTAATTGATAGTGGAGCACCACAAATATCTAAACAATAAGATGTTTCAGATATAGACTCAACCAAAAAATCAAAATTTTTATATTTTGCACGACTTCCTACATACAATAACCTATCTCTCTGGGTAGCATCCTCTAATTTATAAAAATCATTAGACACGCCATGATATACAACCCTTATTTTATCATTGGCTATATTTGGTAGATAATGCAATAAATCCTTGCGAGTATTTTCTGATACACATACAACAACATCAGCATTATTTATCGCCTCGTATTTTTGTTTACTATGCACATATCGTCGCAAAACCGACATATATCGTTCATATGTAAAATCGTGGACAGTAACAACACTCTTTGCGTCTTTATCATTTATACGTCGATAATAAGAAGAGTGAAATATTGCTGGCGTTATACCATGAACATTAACATTACGATACCTATCGATTATTAATGGATAATTATATTTTAGCCCAATTACTTTTTGAATAGGGCAATCTATTTTTTTTCTATAAATATTGTTTATCGCATCTTCTCGTTCTAATGATATTAAATCAATAGCATCATCGTGTAGTAACCCTTTCTGCAACATTGCCCACATTGCCGAAATTCCACCCGATTGTTGTAGCGAATAAATAATATTATCAAAAAGTATCGTTTTCATTCATTTACAAAGTTATAAAAAAAATAAAAGCAACCGACAATTATCGGTTGCTTTCATAAAATTTATATCCTTTATATCAATTATGCATTATAAAAACTTAATTGTTCAGGAGTAAAGTTCGCAATAAAATCAGCATGTTTAGCAACTTCTGCTTGTGCCATTTTATTGTAAACATTTGCCGATGCTACAAACGCTTCATTTTTATTAGCATCCAACAACAATAGATAACCCATCATGATATTACCTGCCATTTCCACAAGACGACGAGACAAGAAATCAGTATATGCTTGATTATCTTTAACCGAAAGAACTTTTTCTACAGCTTCAGCATATTTTGCTGTCATTGCCACAAGATTATCTTTCAATGGTTGAAGTGCTTCTGAAACTTCTTGTTCATTATATGAATTAATCAATGACAAATAAGAGCCAGTAGTTACGTGGCGAATTGCAGCAACAACTTGCAATTGGGTTGTACCTTCATAAATTGATGTAATACGAGCATCACGATACACGCGTTCACAAGCATAATCTTTCATGAAGCCAGAGCCACCATGCACTTGAATACAATCGTATGCATTTTGGTTACAATATTCACTCGCCATACCTTTTACCATAGGAGTACAAGCATCAGCAAGTTTACTATATTTCTTCATTTCTTGACGTTCTTCAGGAGTTAAAGAACGTTCCTTTGCGATATCTTCATAAGCTTTATATACATCCACGAAACGAGCTGTTTCATACAATAATGAACGTGACGCATCAAGTTTTGCTTTAATTACAGCAATGAGTTCTTGTACTGCTGGGAATTCAATAATAGCTTTACCAAATTGGCGACGATCTTTAGCATATGCAAGAGCTTCACGATAACAGATTTCGCTGATACCTACCGATTGCGCAGCAATACCAAGACGGGCTCCATTCATCAATGCCATTACATACTTAATAAGACCAAGACGACGTGAACCACAAAGTTCTGCTTTAGCATTCTTATAAGTCAACTCACATGTAGGAGAGCCTTTAATACCCATTTTATTTTCAATGCGACGCACATTTACACCACCTTGACGTTTGTCATAGATAAACATAGAAAGACCACGTCCATCTTTTGTTCCTTCTTCTGAACGAGCAAGCACCAAGTGGATATCACTATCACCATTAGTAATGAATCGTTTTACACCATTGAGCAACCATGTTCCATCTTCTTGTGGAGTTGCTTTTAGCATTACCGATTGAAGATCCGAACCAGCATCAGGCTCAGTCAAGTCCATTGACATTGTTTCACCAGCACACACGCGAGTCAAGAAACGTTGTTTTTGGTCTTCATCACCAAATTCATACAATGTTTCAGCACAATCTTGAAGGCCCCAAAGATTCTCAAAACCAGCATCAGCACGGCTCACAATATCAGCTGCCATAATGTATGGAGTGATAGGGAAATTAAGACCACCAAAACGGCGAGGCATAGCCATACCCATCAATCCTGCTTTGCGACATGCTTCAAGGTTTTCTTTTGTACCATCAGCATATATAACTCGACCATTTTCAACGCGTGGGCCTTGATGATCTACATCTTCTGCATTTTCTGCAACGATATTACCACAAATATCACCTACGATTTCGAGAACTTTATCATAGTTGTCCATTGCATCCTCAAAATCAAGAGGTGCATAATCAAACTTTTCAGCCTCAGTATAATTGCGTTCTTTTAATTCAACGATTTTTTGCATCAAAGGATGAGAAAGATGATGCTTCAAATCGGGATTATCTGTATAAAAATTAGCCATAACAATCTTTACTTAGAATTTTTCTTGTAATACTTAATAAGTTTAGGCACAATATCTTCAACATTACCTGTGATTACATAATCGGCAATTGTATTGATAGGTGCATTAGGGTCATTATTGATTGAAATTACGATTGAACTTTCTTGCATTCCGGCAATATGTTGAATTTGACCTGAAATACCACAAGCAATATATAATTTAGGACGAACTGTAACACCAGTTTGACCTATTTGACGTTCATGTTCAGCAACAAACCCTGCATCAACTGCCGCACGAGATGCGCCAACCTCGCCACCGAGCACATTTGCTAAATCAAAAAGCATATCAAAGTTTTCTTTGCTACCAACACCATAACCACCAGCTACGATAATAGGAGAGTTCTTGATATTAACTTTTGATTTTTCAATATGGCGGTCAATAATTTCTACAACGAAATCAGCATCCGATACATATTTAGTTGCATCTAAATTAACAACCACACCTTTATAATTTGCATCAAAAACCTCTTTCTTCATTACGCCTTCACGCACAGTTGCCATTTGAGGGCGACAATCAGGGTTAACAATTGTTGCCACAATATTACCACCAAAAGCGGGACGAATTTGATACAAAAGATTTTGATACTCTTTACCTGTTTTAGGATCTTTGTGTTCACCAATTTCTAGCGATGTACAGTCAGCTGTCAAACCGCTATGCAATGAAGATGACACACGTGGACCAAGGTCGCGACCGATACAAGTAGCGCCCATCAAGCAAATCTGTGGCTCTATTTCCTTAAATAAGTTAATCAACACAGCTGCATGTGGATTTGATGTATATGGATACAAACGTGCATCAGCCACTTTATAAACTGTGTCTACACCATAAGGGAACACTTGTGACTCTACGCCATCAAGTTTATCACCAACGATGAGAGCCTCCAATTTTACACCGAGTTTTGTAGCAAGAACTTTACCTTTGGTCAACAATTCCAAACTTACATCGGCTATCTTGCCGTCATCAAACTCGCAATATACTATTAAGTTATTTTTTTCTGACATAATTTCTGATGATTTTAGGATTAGCCAATAGTGTGATTTGCAATAAGTTCTTTGATGAGTTCTTCTAATTGCTCATCATTATTTTCAAGACAACGGCTTTCTTTTGCAGTAAACACAACATTTTCAATTGCTTTTACTTTTGTTGGTGAACCAGCAAGACCCACTTGTTCCAAATCTGCTTCTACATATGCAGCGCTCCACTCTTGAAGAGCAAGATATGGACGCGCATCAACAAGAGCCTTCTTATCTTCACTCAATTTTTCCTTTTCACTTGGAGAAACAGCATATTTATATTTCATAATTCGTTGCGCATTACGAGGGCGACATTCAGGGGCCGAGCCATTAACAGTAACGACACATGGGAGTGGAGCCTTAACTGTTTCCACACCGGTCTCTAATCGACGTTTAACCACTACATAACCATCCTTCAACTCTATAATCTCTTCTGCATATGTTACTTGTGGAATACCCAATTTTTCTGCAATTTGAGGACCTACTTGAGCAGTATCACCATCAATTGCTTGACGGCCGCCCAAAATAATGTCATATTCACCAAATTTCTTTACTGCTTGAGCTAAAGAATATGATGTTGCAAGGGTATCTGCACCACCAAGCACTCGGTCAGTCAATACAATACCTGTATCTGCACCACGATAAATTGCTTCACGAATAATTTCAGAAGCTCGTGGAAGACCCATTGTCAATAATGTTACTTTCGACCCAGGATTTGCATCTTTCAAGCGAAGAGCTTGTTCAAGAGCATTCAAGTCCTCGGGATTGAAGATGGCGGGCAATGCTGCACGATTTATTGTCCCATCTTCTTTCATCGCATCTTTGCCCACATTACGTGTGTCGGGCACTTGTTTTGCGAGAACAATGATGTTTAAACTCATAATTAATTACTTATATTTGATAATTATTTAATAAATTCTTATAAAATATTCAAGATGGCAAAGATAGCAACTTGAATTAAATTCTCAAAACAAAAATATCATTATTCATAGCTCGACCCATCAAAGCAGTGGGTACAAACCTTACATTTAGGTAATCCTATTGAATTCACAACATTCTCAATTGAGCTAAACTTTAATGATGATAATTTCAATCTTTTTCCAATCTCTTCTACCATAGCATTATATTCAGGAGAACCTGTTTTTGCATAGGCATCAAGATTCTTGTTAGGATCTCCTCCTTCAAGCGTTGCAATCACTTGACGAGTAATCAATTCCATTTCACTTTTTGATGATGTAAAATTCAAGAATTTACATGGATAAATCAATGGTGGGCAACTGATACGAATATGAACTTCCTTTGCGCCACAATCAAACATATCTTGAACATTATCACGCAATTGAGTACCTCTTACAATTGAGTCATCACAAAAAATCACCTTCTTATCTTTAAGAATCGAATTATTTGAGATAAGTTTCATTTTAGCCACCAATTCACGACGTTCTTGAGAACTTGGAGTAAAACTTCGTGGCCATGTTGGAGTGTACTTTACAATACCTCTTTGGTAGGGAACACCTTTTCCTTGTGCATATCCCAACGCCATTCCAATACCCGAGTCAGGTATTGCACACACACAATCAACATCGGTATCATCTTCTTTACCCATATTGACGCCTGAATCATATCGCATTTGCTCCACATTGCGTCCTTCATATTCACATACGGGATATCCATAATAAGTCCAAAGAAACGCACATATTTGCATTTCTTCATTCGGTTTACGCAACTGGCGGTAACCCTCCGACGAAATTTCAACAATCTCTCCTGGGCCTAAATTGCGTGCAATAGAATATCCTAAATTGGGGAACGAACATGTTTCTGATGTAACAGCATGCGCACCCTCTTTTTCACCAATAATAACAGGTGTACGACCCAATTTATCACGAGCTGCTATAATTGCATTCTCAGTGAGTAATAACATCGAACAAGAACCTTTTACTCGGTTATAAACATTTTCAATCCCTGACACAAAATCAGAACCCTCACTAATAAGTGCTGCTATCATTTCTGTAGGATTTATTATGTCATAACTGTGTTCACAGAAATGATGACCTTTTGCCAACAACTCCCTTTCTAACTCTACGATATTATTTATTCTGCCCACTGTTACTATTGCAAACTTGCCTAGATGGCAATTTACAATAATCGGCTGAGCATCAGTATCACTTATCACACCAATACCCACATTCCCTTCAAACTCATCTAAATCCTTTTCAAATTTTGTACGGAAGTATGAGTTTTCTATATTATGTATCGAACGTGTAAATATACCCTTATTGCAAGTCGCAATTCCAGCTCGTTTTGTCCCCATGTGTGAATTATAGTCAACACCATAGAACAATTCATTTACACATCTATTGCGTTTCGCTACGCCAAAAAAACCGCCCATTTAATATATTCTTTATAAATGATTGAGTGGAAACCTTCTAAAGATGAAGATTCCCACCCAGTTATTCTTATATTATTTTGTTTTTTCTTCTATCCAACGACGTGCATTAATAAACGCATCAATCCATGGTGTAACCGCATCTTTCTTACGTGATTCAGGATAGTATGCACATTGCCATGGGAATATAGCACGTTCCAAGTGAGGCATCATCGCCAAGTGACGACCATCGGCCGAAGCAATACCGGCCACCGAAGCACGCGAACCATTTGGATTAGCTGGATATGCAGCATAATTATATTTTGCCACAATATTATATTTATCAAGTTTTTCTGGCAAATTAAACTTACCTTCACCATGTGCTACCCAAATACCGGTCTTCATTCCTGAAAGCGAACCAAACATCACTGAATTATTTTCTGGAATAGTAACACCAAGATATTGAGACTCAAACTTGTGAGATATATTGTGTTCCATTTTTGTACGGCGTTCATGTTCTGGATTGATAAGATTCAATTCAATCATCAACTGACAACCGTTACAGATACCCAAACTCAATGTATCTTTACGAGCATAGAAATTATCAAGTGCACGCTTTGCATTTTCATTCCAAAGGAATCCACCTGCCCAGCCTTTAGCCGACCCAAGTACGTCAGAGTTAGAGAATCCGCCACAGAACACTATCATATTCACATCTTCGAGAGTTTCACGACCTGTCATCAAGTCTGTCATGTGAACGTCTTTCACATCAAACCCTGCTAAATAGAGTGAATAAGCCATTTCGCGATCACCATTCACACCCTTTTCACGAATTATCGCAGCTTTTACGCCACTCTTTGTATCACGACGCAATGCGATACCACGCGATTCAAGTTTTCCATCAAATCCTTTTGGGAAACGATAGCGAATTGGTTGTTTTTTATAGTTATCGAAGCGCATTTTAGCACATTTTTCGCCACTTTGAACTGAATCAAGCAAATATGATGAGCTAAACCACACATCACGGAGATAATCAATATCAAACAAGTGCTCAACACCATCATGATTTACGATTACCACTCGCTCTGCTTGTGGAGCACCTATTTCACAGAATTTTACACCTGCTTCATTTAAGATTGATTCAACTCGCTCAGTTTTAGCGGCTGCTACTTGAATAACAAGTGCAGGATTTTCTGCAAACAAAATCTTGGTCAAATCAGTTTCACCCATTTGAGCAAATCCGTCAGTTGATACTGAAATACCACCATTTACATTACCAAATGTCATTTCAAGCAATGCTGTAATCAAACCACCTGCCGACACATCGTGTGCAGCAAGGAGCGCACGATTTCTAACCAATTTTTGAACAGCGTTGAATGTCGCCGCAAATTTATCGGTATCAGCCACTGTTGGAGCCTCAGCACCAAGACGATTAAGCACTTGCGCCAATGCTGAACCACCAAGTTTCAAGCTATCACTTGAGAAGTCTATATAATATAATGTAGATTTCTTGTTTTGAAGCACTGGAGAAACAACTTTACGAATATCGCGAACCTCTCCAGCTGCCGAGATAATTACTGTTCCAGGAGAATATACTTTGTCATTGCCATATTTTTGAGTCATTGACAAACTATCTTTACCTGTTGGAATGTTGATACCTAACTTGCAAGCAAAATCGCTACATGCTTCAACTGCACGATATAATGCAGCATCTTCACCTTCATTCTTACATGGCCACATCCAGTTGGCGCTCAATGAAATACTCTTCAAGCTCTTTGCCAATGGAGCCATTGAAATATTTGTCAATGCTTCAGCTATTGCCATTACTGAACCCTTAGCCGAGTCAATAAGAGCCACCTGTGGAGCATGACCTATTGATGTAGCAATACCAGCCTTTCCTTTATAATCAAGAGCAACAACACCACAGTCACTCAATGGCAACTGTATTTCACCTTGACATTGTTGGCGAGCGATTTTACCTGTAACCGAACGGTCAACTTTATTTGTCAACCAATCTTTACATGCCACAGCCTCAAGACTCAATACACTCTTAATATATTCATCGATTTTTGATTCATCAGTTTCAACATCTTTATAAGTTGTTTTCACTGTGTTATCAGTCATGACAGTTTTGGGAGAGTTTCCAAACATATCAGCCATACCCAAATCAATAGGCTTAACTCCATCTTTTTGCTCAAAAACAAAACGGTCATCACCAGTTGTTTCACCTACAACGTAGAGTGGGGCACGCTCACGTTCAGCAATGCGCTTGATATATTCAATATCTTTTTCTTCTACAACCATACCCATACGCTCTTGACTTTCATTACCTACAATCTCCTTTGAAGATAATGTTTTGTCACCTATTGGTAGCGCATCAATATTTATCTTACCTCCAGTTGCCTCAACAAGCTCTGAAAGAGCATTCAAGTGGCCACCAGCACCATGGTCGTGGATAGATATAATTGGGTTGCTATCACTTTCAGCAAGAGCTCGAATTACATTCGACACACGTTTTTGCATTTCAGGATTAGCACGTTGCACAGCATTCAACTCAATAGAATTGTCATATTGACCTGTTTCTACCGACGACACTGCGCCGCCACCCATACCAATGCGATAGTTATCACCACCCATTATCACAACTTTCTCACCTGGCTTTGGTTCTCCTTTTAATGCATCTTTCTTTGCAGCAAAACCTACACCACCTGCAAGCATGATTACTTTATCATATGCATATTGTTTGCCATTTTCATCATGCTCAAATGTAAGAAGAGAGCCACAAATAAGAGGTTGACCAAACTTGTTACCAAAGTCTGAAGCTCCGTTTGACGCTTTAATAAGAATATCACATGGAGTTTGATACAACCACACTCGAGGATTCATCATCAACTCCCAACGATGTTCTTCGCTCATGCGAGGATATGAAGTCATATACACCGCAGTTCCGGCAATAGGTAAACTTGCTTTACCGCCACCAAGACGGTCACGAATTTCACCACCAGTACCAGTTGAAGCACCATTAAATGGCTCAACTGTTGTGGGGAAGTTATGAGTTTCAGCTTTTAATGATATTACGGTATCTAAATCTTTTACTTCAAAGTAATCGGGTTGATCAGGATTAATAGGATAGAACTGATCAACTTTTGGACCCTTCACAAATGCAACATTGTCTTTATATGCCGACACCAATCCATTAGGATTTTCTTGTGAGGTCTTTTTGATTAATTTAAATAGTGACAATGGTTTTTCTTCGCCATCAATTACAAATGTACCATTGAAGATTTTATGACGACAGTGTTCAGAGTTAACTTGTGAGAAACCAAACACCTCACTATCTGTCAATGGTCGGCCTAATTTTTCGCTCAAATCACGAAGATATTGTTCTTCATCTTCACTCAAAGCAAGACCCTCTGCCTTATTATATTCCGAGATATCATCAATATAAACAATAGGATCAGGCGTTTTAACGATTGTGAAAGTCTTGCTATTAAGACCTTCATACACTCGTTGCAACATTTTGTCAAATTTAGGTTGCTCGTCGCGAGAAAGTTCAAATTGCTCAATTCGAGTAATTCCTTGAATACCCATGTTTTGAGTAATCTCTACTGCGTTTGTACTCCATGGGGTAATCATCTCCTTACGAGGTCCCACATATCGACCTTTCAACGATGTACTTGAAAGAGGCTTTGCGCCATCAAACAACCATGAGAGTTTTTCCTTTTCTGCATCCGAAAATTTGTGATCACTCTCAACGGCATAGACTAAATTTGCGCCTTTTTTAAAGAAAATAACCATTCTCTGTAAGTTTTTTATAATGATAGTATACTATTATTTCAATTAAGCTACAAAGATAATGTATTTAATTGAAAATTTTAAATTGAAATTTAATATTTTTTCATCTCAATCAACATAAAACCATTAACACACATTTCATCTCGTCAAAATTCAATTATAATTTGCTCAAGCCAAATAAAAAGATTAACTTTGCACGTTAATTAATACAACAACACAAGAAAACATTATAAAAACATTATGAACGTATCTATTGAAAAAATCGACAACGTTAATGGCAAAATCACCGTAACGATTGAAGAAAACGATTACAAAGACAAAGTAACTGCTGAACTTAAGCGCATTGGCAAAACTCACACACTCCCTGGTTTCCGCAAAGGCCACGTAACTGTCGATCAGCTCCGTCGTCGCTTTGGAAAACAAGTAAAAAGCGATGTTATCAACCAAGAAGTTTATGAAGCAGTTATCAACTATATTCGTGAAAACAACCTCGCAATCCTTGGCGAGCCACTTCCCGTTGAAGTTAAAGAAATCAATCTCGATGACACAAACTATACATTCGAATATGAAATTGGTTTGACTCCCGAAATCAACGTTGACCTCGCTGGAACAGCACTTCCTTACTACAACATCGAAGTTTCAAAAGAAATGATTGACGAACAAGACGTTAACTTCCGTGAACGTTTTGGCAACCAAGTTCCAGGCGAAGAAGTTGATGAAAAAGCACTTGTTAAAGGTTCTATTATGGAACTTAACGAAGATGGTTCTGTAAAAGAAGGCGAAGATGCAATCCAAGTAGTTAGCGGTATCATTGCCCCTATGTACCTCAAATCAAAAGAAGAAGCTGATAAATTCATTGGCAAAAAACTTAACGACAAAGTTGTTTTCAATCCTTGGAACGCTTGCGAAGGCGATGTTACTCGTCTTGCTTCTATGCTCAACATCGATAAAGAAAAAGCTGCTGAAGCAAAATCTAACTTCGAAATGTCAATTTCTGAAATCATCGTTGTTAAACCCGCCGAACTCAACGAAGAATATTATAAAAATATCTTTGGTCCCGACAAAGTAAAAACTGAAGAAGAATATTTCAACGCAATCAAAGAAATGATTTCAGCTCAAATCTCAGGCAATAGCGAACTTTTGTTCCACATGCAAGCTGAAAAAACTCTCGTTGAAAAATTCGGTAACATTGAACTCCCTCAAGAATTCCTCAAAAAATGGTTAGTTCGTCGCAACGAAGGACTTACTGCTGAAAACATCGATGCTGAATTTGAAAAAATGATTCCATCTCTCAAATGGCAACTCATCAAAGAACGTATCGCAGCTGTTGCAGAAGTAAAAATCGAAGAAGCCGACGTTACAAACCATGCTAAAGCTATTGCTCGTCAACAATTTGCTCAATATGGCATGACTAACGTTGAAGACGATATGCTCACCGACTACGCTAAACGCATTCTTGAAGACAAGAACTCTCGTTCACGTATCATTGAAGAAGCAGGCGACATGAAACTCTTCGAAGCTATTAAACAAACAGCTAAAATCGAAGCTAAATCAGTTTCAATCGAAGAATTCAAAACTATCGCTGAAGGTGCTCAATAAGAACATTCTTCACAATAATCCAAAAAGAGTGCTCATAAGGCACTCTTTTTTATTTCTTACAATTTTGCGGATTGAAAATTAATTTATAACTTGCCAGAAAATTATATTGTCATGCTGAGCCGTAAATTATTGTTTAATATTACTCATAATAATCATCATTCTACTTATCGTTATGATGATGCCGGTAATAGAACGGTCAAATTAAGTGGAAATGGCGAAGCTGTATTTGTCTGTGCAAGCGATTCAAGTAATGGATTTACTCAAACAAATAGATTTACGGCTTACCCTAACCCATATATGGTTTACAATGGTTCAAGATACTATAAACATATATATGTTGGTTCTGAACGTATCGTGTCTAAAGTCTCAGTTAACAATCCTGACTATGACCCTCGTCAAGTTGATTGTGCCGGAAATGAAATTACTGGTTATAATGTTAAACTTCAATCACAACAGCAAGCTTTGAGCGATAGTATTGCATCAATATATGCGAAATTTGAAGTTCCTTACTATCCGAACAATAATGATGATTATGGTTATAATTGGAATGATGGACTTCGTCGTTCAGTTGCTACTTCTGACAGCTATGGAGAATTAGCTTACTTCTATCATTCTGATCATTTGGGTAGTACCTCGTTTGTTACCGATGCTAATGGAGAGGTTTCTCAACATGTGGAATATGTTCCATTTGGTGAAGTATTCATTGAGGAATTAAGCAGTTCTGCCAAGTTGAATACTCCATTCCTATTCAATGGCAAGGAACTTGACGAAGAAACAGGTTTGTACTACTATGGTGCGAGGTATTATGACCCAAGGACTTCGTTGTGGTTATCAACAGACCCTTTCGAAATCATAAGTCCACATACATCAACATATACTTTCTGCAAAAATAATCCATTAAATATCATTGATCCTCATGGGTTAACAGATTTTGAAGTTGATGGTGATATTAAAAATATTAACGATGGTCATAATAATTTAAAAATCTCAGTATCAAATTCTCAGTATATAGGTTTACAGAAAGAATTTAGTGTTGGAGCTTATGGATATGAAAGAATGTTGAATGATTTATCTAAAAAAAATGGGTATATGACATCTTCTATTTATTTTGATACAGAATATGATTGCGTAGGCTCGTGTATAACACAACATTTGGCTGGTGGATTATCATATTCTGAATGGTCAATATTAGAGCAAACGTCGCCTGCTTGGGGTGTTTTAAATGGCACCTCTGCCATCGCTGAAACAACTATGAGTAATTTAAAAGATATAAATATTGGAGATAATGGTAAGTTATATTTTCGCAAGAACTCAGGACAAATATTTAATGGAAATCAATATGTGACAACAACCTCTGCAGCTATTAAATATTCAAAATTGGTAAAAGGAGTTGGTGTAGTTGGACTTGGATTAAATATCGCGTATTATGGCAACAATATATATCTAGGGTATATCCAAGATGGTAATAGATTGGGGTATAATACGTCTGTTCAAATTGCTAGTGCGGCAGGTGGTATCTCTGGCGGAATTTTAGGAGCTAAAGTTGGAGCCTCTATAGGTGCCTCTGTTGGTAGTTTGTTCGGGGGAATTGGTGCAGTTCCTGGAGCTTTTATAGGAACTCTTGTAGGAGGTGTAATTGGAATGTTTAGTGGTGAATATATCGGAGAAGGTGTATCTAAAAAAATCTTGAAATGAAATTAATCGAGTATTATTGGTTTTTGCTGTTTTATAGTTTTTATGAGTGGGATAAATTTACTTTATCAATCTGTTATACTTTCTTTAAGCGTGCAATGTTGTTTTTATCGAAAAAAAAAACAACAGCAAAAAAAGAAAGGGAGATTCTTAAATTATTAGCTGATCCTACAAATGGAATTGCAATATATCATTCAAAATTAAAAATGATTGTTGTAAGTTGGCTTATTGTTTCTATAGGATATAACATTTTGAGTAATTTTAGTCATTTTTTTTCTATGGTAAGATACGAACCTACTGAGAGATTATTGTTTCTTGTACTTCCACTTATTTTCTTGAACTATTTTACAATATTTCAAGAAAATAAGTGGTCTTATTATTTTCATATGTTCAATAATAAACCTCAAAATGAAAAATATCGAATTTATGTTACAAGTGGATTGCTACTATTTTTTATAATTGGAGGTTTTATTGGAAGTTTTACTATAATATGTTCAAAATAATCGAGATGCAATTATAATAAATATATTATAGTTTGTACTATATTAATAGTTTACTAATAGCCAAAAGTGAATTCTGAAAGATAGGAAGATGGATATATCTAAATTGGATATTTCTGTATTTTTGCTAAGGCTAAAGAACTATAGTTTTTATACCAATGTAACTTCTTTTAATGATAGACACATTTTATGCCGTTGATGTCGGCTTTGGCTGTTCTATCGGTCGCAACCGACTTCGGCAAACACTTTTAATCCTCATATAAGACCACTTGGTTTGACTCTCACAAGGAGCGAGCCGAGTGGTTCTTCTTTTATTGTTATATGAGCTTCATCACTGCTCGATGTTCCTTTACTGTGTCTTATTTTACAGTCTGATTTGATGATACAATGGCTGTCGCTTTTCGTCACACTTTGATATTTCACTACGCAAAGTTAGGGTATCATTCAAAAAAAATCAAAAAAAATGAAGATTGAAGAAATTTTGACATTATTTTTTTATTGAAATTAATTTTTTATTAGTAACTTTGAATTAAGAAGCCAACTATTGGCTTACCTACATTAATTAATCATTCAAATAAAAACACAAATTATGAATCAAAACGATTTTAGAAAATACGCAGTACATCATCTTGGCATGAATGGACTTGCTCTTGACCAATTCATGTCAGCAACTGCATCAAATATTACATCAAGCTACATTAACCCCACAATCATTGAAGAACGCCAACTTAATGTGGCCCAAATGGATGTATTCTCTCGATTGATGATGGATCGCATAATATTCCTTGGCACTGATGTTAACGACTACACTGCCAATGTAATTCAGGCACAACTGCTCTACCTTGACCAAGCCGATTCAGGCAAAGATGTGTCTATCTACATTAATTCTCCTGGAGGCTCGGTATATGCCGGATTGGGAATCTACGACACAATGCAATATATTTCAAGTGATGTTACTACAATTTGCACTGGTATGGCAGCATCAATGGCAGCAGTTCTCCTTGTTGCTGGTGCTAAAGGCAAGCGTTTTGCGCTTAAGCACTCTCGTGTTATGATTCACCAACCTATGGGTGGGGCTCAAGGACAAGCATCTGATATTGAAATTACCGCTCGCGAAATCCAAAAGCTCAAAAAAGAACTATATACCATTATTTCTGACCACTCTGGTGTGGCATTCGATAAAGTTGAACGCGACTCCGACCGCGACTATTGGATGACTGCTGCCGAAGCAAAAGAATATGGTATGATTGACGAAGTTCTCATTAAAGCGCAGCACTAATCGATGGCAAAGAAAAATACCATAAAATGTTCTTTTTGTGGACGTCCCTCCGATATGAGCGAGGTCCTTGTTCCCTCTGCAATAGGCGAAACATATATTTGTGCCGAGTGTATTGATCAAATACACGAAATGCTAGGCGAATATCGTAATGACGCAAAAAAAACAGCCAAAGCCGAGGCCGCTACCGACCTCAACAAAGTGCCTCGCCCTCGCGAAATAAATGATTTTCTCAATCAATATGTTATAGGACAGGACTCTGCTAAAAAATATCTATCAGTCGCTGTTTACAACCATTACAAACGCATCGCACAAAAAGATGACGACGAAGTAGATATCGAAAAAAGCAATATTATACTCGTAGGACGCACTGGTACAGGTAAAACTCTTCTTGCAAAAACCATTGCTCGACTTCTTGATGTGCCATTTACCATCGTTGATGCCACGGTTTTAACCGAAGCCGGATATGTGGGTGAAGATATTGAAAGTCTTTTGACTCGTCTCCTCCAAGCTGCCGACTATAATGTTGAAAAAGCCGAAAAAGGTATCGTATTTATTGATGAAATTGATAAAATTGCTCGCAAAGGAGACAATCCATCAATCACTCGCGATGTTAGTGGTGAAGGTGTGCAACAAGGATTGCTTAAACTTCTCGAAGGTTCAGTTGTTAATGTACCACCACAAGGAGGACGCAAGCACCCCGAACAAAAAATGATTCCCGTCAACACTAAGAATATATTATTTATTTGTGGCGGTGCATTTGACGGCATTGAACGAAAAATAGCTCAACGCCTCAATACTCACGTTGTAGGATTCTCTACCGATGCATCAAAACAACGCATCAAACGCGAAAACTACCTTCAATATATCGCTCCTCAAGACCTCAAATCATTTGGATTAATACCCGAAATTATTGGTCGTCTTCCCATTTTGACCCACCTTGACCCACTTGACCGCGATGCGTTGTTAAAAGTGCTCACCGAGCCTAAAAATGCCATTGTTCGCCAATATCAAAAACTTTTTGCAATGGACAATGTAGAACTCACATTTGCACAAGAGGCTCTCGAGTTAATCGTTGACAAAGCCATTGAATTCAAATTAGGTGCTCGTGGACTTCGTTCTATTGTTGAATCTATAATGATTGACGCAATGTACGACATACCCACTTCCGATATTAAAAAATTCGAGGTTAGTCGTGAATATGCCCTTGAAAAACTTCAAGCGGCGAATTTCGACACCTCAATCATCAAATAATTAGCAGCGTTTTTCCGTCAAAACTAATATATAACCAACAAAACTATTAACATGAGCAATACAATTAAATCTCGACTCTACGATGCGTTAAAAATGCATTTTGGATTTGATAAATTTAAGGGTAACCAAGAGGCTATCATGACGAGTCTCCTCAACGGACACGACACCTTTGTGCTTATGCCCACAGGAGGGGGCAAATCGCTCTGCTATCAGCTCCCGGCATTGCTCATGGAAGGCACTGCTATTATCATCTCACCACTCATTGCATTAATGAAAAACCAAGTCGATGCAATGCGCAATTTCAGTGAAGATGATAATATAGCGCACTTCCTAAATTCTTCACTCAACAAAACTGCTATCGACCAAGTCAAAAGCGATATTATTGCCGGAAAAACCAAACTACTTTATGTTGCACCCGAGTCACTCACTAAAGAAGAAAACATTGACTTCTTAAAAACTGTGCCCATATCATTTTACGCTATCGATGAAGCGCATTGTATATCAGAATGGGGACACGATTTCCGTCCCGAATATCGTCGCATTCGCCCCATAATTAATGAGATAGGAACGCGCCCAGTTATAGCACTCACTGCAACAGCTACACCCAAGGTTCAACACGATATCCAAAAGAATCTTGGCATGCAAGACGCCGATGTTTATAAATCATCATTTAACCGTCAAAACTTATATTACGAAATTCGGCCCAAAACATCAAATGCCGATCGTGATATAATTAAATATATTAAAAGCCAAGAAGGCAAATCGGGAATTATCTACTGTTTAAGCCGTAAAAAAGTAGAAGAGTTAGCCGAGATGTTGCAAGTAAACAATATCAAAGCATTGGCCTACCATGCTGGAATGGATAGCGCCACTCGCTCTGAAAATCAAGACGCCTTCCTTCTTGAAAAAGTTGATGTAATTGTTGCAACCATAGCATTCGGTATGGGTATAGACAAGCCCGATGTGCGCTTCGTTATACACTACGATATGCCCAAATCTCTTGAGGGCTACTATCAAGAAACTGGGCGTGCCGGACGCGATGGGGGAGAAGGTCAATGCATCACATTCTACTCGCACAAAGATCTCCAAAAAATGGAGAAATTTATGCAAGGAAAACCTATCGCAGAACAAGAAATAGGAAAACAACTCCTAATCGAAACTGCTTCTTATGCCGAGTCATCGGTGTGCCGTCGCAAATCGTTGCTTCACTACTTTGGTGAAGAGTTTCCTCATGACTATTGTGGCAACTGCGACAACTGCCTCAATCCTAAAAAGAAAGTTGAAGCGCGCGATATGCTACTTGCTGTGATAGAAACGATTAATGCACTCAAGGAAAAATTCAAAGGCGACCACATTATCAATGTTATGCGAGGTAAAATCACCAACAATGTTAGGTCATATCGCCACGACGAACTTGATGTTTTTGCATGCGCTAAAGATGACGATGAAAAATTTATCAATGCAGTTATTCGCCAAGCGATAATAGCCGGTTATCTTGATCGAGACATTGAGAATTATGGCCTTCTCAAAATTACACCTCTTGGTCAAGAATTCGCTACGCATCCTCAATCATTCAAAATCGTTGAAGATAACGAATTCAATGACGATAATGACGAGGTTGTTATAAAAGGAGGTGCATCATGCGCAGTTGACCCTGAATTGTATGCCATACTCAAAGACCTTCGCAAGAAAATCGCGAAGAAACATGAGTTACCTCCATATGTAATCTTCCAAGACCCATCGCTCGAAGCAATGGCAACAACTTATCCTATCACCATGGAAGAGTTGCAAAACATCACAGGAGTAGGGGCTGGCAAGGCTAAACGCTACGGAGCTGAATTTATTAAAATCATCAAAACTCACGTTGATGAAAACGAAATAGAACGTCCCGAAGACCTTCGCGTGCGCAGCGTAGCCAACAAGAGCAAAATGAAAATCTCTATTATTCAAGGCATTGACCGTAAAATTCCACTTGATGAGCTTGCGTCATCTAAAGGACTTGAATATACTGAAATTCTCGATGAGGTTGAAGCTATCGTTTATTCAGGAACAAAAATCAACATTGACTATTTCATCGATGAGGTAATGGATGAAGACCATCTTGATGACATCTTTGAATATTTCCGTGAAAGCGAAAGCGATGACCTCAACGAAGCAATTCAAGAACTGGGACCCGACTATTCAGAAGAAGATATTCGCCTTGTTCGCATCAAATTCTTATCTGAATTAGGAAACTAATCATTAAAAAACAACCAATCCATATAGACTATGCCTATCTCTTCTATTATAAAGGCATAGTCTTTTTTTATTACTCTCGCGAGACAAAACATTACAATATGCAACACAAAAACACACATTTATTTACTTTTTGATAGTTATTTTTAGCATTTTGTTTGCAATTTGGTATTTTTTAGTTACCTTTGCATTTCAAACTACACATTTTACATATATAGTGGAAAAGAAACGACAAAATAGCGCGATATTGCTTATGCATTGCCCCGACCAACCGGGCATCATCGCCGTAATTACTGAGTTCATCAACACCAATGGTGGTAACATTTTATACCTTGACCAATATGTTGACAAAGAGAACGGTGTATTTTACATGAGAGTAGAGTGGGACTTGGAAAACTTTGCAATCCCATCAGAAAAAATCGGAGAATACTTCGACACTCTTTATGCTAATCGTTATAATGTAACATACCGATTGAGTTTCACTGATCGTCCTCGTCGCATGGCGCTTTTCGTGTCAAAAATGTCACATTGTCTCTATGATATCCTCGCACGCTATGTAGCAGGGGAGTGGGATGTTGAGATTCCTGTGATTATAAGCAATCACCCCGATCTCAAATCGGTTGCCGACCAATTCAACATTCCTTACGAGGTAATTCCTGTTACTCGTCAAAACAAGGAAGAAATGGAAGCCCTTGAATTTGAAATTCTTGATCGTTACCAAATTGACTTTATTGTATTGGCTCGTTACATGCAAGTTCTCTCTGAAAACTTCATCAATCGTTACCCCAATCGCATCATCAACATTCATCACTCGTTCCTTCCTGCATTTGTGGGTGCAAAGCCATATCATGCAGCCTACGATCGTGGTGTGAAACTCATTGGTGCTACAAGTCACTATGTGACAACCGAGCTTGATGCTGGTCCTATCATTGAACAAGACATTGTGCGCATCACTCACAAAGACACCATCAACGATTTGGTGAAAAAAGGTCGCGACTTGGAAAAAATTGTCCTCTCACGTGCAGTAGAGAAACATATCCAACGCAAAATACTTACCTACAACAACAAAACCGTAGTGTTTAGCTAATTCACAACTGCGAATGAACATTGCGATAATAAAATACAACGCTGGCAACAACTTTTCGGTAGAGTGTGCTCTTCGTCGTCTCGGATATGAGGCTATTGTGACCGATAATCCTGATGAAATACGCCAAGCCGACAAGGTTATTTTCCCAGGAGTAGGAGAGGCTCGCAGCGCGATGGAATACCTTCGTGCTCATGGGCTTGACGAGGTCATCAAAAGCCTCACACAGCCGGTGTTGGGCATCTGCATTGGTCAACAACTAATGTGCCGATACTCTGAAGAGGGCGATGTGGATTGCCTTGGCATTTTTGATGTTGATGTGAAGCGTTTCAACGCATCTGAAAGCGACCTCAAAATTCCTCACATGGGGTGGAACACTATCTCTCTTGTAAAAGATGATTTTATTCCTTGCAACCTCAACGGCAAATATGTGTATTATGTGCACAGTTATTATGTTCCTGTCAACGATGCTACTATAGCCACTACCGACTATATTTTACCATATAGCGCGGCTCTACACAAAGACAACTTCTATGCTACACAATTTCATCCCGAGAAGAGTGGCGATATTGGCGAACAAATTCTCAAAAGTTTCATCGAATTATGATTGATATAATCCCTGCTATAGATGTAATTGACGGCAAGTGTGTGCGCTTGACAAAGGGTGACTATGACCGCAAAACCATATATGCCGATGATCCTCTTGATGTGGCTCGCATGATGGAAGATGCTGGATGCCGACGTTTGCATCTTGTTGACCTTGACGGAGCAAAATCTAACCATATTGTCAATTATCGTGTGCTTGAACGCATTGCTACAAGCACTAATCTCACCATTGACTTTGGTGGTGGCTTGAAAAGCGATGACGATCTTCGCATTGCATTTGAAAATGGTGCTGCGATGATTACCGGTGGTAGCATTGCTGTGAAAAATCCCGAGATATTTCAAGGTTGGATTGACCAATATGGTAGCGAAAAAATCATTCTCGGAGCTGATACTCGTAACGGCAAAATTTCGACATCGGGGTGGGTTGATGATAGCAATCACGACATCATTCCTTTTGTGAAGGGCTATATATCAAAGGGTATCAACAAGGTTATATCTACCGATATCAATGTTGATGGTATGCTCACCGGACCTTCGATTAACCTATACAAGGAGATGCTTGCTGAAATGCCCGAGTTGTATCTCATTGCAAGTGGTGGAGTGAGTGCCATGCACGATATTGAAAACCTTGAAATGGCTGGAGTTCCTGCTGTGATTGTGGGAAAGGCGATATATGAAAATCGCATCACTCTCAAAGATTTAGAACAATTTAATTTATCTCAACAATAATACACTCAATAATGCTTGCAAAACGTATCATACCATGCCTTGATGTGAAAGATGGCCAAACGGTAAAAGGTGTAAACTTTGTCAATTTCCGTGAGGCTGGCGATCCTGTTGCACTGGGCAAAAAATATAGCGATGATGGAGCTGACGAGCTTGTGTATCTCGACATCACAGCATCACACGAAGGTCGCAAAACATTTATTGACCTTGTGCGTCGCGTTGCAGAGAATGTGAGCATTCCTTTCACCGTGGGTGGTGGCATCAATCAGGTAGAGGATGTGGAGAAACTGCTCAATGCCGGGGCTGATAAAATATCGATTAACTCGGCTGCATTGCGCAATCCCGACTTAATTGATGGCATTGCACGTCGATTTGGCAACCAGGTGTGTGTCACAGCTATTGATGCTCGCCTTGAGGGGAACGAGTGGGTGTGCTATATCAATGGTGGACGTGTGTCAACTGGTCGCAAGCTCATTGAATGGGCTCACGAGGCTCAAGAACGAGGCGCGGGTGAAATTCTTTTCACCAGCATGGACCACGACGGTGTGAAGACCGGATTTGCCAACGATGCATTGGCTATGCTTCACGACACATTGAGCATACCTGTAATAGCATCGGGTGGAGCAGGGGACTATCCTCACTTTTATGATGTGTTTACACAGGGGAAGGCTGATGCTGCACTTGCTGCAAGCATTTTTCACTTCAATGAGATACCAATTAATGAATTAAAAGAGTATCTTTGCAAAAGAAATATAAATGTAAGAATATAAACTCAACGACATATCGATTATGAATATTGATTTCGACAAGATGCAAGGACTTGTTCCTGCCATAATCCAAGATGCACGCACAAAGAATGTGTTGATGCTTGGATTTATGAATGAAGAAGCATATAACAAGACTCTCGAGATAGGAAAAGTTACTTTTTTCAGTCGCACTAAAAATCGCCTATGGACCAAGGGTGAGGAGAGTGGTAATTTCCTCAATGTGGTATCTATTCAAGAAGATTGCGACCACGACACTTTGTTGATTAAAGTAAATCCAGGGGGGCCAGTGTGTCACACAGGCACAGATACTTGCTGGGGCGAAAAGAATGAGTGGGGTGTGGAGTTTTTCCGCTACCTACAAGATTTCATCAAGCGTCGCTATGATGAGATGCCCGAGGGATCATATACTACCTCTTTATTTAAAAGCGGCATAAATCGCATGGCTCAAAAGGTGGGCGAAGAGGCTGTTGAAACAGTTATTGAAGCAACCAATGGCACAGATAATCGCCTAATATATGAAGCCTCTGATATGATATACCACCTTATTGTATTGCTCACTTCAAAGGGATATCGCATTGAAGACCTTGCTGAAGAGCTTGTAAAACGCCATAAAGAGTAATTTCATTCTTAAATCAATATTTATAACCAAATATAGCAAGAGGCCATGGCAAGCATAGTCAAATATCGTGATGTGGAAATTCTTCGCAAGGAGCACATTGTGTTGAAAAATGTGTCGTTTGAGCTTAATGATGGCGAATTTCTATATCTAATAGGTAAAGTGGGCAGTGGCAAAAGCAGTCTGCTCAAGTCGATTTATAGCGACATACCCATCAATGATGGTGCTGCTCGAGTTTTTGACTATGACTTAACCAAAATCAAACGCAAGGATATTCCTATGCTTCGTCGTGAAATAGGGATTGTGTTCCAAGATTTTCAGTTGCTAACCGATCGCAATGTGTATAATAATCTCTACTTTGTGCTTGATGCCACTGGTTGGAAGAAACAAGCCGAGATTGATGCTCGCATTGAGGAGGTTTTGAAGCAGGTGGGAATGCTCAACAAGAGTTATAAGATGCCTCATGAACTATCGGGGGGTGAACAACAACGCATCGTGATTGCTCGTGCGTTACTAAATAAGCCTCGATTGATTCTTGCTGATGAGCCAACCGGAAACCTTGACCCCGAAACGAGTGAACAAATTGTGCACCACCTGCATGAGATTTCGGCTAATGGCACTGCTGTAATTATGGCAACGCACAATATGAGCCTTGTGCAACAGTTCCCCGGGCGTGTGTTGCGTTGCGAAGATAAGCGTCTCATACAATAGGAATTTAATAGTGCGCTGACCGACTGACGAAGATAACAAATATTTCTTCTATATTTCTTAACTCTCTCACCTTGTGGTGCTGAGAGTTTTTTATTGTGGCACGAGGTTGTAGTGGGTGTATGTGTGGTTGTTGCTTGGCGTGACTCGACATGGGGTGATTGAGTTGCCGATTGTGAGCGTTTTTCTTTTTGCTCAAAGTCGATGAGATATTTTATGTATTCGATTATGTCGCGTTGTATTTTTAACAATACGCTGTCGTGAAATGTGCCAAGGGTGTAATCGCCTCGAAGGTTTAGTTCGATGGCACGATTGAGTTGGCTTGATGATGAGATGCCGTGTTTTAATAATGTTGAACGCACGGTTGACCATACGAGATTAATGTGTAGTTGTGTCATAATATTAGCAGTTTAAAATGTTTGGTGAATAATTATGGTGCAAAGTTAATATGCAAAAAGTGTGGATTTGTGCGATAATGTACAAAAATTTATTCTCACGCAAAAATATAGGAAAGGCGCGGAAATTTTTAGACAGAAGGACAGAATTTTCCAGAATGACATAAGGGATATTGCGACAAAAGTACAAAAGAACATGTTAATTAGTGCGATTAAATTGGGTGTTGAAAATTGAAAGATGAAAGTTGATAGTTGTTCTCACGCAGAAATATAGGAAAGGTGCGGAAATTTTTAGACAGAAGGACAGAATGGGCAGAATTTTATCCCCTCAGTCGCGGAGCGACAGCCCCCCTTAAGAAGGTGGGCAGCTATTGCCCTATTGTCTAGTCCTAATATAGGTTTACTGGAAATTAAACAAAATTTAGGATTATGAATAAAACAGTAAACCGTTACACGGACGAAGAAAAAATTGCAATAGTCAATGAATATTATTCGTCTGGCAAAAGTAAAGAAGCAATCA
>JAZTZO010000006.1:0-21562 GCA_045637505.1 Muribaculaceae bacterium | reverse complement strand
CTGCTCGTTCCAAATCTCCATTTTCGATACAGATGTTAATCTCTCGTTCTCTTTCATCAAGGGCATCATAATCGGTGCGTGAATAGTGGTCGGCAAGGCTTTCAATCATCGATTGGTATTTGTCGAAATTATTAATCAACGTTTGAATCTCTTGCTGATATTTTTCTTCTGAAATTGTTTGCTCATTTAGTTGTTTTTCCAGTGCAGCCGATTTTGTTTTATAATCTTTTTCAGCACGTTTGTAAGCATTGTTTTCAATGCGCATCTTATCCTTTTCCAACTGCTCTGACGAAACCATAACGATTGTCAACGGCACAGTATTGGAATAGGCATATTTGCGCCCCACAACGCCATTATCAACCAACTCATAATTATCTTTGCGCACTTGTTGCAAAGAATAAGGTTCGCCAAGTTTCTTGCTGGTCATATTCAATGAAAAAGTCCCGTTAGAGCCACTTACTACAAAATTATGCGCCCCGGTTTGACGAATCGTTACCCCACTCAATGGTTTCCCAGCATTATCTTGCCTTCCAAGGGTCTTTACATATCCTTGTTGAGTTTGCGCTATTGCTAATAGGGGCAATAAAATAATTGTGATAAGAGAAAGAAATTTTTTCATAAGTATATATATTTAGTTGTTGTTAAAATGATATAGAGAAATGTACTACTTGACCAATATGACATCCGATTCCCCACTTGGCATATAGATTGTATCGTTTGTCAATGGTAATGGTGGATTTTTAATGACATATACTGAGCATTGTTTTTCGAGAGGAACGAATAGCGCCACTTTCCCGGAATCATTGCTTGTTACTGATTGCCCGGCAATTTCAAATGTCTTGTTTGGGACATATTGCTCGGCATTTTCATCCCACAAACTAAACGATATATCACCATATATATGAGGATTGCGACTAATTGAAACTTCAACATTCTTGGATAGCATAATTGTGGTGTCAACACGATTGAAATCTTTGCACTCAACTGAAACTTTTGCTTCTTTGTTTAGAAAGTTGTGAGGGATATTAGTGAATATAATATTATCGTCAAGTGATTTAATGGTGTCGGTTTTAATCTCATTGTCGAGTGTTAATGTAACAACGGCATCTTTAAGTGGAGGCAAGTTCTCGTTGTGAAAAGATGTTTCTTTGAGTCGAAATGTTGAGTCAAAAGGTTGACTCATAATCCAGACCCCAACAAGAGATGTAATGACAGCCAAAAAGCCAATAGTCCAAAGTATAGCCTTGCGAATCAATTGGCGTTTGTGTCGTTGCCAAATGTCGTCAAACTTAACTCCCAGTAGTTTGGAAATTAATTGCACATAGGCGCGCTCGCGATTTAGCCATCCCCAACGATAGATCTTTTCATTGATATTAGCACCTAAAATTTCGGGAATCTTAAGATCTGTGACTTTAGGATTAAAACATTCGGTGTCGGGGTTGCCACTATGAGGCACACCATCTACGATAAAGAAGTGAATGTTTTCGGTACGGCCAAGGCTATGAAAATATTCAATCTCTTTACCCACCCATTCCGATTTAGCCGAATTGGGTGAACAGATTACAATTAAGTGGCGTGATGCACGCAAGCGTTCTTGTATCTCCTTGGTTAACCCTCCTGGTTGAATGTCGGTGGGTGCAAAGAAGATGGGTTTCATCGGTTTGCGTTTCCATCCTCGCTCACTGCATAGGGTAGATGGCATTCGATAACTTTCCAACTTGCGTTGAACGCGCTTTCCCCATTTTAAATCTTTGGAGTTATAACTTATAAAAGCAAAAAAATCATATTTTTGTTCCATGATATTTTATTTTAATTAGTTGAATCGGAGTTAATTTCTTCAAGTTTTTTCTTTAGGTCGAGAACCGGTTTGCTGTCTTCGCCGAATAATAATTCTTTGATTTCAATAGCATAATTGAGGCATTTAATGGCATCATCTTTTTTGCCTTGAGGTAGATATTCCGTTGCGAGGTTTTCACTTAACACCGAAACGCGAAGTGCGTAGTCGTTATCTCGCATTATTGCCTCTTTGTTGGCTTTGGCGTGCGTTATAACTTGTTGGGCAAATTTTATACGTTCCTCAATTTCGGCTTTTGCCTTTTGATTTCGGTCAAGAACGGTTTCAGGGTCAAATACAGTGTGAATTAATGAGTCGGCTTTGTCAAGTTCACCATCCTCAATGCAAATGTTGATTTGATAATCGATAGAGTCTAATTTGTCATAGTCGGTGCGTGCATAACGATCAGCCATATCACTAATGAGTGATAGATATTTTTCGTATTGATTTTGCAATGATTGCAGTTCGTTGCGATATTTTTCGGCTGAAATTTCTTTTTGCTTTAATTGGGATTCTAATTTGTTGAGTTTCTTTTTGTAATTGTCGTTTGCAACCCTGTAGGCATTATCTTCGATTCGCTTTCTATCGGCGGCAAGTTGTTGTTTGTTGACAAGTACAATTTCAACACTCGTTTTAGTGGAAAAAACAAGATTACGACCAATCATTCCGGCATCTTTCAATTCATATCCATTTTTGCGCACCGAAGAAAGAGATATTGCATCACCATCCTTTTTCCCCGGCATGTTAATGCTGAATGTGCCATTTTTTCCCGATACGACCGGACTTACCGAACCTTTAAATCGCACAGTAACCCCACTCAAAGGCACCCCCGGTTTCCCCGGTCGTCCTAATGACTTTACATACCCTTGTTGAGTTTGCGCTATTGCCAATAGTGGCAATAAAACTGCGATAATGATAGATATGATTTTTTTCATTGTATGTAGGTTTTGTGTTAGTAAACACAAAGTTAAAGAAAATTTATAAGACATTTGTTTTTTTTGTGTTAATTTTCAACTCTCGAGAGTATTAGTTATTTTTGTAGTGTGAAAATGAATTTAATAGAAATTTAAACGATAATAAATATGTTTTCAGGTATAGTTGAAGAAGCTGCTCGAGTGGTGGCTATTGAGCGTGATGGTGGCAATGTGCATTTGTCGTTGACTTGCTCGTTTGTAAATGAGTTGAAGATTGACCAATCGGTGGCTCATAATGGTGTGTGTCTTACAGTCGTATCATTAAACGACGATAATAGTTATACAGTAACAGCGATTCAAGAGACTCTCGATAGAAGTAATCTTGGAGGCTTGAAGGTGGGAGATTTGGTGAATCTTGAGCGTAGCATGTTGATGAATGGTCGCCTCGATGGTCACATTGTGCAAGGTCATGTTGATTGCACTGCTGTGTGTGAAAGTGTAGAGGTGGCCGACGGTAGCCACTATTATAAGTTTGTATATGAGGTTGACCCTGCTATGGCTTCAAAGGGATATGTAACAGTCGAAAAAGGGTCGGTAACAGTGAATGGTGTGAGCCTCACAGTGTGCGACTCGGAACGCAATAGTTTCCGTGTGGCGATTATTCCTTACACTTTTGAGCATACCAATTTTAAAAACATCGTTGCTGGCACTCGTGTAAATCTCGAATTTGACATCATAGGCAAATATTTGAGCCGATTGATGGAGTTTCAAAATAAATAAATAAACCTATGCCTTACACTGATTTGTATCAACTTATTGAGGCGCGTCAGAGTTGTCGTGCTTATGACTCTACTCGTGAGATAGAGTCAGAAAAACTTGCGCGCATCATTGAGGCTGCTCGTTTGGCTCCATCGGCTTGCAATTCGCAACCGTGGCATCTTATCACGGTAACCGACAAGGAGCGTCGTGAGCAAGTGGCACAAGCATTGACTTCAATAGGGATGAATAAGTGGGCTCCACAAGCTACAGCATTTATCGTTATTGTGCAAGAGTCGCCCAATTTTACGGCTCGTCTTGGTGGATGGATAAAAAACAAGCATTTCCCATTGATAGATTGTGGCATAGTGTCGTCGCACATCACATTGGCGGCCACGCAAGAGGGGTTGGGTTCATGTATTCTCGGCTGGTTTGATGAAAAACTGATGCGTAAAATCCTTGAAATACCTCGTTCAAAACGAGTGTTGATGGTCGTTTCGCTCGGTTATGCCACCGATGAGCATCGACAACATCAACGCAAGCCCATTGAAGAAATGTTATCAAGCGAAAAATACTAATATCCTTTTTAGAAGGAAATAAATAAAAACAAATAGCGAGCAATGGTATCATTGCTCGCTATTGTTGTATATTGGGAATAAAATCGTTACTTGATTACAGTTTTGAGAACATTGCTCCAGGCTGTGTAACCTTTACCCATGAGTTTAAAACCGTCGTTGGTAAATTCGGCTTTGAGGTCGCCATTTTCGTCAATCATAGCGGGATAAACGTCAACCCATTGGATTTTGTGTTTCTTTGCCAATTTTTGGAGTTTTTTGTTGGCTGCTTTCACTTTTTTTGCAGTGCCTTTGAAGTCGGCATACTTTTCATAAGTAGAGTTTACAGGAATGAGACTTTGAAGCACGATAGAGGTGTTGGGTGATACCTCTTTGATGTTTTTGATTGCTTGGTCAACATATGCTACGATCGAGTCGGCGTTGAAATCGCCACTCAAGTTGTGGCCTTTTGCAAGATTTTTGCCGTTGTAGCTTGGAAGGAGCACGATTTGTTTAGGAGCTTTCTTTGCTACTGTTTTAGCGAGAGAGGGGAGTCCGTCAACAACATCGGCCCAAGAGTTACGTGCCTTTACGTTAGCATTGCCAAGGAGTTCGTGCCATTCTGGTCCGCCAATAAGTTGGTTGCCTACCAATACGATGTCATCGCCGTCAATAGGATATAGGTCGTTGGCGTTGAATTTTACATTGGGGTTGATGTATTTGGCAATCTCTTGGCACCAAATGCGATAACCCTCATCGTTGAGGTGAAGACCATCGTTGGTGAGGTGTTTGGGGAGTTTCATCTCTTTGTCGGCAAATGCAGGGAATAGATTTACCCAATTCACACCTTGACGGCGTGCTACTTGTTCGAGCATAACATTGCCGTGGAATATAACCATCTCTTTGCCAATCATGTTTTTATAACGCTTGAAATCGTTGTTGATTGGTAGCCAACTTTGAAGATAGATTTCGGTAGTTGGTGTTTGTTGTTTGATTTTTACGATGAGTTTTTCCACTGCAGTAGTGATGCTGTCGGGTGTGAGGTGGTGTGACACATCGTTTACACCTATGAGAAGGAAAATCTTTTTAGGTTTGCCTTTTGTGATGAGTTCAAGACGATCAGAAACACCTTGCACCACATCGCTGATGATACCGCGGTTTTTGATGTTGGCATCGTTGAATGCTTCGTTCCAACGTCCGTTGTCACTTAAGCTGTTGCCAAGGATGATGATGTCGTCACCATCAACCGGAAGTTCGGCAAAGTGCGATGCGCGTTGGTAGTAATATTCATTGTACTTGTAGGCTTCGGGGGCCTTTTCCGATAGATAGTCATAGATTGCTTGAGAGTTGGCAGTCATTGAACACATGCCAAGCAAGGAAGCTATAAATGCTAATTTCTTCATGATAATAATGGGTTATGTATTTATTAAATTATATACAAAAATACATCATTTTAATGATAATGCAAAATAATTAAGATACATCGTAATGTAGTCAAAGGGGAAAATAAGACACAAAACGAACCATCAAGCAAAGATGAAACTCTAATAACGATAAAAGTAAACCACTTGGCTCGCTCTAAATGCGAAGAACCAAGTGGTCAAATATGATGATTAAATGATGTTTACCGAAGTCGGTTGCGACCGAATAGAACAGCCATGCCGATCAAACAATGGTACATCAAAGTATGTCTATCCTAAAAGTTCAACACACCCTAAAAGGTTGTTTATTCCATAACAATAGCAAATGTCACGCGACCTTCGTCGTTGTGTTTGAGGCGAAGAGTACCACCATGGAGACGGACTATTTGTCGTGAAACGGCAAGGCCGATGCCAGAGCCATCGGTTTTGGTGGTAAAAAATGGCGTAAATATATTCTCAGCGACTTCTGCAGGGATTGCCGAGCCGTTGTTAGTAAACTCTATTTGAATACGCTCTTCTGCATCAATTGTCGAATGAATAGTGATTTTGTGTTCACCCTCAAAGTCGGCAAGAGCCTCGGAAGCATTCTTCAGCAGATTGACAAATACCTGAGACATTAAAGCTCTGTCGGCATAGAGCATAGTATCTTCGGGCGTAATACACACTTCTACAGCAACACTCTCACGAGCAGTAAGCGAGCATGCTTCAGCAACTAATTCCGAAAGATAAAAAGGTGCTTTTTGAGGAGTTGGAATGCGAGTAACAGCACGGAACGAATCAACAAAGCGAAGCAGTCTATCCGATGTGGTATGTATTGTTTCAAGCCCATGACGCATAGTATCAACATCACTCGTTGATGACAATAAGGTGTGACTAATAGAGGTTACAGGAGCAAGAGAGTTCATAATTTCATGAGTGAGAATGCGAGTAAGTTTCTCCCACGATTCCACTTCCTTACGGTCAAGTTCCTCATGGATATTACCCACCGAAACGACTCGCAACATCTTTCCGTCAAACTCTATGGCAGAACAGCTAAGCACAAGGCTTTGCTCACCAATCTCTGTTGCAAATCTCACAGTGCGCTGTTCGTTTTGTGATATAGAATGCAATGCTTCACAAAGTTCATTGCTAAGCACTCGCAGTTGGTCAATATGATTCAGTCGCTCCAACCCTAAAATATGCAATACTTTTGAATTGGTCTGAGCAACGATACCATTCTCCATAATGGTTATGATACCAATATTAGCGCACTCCATAATCAATTCAAAATATTGCTCACGCTCTTTAATTTGCATCTTTGCATTATCCAACACATCTTTTATACGATTAAGAGATTGATTAACGAAAGCATACTTTGTATAGCGAGAATCTTCTGCAAAACGAAACGAATGGTCGTTGTTTTTAACAGCATTAAAAACAAACATCAGACGGTTTTCAATCTCTCCATATAATTTAAGAATGCGAAATAGGCAGAAAACAATTACGTGAATGGCAATAATCAGGTAAGCATGATGCCCCTTTGCACATACATACCCGGCTAGTGTTGCCATTGCAATAATGATCAGCACATAGTTAAGCATTTTGCCATAGGGTATGTTTTGCAGAAATTTCATAATCCGTAGCGTTTAATTTTGTTATACAGCGTTTGGCGTGTGATGCCGAGCTGTTGAGCGACTTGAGATAGATTACCACCACATTGTTCTATGGCATTACCTATGAGTTGTCGTTCCATTTCTTCAAGCGTTTGAGCTTCAGTTATAGTACGCTGAGCAATACGCACTTCGAGAATTTCGGGCTTAATAATATTACCCTCACACATAATTACAGCTTTCTCAATGGTATTTTGCAACTCTCTAATATTACCCTCCCAAGAATGAGCTTTTAATTTTTCAGCCGTTTCCATCGCCAATAATAATCCGGATTTATTGTACTTCTTGCAATAGTGTTCTATGAAAATCTCTGCAAGAGGTACTATATCTTCTCGGCGATTGCGTAAAGGAGGTATATGAATGTGTATGGTGTTTATACGGAAAAGGAGGTCTTGTCTGAATTTGCCATTAGCCACTGCGTCATTTAAGTCGCAGTTGGTAGCTGATATTAAGCGAATATCAGTAGGCTTAGACTCATTTGTTCCAAGAGGCGTTACTGCACGATTTTGCAGAGCTGAAAGCATTTTCACTTGTAGATGCAATGGCAAATTTCCTATCTCGTCCATGAAAAGAGTCGAGCCGTTTGCAGTCAAGAATTTTCCCTCTCTATCGGTGTGAGCATCGGTAAACGCACCTTTTTTATGCCCAAATAATTCGCTTTCAAAGAGCGATTCAGGGATAGCACCCATATCAAGCGCAACCATAGGCTTATGGCAACGCATCGATTGACGATGAATTTCTCTCGCGAGCATTTCCTTACCTGTGCCATTCTCTCCTGTAATGAGAATGTTGGCATCAGTAATAGCAACATGCTCCACCATCTTGCGAATGCGTTTCATTTCAGCACTTTCTCCCCAATACATTTCCACTCTATTTTCAGAGGTTGGAGTAGAATTAGCATTCTTCTTTGCCTTTTCCTTTGTTGCCTTGTAAGCATTTTGTAATGTAGCAACAAGTTTGGCATTATCCCAAGGTTTAACAACAAAGTCAAAAGCCCCCTCTTTCATTGCCTTTACAGCCAGCTCTATATCTGCATAGGCAGTAAAAAGCACGACTTTAGTTTCGGGATATTTAGATAGGACTTCTCTCAACCAATATAACCCCTCATTACCAGAGTTAATGCCGGCATGAAAGTTCATATCAAGCAGAATCACATCAGGAGAAAAGGTGTGTATCGTTGAAATCAGCGAATTAGGAGAAGGCAAAGTGGTAACCTCTGCAAATATACTTTCAGTAAGTAATTTCACAGCCGAAAGAATATTGCGGTTATCATCAACGATTAAAAGTTTCCCAGCTTTTGCCATAAAAAATATCAAATAATTTTACGCAAAGTTACATCAAAATCACTCCGTGTCAAAATTTCACACATCGATTGTATGATTTTTAGACACTCTCAAAAATGCCCAAATTTGCAATGTGTTCAACTTCAATATGTTACAATTTTGGCACGCTATTAGAGATATTATAGGGTAGAAACAGTAAATAATATGAAAAAATTGATTTTTAGCATTTTAGTGTCTAATTTTTTGACACTCGGGGTTTCGGCAGAAAAGCTAACACTAGATGATTGTATGCGATATGCCGTTGAAAACTCTACCATCGTAGGGCAAAAGAAACTTGCTCTCGATGACCGTAAGGCCGACCAATCAGAAGCGATAGGTTCGCTCTTTCCATCAATAAGTGCATCGGTCGGAGGAGTGATGAATTTTGGTCGTAGTGTTGACCCTGCTACCAACTCTTATACAAATGTAACCACATTCAGCAACTCTTATGGTCTAAGTGGCTCTATGACGCTTTTTGATGGCTTACAAAGCATCAATACATTGAGAGCAACCAAGGTTGCCAAGAAAATTGGAGTAGCTGAAACAGAATTAGTTCGCGATGAAGTGGCAATGAAAACCATGTCGGCTTATATGGATGTGGTTTATTATACCGAAGCCGTGGTTATAGCCAAAGAGCATTTGGAGGCTTCTCGTAAGACACTTGAATTGGTGCGTCGTCAGTTTGACCTTGGAATAAAAAGCTCTGCCGATGTTGCTGAGATTGAATCACAAGAAGCCAACTACGACTATTTGTTGATAACCGAGGAAAACAACCTTGCACTCGCATACATCAAGTTGCGTGAGATTATGAATTATCCCCAAGGCCAACCATTCGAGATTGACACTGACATTTTAATCGATGAATTGCCGAGTGCCACATCTGAGCAAGACCTTGTAATGTATGCCTTGGAATATAATCCTCGCATAGTAGCAAGTCGTTATGCAACCGAGAAAAGTCGCATTAACCTTGCGCGAGCCAAAGGAGCATTCTCGCCCTCGCTCTATCTCTATGGTGGATATAACACATCATATTTCATCGACTTTGACAATAAGGCATCTTACGATGCGTTTGGCACACAATTTCGGAACAACCGAGGTAGCTATGTGCAACTCTCGCTCTCTATACCTATCTACACAGGATTGAGTCGCCAATCATCGAAGCGTCGCGCACAGAATGCGTACCATTCAGCACAGTTGGAACAACAATCAGTTCAACAAGCCGTTGAGAGTGAAGTTAGTCAAACATGGCAGGAAATGCAAGGGCTGAGCAAACAATATGTGCAAGGGCAAAAGAAGGTGTCTGCTTCTCAATTAGCATACGATATCTCAGCAAAAAAGTTTGAAAACGGACTAATATCAGCACTTGATTTACAGACAGCAGCTAATACTCTACTGCAAGCGAAGTCCGACAAGTTGCGCACATGCTTACAGTACTTTATTAAAATAAGAATGGTCGATTATTACAATGGACTTTCACTAATCAGATAACAAAAATAAATTTATATATGGACGTAAAACTTGAAAAGAAAAAAGGCATCAGAGCCTTATTTAGAATGAAAAATCTTCCGTATGCTTTGGGCGTAGTATTGGTGGGTTTTATCGGTTGGCTGATATTTCGTGATAAAGCAACCACATTGCGAATTGATTCCCAACTTATCAATATCTCAACAGTTGAGCAGGGAAATTTTAATGATTATGTGCGACTTTCAGGAACTGTACAACCTATGACCAGCGTGCAACTATCTCCACTTGAGTCAGGAATGGTGGAACGCATTGTGGCCGAAGAAGGAACACAAGTGAAGCGTGGAGATGTCATTTTAGAGCTTTCAAACAACTCTTTATCAATGCAGATTTTGCAATCGGAAGCCGACCTTGCAGAGAAACAAAATATCTTGCGTAACACGATGATTTCAATGGAACAAGAACGCCTTTCATTGCGTCAAGAGAAACTGCAACTCGATCTTGAAGTATCACGCCTAAAGCGAGTGTATGAACAGAATCAGAATCTATATAATGACAATCTTTTGGCGCGTGAAGAGTATTTGCAAGCCAAAGAAAATTACGAGTTGGCTGTTCGTAAAAGAGAGTTGGTATTAGAGCGTCAAAAACAAGACTCACTATATCGCACATCACAAGTAGCACAAATGGAAGAGAGTCTTCGCTCAATGCAACTAAATATGGAACTCATTCGTCAAAGAGTTGACAACCTTAAAGTGAAAGCTCCGATTGACGGTGAAGTGGGAATATTAGATGTCGTTTTAGGACAATCTTTATCGCAAGGAGCAAATATCGGTCAGGTAAACAACCTTACGACTTACAAAGTGCAAGCGCAAGTTGACGAACATTATATCGACCGAATTACAACAGGACTTATAGCTTCGTTTGAACGCCAAGACTCAAAACATGAAATGCAACTATATAAGGTTTATCCCGAAGTGCGTAACGGACAATTTAAGGCAGATTTCCGTTTCTCAAGCACAGTTCCGAAAAATATTCGCAGTGGTCAGACCTATTATCTCAACCTACAGCTTGGCGAAACAGCAGAAGCCATTTTGATTCCACGAGGTTCGTTCTATCAAGCAACAGGAGGTCGTTGGATATATGTGGTTGATAAATCAGGAGAAAAGGCTGTCCGTCGTGAAATTCGCATCGGCCGCCAAAATCCACAGTATTATGAGGTGATAGAAGGTTTGCAACCTGGTGAAAAAGTAATAACTTCGTCTTATGATAATTTCGGAGAAAATGAAGTGCTAATTCTTAATAAATAAATTTGAAACAATAATTTAAATATACAGCTATGTTAAAAGTAGAAAATTTACAGAAAAGTTTTTTCACCGAAGAGCTTGAAACTATCGCTCTTAACGGTGTATCGTTTGAAGTTAATGAAGGTGAATTTGTAGCCGTAATGGGACCTTCGGGTTGTGGAAAATCTACCCTGCTCAACATCTTGGGCTTGCTTGACAATCCAACAAGTGGCTCGTATAACTTGCTTGGTCAAGAGGTCGGTGGTCTGAAAGAGAAAGACCGTACAGCATTCCGTAAAGGTAATATCGGCTTTGTGTTCCAATCGTTCAATCTTATCGACGAGTTGTCAGTAGCCGAGAATGTAGAGTTGCCACTTATCTATATGGGAATAAAACCATCGGAACGCAAGGAGCGTGTGAAGAAGATGCTTGACCGTATGGGTATCTCACACCGTTCAGGTCACTTTCCACAACAACTTTCGGGTGGTCAACAACAGCGCGTGGCTATTGCTCGTGCATTGGTGTCAAATCCAAAACTTATTCTTGCCGATGAGCCTACAGGTAACCTTGACTCAAAGAATGGTCAAGAGGTAATGACTTTACTGCAAGAACTTCACAAGGATGGTACAACTATTATCATGGTAACCCACTCTCAACACGATGCATCGTATGCAAGTCGTACTATTTGCTTGTTCGATGGAAAGATTGTAACAGATGTAAAGAGCAAACTCTAAAAGCGTTCAATTATGAAAATTGCATTAAAAAATTTCTTGATGACGCTTAAGCGTTACAAGGTCGCTTCATTGCTAAATGTGTTGGGCCTTACCCTTGCCTTTGTGGCGTTCTATGTTATTGCAGCACAGGTCTATTATACTTTGACCTATAATAGCACCCTCAAAGATGCTGACCGTACTTATCTTATCTCTTCTGACTTTGGTGGTGGTAGTGATGGCGAAGTAAGATGGAGTACCAATTCTCCCGGCAATTTGGCTTATGTAGCAGCTGAACAATGCCCTGAAGTGGAAGAGGTAGCTTCACATAAACCATATCCCGGTATTAGCCGTATATGGAAAAAGCAGAGTGACCACCACTTTGAACCATTTAGTGATCGTGTATATCAAGCGACAGCGAATGTTCCCGATTTTTTTGGTTTTGAATGTTTGGCAGGTAGTTTCTCAGAACTCAAAAATCCGAACACCGTTATAATGTCGCGTTCAGAGGCTGAAAAATTAAAGGTAGGTGTGGGCGATGTCATCTATTTCGAGGGCGGACAAAACCTTGACGATGGCAAGCCAACTGTTCAGCAAACCATTGTAGCTATTTATGAAGATATGCCTGATAATTCCAACTTCGGTTCTTGGGATATTATTATGGCAGACACCAAGATATACAATGAGACTAACAATAACTGGAACTACTGTAACTTTGTTCGTATGCGTGAGGACGCAAACCTTGATACCTACATCGAAATATACAAGAAGAAATACTCCGAATGGTTTCTCGGTAAGGTACAAGAGTGGATTGCCGCAGCTCCTGAAGAAGAGGAACTTATCAAGAGCGAATTGGAAAAAGGAGCACATATCTTAGAAACTCGTTTAGTGCCGGTTGATAAGCTATATTACGACGGTAATTTCAAAGATTCAAATAACTTCCGAACAGGCAAGAAATCTACACCTATTATCCTTTCAAGCATTGCGTTTATCATTGTTTTGATTGCCTTTATCAACTTTGTAAACTTCTTCTTTGCACTCGTTCCAGTGCGTATGCGTGCAGTGAATATCTGCAAAGTATTCGGGGCAAGCCAAGGTGCATTGCGTTGGAACTTCTTGTTTGAAGCTGTCGGTTTAGTATTGCTATCAATGGGCTTGACTCTATATCTTATGATTGCAATTAAAGATAGTTTCATCAGGGATTATTCTATATGTTCTCTAGCTCTATCGGATAATATCCCGGTGATTATTATGGTGGTAGTGCTGATGGTGTTGCTTGCTGTGGTGGCTGCTCTCTATCCGGCATTCTACATCACTCGTTTCAATGCCTCATTGGGAGTTAAAGGTGGCTTTGCACAATCAGCAACAGGACGCAGACTTCGATCTATTATGGTTGGAGTTCAGTTTACTGTGGCTATGATTCTGATAATCGTAACAGCTGTATTCTATTTGCAGTATAGTTATATGATTAACTATGACTTGGGTTTTGATAGAGAAAATATAGTAACCTTTGCTTCGCGGGATTTGGGTTCTCGTTCCGAAACAGTAGTTGAGCGTCTCGAGCAACATCCCGATGCTTTGAAAGTTACTTCATCAAGTGCTAATATCTTCAGAAACGGAGAGTCTTGGGGCAGAATTTATGATGGCAAAGAATATCTACTTCTGCCTAACGCCGTTCGTTGGAATTTTCTTGATTTCTTCGGCTTTGAAGTGGTAGATGGCGTGGGATTTACCCCATCATCAGGTGAACGAAGCGAAATGATTATCATGAAGTCGTTTAATCGAGAAATTGGTATTCCTATCGGCTACCATTTTCCTGATGGTTTTGATATTGTTGGATCTATAAAAGATGTGCGTTTGACATCTTTAAATAAAAACAATGATTATCATCACGCATTTTACTGCAAGAACTCAAGAGCAAAGTTTCATTTCTACATTCGCTTGCGTGCCGGAGCTGATGTGAAGGCTTTCGCAGATTATGTTAGCAAGATTTCAAAAGAACTTGCACCTGCTTCCAGTGGAGTAGAATTACATTTCTTAGAGGAATGGGTTGAGAGCCTATACAAACAGACTAAAAAGGATATGGTCTTAATAGGAATGTTTGCTATTCTAGCTATCGTAATTGCGCTAATGGGTGTGTTCGGTATCGTGATGTTTGAGACACAGCACCGTCGCGCAGAAATAGCAGTTCGCAAAGTATATGGAGCAACAACAGCACAAATGATACAAATGCTTAACATGCGCTATGTTTGGATTGTCATCAGTTGTTTCGTAGTGGCTGCACCAGTTGCGTGGTACTTTACTTCGCATTGGTTAGAGCAGTTTGCCAATCGCATTGCAATGCCTTGGTGGATTTATTTGATGGCATTAGTTGTGGTACTTATTGTGACTGTCGGTCTCGTAACACTCCGTTCATGGAAAGCAGCAACAGAAAACCCAGCAGATGTGGTGAAGAATAACTAATATACAACCTCCCCACGATATTTCAGCCTGAAAATTTGGAAAATTCGTGGGGGGAATTTGCAAACTAATTTACACTAATAACATCAAATTTATGAGACAATCTAAATTATTTCTAATAATTTTGTTCTTATTTGCAGTTTTCTGCGTTAATGCCCAACCAAGTAAACCACAAAAGTTAATAGTCATTGACAGACATTTCTTTAACGAGATGCCTGTTTCAAAGCAAAGTATTGCGAAGATGCATATGTTGCAGACTCCAAACGGAACAATGGCTCTTGGCTTGGAGTTAAGCATAGAATTATCAGAGGAAGCATTGAAACATGCATTACCTTTGGAGCAAGTTCCTGAAGCTGATATCCTACTTCAAAGATATAACGAAGCAAAAAGTGCAAGTAGTAGCTTAAATGTTGTGATTGCTAAAAAATCAATGCTCAAAGTTGGCGAAAAATTTCCTGACTTTACGGCAACAGACATTAACGGCAAGCAGTGGACTCAAAAGGATATTAAAGGTAAGGTAATGGTACTTAATCTATGGTTCTCGGGTTGTGGACCATGTAGATCCGAAATGCCAGAACTCTCGACTTGGAAAAACGAAATGCCTGATGTGATGTTCTTTTCGGCAACATATGAAAGTGCAGAAATCGCGCGTCCAATAATAGAGAAACAAGGCTTTAATTGGATTCATTTGATTGATAACACTCAATTCAAAGAGTTTGTAGGCAATAACGGATATCCAATGACAATCATCGTAGATAAAGCCGGAGTAGTTTCAATGATAGAATTTGGCACATCGCCTACCCAACGAACAAAATTGAAAGAAGAAATCAAGAAACACATATAATAATAAAACCAGCTTTTTCAAATGTAATGGCGACTCCCTCAGCGATTGAGAGGTTGCCATTATCTATATTTTGCCTTAATTAAAGTTTTAGTTTGAGGTATGATTTAATGGCAAAAGTGTTAAAAACATTCCCTTAGCTAAACCTTTTCGCTCTTATATGGTTGACAAATAAAATAAATATTGTAATTTTGTAAACCAAACACAACCTAAAATACAAAAACAATGAACATTATATTTTCAACTCGACTAAGACAGGCTCGCATAATGCAAGGTTTATCAATGGATTCTCTTTGTGAAAAAGCAAATAATGCTCTTACCAAACAATCTATTTCTAAATACGAAGCAGGTAAAATGATGCCAGACAGCAAGTCGCTCATTATTCTTGCTAATGCGTTGGGAGTAAATATTGATTACTTCTTTCGCCCTGTTGTTGTATCTATTGAGAATGTGGAGTTTCGCAAGAAATCCAAATTAGGCACTAAGCAGATAGATTCAATCAAAGAGGTTGTGAAAGATAAATTGGAACGATATTTTGAAATAGAATCTATTATCGATATTCAATCCGAATTTAAGCCTGCTTATAACAATCTCTTGATTCAAGGGGAAAATGACGTATTCTCCATAGTAGCATGTATTAAAAATGATTGGAAGTTAGGCGAGGACGGCATTAACAACCTCATTGAGATTCTTGAAGAAAACAAAATCAAGGTTATCGAAATAGATGCTCCTAATAGTTTTGACGGATTAAGTGGCTTTGCCAATGGTAAAAATCCGATAATCGTTCTTAACAAGAATTTTGATAGCGAACGTAAGCGTTTCACTGCATTACACGAATTAGGTCATTTACTGCTCAACTTTGATAGCTCTATTGATGAAAAACAAATAGAAAGTTATTGCAACCTATTTGCAAGTGAAATGCTTATCTCAAAAGATGTGTTCATTCAAAAAATTGGAATGAATCGCAGGGATATTTCACTGCAAGAATTACAAGACATTCAAGAGCAATTTGGTATTTCAATTGATGCTTTGATGTATAAAGCTAAAAGTTTGAATATTATTACCGAAAGCCGTTTCAAAACTTTCTGCATTAAAAAGAATCAAGCAAAGTTCAAAGAAGCAGTTGAACAAAGCCGTTATAAGCAAGAGCAATCAAATCGTTTTGTTCGTTTGGTTTATCGTGCATTGGCAAGTGAAATCATTTCTATTTCTAAAGCTGGGGTTTTGCTAAATACTTCGGTAAACGCAGTTCGTAATCAACTAAATTTGGTGTAGAATGGAAATTGTAGTAAATGACACGAATATTTTCATCGACCTTCATTCTATCGGGTTGTTAGAACAATTCTTTGAATTACCTATAACAGTACATACTGTTGATTTTATCGTCAATGAGTTAACTAATTCAGAACAATTCAATGCCATTAGCAAATATATTGAGAACGGAAAATTAAATGTTCAATCGCTTGATGCAACTGAAATGCTTGAAGTTATTGAGCTACAAAACAAAGCAGGAGGCAATGTTTCTATACCTGATTGTGCTGTATGGAATTATGCAAAAAAGAACAATTATACATTATTGACAGGCGACGGTCAGCTACGCAAAAAAGCAATAGAATCAAATGTGACAGTAAAAGGAGTTATATATGTTTTTGACTATATGGTAGAATGTTGCATTATTACGCCTAAGTGTGCTGCTACAAAATTACAAGAATTAATTACACATAATTCTCGATTACCAAAGACGTTGATTCAGGGACGCATAGAAAAGTGGAGCGAATAATCGTTCCACTTTTTGATTTATAATACTCCACTCGAAGGGTATAAGAGCGCCAAACGCTGATCGTTTGTATTATATAAATAAAAACCCTCCTTTGCATTAAACAAAGGAGGGTTGATGGGTTTGTTGAAAGGATTCAATTATTTCTTAATCGACCATTCGAAGCCGTCTTTGGTGTCTTTGACGTCGAAACCTATTTGCGCCAAGCGGTCGCGGATGAGGTCGCTGGTAGCCCAGTCTTTATTGGCTTTGGCAGTGCGACGCATTTCAAGAATGAAATCAACGGCTTGTTCAAATGGACGGAGTGCATCTTCGTTGCCTTCGCCAGTGGCGATTGTTTCGGTGCGAATGCCAAGTATCTCAACCAAGAAGGTGTTGAACAGTTTCTTCAAAGTTTCAATATCTTCGGCAGTTGCGGTAGCTTTTCCGTCGTTTACTTGGTTGATAACACGACACGCATCAAAGAGGTGAGAAATCACGATTGAGGTGTTGAGGTCATCATCCATCGCTTCGTAACATTTTGCTTCATAACCACTCACATCGATTGAAGATGTTTCGCTTGGAGTGAGTTCTTGCAAGCGTTTCCATCCTTCGAGCATGCGATTGAGTGCTTTTTCTGATGCTTGCAATGCTTCGTTGCTGAAATCGACAGTGCTACGATATTGAGCTTGAAGAATGAAGAAACGAATGGTCATTGGGGTGTATGCTTGAGTCAATAGTGGATGTGAACCGGTGAAGAATTCATCGAGAGTGATGAAGTTGCCGAGTGATTTACCCATCTTTTGACCGTTGATGGTAATCATGTTGTTGTGCATCCAATATTTCACAGTCTCTTTGCCGTTATGAGCTACCGATTGAGCAATTTCACATTCGTGGTGAGGGAACATGAGGTCCATGCCACCGCCATGAATATCAAATTGTTCGCCGAGGTATTTTTCGCCCATAGTCGAACACTCGAGGTGCCAACCAGGGAATCCATCGCTCCAAGGTGAAGGCCATCGCATGATATGTTCGGGGGCTGCTTTTTTCCAAAGAGCAAAGTCGGCAGGGTTGCGTTTCTCTTGTTGTCCGTCGAGGGCACGAGTAGTAGAGAGAAGTTCTTCTACGTTGCGACCCGATAGTTTGCCATAGGGGAAGTCTTGGTTGAATTTGGGTACATCAAAATATATTGAGCCTTGACTTTCGTAGGCATAACCACTTTCGAGGATTTTTTTGATGTATTCAATTTGCTCAATGATGTGACCCGAAGCGTGAGGCTCGATTGAAGGTGGCAACACGTTGAGTTTTTCCATCGCTTTGTGGTAGCGATTGAGATAGTGTTGCACTACTTCCATAGGCTCTAATTGGTCAATGCGTGCTTTTTTTGCGATTTTGTCTTCGCCATCATCGGCATCGTGCTCAAGGTGACCTACGTCGGTGATGTTGCGCACATATCGCACTTTGTATCCGAGGTGGTTGAGATAACGAAATAGAATGTCGAAAGTTATAGCAGGACGCGCGTGCCCCAAGTGGCCGTCGCCATATACTGTGGGCCCACACACATACATTCCCACTTTTCCCTCGTGAATGGGCTTGAATAACTCTTTGCGACGAGAGAGGGTGTTGTATATAAATAGATTGTGATTAATCATTTTGGTATGATGTTGATTAAATTGATTGCGTGAAATTAAGCCATGAATGGGTTGGGGATATCGTTGCCACCATTGCCTTGATTGCCATTTTTAGGCATTTTGCGTTCGATTTCGCCAAAAGTAGCTTCATATTTTTGCACATTGTCGCGAAGCGCAAAAAGGAGATTTTTTGCGTTTTCGGGAGTCATAATGATGCGTGATTGCACTTTTGCTTGAGGCATATTGGGCGCAACAGTGATGAAATCGAGAAAAAACTCGCCTGCTGAATGTGAAATTACAGTGAGGTTAGAATAATGTCCATTAGCAACTTCGGGAGTTAACTCTATTTTTATTTCATTCTTTTTTTGTTCCATGATTATATAATGTTTTTAAGTTTTATTGCATTGGGGTGAGAGTGATTTTTTTGAATTCTATTTTGTTGTTTCCAAAGTTGGAGTCGTTGACATGCAAGGTGAATCCTTTGCAAGTGGGGCGATTCCATAGGTTGGCAATATCGATAGAAGCAATAAAGCCTTTGTATGAGGCGTTTTTGTTATTGTCTTTTTTGTATGACAAGTACACATCTGGCATTTCATTGTCGATAGTAGAGGCGTCAATCATGAGCATGAATTCCAATGGCTCAATAATATAGGTTAATCCACATTGAATGTTGATATATGTGCCTGAACGTTGTATAATATCAACGAATATGGGGTTATAATTGGGATTAGGTAGTCGATTCAACTCTCCTGTACGAATAGAGTCGTTGAAAACCGAAGCAACACTATTAACCGTAATATTGTCGTCAATATTGTGTATGCCTGTTTCGGGAGTATAGGCTAGCAATACGCGTGAATTTACTTTAGTTAATGCTGTGTCGAGAGCAATGTTATTGGCACGAAGAGTGGTCAATCGAGAGTCGCCCTCTTTTTGGAATTGAAACACCGAGTTGTGATTATTGCTTTCGGGATTGCCCACAAATGTAACAATATCGTGCATTGTCGATTGGTCAATAATAGGGGAGTCATTGTCGTCATTCAAACAAGCTGTAGCACTCAATCCTAAGCATAATATTAATAGATACTGTTTTAGCGTTTTCATCGTTGTAGTTATTTAGTATTTGAATTTTTGATGATATCAACTATCTGACCATCGCGCATCTTTATTATTCGGTCACAATCGGCCGCGAGCGATTCGTCGTGAGTTACGATAACAAATGTTTGATTCATATCGCGACGCAAGTCGAAAAATAACTTATGAAGTTCTTGGCGATTTTTTGAATCAAGACTGCCCGAAGGTTCATCGGCAAGCACCACTTTGGGCTTATTAATGAGAGCGCGAGCCACAGCAGCGCGTTGGCGTTCACCTCCCGATAATTGGGAAGGACGATGTGTTTCGCGATCTTTAAGTCCAAGGTAATTTATCAATTCTCTTGCGCGTTCATAAGCATTAGCGCGACTGCTGCCCCCAATCAAAGCGGGCATGGCCACATTTTCAAGTAATGAAAACTCGGGCAAAAGTTGATGAAATTGAAATACAAAACCTATGTTTTCGTTGCGAAAGTGTGCAAGATGCGACTCTTTGAGCGCGAAAATATCGGTGCCATCATATTTTACTTGCCCCGAGTTGGGACGATCGAGCGAACCGATAATTTGCAACAATGTAGTTTTGCCGGCACCACTTGGTCCCACAATTGACACTACTTCACCAGGTAGGATGTCAAGGCTTATCCCTTTCAATACCTGCAATGAGTCGTAACTTTTTTCGATGTTGCGTATTTCAATCATTGATAGTTGTAGATATGAAATGCGAAGATACGCATTTTATCCCATTATGTCAAATAAATTGTGAATTTATGAGGTAAAGTTTAGGGATAGAGGCATTAAGGTCATTAAAGTCATTAAGGACTCTACTGGCTTAGAGGAAAACACGATTGATGGTTGTGGGCTATTTCTTTAGTTGTTTAGCGATATATTCCACCATTTCGGGGGCGTTTTGACAACCGAGCATATATTTGTGTCCATTGGAAAGTTCAACGAGGAAGCAGTCAGATGCTTTTCCGTAGTAGGCGAAGTATTTGCCAAGGTCTCGTTCTTTAAACCATCCCCAATAGCCCAAAAATCCACCACTGCCACAAACGCGTATTGCACCCATCGTTGGTGGACATAGTTTAACCGATACGACATCGGTCATAGGGATTGCTTTTATCTTTAGGCTGCGATTGATATATATTGCATTTTCGTCGGCACCTATGCTCATGGGCATGTAACAAAGGCTAATGATGAGCATAATTACCATGAATATGCTCCAACCGATTTGCCACTCGATTTCGGGGATTATGAAAGTACAACCAATAAGCAATACCAAACATGCAATGGTTGATATAAATGAAAAAGTGCTTAATTTAACTTGTTGCTTCATCGTCTTATCTTTTAGTTTGTAGTGTCAAGAGCTACTTCTCCTTCTTCCTCTAATTTAAGAGTATCAAGTCTTAAATTATCGGTTGAAAGATGTGTTGCGTTGGAGTCTGTTTGTTCCAATTTGTTTTTTTGCTTTTTTGCGACATTAACAGAATCCCACCAAGAGACGTCACCTACAATGTCAATAATAATTGAAGTTTGTTGTTCCTTTTTTGTTGTAGAGTTTTTTTCTGTGTTAGTACTATCAATATGAGTAGTAACAATAGTATCGGGATTGATAGTTGAGTCTATAATTTCAATTTCTCCAGTTTCAGTTTTGTCGGAGTTGTTATTGATAGAACTGCTTGAACATGATGCCATAAACATCCCAGCAGAGATGCCGGCGAGGGCTATTGCTTTGCCGGCGGCGTGACGAGCCGATAGTTGTTGCTCGAGATATTGCACTTCGGCTTCGCACTTGGGGCATGTGCCGAGGCAGTCACCTTGAAATCGGCACTCCGATGTGATATATTCAATATCATTTGCATCGGCAATTTGTCGGCGTATCTCT
>JAZTZO010000005.1:0-33715 GCA_045637505.1 Muribaculaceae bacterium | reverse complement strand
GGTGGTGATAGCGTGAGGGTTCCACCTCTTCCCATTCCGAACAGAGAAGTTAAACCTCACCGCGCCGATGGTACTGCGAAAGTGGGAGAGTAGGTCACCGCCCCCTATCCAAGAGAGCCTCGATTCAGAAATGAGTCGAGGCTTTTTGTTTTATATATTGGGTTTGTGATGTGTGAATGAGGTCTTTGTTTTATATATTTTGAATGTGAAGAGGTGATGTGGTGATAGGGCCACATAGGTCGTTAAGGTAATTGTTATATATTACTATAATATAACTTTTGTTACTTTGTTGCCTTGCTTTTTGATGAAGATGCCTTTGGATGGCTTTTCAATTTTCATGCCTTGTAGGTTATAGTATTCTACAGCGGTGTCATTATCGGCATGGATATTTATTACCGAAGCATCGGTGTTATCGGTGATTTCGTAGGCGCTTATCCCATTACCTGGTGAGTAGGCATATATTATCCCTTTATTGTTGGAAATAGGCTCAAAATCGGCCCATATGTGTAATGTTCCTATTGAGACTATGCCGAGTCCGCTTTGTGGTAGTGTCCACATTGCTTTCATTGTACTAAAGTCCATGTTTCCATCAATTGATACTAACTGTATATTAGATGGACTATTGGTAATTTTGTAATAGTTGTGTGCATGTGCTATGTAGTTTTTGCCAGCCAAGGTGAAATGTGTAGCACCTGTGGCCGATGCTTTTGAGGGAGCAACAGAACTTTTTTCGGCAAATGACTCGGTGATTTCTCCTGTGGCGAAATTGTAGCGTGTGAGATAGAGATTTGACCCATCTACAAGGATGTCATTTTCATTGATTGGTGTCACAAGGGGTGCTGTGCCTAATGTTGAAGCACTGGCAGGGTAGAATGATTTAAGGACGCATATGTCGCTTGTAGAAGAGTCGTTGGTGATTGTCCAACGAACAACCTTATTGGTGTCTTTGATGGCTGCAAATACATAAAATTGGCCCGATAGAACATCGCCATAAACCGAGATATTATCGACACGACCTCCTTCAGTACAAGTGAGGCTACATAATTGCTTTGCCATACCTGTATTTAAATCTACATGGTTTACTAATATAGCCACCGAATCAATGCGTGTTGACATATTGGCTATACACACATTGCCTTTGCTGTCTTTAGTGATAGTGTTGCAAGGATATGAACTTGATGAGACTGAGTTAAATATGATTTTATCTTCAATATGTTCACCTGTGCGACCATGGAATTTGCGTAGATATATCAACGCCGATGAAGAGTTACTCTTGCGCCCTGCAAGATATATATATCCGTCTTTGGCAATAAAACTGCGATTGAGTTTGCCATCATCTTCAAAAGCGATATTGGCAAAGCCAGTTTTTGTTGAACGCATCCATAGGTTTTTGATACTTATACCATCTTTGTCGGGATAATTATATGTGTCGTGTTTAATCTCATATCCCTCTTCATAATCGCCTATGCCAACTTCGGAAATAACAAACGAGCGATATATTGATGTAGATGCATTAACGCGTTTACCTTCGCTTACTACACGCCAATAATATGTTCCTACTCCAATAAATGCTGATGGAATTTCAGCTTTATTTTCAGCAGTCTCAATTTCATAAATGATATTAGAAAAATCGGTTGAAGAGGCTATTTGTAGAGTAAATTTTTCGGCGTTGGCGTCGCATTCCCACTCAAAAGAGATGTTTTTGCCGATAGTTTCTCCTTCTTTAGGCGAAATGAGATTGGCCATAGTGGCATCTTTGCGAGTAGGTGATACAAAACTTGCAGTTTCGCTCACAGCCTCTAATTTCCCCTCTTCGATTGAGGAGATTCTCCAATAATACTTTTTATTGTTTTCGGTAAATCCGAGGTCGATAGTGACATTAGGTTGTTTAATCCACTTTTGGCTATACACGACATTACAAAAATCGTTGTCTTCGGCTATTTCAATGGAATAGAAGGCGTTGTCGAGCGAAGTCCATGTAAAAGTGCAATCCCAATTGACTGTTGCCTCATTGGTGGGACTTAAAAGCGTCACTACTTGAGAAATGCCTTTGCTATAGTTGATTGTAGCCGGTTGCGACTCGCGACCATAACCGTCGTAGATGCACACGGCATACCAGTGGTTATTGGCACAATTGTCGGGTATAGAATATTCGGTAGCATAACTTATTCCAAGGAGGTATTCGTTGCTCAACCCATCGTCGGTGAGTGCGTCGGCATAAGTGATTGAATCGGGTACGGCGTATATGGTGTAACGAATAATAGTATTTCCGTTGACTGTGGCATCCCATTTCAATTTCCCATTATTGATAGCCAAGCCATTCACAGGATCATAATTCTTGCCTTTTTTCCACTCAAGAATGGGTGCAAGTGATGGTCGTGAGAAGAGCTTTTCTTTGAAATATTCCCCTGCACCAGTTACCGATGGCCCATTGAGATATTTAGTGCTGAAGTAGCATAGCCCAAATGCTCCAGTGCGCGACAATTGGCGGGCTATGAGTGTTTGATTAACATGTTCGTCCCAATGCGATTGCGAATTATCATCAACCAAACATGAGATTGAAAGGCTTGTGTAGTGATGACGGCCAAAGTGTGTGGCCATTTCGTCCCACCAATCGGCGAGTTTTTCAAATGGTTTTGTTGCGTCATCGGTGTGAAAATATTCTTGTGGTGAAATAAAGTCGATAGTGCCGCTATTTAGCCACGAAAGAGGGTCGGAATATATTCCTTCATATTGCCAATCGTTTTGAGCAAATGGGGCGTTAGAAATGCCATATTTCCATGCCGAACGACCAGCGGCTGAAGCAGGTGATATGCCAAAGCGCAAGTCGGGGCGACAATCTTGTACCATATTATATACATCTTTCACCATTTGGTCCACATTTGCACGGCGCCAGTCACTTATCCCCAAATCACCATCATATTCTTTCCAAAGGTTGTAGTCGCCGGCTGTTTCGTCGGTAGGTAGAGAATTGGGATAGAAATAGTCGTCAAAAATCAACCCTTGCACATCATATTTAGTGATGATTTCTTTGCACACCTTCACAATGTGTTCACGCACCTCGGGTAATCCGGGATTGAGATAAATGCGTTCACCACTTGCGAGCAATAATCCTCTATCTTTGAAAGATTGGTCGATAGGAGTTTTCCAGTTAGCATTGTTGCTTGTCCAACGATAGGGGTTTACCCAGGCATAGCAATCGATGCCGCGTTTGTGACATTCCTCTACGACAAAAGCCAATGGATCCCAACCAGGATTGGTGCCACGAGTGCCTGTGAGATAAGACGACCAAGGCTCGTAGCTCGACTCATACATCGCATCACACATCGAACGCACTTGAAAGCATATGGCATTCATGTTCATCATCTTTAATCCGTCGAGATAGTCAATCATCCCTTGCTTTTGTTGGGCGATGATTTCGGGAGATGTGCCTCTCACTCGAGGCCAGTCAATGTTGGCAACAGTTGCAAGCCAAGTAGAACGCCATTCGCGTTTAGGAGATTGAGCTCCTACATTTGCGCAAAGAGTGAGAATAAGTATAATTGCGATAAAAAATCGTCGAGACATGGTATGATATTAGTTTAATGGTTATAACTACAAATATAGTATGAATTTTTTAATTAATATAGTTATTTTTTTATGACTTAATTAAAATATAGATTGAGGATGTTGTTTAACTTGAAAATGTTTTGTACATTTGCAAAGTAATGCAGAGGCATTACAACTTACATATTTTAGCCTAATCGTTCCGCAAATTACCACAACATAGACCGAAATGGCTATAAATAAATCCAAGTATGGGTGTGCTGCGTTATATGACGTAGTGCTCTCCACTGCTTGGATAGGGTGTGGTAGCCCTGCGGAACGAGTGGATTGGCACTACGTTCTTTTTTTGTCTTATTGCCAATCTATTTATAAAGTAGGCAATATTGCACAAAACTTAAATTATAAAAAAATGAAAAAATTATTTAGTTTGTTATTTTTAGTTTCTGCTTTGATATTTACTTCTTGTGGATCAAAGGTTTATCCAATACAAGGAAATTATAATAACGAAAACTCTACTAAGACAGATGCTGAGTTTGAAAAAGTTTGGGATAATGTAATTGATTATTTTGCAAAAAATAACATTCCCATTGCAACATTAGAAAAATCAAGTGGATTAATTGTAGCAACAGCTGTTGCAATTGATAGTTCTTTGGTGACAATGGAGGATAAAAAAGGCATTTTAATTAATCAAAATGCGTGGTTTGTTATGCCATATTATGATAAATGTGTTGGAGGGGATGCAGAATGTTCATTTAATGTAAGGGTTAGGAAGCAAGAAGATGGGAAAACATATATTGGAATAAATATAGGAAATATACAAGGTTGGAGATATGTAAAATATTTTGATGGAGTTACATTAAGGAATCAAGTTTCTCGATGGAAAGAATCTCAATGTATTTCAACTGGAAATTTTGAAAAACATCTCTTAGAGTTATTTAAAGAATAATTTAAATGAGACAAAAAATAAGGGAAAAGGTTGCAATTAAGAAGCCTTTTCCCTTATAATATATGCGTAATTATATCTTCTTGAAATAGAAGTCGAGCACGTCGCGGGCGGCGGTAAATGAGCTTTGTTGGTTGGCGAGGACTCGTTTTTCGCGGTCGTCAAGAAGCGCTGCTACATCGGCATCGTTGTAGAAGTGGTTACGGAGTTTTTCGTTGATTGTTTCATACATCCAGTAACGCGCTTGTTGATGACGCTTTTCTTCGAAGTGTCCGTTGGCTTTCACAAATTCAAAGTAGCGATCAATCATTTCCCACACCTCGGCAATGCCTGTTTCGTAGTAGCCCGAATAGCATAACACCTCGGGCATCCAACCCGATAATGTGGGTGGGAAGAGGTGTAATGCGCTACGGAATTGTGCTTGAGCCAAGCGAGCGCGGTCAATGTTGTCGCCATCGGCTTTGTTGATGACAATACCGTCGGCCATCTCCATAATGCCACGCTTAATACCTTGCAATTCATCTCCTGTGCCAGCGAGTTGGATTAGCAAGAAGAAATCGACCATAGAGTGCACGGCAGTTTCGCTTTGTCCCACACCCACGGTTTCGACAAATATATTGTTATATCCGGCAGCTTCGCAAAGCACGATTGTTTCGCGAGTTTTGCGTGCTACACCACCGAGCGAGCCTGCCGAAGGACTAGGGCGAATGAAGGCCGAGGGGTGAATAGAGAGTTTCTCCATGCGAGTTTTGTCGCCGAGAATACTACCTTTTGTGCGTTCGCTCGAAGGGTCAATGGCAAGCACAGCAAGTTTGCCACCATCTTTGAGCACATGAAGTCCAAAAGTGTCGATTGAGGTAGATTTGCCTGCACCGGGAACGCCTGTGATGCCTATGCGACGCGAGTTGCCCGAGTAGGGAAGACATTTTTCGATTACTTCTTGCGCGAGCACTTGATGTTCGTTAGAAAGACTTTCAACGAGAGTAACGGCACGACTCAACATCGTTACATCGCCTTTGAGAATACCTTCGACCATTTCACCCACAGAGGGCAATGGTTTGCGACGACGGCGAAGATAGGGGTTCACAATGGGAGGTTGCTCAACACCTTTGTTTACGGTCAAACCGTTATATTGATCATCGTTTTCGATATGTTCCATAATTCATGAAAAATTAGACTCTCTACAAAGGTAACACAAAGAATTGAGAATCGAGAATTGAGAATTGAGAATTTTGTGAAATTAAACTATTTAGTCAAAACAAAGTCAAAAAAATAACAATTACTTTATAGAATTGTTGTACCTTTGACTATTAATAAAAAATATATAGATATGAAACGAGTATTTTCATTATTTACGATAGTTTTGATTTCGGCAATGACATTTGCTATGTTTGCAGCCGATAATGGTGCGGTGATGACATTTAAAGAAAAAAGTCACGACTTTGGGACAATAAAAGAGGCCGATGGCCCCGTATCGCACACTTTTGAATTCACCAATACAGGCGATGAGCCATTGGTAATTATAAATGTGAATGCAAGTTGTGGTTGCACTCGCCCCGAATATTCAAAAGAGCCTATCAAACCTGGTAAAACTGGGAAAATAAAGGTTACCTATAATCCAGCAGGGCGACCAGGCGAGTTTAGCAAGGATGTGAAAATTCGCACCAATGGCAACAAACGCCCTATATTGAAAATTACAGGAACCGTTATACCCAAGTAATATATCTTGATGAAAAAAATTATATCAGCAATAGCGTTATTGCTATGTATTTCTATCGGATTGAGTGCTCAGCGCTCAATCCGTTGGGTTAATAATGATTATAATTTTGGCGCCTTTAAAGAAGATTCGGGCCATGTGATTTGTCAATTTAAGGGTGTAAATGTGGGCGATGAGCCAGTTTCGATAGTCAGCGCACGAGCTACATGTGGATGCACTACTCCCGAGTATTCACGCAAGACATTTGCCCCAGGCGATACTATAACCGTTACCGTGTCATATGACCCCGAAGGTCGTCCAGGCCGATTTATGAAGAAGGTATATCTCAAAAATAGCAATGATGATGGTCAAGACGAGTTAAAGATTCGCGGGGTGGTTATAGGAAGCGAGGAGACTCTAAAAAGTCGTTATCCTATTGATTGCGGTAAGTTGCGTATGCAACAAGATGTTGTGGCAATAGGCGAGTTGCCACGAGGAAAAGCAAAAGCAGTGTTTGTGAATGTATATAACCAAACGACTGACACCGTGGTGCCACAACTCAAAAATGTGCCTTCTTATATCAAAACATCTATTACTCCGGCAAAGGTTGCTCCTGGCGAACAAGCTTCGCTCGCGTTTCATTTTGACGCATTCTATTGCGAAAAATGGGGTATTGTAAATGACTCGGTAACGCTTGTTACCGATGCACAAGATGAACAAGAGGTGACAATAGATATAACTGCAAATGTGGTGCCCAACTTCGCGAAAATGACTCCCGGAGAGCGCATGAATGCTCCCGTTGTGGCATTTGAAACCGAGCGCGTTGATATGGGTGTAGTGAGTCGCCAAGGCGAGCCTATAACACGCGAGTTTAAAATAAAGAATCAAGGGAAGGACGAGTTGAAAATTTATCGTGCTTATTCGCTCGACGAAGGTGTGAGCGTGAAACTCGATAAAAGCAAAATCAAAGGAGGCAAAACCACAAAGGTGGTGTTGACCATCGTTCCTTCGCAGCTCAAAGGCGAATTATTAAATGCTACAATAAGATTTGTGGTTAATGACCCATCTAATCCGCAACCAGTGATGCGAGTTGTGGGAGAACTTAAATAAATCATAATGCATAATAGGGGATTTATCCCTAAAACTTGAATGGGGCAATGTTATCACAACATCGCCCCATTAAGCTAATAAACCAATCATTATCACATTTCTTGCAATGGAAAAAGTATTTTTTCTATGTGTTATCTGCTATGTACTATTAAAACAAGAATTGGGATGGAATGTTCATTAATGACTAAAAATTTTTTGAGTAAAATTAAAAGCTAATACTATTTTTTGTTGTTATCATCGTTTTTCACTAACTTTACGGAAAGATAAACTCGATAAAAAGTATTAATTAATATAGGTGGGCAGAAATATTGCCCCATAAGAGAGTTATCTTTGCAACATAAATAAGTAACAAATCAAAAAAATAATATCAATGGCAAAACAAACAACAAAAAAAGGTGCAGAAGCCGATCCTAAAGATGCACGATTGGCTGCATTGTCACAAGCAATGGCTCGCATAGAGAAAGACTATGGCCGTGGTGCTGTGATGAAACTTGGTGATGAAGTAGTAGAAGATGTAGAGGTTATATCTACAGGCTCAATAGGTTTAAATCATGCGCTCGGAGTGGGTGGTTTCCCTCGTGGTCGCATTATTGAAATATATGGTCCTGAATCATCGGGTAAAACAACTCTTGCAATCCATGCGATTGCCGAAGCGCAAAAAAATGGTGGTATTGCTGCAATGATTGATGCCGAGCATGCTTTCGACCGTTTTTATGCCGAAAAACTTGGCGTAGATGTGAGCAACCTTCTCATTGCTCAACCCGATAATGGCGAGCAAGCTCTCGAAATTGCCGAACAACTCATTCGTTCATCGGCAATCGACATCCTTGTTGTTGACTCGGTAGCTGCTCTTACTCCAAAGAGCGAAATCGAGGGCGAAATGGGCGATCGTAGCATGGGGCTCCAAGCTCGCTTGATGTCGCAAGCAATGCGCAAACTCACTGGTACAATCTCTCGCACCAATACTACATGTATCTTCATCAACCAATTGCGTGAAAAGATTGGTGTGATGTTTGGTCCCGCCGAAACTACCACAGGTGGTAATGCGTTGAAATTCTATGCATCGGTGCGCATCGATATCCGTTCAAGCACGCCTATCAAAGACGGCGAAGATGTACTTGGTCGTCACACTAAAGTGAAGGTGGTGAAAAATAAAGTTGCGCCCCCATTCCGTCGTGCCGAATTTGACATCATGTTTGGTGAAGGTATCTCAAAATCGGGCGAAATCATCGACCTCGGTGTGCAATATGACATCATCACTAAGAGTGGCTCATGGTTTAGCTACAACGGCACTCGCTTGGCTCAAGGACGCGATGCTGCAAAACGCGTAATTGCTGACAATCCCGAGCTTGCCGATGAACTCGAAGAAAAAATCATGCGTGCCATGAAGGGTGAGCCCATTGAAGCCGAAGCACCACAAGCCAAGGCTCCAAAGGCAAAAAAAGATGATATCGACATAGACTTCGATACATCGCTCCCCGATGATTTTTTGATTGAAGAAGACATTTAATATAATTCATAATGCATAATTCATAATTCATAATGCATCATGAGAATAAGATAATATTTTATCAAATAAAATAGGTGCCTATGTAACAAAACGGTATAAAAAGACATATAAATAAAAAGCGTTAGCTTTATTCTTGTTTCAGAAAATCGCCAATTAGAAGAAGCACTAAGAGTAGAAGTTAATGCTCACGCTTGTTATAGGCGTGGGCTTTACTCGTATATAGTGCTAAGGTGTTTGGCGATACCTCTGAAACATATACAAAGTTTTAGCCCACGTTTTTTTATTTGTCTAAATTGTAAGTTGGGGCTAAGAGCAAAGATTAAGTATATAAAATGGCAACGTTGCCAAAATCAAAACTCAATATAAATAGACTATATCTTTGCATCATAATCAAAATAATTATTAATCACTAAAAAACTTAATTACAATGAAAAAGTTATTAATCGCGATTTTATTTGCTTTAATGGTAATCCCGGTGAAAGCTGAAGAAACCATTGTTTACCATGGAGTCGTTTGGGTGTCTAATTATAGTGTAAATCCTCCTCCAGGAGTGCCGCAACCTCATAGTGGAACTGCGAAATTAAGATTTTTAAGGAATGGGGATATAGAGGTAAATGGTGTGCTTTATAAAAAATTTTATGGTTCAACTTACGAAGGAGTGGATATGAGAGAAAGTGGATCGACTATTTATAAATTAAATAGTCCGATCAAAAATGAAGGGGATAAATGTAAGTTTATGTCAGTTAAAGATGATAAAAGTGGTATTAAATTTATCTACTTTAACTCTTTTATGCCAGGATCTTATTGGCGTGGGAAATGGTGTTGTTTTGCTTATGATAGGTCTGGAGGTCCTTCTCCCTCTCCTGGGATTAATCCGAGTCCGAGTCCGTCTCCAACACCTAAAGTTAACCAAGGTCGCACATGTGCCGGTTGTAGAGGATCAGGTGTCTGCACAATGTGTCAAGGGAAAGGGGGATATTACACCAATTCCGGCACATATACCGGTTCGGGTTCAAAAACATGGCATCAATGTAGCTCATGCCATGGTTCAGGCAAATGCGGCGTATGTTATGGAAAGGGAACAATAAGATAAAAGTCTTATTTTTTTAGGCGTTAAATTTGAGGGTGTAAAAAAGATAACTGAAACATTGGAAGTTAGTTATTCTATATGCGAATTCAATGTGGTATATAGTTTGACGGATTCTTAATTTGCATCATTTTAATAGAATCTGCATCATAAGTAGTAAAAATGATGCAGATTTTTCTTTTTTGAGGCAGAAAAATATTAACTTTGCATCGACAAATAAGATAAATTATGCATATATTTGATTACAAGGAAACTCCCAAGCAACTATTAACACCCGAGATTGTCAATATGTTGTCTTCTTTGCACGAATTCAGAGGTAAGCAAGAGTTGTATATAGAAGCGAAGTCAGATGTATTGACAGCATTGTTGGATATAGCCAAGATTCAAAGTACAAAGGCGTCAAACAAGATTGAGGGTATATATACATCAGACGAGCGATTGGAAGCATTGGTAATGGATAAGGTCGAGCCTCGTAACCGCTCTGAAGAGGAGATAGCTGGCTATAGAGAAGTTTTGGCTACCGTCCATGACAGTTATGAGTATATCCCTATCTGTCCTAACAATATTTTGCAATTGCATCGTGACCTATATAGCTTTAGTCGTCGCGATACAGGGGGCAGATTCAAGAACGCGGATAATGTGATAGCAGAGTCGGGCAAAGATGGACAACAACGCATCAGATTTATGCCTGTCTCTGCATTTGAAACGCCCGAAGCAATGGAGAACTTATGTAATGAGTTTAACAAAGCAATTGATCGTGCAGAGTACGACCCATTGCTTTTGATTCCGATGTTCATTCTCGATTTTCTTTGCATTCATCCATTCAATGATGGGAACGGACGCATGAGCCGTTTGTTGACATTGCTATTGCTGTATCGAAGTGGCTATATCGTAGGGAAATATGTCAGTATGGAAATGTTGATAGAAAAGACAAAGGAAACATATTATGAAGCCTTGCAGAACAGTTCTATCGAATGGCATAATAACCAAAGCGACTACACCTCATTTGTCAAATATTACTTGGGTATTGTTTTGAAAGGCTATAATGAGTTCCAAGACCGTATTGAACATTTGAAGTATCGCAAATTTTCGAAGGCAGATAGAGTGAAAGCCGTATTTGAGAAAAAGCTTGGCATAGTCAAGAAATCGGATATTGCCACACTTTGCCCTGACATTAGCGAAACTACTATTGAACGCACATTGAAAGAATTGTTGGAGGCTGGTCTCATCGAGAAAGTCGGTAAAGGTCGAGCAACAGGATATGCAAAGAAATAACTAATCATTTCATAAGAGGAATATTTAGAAAGTGTGCCGACAAAGTAGTAGTAAAGCGCGACCGTTATGTCAGTGCAATAATAATATTCTTTTTAATATTCAAAAAACAGGTTAAATTGTTTTGTACAATAACAATACAACAAAAAAACGGCCGAAGCGAGAGCTTCAGCCGTTTTTGTTTTTATGTTAAAGCTATTGATTAGCCGTTAACTTTCTTCATGTAAGCGATGAGTTCGAGAACTTTGTTAGAGTAACCGATTTCATTGTCATACCAAGAAACAACTTTCACGAAAGTGTCAGTCAAAGCGATACCAGCTTTAGCGTCGAAGATTGAAGTGCGAACATCACCGAGGAAGTCAGCAGAAACAACAGCATCTTCAGTGTAACCAAGAACGCCTGCGAGTTCACCTTCTGAAGCTTCTTTCATTGCAGCACAGATTTCAGCGTAAGTAGCAGGTTTTGCAAGGTTAACAGTAAGGTCAACTACTGATACATCGAGAGTAGGAACACGCATAGCCATACCAGTCAATTTGCCGTTAAGTTCAGGAATAACTTTACCTACAGCTTTAGCAGCACCAGTTGAAGAAGGGATGATGTTGCCAGCAGCAGCACGACCACCACGCCAGTCTTTCAAAGAAGGACCGTCAACAGTTTTTTGAGTAGCAGTAGTAGAGTGAACTGTAGTCATAAGACCATCAGCGATACCCCATTTGTCGTTCAATACTTTAGCGATAGGAGCCAAACAGTTAGTAGTACAAGAAGCGTTAGAAACGAATTGAGTACCTTTTTCGTATTTGTCGAAGTTAACACCGCAAACGAACATAGGAGTGTCGTCTTTAGAAGGAGCTGACATAACTACATATTTAGCACCAGCGTCGATGTGACCTTGAGCTTTGTCTTTAGAAAGGAAAAGACCAGTTGATTCAACAACGTATTCAGCTTCAACTTCATTCCATTTCAAGTCAGCTGGGTTACGTTCAGCAGTTACACGGATGTTTTTACCGTTAACGATCAAAATGCTTTTTTCCAAATCGTAATCGATAGTGCCTTCGAATTGACCGTGCATAGTGTCATATTTAAGCATATAAGCCAAATAATCAACTGGGCAAAGGTCGTTAATACCTACGATTTCGATGTCATTTCTGTTTTGAGCAGCACGGAAAACGAAACGTCCGATACGGCCAAAACCATTAATACCTACTTTTGTCATAATTGTAAATTAATAAAAATATTGGGTTTATAATCTTAATTACCTTGCTTTGATATTTTAAGCGATGCAAAATTACTACTTTTTTTTCAATTTACATATACTCAAAGGCAAAGATATTAAAATAAATAGGTCAAAAAATCTAAAATAGGCATATTATGCACCTTTGTAGGAAAAATTTTCCTATTTTTGTAGAAAATTAGATAACCTAAATTTAAATATTTGAAGATTATGGGAAAATTCATTAATGAATTTAAAGAGTTTGCCGTTAAAGGTAATGTTGTTGATATGGCTGTCGGTGTCATCATTGGTGGCGCGTTTGGAAAAATCGTTACTTCATTGGTAAATGATGTGATTATGCCAGTTATTGGAAAACTCACAGGTAGCATTACTTTTACCGATTTGAAATATGAATTGACTGCAGCTGTAGTAGAGGGTGGCCAAGAGGTTACTCCTGCGGTGTATCTCAACTATGGTCAATTTATTCAAAATATTGTGGATTTCATCATCATAGCATTCTGTATCTTCCTAATGATTAAGGGAATTATGAAGCTTAAAAAGAAAAAAGAAGAAGCCCCTGCTGCTCCTGCTGCACCATCAAAAGAGGAAGTGCTTCTCACTGAAATTCGCGATCTTCTTAAAGAAAAGAAATAAGCCCGAGTGCAACCGATTTTTCTCATCGGATATATGGGTTGTGGCAAGTCAACGATGGGACGCGCTGTCTCGGAGTTGACGGGCATCCCCTTTATTGACCTCGACAACTATATCGAGCGCCGTTTTCATCTCACCGTGAAGGCTATTTTTGCCGAGCGTGGAGAGGAAGGATTTCGTGATGTAGAGCGTCGTATGCTTCAAGAGGTGGCCGACTTTGAAGATGTTATCGTGGCTTGTGGTGGTGGCACTCCATGCTTTTTTGACAATATGGAGTACATGAATTCTCATGGCACCACGGTATTTCTCAATACTCCCATCCCACGATTACATTCTCGCTTGATGCGTGGCCGTCACAAACGCCCTCTTATTGCTAATAAAAACGAGGAGGAATTAATGGAATTTATTCAAAAGGCTCTTGCCGACCGAATGGAGCATTATACAAAGGCGCAAATAGAGTTTTCGTCCGAAAGGCTTGAAAATCGCGAGGAGATAGAAAACACCGCTCGCGAGTTTGTCGAATTGTTATCAATACCCCTTAAAAAGTAGTTATGGCTCGAAGAAAATTTTATGTAGTGTGGGAAGGTCAAAATCCTGGCATCTATGACACATGGGAGGAGTGTGAGGCTCAAGTGAAAAATTTCCCGGGTGCAAGATATAAGGCATATGATGACCAGACTGCCGCTACTCTTGCTTTTCGTGGCAATGACCGAGACACAGTGGATATGCTTCGCACAATAGCATCACACAAAGCCAAGGTGATAAACTATGAGGCATTCCCCGACATTATTCTTGACAGCATTGCCGTGGATGGGGCATGTGCCAAAAACCCTGGCCCGATGGAATATCAAGGGGTGAGAGTGCGCACGGGTGAACGAGTGTTTCATGTGGGGCCACTCGACGACGGAACAAATAATGTGGGTGAATATCTTGCGCTCATTCATGCTCTTGCTATGCTTGATAAAGAGGGAGATACAAAAACGGCTATTTATAGCGATTCGCGCACGGCTATTTCATGGATTAGAAAGGGCGGACATCGCTCTACGCTTGCACGTACTACTAAAAATGGCAAAATATTTGATCTATTGGATCGTGCCGACAAATGGCTCATTGCCCATTATCCCGTAAAAAATCCAATCTACAAATGGGATACCGACCAGTGGGGTGAAATCCCCGCCGATTTTGGTAGGAAATAAATTGTAAATAATCAAGATAAACAAGAACGACATTCCTCAAATTTGAGAAATGTCGTTTCTTTATTTAATGAATTAGGATTCTATTTGTTAGTTAATGATGTGCGAGAGCCTGCACCCTCTGCCCAAATCATAGGTTTTTGAAGCCATCGATAATCTTTATAAGCTCCAAGCCTAATGAGTTCTTCAACATTATAAATTTCATCACATTGAGGATCATAGTTGAGGCGTTGCATCCAAGTTTTTTCTTGTTGTTCTTCGGTTAATCCATCAATCCAATAAGGAGAGTATAAGTTATGTGGACGTCGAAGACCTGGATAAATAATTTCTTTCGACTCTCCAATGCCTATATTGTTGAGGTCATTGCTATAGTGGTAGCGACGCATATCGGTCCATTGTTCGGGTTGCATATACATTGTGATATATTTTTGCATCATTAAGTCAGATAGAGAGTATTCACTCTCATTGAAGAACCAATGTTTGTTGCCAAATTCACTACAAGCTTTTGATGTAGTTGTTGCAGTAGCCCCATCTTCTTTATTATATTCAACTGTAGTTTCTTCGTTGTTGAGGAATGCGCCAATGTATGATTCAAATCGGGCTTTGTTAGCATTATTAGTGTATTCGCTAACACGTTCTACTTCAAAAGTAGAATTGGGATAGATATTGTTGTTATATTGGAGATAGAAATCAAGATGGCGTTTAATGTTATATTGAGTAGCTTCTTTTGCAAGTTGGCATGCTTTGGCTTTGTTCCCTAACCAATAAAATGCTTCGGCTTGAATGAAATATAGCTCTTCCATTAAAAATAACGGATTGTAGGTGTTTGTTGCACCAGCATAAGCTCCACAATATAAATCGGGATAATTTGAACGATTAAAAGCCGAACTTGCTCCGATATTGTTCTCAAGGTATCGATACATATATGCATTGGTTGAAATTGAGTCTGAAATAGGCCCATCGGCAGGTTTCATTAGAAGCATTACACGGGGGTCATTGGCAAAACCATTTCTGCGATCATATGTGCCTCGTTTGCGTATATTGTCGGGGTAACTAATGCCTAAACAGTTTTCCATAAAGAATTTTGATGGAACAACATCGTCGCCTAATCGGTTGTTACGAGACTCCCAAATATTTATTTTGGGTTGTGCAATACTCCAAGGTGAGCAATCTGTTACATTTTTGATATATGGTCGATTTTGCTCTCCTGAAAAATAGTATCGAGGTTCACTTCCAAACCAATCCCCATATAGCATTGAGCCTGCTCGCCATGAATCAATAGCTTTTTGTGCAGTATTGATAATATTATTACACATTTCAGCGCTTGTATCAATGTTGGGGATATTTCGTAATAATATACGGGCTTTAACAGCATAAACAAGACCTTTCCATTCATCTAAATTACCAGCATATATATTATCGAAGTCTTTTGATATTGAGTGGTTATTTTCACTGCCACCGATTGCAGGGTTTTCAATCATTGCAATTAGAGAGTCAGCTTCATTAATCATCCATTTATAAATATCTTCTTGAGTCTCAAATTTTGCCTTATAGCCTCGTTTGTAGCTATCACCATAACTTGTCCACATATAATCTGCAACTGATTTAAATCGGTCATTAGAGGGGATATCTCCAAATTGGTCGGTTGTCATTTGAGTGGTAAGTAATCTCAATGTACGTCCTATAATTTCATAGTTTGGCGAATTTAGCTCATTTGAAACTGTTATTAATTTGTGAATAGTAGTACCTAAATCACAATAATGACGGCGCCATTGAGGATGTCGATTAATGTTCAAGAAATCCCAGCCTTGTTTATAGGGATAAGAACCAGTTTGACTATTACCGGTTGTAGAGAGACATTGTGAAAGATAAATATTATATTCGGCATAGTCATAAACTAATTGTTGTGCATGAAAAGTGGCATTTGAAATAAGATCTTTGACTACATCAGTTGCATCTTCAATGTGATTAGCACCTTTTACTGGTCTTATAGGCAACGCATTTGTGCGAAGCCCCATAATGTTATCTATTGCAAGGTCAGGACGTCTTTTTGTAACATTTAATTGATATGAGCGGGCATTTTTAAATGCAATATAATCGTAATCCTCCTCAAAACAATATGTTCCTGATTGGAGTGAAACCTCGGTAGAATCATTTGTGCAAGGAATGAATATGCTGTTGTAGTTAGGCCCAGTAACCTTGTATCCTTCAACACCTTTATATGTAATCCATTCCCACCAACATTTCTCAATTAATTCCACTATTTCAAGATGGGTAGGCATACGCCAACTTCCTCCCCAATTTTTGCGCACTACATCATATTTAGTGCCACTGATATTATAGCCAATATAAGTAAAAACACTATCGGGATTGTAAAAATCGTAATTTTCGTAGGTATATTCATCCCTTGTCATTGTTTCTCCCCAACGATATTTATCACCAACCTCTTGAGGAGAAGTCGCACCTAAATTATATCCAGCCCAATTCACTGATAAGCCAAGGTCAACTTCTTGGCAATATGCAACACCATAATCTCCCGAAGTTACTTTGGGTTTTGTAAATGAAATACTTTCTATTGAAGAAATAGGTGAAGTATAAATACTGTCTTTGCAATGAATGATTTGTGAAACATAGCCATCGTGTTCAACTCCGTTTTCATCAACTTTAGAAAGAGTTATACTATCAATGTCGGCATCATTGAATGATAGTAAGTTGCCCACTTTACTATGAATATAGGTTGAATTATTGGCAGCAATTGCTGCAATGGTCATAGCGATAATTATTCCTATTGTAAATAATGACTTTTTCATCGTGATATTGAAATTTTTGTTGATACTCCGTTAACAGTCACGATATAAATCCCTTGAGTAAGGCTATTGAAGGGGAGAATATAGTTGGTATCGGTTAAATTCTCACTTTTGACAAGTTTACCGTCAATACTATATATTGCAAGATTACTATTTGATGGTAAGCCTGAAAAAATTATTGCGTCACCATTATAGCTAATTGAAGTGTTGTTGTGGTTAATATTATCTACTCCTGCGCCTTCATTATAATTTAGTTTAACTATATCAGTGCGACTAAATTCAGCTGTCGATTCAGTAGTAATGATGAGGAGCTTGTTGTCTGCAAATTTGATTAATGGATGTTCTCCTGTAAAATTTATAATTGAAGTAGAACCATCTCTTAAAGTTAAAGTCACCCCATTGTAAGTTTGGGCTGACACATTGCTTATTAAAAACAATGTTAATGCTAAAAATAAGATTCTCATAATAAAAATATTTAAAGAGTTATATTTACAAAGTAATTGATTTTATTTTAAAATCTCAAATTGGACAAAATAAAACATTGAAATGTTAACAAATATTAAGGGGGGGTAATTTTTTGCATTTTTTTAAAGTTAGAAGTCTTTAATGGCGCTAAATAATGCTATGACAAAATTAGTAATGATTTATTAGTTATGCCTAAAATTTGTGCCAAAATAAATTAGACTGTGATTTTTGCAATATTTTGAAAATTAGGGTTTTGTTTGTGTTGGATTTTTTATTTTTTAGACATTATAAAATTGCACCTTTTTTATGCGTTGATATGGGGTAAAAAGGTGTTAGTTGAGGTTTGCGATTAATTCCTCTTTGTGGGCTGAATCAGAAGCCATGATTTTTTCCTTTATGCGAGTGCGACGTTTGTAAATAGTGGGGTACTTTTGATGCATAAGTAGGCTAATGAATTTAGGAGAGAAGCCAGCATAGTGGTAGCACACTTGTTGATATTCATCGTTACTTAAAGATGGGAAATCGTCTCTAAACTTTTGCATTAGATTGTTTTTGTAACGATTAATGATTTCTTCGAGTTCGGTCAGCGTTTTAGGATTCTCAAAGCGAGAAATAATTTCTTTGACCTCTTTGTAGAGCAGTTTTTGGTCGGTAACGCTACCAGAAAGGTCGGCAATGGCGTTGCCAATATCATTTAAGATAGAGAAACGACCTTCAAATAGCTCATTGATAATAGCAGAGTGCGATGAGGCATTTGAATTAATTGAGTCGCGTAGTTCCAAAATAGTCTCGGCATAGTTGTCGATTAGTTGTTGTTTTTTGTAAATGCGTTGGCGTGAATATGTGATTATTAAGGTTATAATCAATAAAGTGAGTGCTGAAATTAAGATTATGGCATAATAATATCTGTTTTGTTTGTATTGGCTTAACTCTAACTCTTGCGCTAAGTAATCACGTTGGAGAGTCATTACCGATTGTTCCCAAATATCTTCGGTTGATGTATTTAGAGCATCAATTTGTTCTTGTTGAAGACTTATAGCCTTTTTATAATCTTCATTAATAAAAGAGTAATTATAATCAGCAATCATAATTGCAATACTATCTCTATGGCAACTAGCATTAAGTTTTGCCAATGATAAATAATATGATGCACTATCTTGAATATTCTCTTTTGTATATATATCGGCTAAATGCGCAAGAGATACTGCCGATAGCTTATACTTATAGTTGTTTTGGAGTTTTTTTAGAATTTGCTTTGATTCTAGAGTCTTTTGATTATTCCATAACAGATGCGAATAGGAATCTAATACTTCTACAAGAAAAGCGGTGTCGCAATTTAGAGTAGCAGAATCTATCAGTTCTTTATATATAGATTTGCTTTGATAAAAATCTTTATTATTGTTATATGCAATAGCTAATGAATAATACGCATATTTTTTGTGCGGTTGTTTGTTGATTTTGCTAAAATGATGATAGCTTAATTTACTATATTTTATGCTCTCATTGTGATTGTGTGTTAAGGAATAGGTTTTAGCAATTGTTCCATAAATAAGACCTAAATAAAAATCATCATTCAGCTCTTTGGCGAAGTTTTCGGCTTTAGTACATGCAATAATTGCATCGGATAGCTTATTTTGGTTTAAAAGAATTTTTCCATAATAATAGTGAGTGAGCATTGCATAATGAGGGTCGTCGCCATCGGCAAAGTATTTCAGGGCAGGGGCAATGATAGAGTCGGACGTAAGGTCAATATAGTTTTTATCGAGGGCTTGTGAAAGCAAAACGGCATAGATGGCACGACCGCGCTCGGTTGTTAGGGTTGAGGTATCAATACTATCTTGGAGAATAGATAATGCCACTTCGCAACTATCGTTCATGATTGCATCGGCGCGTTCAAGCAGTTGGCTATTGTGTTTGCTTTCTCCACAGGCCGAAAGCAACAAGAGGGATAATATGACAAATAAAAGATTTTTCATATCTACAAAGATAGTCGTTTTAGTTGAGAATAGTTGATGTTGGCGCAAAAATATGGTGGGAAATTGTTAGACATGTGCATTTGGAATATATTGAAATTCAGTTGGTTATACGTTTCTTGTGATTTTATTTTTAGACATATGAAAAAATGGAGGATAATAGGAGCTTTTCGCACGTTGAAATCGCTGAAATTCGTTAATGGCTCACACGGATTCGCATAGATTGTCACGGATTTTTAGACAAAAGAACATAAGGACAGGTTTTTAATGGTGGCATTGCCGAAGGTAATGCTTAATCGTAGCCGTGTATAGGCTCAAAGAGGCTATGCACGGAATGAGTTGTAATTAGTTCAGAATCTGAAAGATTCATTATTTGATACGATTAACGATTCTTCCAGAATCTAACTCTACTCTATTCTCATACCGGGCTTATCCCCTACGGGGCTAAACCACGGCTACGTACTAATCAACCCCTACGGGGTTGCCTTGGTTTTTCCGATAAAAAACAAAGGGTGAGCCAAGTGACTCACCCTTTCAGTTGCATTATGTTGTTTTCTTTAGATGCGGGCTTTGATAGCTGCGGTTGCTTCTTCGTAGCCTGGTTTTTCGAGGAGGGCAAACATGTTGCGTTTGTAGTCCTCTACGCCTGGTTGGTTGAATGGGTTCACGCCGAGGATGTAACCACTGATACCACATGCTTTTTCAAAGAAGTAGATTAATTGTCCGAGGTATTCTTCTTTGAGGGCAGGGATAGTGATTTGCATGTTGGGCACGCCACCGTCGATGTGAGCAATGCGAGTACCTATTTCGGCCATTTTGTTCACCTCGTCAACGTGTTTACCAGCGATGTAGTTCAACCCGTCGAGGTTTGCATCATCGCTTGGGATAATCACTGAATGAGCTTGCTCTTCAACCGAAAGAACAGTTTCGAAGATGGTGCGTTCGCCATCTTGAATCCATTGGCCCATTGAGTGGAGGTCGGTAGAGTTGTCAACGGCAGCAGGGAAGATACCTTTGAGGTCTTTACCTTCGCTTTCGCCATAGAGTTGTTTCCACCATTCGCCGAAGTAGTGAAGTTTAGGGTTATAGTTTACGAGGATTTCGATTTTCTTGCCAGCGTTGTATAGCGCGTTGCGAGTTTTAGCGTAAACCTCGGTGATGTTATCGGCAGAGTGCTCTTTAGTAGCATTTTCCATATCAACAGCACCTTGCATGAGGGCTTTGATGTCGTAACCAGCCACTGCGATAGGGAGCAATCCCACAGGGCTCAACACCGAGAAACGACCACCAACATTGTCGTCGATAACATAAGTTTTGTAACCTTCTTCGGTAGCGAGTTGACGGAGAGCACCACGTTTTGCATCGGTGATTGCTACGATGCGACGAGCTGCTTCGGCTTTGCCCATTTGTGCTTCGAGTTGAGCTTTGAGTAGGCGGAATGCGATAGCAGGCTCGGTAGTAGTACCCGATTTAGAGATTACGATGATGCCAAATTTTTTATCTTTGAGATAGTCTTGAAGTTCATATAGATAGTCTTCGCCAATATTTTGACCAGCAAAGAGAACAGCAGGGCCATTGCCACCACGATAAGCAGCAAAAGAGTCGCTGAGGGCTTCGATAACAGCTTTAGCACCGAGGTAGCTACCACCGATACCTATTGCTACAACTGCCTCGCAGTCGTTGCGAAGAGATTGTGCAGTAGCGATGATGTCGTCGAGAAGTGTAGCAGGGGTGCGAGAGGGTAGGTCGAGCCAACCGAGGAAGTCGTTTCCTTCGCCCGAAGCGTTATGAAGTTTTTGAAGACCATCGGCCGCTGCAGCGTCGAGGGCTTCGATTTGTGCTTCAGAAACAGTGCCGAGCACATCTTTAGTGTTTATTTTTATAGTTTTCATTGTAGTTAATTTTTTTTCAAAATATAAATATGATATATCTCTATAATGCTTAATGTTATACAAAAGTTTCGGCCACTTCGCGAATAGCTTTTTCGGCTCTCACATTGCGATAAAGAATGTCGTACATGCTATTGAGGATAGGAGTATCGACATTATACTTTTGGTTGATTTGATAAATGCAATTTGTGCCATAATATCCTTCGGCAATTTGTTCCATCTCCATTTTGGCCACTTTCACCGAATAGCCCTTGCCAATGAGCGCTCCGAAGTTGTGGTTGCGTGAGAATCGAGAGTAGGAGGTGACGAGGAGATCGCCCAAGTAAACCGAGTCGCAGATTTGGCGTTTGCGAGGAGCAACTACTTCGAGGAATCTTTCCATTTCGCGAATGGCATTAGCTACAAGCATGGCCGAGAAGTTGTCGCCCTTTTTCATTCCGTGAACGATACCAGCGGCAATAGAATAAACGTTTTTGAGCACGGCAGCATATTCAATGCCGTCAACATCGTCGGATGTGATGGTGTGAGTGTTGCGACTTGTGAGGCACGCAGCAAATTTTTCGGCGTGTTCAAGGTCGTGCCCACCCACGGTGAGGTATGATAAACGAGAAAGAGCCACCTCTTCGGCATGGCATGGGCCACCTACCACAAGCATGTGGTCGCGATGCACACCATATTTTTCAATCATGTAGTCGGTAATCAACACATTCTCGTCGGGGACGATGCCTTTTACTGCCGACACGATATATTTGTTGCTTATATCAACGGTGAGTTTTGCGAGGTGATCTTTGAAATAGGGTGATGGCATTACCATCAACAAAGTATCGCATTCGGAGCACACTTTATTGATGTCGCTTGAAAACTCAATGCGTTGCACATCAAAGTGCACATCGGTGAGATAGGCGGGATTGTGGCGTAGGCGTTTGAAATCTTCAATGCGATCATCGCGACGCATATACCATGTAATCATCTCGCAGTTTTCAAGCAACAGCTTGGCGAGCGCGGTAGCCCAGCTACCGCCTCCCATCACTGCTATTCTTCCTGGAAAATTCATTAGGTGTATCTTTTGGTAAATAATAAGGTATTAACTCGAAAAAAGTGGGGTGCGAATTATTTTTTCGCACTATCAATCCATGCGTTTACATCATCGATTGATGGGTTTTTGAGTTCGAGTTTATATTTTTTGTTAATACCACAAAGGTCTTGATGAAGTTTGCCAGCGCCAGCTTCGGCAAGAGCGTCGATAGTGAGCACACCAGCCTTTTGAAGAGGAGCTACCCATTCGGCAGGAACGCCTATAGCTGTGTAGGCTTCTTCCTTGTCGCGGCGTTGAGTTTTTTCGGGACGCATTTGTGGGAATAACAATACTTCTTGAATAGTTGTTTGACCAGTCATGAGCATAACAAGACGGTCCATACCGATACCCATACCCGATGTTGGAGGCATACCATATTCAAGAGCGCGAATAAAGTCCTTGTCGATAATCATTGCTTCGTCATCGCCTTTTTCGCCAAGCTTCATTTGTTCAACGAAACGCTCATATTGGTCGATAGGGTCGTTAAGTTCAGAGTAAGCATTAGCGAGCTCTTTACCATTAACCATCAATTCGAAACGTTCGGTCAATTCAGGGTTATTGCGATGACGTTTAGTCAATGGCGACATTTCGATAGGATAGTCGATGATGAATGTGGGTTGAATGTAATTGCCTTCACATTTTTCGCCAAAGATTTCGTCGATGAGTTTGCCTTTACCCATTGTTTCGTCGGCTTCGATGCCGAGTTGCTTGCACACATCGCGAAGTTGTGCCTCGTCCATGCCTGTGATGTCGATGCCAGTAAATTCTTTGATAGCATCAATCATAGTGACACGCTTATAAGGCGCTTTGAAGTCGATGATGTTATCGCCTACTTTTACTTGAGTAGTGCCATTAACTTCGAGAGCGATGCGTTCAATCATCTTTTCGGTGAAGTCCATCATCCAGTTGTAGTCCTTGTAAGAAACATAGATTTCCATACAAGTAAACTCGGGGTTGTGAGTGCGGTCCATACCCTCGTTACGGAAGTTCTTTGAGAATTCGTAAACACCTTCAAAGCCACCTACGATGAGGCGTTTGAGATACAATTCATCGGCAATGCGAAGATACAAAGGAATGTCGAGCGCATTGTGGTGAGTGATGAATGGGCGTGCCGATGCACCACCAGGGATTGATTGTAGGATAGGTGTTTCAACTTCCATGTAGCCATGTTCGTTGAAGTAGTTACGCATAGAGGTGTAAACCTTGTTGCGCTTGATGAAAATATCTTTTACTCCATCGTTTACTACCAAGTCAACATAACGACGGCGATAACGCAATTCGGGGTCGTCAAATGCATCGTAAGTCACACCATCTTTCACTTTCACGATGGGGAGAGGACGCAATGATTTGCTCAACACAGTGAGTTTTTGAGCATGCACGGTGATTTCGCCCATTTGAGTGCGGAACACATAACCGTCAATACCCACAAAGTCGCCTATATCGAGGAGTTTTTTGAAAACGATGTTATATTGGTCTTTGTTTTCGTCGGGACAAAGGTCGTCGCGACTGATATATACTTGTATGCGACCGCAAGAGTCTTGAATTTCAATAAATGAAGCCTTACCCATGATGCGACGGCTCATGATGCGACCAGCGATGCTCACTTCGCGATGAGGTTCATCATCTTTGAAATTTTCTTTTATCTCATCGGTATAACCGGTAACTTTAAACTCTGCAGCGGGATATGGATCGATACCCATTTTGCGCATTTCGTCGAGACTGCCACGACGCACTATTTCTTGTTCGCTTAATTCAAGTATGTTCATAATTGTATATAACTTTTCTAAATTACGAAATATATTGGCAAAGATACGAAAAACAATTCAATATCTGCCCACAATTATAGATTAAAAAGTTGGGAAAATATACATTATACATAAAAAGCGAGCAACCCGTGTGGATTGCTCGCTCTATGGAGGATGATTGTAAATTGAGTGTTGAGGTTTTAACCCCCTCCCGGCTTCGCCGTACTCCCCCTAAAAATTTTTTAAATTTTCAAAGGGAGAACTTTGGGTTTTTCAATTTTCAACTCTCAACTTTCAATTCTCAATTTTTAACTTACTTAACAAGTACTTTTGTCGCTTTGTTGCCTTGCACTTTGATGAAAATGCCGTTTGATGGGTTGGCAACTTTCACGCCTTGGAGGTTGTAGTACTCGATAGGAGCGTTGTTTTCGATTGGTTCGATTGCTTCAACACCGCTAACATCTTGTTTAGGTTCAACAGCGAAAGTGAATTTTTCGGCAACAGTACCAGCCACGAAGTGGTAGATATAAACCGAGCAGCTTGTGTAAGGAACAGCGATGAAGCTACCCATACCTTGACCTATACCTGTTTTGTTGTTATAAGTGTGGTAAGCCACGATTTCACCATCTTGGTTGAAGATTGCAAATGCAGAACAACGAGTGTTGGTTGTACCATCGGTAGTGATAGGCATGATGTAGTATGAATTATCATAAATCTTGAACCAGTCAAAACCTTCAACTGAAGCATTTTTAGTAGAGTAACCTTCGGGAGTTGTTGCACTTAAAGTCAACGCTTCCATTGCAGTGTTGTTCTCATTCCAGAAGTAAACATTTTGAGGATAGCTACGATTACGCATGATAAATGCATTAGAGAGGTCGCCATTTTCGTCGATAAGAGCATCGATTTCGGCAACAGTTTCAAATGCTGGTTGAGCAGCGCAAGAAGTAGATAATGCTATACCTGCATTGTTTGCTACTTGAGAGTAGTCGGCGTCAACTTCACCATTTACAACCTTAACGATGAGTGCGTTGTTGATTGTGTTTGGAGTGAGGATGATGTAACCACCTTCGTCGCTGAGCATGTTACCACGGATGCGACCGATTTGGTCAATACGATATGGAGTATAACCTTCGATACCTGAAAGGTCGAGTTTGTAAGAATCTTTCAAGTCGGCCGAGATAATCATGAAGTTAGTACCTGAAACTGCTCCCGACCAACCAGTGTGAACAAGGATATTGCCAGCGTCGTCACATGCGATAGCAGGACCCATTGCAGCACCGTCCCAGTGAGTAGAGAGGGCAGAAGCACAATTGTAGTAATCAGAATAGCCGTTTTCGGTCAATTCGATGATTTTGCCATTTGCTTTGTCAACAGCGATTAAGTGATCATTAGAAACAGCTGCAAAACGAACATCGCCACCACCAGGTGTGCCAGGAACATTTGTAGCGTTTTGCCACAAGCGAGTGAGGCCAACAGCTACTTGAGGTTCTGATGGTTTGTCGGTAGCAGTACCAGTTACGGTGATAGTTTTAGAAGCAGCACCAGCAGCAGTTACTGTGATAGTAGCAGAGTGATTGCCTTTAGCAGTAGGAGCGTATGTAACAGTAACATCACCCGAACTTGCTACTGAAGTAGCCGAAAGTGAGAACATGTTAGCATTAGCGCCTGAAAGAGCGATAGAAATGTTTCCTGTGAGGTTTACACCCGATACATTGAATGCTTGAGAAGCTGTTTCGCCAGTGTAAGCGTTAAGAGCGATAGAGCTTGTGCTTACGCTCAAAGTAGGTTCAGAAGTGTGAACTTTAGCAGCACCATAACGATAGTGAGCGATACCTTGCATGCTACAATTTACCCACACTTCAACACCTTCAGTGCCGTTTACTTCAACTTCGATACCAGTGTTGAGGTTGGTGTTACGAGTTGTACCAAGACCATTTGCAGGATATTCACCTACATTGATAGCGTTAGCCCAGCCGTTAGAAGCGTCGATGAGAACAACGCGGCTCGCAGTCAAAGTAGAAGAACCAGTTGCATATGTAGTTGCAAATGCATATTGTTTACCTTTGAAAGTGAAAGGATAGAAGTCGTTACCATCGATGATGCCGTTCAATACATCAGAGTCGAGAGTAGTTTCAACGCTACCCGATGCCGATACTAATGTTGGGTAAATGCCACGGCCGATGATCCAATATTTACCATCACCATTAGGAACAACGCGAGGAGAAGTGCCTGCGTCAACACCACTAACAGAGATTGTAGTAGGAGTAGTTGAAGCAACACCGTTAGTTACTTTATACTTGAGGATAGTACCAGCCGAAAGGAACAAGATAGAACCATTGCTGAGGTTGCCTTCAAAGCTCATACTGTCGCCCACGCGAGCGCAACCACCGAGGTCGGTAGTTTCAAGAAGTACGCGAGGAGTAGAGTTGTCGGTATCCCATATATATACTTTAAGAGTGTTAGAAGAAGCAAGGTTGGCAGCAACCAATTTGCCATCTACTACTTGTCCGTCCATGATAGAGAGAGTACCACCTGTTATTCCTGAAGTGTTGATGCTTGTAATGTATTTGCCCGATTGAGCATCAACAACAGAGATTGAAGTTGTGCTAGGCATAATGGTGTAGAGTTTGCCATTGCCATAAGCGATGTTACGAATAGCAGCGAAGTCGCTTGCCCAGTTGGTACCAGTAGGAGTTTTGCCTGAGAGTTCGCTATAGTTCCACACTTCGTTGAATTTGAGGCTACATTTACCGGTAACAGCTACAGTAGTTGTTACTTCTTTGCCCGATTTTGTAGTACCCTTGAGTGTGATTTTGCCAGTAGAAACACCTTCGGTTGTAGGTTTGAAAGTTACGCGCACTTTACCTGAAAGTGTGCCCGATGAAACCGAAGTATTGTTTGTAACAGTGAAAGCAGAGTTGCTTGAAGAAACGCTGATAGCACCGCCCATGTTAGAGCCTGAAACAGTGATGTCGGCATAAACACTTTCGCCGATACCTGCAGTAAGAGTAACTTCATTCTTGTCGGTTTTGATACCGCCAATCATTGTAGTAGGAGTTGACAATGTAGGAAGAGATGCAGGATCGAGGTCGTCGGTAGTAATGAAGTCAACACCCATATTACCATATTTAGTATATTCGCTAGTTGAGTTGATTGACCATGCGTTAACCAAAAGACCATTGTCGTGATATTTTTGTACACCTGCTTTAGTGATACCTGAACCTACACCAGGACCTACGTGAGCCTTATTGGTGATACACCATGAACGGCTGCTTTCAAATGCAGTATCATAGCAAAGATACATGATTTCCATATCGGGGTAGTTGGTTTTCACATATTGCAAACACTTTTGCATAGAAGTGAAGATGTAGCAATTGTTGCGGAAACCTTTTTCTTCAACGATTTTTACCAATGCAGGAATGTTAGAACAGTCATTTGAGTTGATACCTGTAGCCCATTTAAATTCAATCACAGGAGCTACACCATATTCTTTACAAATGTCGAGATACTCTTCAAGAGTACAAATGTAACCGGTATAAGCAACACCGTCGCGAGTTTGTGAAAGCTTCAACGATTTGAGATAAGAAAGAGTGTTAGAAGCAATAGCAGGTTGTCCTGATGCTTTAGTGAGGTTGTCGTCGTGCCAACACACAAATTTACCGTCTTTCGTTACTTTAATGTCTGTTTCAAGGTAGTCATAACCTTTCTTTGCGCCGTTGATAAATGCTTGGGAAGTGTTTTCAACACCCCAAATACTACCACGGTGTCCAACGAGGTAGGGTTGTGCTGTGGCCGATAATATGGCCGCAACAGTGAGTAGGAGAGTAAAAATCCTTTTCATGAGAATTGGTTTAGATTGTTAGTTAATTTATTGATTTCTTGTTTAAAGTGACAAATTTAGATGAAAATCTTCAAAATCGCAAAAAAGGTTAAGCAAAATAGTGTGTTTGCTTAACTTTTTTGCGTTTTTTTAGATATAAACTATTAAAATGCTAAATAGGATTGTTAAAAAATGCTCTTTTTGCTATTTCAGAAAAGAAAGTTTTTTAATGTTTAATCATAATTTCAATCACCCCAAGTGTGTTGACGAGATACATACCTTGAGGTAACTCATCAACATTTATTGTGGCTTTTGTTTCGTTAATATCTTTAACCACTTTCACCAATTGACCATCAATAGTTAATATTTTTACCTCGCCTATAATCATAGGTGCTTCTAAAGTAAATGAACTGCTAACAGGGTTGGGGTAGAGTTTTATTCCGCCACAAACCTCGGTCAATATACCTTCAACACCAGTGGTGACATTAGTATTAGCCACAGTCATATTAGAAAGTGTGGTAGGAACGGTCATGACATCCATGTAGCGATTAGCATTATCTATTACATAGTTTTTGGGATCTTCATCGGCATAAATATCACAGTAGTTCTCTTCATCGGGATATGCGTCATATTTTGATAATCCCGAAACGATAACAGGGTATTCAGCGGTCAAGGTGACATTAAATTTGACTGTTGATACTTGTCCGGATTTAAGAGGCTCATCTGCTCCATATACATAGTGAACCAACATGGGCACTTGGTCTTTTGTAATCGCTAGCTCCGACCAGTTGTTTGAACCATTGTATCCAATAGTACCATTAGTCAATGCTGGATTAGATGTATTGAGGCTATTCACTTCGTCGTCGGTCAAAATAGAACCATTATGATATTGTACCCAAGTGTTGGGATTGTGCTCGGGGTTTTCGTAGTGACCATAGCAAATGAGCGTTGATTTGCCAAAATAACCCATGTAACGATTTAAGTCGGTTAGTTTGTCCCAGTCAAACAACATTGCTGCGTCGTAATAATAATTATGATAGCCTTCGCTTGATGCGTTGTTATAATAGAAGTGAGAGTCTGCTCGTCGATATAACGCACCATTTACCGAACAGCCACTATATTCTTCTACTCCCAATTGGGGAAGTTGAACACTTCGTGAAGATACATTGGCGGTGTTTGACTCGGTAAACGAGTAACCATCTTCTTTGCGCTTAAATTCAACTACTAATTTGGTTGAATATTGAGCTTTTGCAGGGTCATAAATTTTGCGAGCGCGACCATCTTCACCTATCCCGGTTGTGTAGGGGACTTCTAATCCTAAAATATCACATCTCACCGATTTAGTATTTGAATAACATGCGGCATAGTCATTAATGCTGTTTTGAGATTCAAATTCAGCACGCTTTATTTGTTTGCCCTTTGAATCATATACAAATAATGTATAGTCAATTTCCCATGCATTATTTTCATATGTTTTTAATGAAGAGTTATACTCCCCAAGTACTCCATCGGTAACATAAATTGGAGTCAACATTGCGTCTTTTGTGCCAAAATAGTTGGCAGCAGAAAGTGTGACTGGGTTAGATGGATTTTCATCAAGTTTATCGGTCGCGGGGTCAATGCGACGGAATGAGCCCATTGGCATATCTTCATTGTCGGTCAATGACTTGTAGTCGCCACTAAGTTTGTGGAAATCAATTGTTGTCAATGACCATGTAGGCATAGGAATAGTCATTGTTACCTCCTCGGGAGTGGCTGCCACGAAGTTACATTCATAGTTGCTTATGCCATAAACTTTCACTTGATAAGTGAGTTTAGGATTAGCGTTTTTCCACACGAGGGTAGGCATTTTAGTTCCTGCCTTAGAGGTTGTGGATGGCGCTTTTACAACTATGCAGTAATTTGAAATATCGTAGTGGTCACAGTTGTATGCGCTAATAGTTGTGCCATCGGGACATTTATTAAATGTAACCGACGATGTAATATCGTTGCCATTACCATCGAGGAACAATATGTCGCGAGCGTCTAATTCGGTTGCAATCGCGCTTGCGTTATCACCTACGATTTCAACCACATAAGTGTCGATTGATGCTTTTCCACCACCTATCAAGAAAGGAATTTCAAGATTGTTGTTTGTAGCAACATCGAGTTTGAGGTCAAATGAATATCGTGTGATGTTATCATCTTCCTCGGTGATTTGAGAAAGTGAGGCATTGATAGGCGCACGAGGAGCAGCCGATGGAATAACAGGAGTTTTTACCTCTACTGTGTATTCGGTGTTTTGTTCACCACGGTCGTTAGTGTCGTAGGTGTAAACAGGGATAATACTAAACTCATACATGAGGTCGTAGTCATCGCTTGGGTCGTTGGGGGTATTGGCACCACCATAGGTCAATTCGTAAACAAATGAAGCACTACGATTTTCGTCATATTTTTTGTCGCTATAGTCAATGCTTACAGTTTCGACTTTGGTCCAATCGGTTACTACAGTGCTGCCATCGCTTCGTGTGGTGCGATAGCGAATTTCGTAGTTATTGAAAATGTCGCGGTCGTAGGTTTGTGCGTCCCATGTGAGTCTCACTTTTCGGTGTCCCTCATCAACGCTCACCTCATCGCTCTTTTTGTGGCAATAGTGTTCAACTTGAAGATTCTTTACGGGGTTGTCAATCACAATAGCACGAGCAATTGATTTCATACCACCTTCACCAGGTGCGTAATTAAAGAAATCGGTTTCGAGTTCTTTGCCAGTAATTACTTTTTCCACATTGATGCTGTGACTCAAGAATGATTGGTCGGCCACATTATCATAAGGGGTGAATGAACCGATTTTTGTTTTTGTGGTCCAGTCATATAATGTGATGCGTTTTGCTCCAAGTTCTTTGATGCCAGGGATTTTAACGGTAGAAGAACTTGAACCTGTAGGAAGATTATTAATTGTGAATTTTTGAGAAGAAGGAGCCTCGGTTATGGTGTTACGAGCATTATTTTTAAGAGTATATGCCATGAGACCAAACTGGCGAGAGAATAGAAGCAGGTTGTCGGCAGGGTCAAAGACAATTTGTTCTACTGCACCAACACTACCGTCAGTAGTATGTCCTAAACTTATTTCATACGCAAATGTTAAAGATGGGGTGTTCCCATTCCATGTAACATTATAAATTTTTACATTACTATAATTTAAATTACCACCACCTGCTACAGCGAGCTTTGTCATATCTTTATTAATTGCAATCCCCGATTCAAAAGCGTATTCGGTGTTATTGGTGCCTAAAATAGTGGTAGAGTTAAATAGAATATTTCCATTGAAATCCATAAAAAGGAAAACAGGAGTGCTTGTATTATGTGGAAGAGTACCCCAAGAGTTTTGGCAAATCCATAGCCCTTTGTCGCAAGATATAACTTCAACATTTCCTCTTGTGAGATAACCTGATACGGTACTATAGAAATGAGTAGGAGCATTACTCCATGAGTCGGAAGTACCTAAATCATAGCGAACGAGTTGTTTTGTTGGATTTAAATCCTCTACAAAGGCATACATTTTCCTATCAGCGCCTTCGCCATAGAATGCGATACCAGAGGTACTACCTGTGATAATGTCTCCATTGCTGTTCTTTCTTTGCCCTCCTGATGTATATGTGCCTTGGAACATTTGTTTTATAGAGCCATCATTGGGGTTATATACATGAACCCCTGCGGTTGATTGGTCGCTCCAGTCAGCAATATAAAGTTTGCCAGAGTTTGTTTTGATACGATATGGAGAAGAAGTATGGCCCGATTGCGCAAAATATCCTGTGTGGATTTTAGTCCCATTGGTAGTTAGATCGGGGTAATAGCGTTGGATACCACCACCTTGTGCCATTGTAACATATATATGACCATAGAAGGGGCTTTCGGTGTCAAGGTCAATTGCTACACCTCCACGATCCCCATTGCTTGAAATATGTGGAGTGCCACCATAATTGAAATAGTTTTTAACTTCACTATTGGCATTATTAGCAATAGAAACCGACCAAGTGTATTCGCCTTGAGTGAGAGTTTTCCCATCGATGGTTTTAGAGTTGTCTCCTTGTACAACAGCTCCAACATCGTAGGTGTTGCTTACACCTGTGTTTATATTAAGAACTTTAATTGTTGCGCTACTTGCAGTTGCATTACTTTTGAATGAAAGAGTGTAGTTGTCGCCATTTGGTGAAACCTTTAAATCGTATGCGTAGGCTGCTGGTATAACCCCATTTTGGTATGCTTTAGGGGTAAATTTAGGGGTGATAATCTCTTTTGATTGAGAGCTATTAGTGTGTTGCTTATAATATGTTTCATTGCCCTCGGGAATATCAGAATATGCAATTACTTCGTGGCCGTGCAAAATAAATGCAGTGGCACCATTACGGCAATAGTTAAGACCAGTATCTTCCCATGTAATTTTTGTAGAGGTTTCGACTGTAGCGCCGTCGAGTGTACCATAATAAATCTTACCTATAGTGTTTTGTCCACCAGTGTGGTATAATACTTTGTTAGGAGCAAATTGGTTGATATATCCACGGTGGCTATTAAATTCGCCATTAGGGAGCATAAATACTTTTTTATCGGTAACCGCTCCTTCTTTCATTATAATACATTCAACGAAGCATTGTTTTTCGGGAGTAAACCATAGGTGTCCAGTTTTTCCAGCGCCAACACCGTCACCATATGCACTCATAAAGTCGGTGCGTGTAGTAATTTTGGCGTTATATGTTTGACCATTTTTTTGATATTCTAATTTTACTCCTTGGCCTATTGCATTTGGGTTTAATGAAGGACTATTTTGAGGCGTATAATAAGCAACAGAGGCAATATCATGACCCCAGCCATAGGTGAGAGTAGGATGGTCAATTGGGGTGTCGGTACGGCGAGTCGCTACCCACAAGTTGCCTGCATCGTCGGCTGCAATAGCTGGGCCCATATAGTACCAATCTCCCAATGTTTCAAAGGGGAAGGTTGTTAAGTTCGTTCCACCATACCACATCTTTTGAGCCCCTTGCTCAAATATATAGCCTTGAGATGTTTGATTAATATAATCCGTAATTACCCATGATCCCATTCCGACATAGATTTTGTCATCCACGACAGCACTTTGAATGAAGAGCGATTTGTCAAATTCATGGTCTCCTTCTACATCAGTTTTAGGGAAAATATCCAATAGTGATCCGGGTGGAACATTAACTTCAAGTTCACCATTGCTATTTTTCTTATATCCCATGTATTCGGTCCAATCATGGCGAGGAATAATGATGCGAAATTCATCATCTCTGAGTTCGTCAACATGTCTTTGTGCTTTGATTGGTAGGATTGTTATCAAAGCGAGAAGGAGGAGTAAAAACTTTTTCATAAATGTATTATAATAATGCTATGTGTAAAAACAAGTCGCAAAGGTAGTTAATAATGGGGTAATGGGCGCACATGGGTGTGTTAAAAAATATTAAGGGGGGGGGTAAAATGCTGAAAATCAACGAGGAAAACGGTGTGTTTGAATAAGTGTAAGCAATTTATAATTCACAATGAAAAATTGAAAGTTGTCCTCACGCTGAAAGGCGCAGATTTTTTTTGACAGAATGAACTGTGTTCAAAAACAAATATTTTTAGAGAAATTTTCATCATAAAAGCAATTATTTTTTACAATAGCGAAAATTTGTTTTAGAAGTTTATTTACTACTGCAATCATCGCAACTTTAACAGGTTTTCCTTTT
>JAZTZO010000004.1:0-14576 GCA_045637505.1 Muribaculaceae bacterium | reverse complement strand
GAGGTCAAAACTGTTACCGTTAGCCGAAATCATGTTGATTTCTTTAGAGGCAAGGTCCATTTTGTGGAGACCACCTTTTGTGTTTTGAGAAAACACAACAAATGAACCATCGGGGCTGATAGTTGCTTTGTCAACGCTGACGCCTTCGGGAAGCGCTACTTTATCGATAGATTGAATTTCTACCAATTGAGCAAACCCAAGCATGCTTGAACACAACAACATAGCCGAAATGAAAATTTTTTTCATAATTAGGTAAATTTTGTTAGTGTATAAAATAGTTAATAAAAGTGTGATTATTAATTAGTTTTAGATTTAATGAGTTTTGTACCCATTAAATCAAGGTAAAGGTACAATTTTTAGATGAAAAAGTGAGTGAATAATCTAATAAATATTTACTTTTTAGCTATTTTAACATAATGGAATAGGGGTGTAATGTATTTGCCTGAAAAATGATGAGATTTAATTTTTCTCTCAATTTTCGTCTTTCCAATCATTTGATGGCGATTGCGAAATAAGATGAGATGAGATATAGTCGGTAAACGCTTGCTTATAGGTGTCGGAGATGGGGATATATTTGTTGCCAAATACGATGCGATTGCGCTCAATGATTTTGATTTTATTTGTGTTGACTATAAATGAGCGATGCACTCTCAAAAACGACGATGGTAGCGACTGTTCGAGAGTTTTCATGTTCATTAAAGTCATGATGCTTTTTTGCTCGTCAACAGTGTATATTCTCACATAGTCTTTCAACCCTTCAATAAAAAGAATGTCGGCTGTGGGGATTTGCACAAGTCGGTATTCGCTTTTTACGATAATGCAATCATTAAAAGAATCTTTGTTTATGCTGTTTCGGTGAATATCAACCCATCGTTGCGCTTTGGTGGCTGCTCCAAAAAAATCTTCATAACTCACAGGCTTGAGCAAGTAATCGAGCGCATCAACCTTAAATCCTTGAATCGCATAACGATCATAGGCCGTGGTGAAGATGATGCGAGTAGATTGTGGGATAATTTTTGCAAATTCAATGCCGTTGAGTTGTGGCATTTCAATATCGAGAAACACTACATCAATTTGATTGTCGAGTATGGTCTTAATTGCATCTTGTGCCGAAGAATACGACCCCACGAGTTGCATGAATGGAGTTTTTTCAATGTAAGACGCAATCAATTGACTTGCTAATGGTTCATCATCTATAACGCAGCATTTAAGAATTGTCATAACGGTTATTTTAAGGGTTATTTAAGTTGATGGTTAACTCTACTTGGAAGGTGTTGTTATGCTCAATGACATTGAACGAGGCGTTTTCGCCATAAATAAGGTTTAGGCGTCGTTGCAAGTTGCTAAAACCTATGCCCGAATCATTTTGGGTATTACGCTTTTGGTTGTCAAAGTGATTGAAGGTGTAGCACTTTACAATCCCATCATTGACCGTGAGATTGATTATAATGGGGTTGGAGGTATTGCCGGTATTCCCATATTTAAACGCATTTTCAATAATGGGGATAAACAAGAGTGGCGCAATCTTATAGTTGCAATATCCATTGCAACTCAATGAATCTTCGATGCGACGATTGGGATTCATGCGCATTTTCATTAACGCGATATAGTTATTTAGGAAATCGAGTTCTTGTTTAAGAGTAACCATTGTGTTGGTTTCATAAATGGCATATCGCATCATTCCACTCAATTCATGTACCGCTTCTTTGGCTTGGGTAGGCCTTATGTCGATGAGGGCATAAATGGAGTTAAGGGTATTAAAAAGAAAATGAGGGTTGATTTGGCTCTTGAGATTTTCAAGCTCGGTTTCGCGTTGAGATGATATGAGCGAGGCTTGTTTTTGCTGTAATTCAAGCCAACGAACGGCAACTCTCACCGCAAAAGCAAGGGCAATAGTGAGGATTGCAATTAATAAATCGCGCGACAAACGCCCGGCAGCATGGATAAAAATATTTTTATGTTTAGGATGAGATGGTGGCGTGGGCTTATCGCTATCCCATTGGGGTGGGGCTTGATGTTGATTAATGGATTGTTGTTCGGAATGTGGATGAGGTGGTTTGTTGATGGGGTGGAAACTATTGTCGGTATAACCATGAGAAGTAAGTAATATGATTACCGAAACGATAATCAACAACAACACATTCATACCAAAAAAATGCCATTTGCCATTTTTGCGATCAAGAAAGCGGTTGATGAAAAGATAATTGATATAAAATATAGCAATGTATAGCACAGTTTTGATTATCACTCCGCTGGGAATAGGACGGTTGTCATCTATGTTGGTGATGATTTCGGGTGATATAAATAAAAAAATAGCCGATAGGTGAATGAATAAATTCACCAATAAATGCTGATTTTTCTTTACCAATGATGAGAATTTATCAATAATATTCATCGATAGTCAATAAGCCATAATTTCACCTATACAAAATTACTCACCAAAAAATTATAGCCAAAATAAAATAGGCGTAGTATCGATATTAACGGATAATTGTCCCATTAAAAAGGATATTTTGCCGACAAATTAAATAAATTTAACTACCAAATTATGGTGATATGTGTATCAAAAAAATATGATTATCTCGGTTGAAATATTGCTCGTGAGCCATGTATCAAAGAAACTTTTGTGAAATATTTGGGTTGAGAAATAAATTATTCAATAAAAAGATGTATCTTCGTTGAAAATTTATAATCAAACCAATTATAACTCTATAAATTCAGAACATAAAGAATGGCTAAAGTTATTATTATCGGAGCCGGTGGTGTGGGTACCGTTGTTGCTCATAAATGCGCTCAAAACCCCCAAGTGTTTAATGAAATAGTGCTTGCTTCGCGCACAAAAAGCAAATGTGATGCGATTGCTCAAGCTATTGGTGCATCAAACATTGTGACCGACTCGGTTGATGCCGACAGCGTGCCTCAACTTGTGGAGCTTTTCCGTCGTCATAACCCCGACTTGGTTATCAATGTGGCGCTTCCTTATCAAGACCTCACAATTATGGACGCGTGTCTTGAATGTGGTGTGAACTATCTTGATACTGCCAATTATGAGCCCAAAGATGAAGCTCACTTTGAATACTCTTGGCAATGGGCCTATCGTGAAAGATTTGAAAAGGCTGGTTTGACTGCAATTCTTGGTTGCGGTTTCGACCCAGGGGTATCGGGAGTATTTACTGCTTATGCTGCTAAACACCACTTCTCTGAAATGGAATATCTCGACATCGTTGACTGTAATGCGGGCGACCATGGTAAAGCATTTGCAACCAACTTTAACCCCGAAATCAATATTCGTGAAATTACCCAAAACGGTCGCTTCTATCAAGATGGCAAATGGGTAACAACTGGTCCGCTCGAAATTCATGCTCCATTGACATATCCTAACATCGGTGCGCGTGATTCATATCTTCTTTATCACGAAGAGTTGGAATCACTCGTTATCAACTTCCCAACAATTAAGCGTGCTCGTTTCTGGATGACATTTGGTCAAGAATATCTCACTCACTTGCGTGTGATTCAAAATATAGGTATGGCTCGTATCGATGAGGTTGAATACAATGGCGTGAAAATCGTGCCTTTGCAATTCCTCAAAGCAGTGTTGCCTAACCCTCAAGACCTTGGCGAAAACTACAAGGGTGAAACATCAATTGGTTGTCGCATCGCTGGTAAAGACAAAGAAGGCAACGCTCTTAACTATTACATCTACAACAACTGTAGTCACGAAGAAGCGTTCAAAGAAACAGGTATGCAAGCCGTTAGTTACACAACAGGTGTGCCTGCAATGATTGGCGCAATGATGTTCCTCACTGGCAAATGGAACAAACCAGGTGTACACAATGTAGAAGAATTTGATCCCGATCCATTCATGGAACAACTCAACAAGCAAGGTCTTCCTTGGCACGAAGTGCTCGGTGGCGACCTCGAAGTTGACAAAATAGGATAATAACCCATAATTCAATAATTAATAAGTGGGGGCTTTGAAGAGAAGCCCCCACTTTGTTTTTATGCAACAAATTACACTGAAGGATTGTTATTACATGAAAAATTGTGATAGCAATGATACGAAGGATTGTAGTGTATTGGGGAATGGCGATGGTGGCTTCCATTGCGTGGGGCGAAGGGGTGGTGTCGCTTGATTCATGTAGGGCAATGGCATTGAGAAATAATAAGCAATTGCTCATTAGTAAGGCTCGTATAGAGGGCGCGCGATATCAAAAGAAAGAGGCGAAAGCTGCCTATCTTCCTGCTTTAGATTTTATAGGTGGATATACTTATAATCAAAAAAATCTTTCGATTTTAGGTTCTGATCAACTTTTGCCTATAAAAAATGCAAATGGTGATTTCTTGCCCGAAGCAGCTTTGATACCAAAGGAGGCCTTGACTTTTGACATTCAAAATGTTTTCTTTGGAGCATTGACATTGACTCAACCTGTGTATATGGGGGGTAAAATCATAGCGCTAAATAATATTGCCAATTATGCTTCACAGTTGGCGGTAGTGCAAAAGGAGTACGAAGCCGAAAATATTGTTTATGAGGTAGATGTGGCATATTGGCAAGTAGTGTCGCTAGGGGCAAAACAGCGACTCGCAGAGAGTTATGTGGCTCTGCTCGATACACTTAAATATAATGTCGATGCAATGATTCGTGAGGGAGTGGCTACGCCAAGCGACCAATTAAGGGTGGAGGTGAATCGCAACGAGGCCCATGTAGATTTGATAAAAGTGAAAAATGGACTTTCATTATCGCGCATGGCACTTGCGCAATTGTGTGGGTTGCCTATTGATAGCGATTTACGCCTTGAAGATGAAGATAATAGGTCGATTGTTGTGCCGTTATTTGCCGAAAATGAAAATATTGAGAGTGTTTATGCTCGGCGCAAAGATATTCAACAACTTGAATTGGGGGTGGAAGTTACACATCAGCAGTCGCGAGTGGAGTTGTCAACGATGTTGCCAAAAGTATCGATAATAGGGACATATGAATTTAGTAATCCCAATATGTATAGCGGATTTAGTAAAGATTTTGACGGAGGTTTTTCGGTAGGAGTAATGGTGTCGGTGCCGTTGTGGCATTGGGGTGGAAATTATAACAAATACAAGGCATCACAGACCAACGAAACGGTTATGCGACTAAATCTTGCCGACGCCAAAGAAAAAGTGGCATTGCAAGTGCAACAAGCCTCGTATAAGGCTCAAGAGGCAGTCAAAACATATAAAACAACTCTTGAAAATCTTGCGAGTGCCAATGAAAACCTCCGCCAAGCACAAGTAGGATTCAAAGAGGGCGTTATGACCATCGATAATGTAATGGAAGCACAAACAGCGTGGCTCAAAGCTAACTCGGAGCGCGTCGATGCACAAATCGAGGTCCAACTTTGTAATACCTACCTGCAAAAAGTTTTAGGGTTACTAAAACCTAATAACTAACAAGGCAAAGAGGGGACATGCGTCTTATAAACTGCAAATTTTGCGTCTTATTATAAATATTTATGGAAACAAATGAGGAAAAACGAGAAAATAGGGTGTTGCTGATATCGCTTGGAGGGATATTGGTGATGATTATAGCAGTAGCTGTAGTAGGTTTTGTGTTTATCAATGAGCCGGTGGAGTATGTTCAAGGTCAGGCCGAGGCTACGGAGGTGAAGGTGTCGGGTAAGTTGCCCGGCCGAGTCGAACGATTCTTTGTGAAAGAGGGTGATTGGGTGAAGATGGGCGACACACTTGTGCATATTCACTCGTCGGTAGTGGAGGCTAAACTGATGCAAGCTCAAGCAATGACTACTGCTGCCCAAGCGCAAAACCAAAAAGTTGATGCAGGAACTCGACAACAAACTATTGAAACAGCGCGTGGCATTTGGCAACAATCCCAAGCGGCAACCGAGATAGCTCGCAAGACTTATAATCGTATGGAGTCGCTATATGCACAAGGGGTTGTGTCGGCTCAAAAACGCGATGAAGCATTGGCCGCATATAAGGCTGCTCAAGCGGGGGAGAGTGCGGCATTGAGTCAGTATAACTTGGCTAAAAGTGGAGCTCAAAAAGAGGACAAAAGGAGTGCTGCGGCTATGGTTACGGTGGCGAAAGGTGGCGAAAAGGAGGTTGAAGCACTGCTCGAAGATCAATATTTACTCGCACCTTGCGATGGTGTAATCGACGAGATATACCCTCATGAGGGAGAGTTAGTGGCTCTCGGTGCGCCTATAATGAGTGTGTTGCGAATAGATGATAAGTGGGTTACATTTAATGTGCGTGAGGAGTTGCTAAAGGATTTCCCTATGGGACAAGAGGTGGAGGTGATGATTCCAGCCCTTGGTGACACAATGGTAGATGTGAGAGTGTTCTATGTGCGCGATATGGGTGATTATGCTGTGTGGCGAGCCACAAAAGCTACAGGTGAGTGGGATAGTCGTACCTTTAAAATTAAAGCCCACCCCGTTGACACATTGCCACTACTTCGCCCTGGAATGTCGGTTATATATCAACCTAAATAGAGTGTGCAATGGGCTTGGTGGCAACAATGAAAAGAGAGTTGCGACGGCTTGTGAGTCGTCCCATATATTTGATGTCGATGGTAGGTGTTCCTATCATCATCACACTCTTTTTTGTGTCGTTGCTCGATGATGGGTTGCCTACAAAAGTACCTACTGCCGTGGTGGATCTTGATAACTCTACTTTGTCGCGTCAAATGATAGCTAATCTTGAAGCGATGCAGTTGATAGATGTAACGCGCCATTACGAAAGTTATCACAATGCGCTTGAGGGAATTAAGCGAGGGGAGATATATGGATTTTTTATGATTCCCGATGATTTTGAAAGGGAGGCTATTGCGTCACGAGAGCCTACAATTACCTATTACTGCAATATGGCATATTATATACCTGGCACATTGTCGTTTAAAGGGTTTAAAACCGTAGCTGTGAGTACGGTTGGCGGTGTGGTAACGATGCAATTGATGTCGGAGGGAGTAGATGGTGGTTTGGTGGGAGGATTGATACAGCCTCTCGCAGTGCAAGATCATGCTATAGGTAATCCGTGGACCGATTATGCAATATATCTCTGCAACTCTTTTGCGCCTGGAGCATTGGCATTGATGATAATGCTCGTAACGGTTTTTGCTATATGTGAGGAGATAAAACGGGCCACATCGATAGAATGGCTTGAAACGGCCCGCGGCTCTATCGAGGTGGCAGTATTGGGGAAAATGCTTCCACATACGGTTGTGTTTTCAATAGTAGGAGTGTTTATTCAGTCGGTAATGTTTGGTTATAATCATTATCCACTCAATGGCTCGGTGTGGGCTATGGTGATGGCGATGGTTATGTTGGTTGTAGCGTGTCAAGCATTGGCATTATTGGTGTGTTGCTTGTTGCCCAACTTGCGATTTGCGTTGAGTGTGGTGTCGTTGCTTGGGGTGTTGTCGTTTTCGATAACAGGTTTTTCATTTCCTATTGAAAATATGTATGGAGCAGTGGCGATATTCTCCTATATCGTTCCTGTGCGATACTATTTTTTGATATATATCGATCAAGCATTGAACGGCATTTCGCTATACTATTCGCGCTACTATTTTGTGGCGTTGGCTATATTCCCGCTCATAGCCTCTACGATGCTATGGCGATTGAAAAAAGCGTGTCGAAAACCTATTTATTTGCCTTAAAATTGAAAGGGGATGGGTGTGTTTGTGCGATATATGAAATCGTGGTTTAGGTCGCTTTATTGTGTGTGGCGACGGGAGTTTTATGTTGTTACCCAAGATGTGGGAGTGATGCTGTTTTTTGTGGCGTTGCCATTATTTTACCCAGTGGCATATACTCTTATTTACAATCCCGAGGTAGTTGACGAAGTGCCCTTTTGTGTGGTTGATGACTCTCGTTCTCCGCAAAGTCGTGAGTTGGTGCGAATGGCCGACGCTACGCAGTCGATGACGCTTGTGGGATATGCTTCCGACATGGAGGAGGCTCGCCGTTGGCTCAATGAAAAAGCGTGTTATGGCATAATGTATATTCCTTCGAATTATGGTGTAAATATAGCGCAAGGGAGTCAAGCAGTAGTGCCGTTTTATTATGATATGAGCCTATTGATGCGCTATCGCACCTTTGTGAGCGCACTTACCGATATTCAAATGGCTGTAGCCGACGAGCAAAGAGCCGAGATGCTCAATGTCATGGGCGACCTATCGTCGGGGTTGAATGTTGCCACGATTGATTCACAAGCATTTATTCTTGGAGATGTGTCGCAAGGATTTGCCTCGTTTGTAATACCTGGGATATTGATACTCATAATGCAACAGAGTATAATCTTGGGCATTGCGATGCTTGGGGGAACATCGCGCGACCGCCGTAGGCTAAATAATGGCATCGACCCATTAGCGGTAACTGCTCCTGCTGTGGCAACAATATTGGGCAAGGCATTGTGTTATGTATTGATATATACTCCATTGTTGATATATATGTATCACTATGTGCCATTGATTTTCAATTTACCACATGTGGGCGATATAGTAGATTATTTGTTGTTTATCGTGCCTATGTTATTGTCGTCGATATTTATGGGATTTGTGTTGCAAGTGTTTGTGAGTGAAAGGGAAGCGTCGATGCTTGTCGTAGTGTTTACCTCGTTGATATTCTTGTTTCTTTCGGGTTTGACATGGCCTCGCTATGCGATGGATTTTCCATGGCAACAATTGGGCGACCTTATCCCAGCCACATGGGGGATAGAGGGATTTGTGCATATCAACTCCAATGGGGCAACACTATCAGATGTTACCACACCATATATAATGCTTTGGCGACTTACGGCTATTTATTTTCTTCTTGCTTGTTTATTGAGGAAACGCAAAGGCTATTGTTGCGGTGGAGACCGGTGAGTTTTGTGCGTTTGATGGCTGAACGGCTGAAGATGCGTGAGAATTCCTCTTGCGTCATTGCATTGATGTCATCGTGTGTGAGATCGAGTATCTCTTTGCGAGGTAGGAATTCGGCGATTTGAGTAGTGGGTGCGTTGAGGTTGTGAGGACACACATTTTGACACACATCGCAGCCATATACTTTGCCGTTGAGGTTTAGTTCTTCGGGTAATTCCCCACGATATTCAATAGTGAGGTAGGAGTGGCATCGGCGCGCATCAATGGTGCCGTTGAGCGAGATTGCTTTACCTGGACAATGGCGAATGCATGCGTTACAGCCTATGCAATCGAGCATGCAAGGCTCGTTGGGTTGAAATTTCACAGTCGATAGAACGACCCCTATAAACACATATGACCCCACATTAGGCACTATGAGCATAGTGTTGCGACCCATAAACCCTACACCTGCTTGTTGTGCCCAGTAGCGCTCAAAGATAGGGGCTGTATCGACACACACACGAGTTTCGCCACCCCATTTTTCTTGAATAAACGATGCGAGTTGCGATAGTCGGTTGCGCACCACATCGTGATAGTCATCGCCAAGGGCATATGAAGCCCATTGGGGGTGATTGTCGGGGAATTTTAATGGGGTATGATAATTGAATGCTGCAACGATTACCGACTGAGTACCGGGAAGTAGTTCTTGCGGATTGCGACGCACATTTTCATATTTGGCCATATAGGCCATTTCGCCGTGTTTATTTGCATCAATCCACTTGGCATAGGCGCTCAATACACTTGAGGGTATTGAGCCAGCCGAGGCGATGCCTATTGCTGAAATTTGTAACTCTTGAGCAATAGGTAGCAAATCGTCGCTACATGGGTATTGGTTGGAACTCATATCCATTGTCTTTTAGCCATTCTATTGCTCGAGGAAGTGCATATTTCAAGTTGTTTTCGGCTCGAAGAGAATCGTGAAATACTATGATTGAGCCGTTGCGAGCATATTTCTTTACATTTTTGAGCACCTCTTCGCCTTTGAGCTTGTAACTATAGTCGCGTGTTACAAGGTCATACATCACAATATTGTAACGATTTTTGATGGCTTGGGCTTGCGAGGGGCGCATCAATCCGTGAGGTGGACGGAATAGTGCCGAGTCGATATATTTATTTGCCTCGGTGATGTCGCGCATATATCGCACTTTAGTCACTTTTAGGCCTTGCAGATGATGCATTGTGTGATTACCATAGCTGTGACCTCGTTTTTTGATTTCTTCGACCAACCATGGGTGTCGGCGAGCATTGTCGCCCACCATAAAGAAAGTGGCTTTGATGCCATATCGATCGAGCGTGTCCAATACCCAAGGTGTCACCTCGGGTATCGGTCCATCGTCGAATGTGAGATATACCACACGTTGCCTTTTGCGCTTTATGCGCCACATCGCCTCGGGGAAGAGTATGCGATAAAGCAACGGCGGTTGTTCGATGAGCATAAACCTATGAGTTTATGAGATTATTTTGAACCTTTTTTGCTATAAGCCATATCAAAGGCCTCTCTTAATCTTGATGCGTCGATGCCTCGTTTGCTGAAGAAGTCAATGATGTGCTTGTCGAGATTTTCGGGCTTATAGTTGAGCATTCCATAATATTCAACTACATATGGAACAAATCGTTCAATCTCGATGAGAGGATTGTCTAATTGCAAGAATCGCAATCTCAAGGCCAAGATATCGTCGATAGTTACGCCAAGTTCGTTGAGTTTCTTGTCGATATCGCCACCGGCTTGTTGATATAGCGTAATGAATTGTGGAATAGCTACATTTGCCACATATTTTTCGCTATAAGCGATTGAATTGAGGTGACGATTGTTGAGATTTAAGAGATATGGAATAAACTTGCTGTAGCGAGTCAAACCATCGTTGGCAAGAGTCATTGCACGAGCTTTATCATCGGCATTTCCAGTTTTTTCCCAGAGCTTGATATAAAGTTCGGCAACATCAATGCTTGAGTAGTTATCATAAGGCATTACACTCACAGGAAGTTTTTCTTCCATGAGGTTGAGCACCTTGCGAGCTTTGTCAAATTGTTCCTTGCCGGCAACTTGATTTGTTGAATCTACAGATGATTGTGCAAAGCCTTCCAAGAACAATTCTTGAGCGAGCGAAATCATTGTGCCACGAGTGGTTGACACCATGCGACGCACTGTTTCGTCGAGATATAGGTCTTTGCCTTGGTCAAGACCACCCCATAGATATTTGTTCATCACCACATCATACATCTTCTCGGTATTTATGCCATTGTCGCCATTTATACCAGCTTTCACTGGTGTAACTTGATAGGCCATACCTGTTTGTTGTAGATATGGAGTGAGACCTAAATGGTATGAGTTGGGCACTGTTACAGCATAGTAGATAGGACGATTCCACCCATTTTCGGCGCTCTTGGCAATCATGTCGAGAGCGAGAGTTTTGTTGAGAACCAATCCCGACTCTTGTTTTGCGATGTCGATGAATAGTGTGTCAACGATTTGTTCGCGTTGAGAAGCGGGAACAATGCCAGCCTTGATTACCTTGTCGGCATCGACGGGGATATATACCATCCCTGCGTTGAAGATTCTGATGTCATAAGCAGGGATATAAGCTTGGTCGCTATAAGTAAATTCCAATGCCTCTTTGGCCGAACTTAATTGTTTTTGAGGTAACACATAGCGATATTGAAGCTTATCGTTGAGATAATCTTTGGGTTGAGCATACATATCGATGGCTGGGGCATCATATGTGGGGTGTTGGTTTTGGTAAGCATACCAGTCGGTTGTGAGGTATGACATATTTACCACCTTCACATCGGTGCGATAACCCTCAACTTCTTGAGCATACCATAGAGGGAATGTGTCGTTATCGCCATTCACAAAGATGATACCATTTTTATCCACACTCGATAGGTAGTTTTTACCGAAGTCGCGAGCAGTGTAGCGACCCGAGCGATCGTGGTCGTCCCATGTTTGCGACACCATTTGGATAGGTACTATCAAGCCCAAAATGGCAGCAACCACTGCGATAGCGAGCGATTTTTTGTCCTCGGGTTGTTCTACCTCTTTGGCAATCTTTTCGTTTTTAGGTGCTTTCTTGGTAAACAATGATTTGATACCGTCCCAAATGCCTGGAACAGCCATCCCTATCCATATTGCAAATGCGTAGAACGAACCAGCAAACGCATAGTCGCGTTCACGAGGTTGGTTGGGTGTTTGGTTGAGGTAAAGCACAATAGCCACACCAGTCATGAGGAAGAGGAATGTAACTACCCAGAATTGTTCTGTGCCGCGTTTTGAAGCAAATAATTGCCACAATAGCCCTATGATACCAAACAATAATGGGAGCAAGAAATATACATTGTGACCTTTGTTTCCTGTGCCAAATTCTTCGGGCAACAATGATTGATCGCCAAGGCGAGCATTATCGATAAAAGAGATACCCGATATCCAGTTACCTTGAGTTACCTCGCCATTGCCTTGAATGTCGTTTTGACGGCCGGCAAAGTTCCACATAAAGTAACGCCAATACATATGATTCATTTGATAGTTCATGAAATATGCAAGGTTGTCGGTAAACGATGGCATAGCCACCTCTTTAGCTACCATTCCTCGCTCGTTTGAATCATACATGTTTACAATTTTGCGTTTAGCATTGTCGGCGTCATAGTTTACCCAGTCTTTATATGCTCTCACATGACCAGCATCAGAGCTGTAGATGCGAGGGAATAGCATTTTAAACTCGGGTATTTCCTCGTAATCTTCCTTGTAGTTCTTGATGATATATTGGTCGGCTTGTTCGGGTGATGTTTTCACCACTTTGCCATATTCGGGGCGACCTTTGGTAGTAACGGCATTACCACTTTCATCGCGCATGATAGCCGATGCAGGTACATATTTCACCACATTTTGACCTGTGTTGGGGTCTTCTTGGTATGTGACAAATTCGCCAAATGTAGCACCATGGAACAATGGGCGTTGGCCATATTGCTCGCGGTTGAGGTAAGAACTCAACGCAAACACATTGTCGGGAGCGTTTTGGTTCATAGGAGTGTTGGCATTGGCACGAATGAGGAGCAATGCGTATGAAGAGTAACCAATGAAGATTACCAATATACCTGTGACAACGATGTTGAGAATGCGAATGGGGAGTTTTGAAGTGAATATGAAATATAATACCACACCTATCATAAACAACACGGGAATAGCATAGTTTTCGCCAATGAAAGGCATGCCCGAGAAGAATATGCTCAAGCATGTAGCAACTTTGATTTTTGTCATTGACTTTTGGCTATAAAGCTCGTATATGTTCCATATAAACAATGCTACAAGCACAATAGCATAGATGAGCGCACCCATGTTGTAGCCCATGCCACAACTATTCACAAAGAATAGTTCAAAATATTGAGCCATTTCAACGAAGCCTGGTACCAATCCATAGAGAATCAATCCCACTACCACACACGAAATACCGAGGGCTATCAACGAGCCTTTGGCGTTGGTGTCTTTAAATTTGCGATAATATATTACCAATCCTATTGCGGGGATACACAACAAGTTGAGCAAGTGAACGGCGATAGAGATACCTATCACATAGGCAATGAGTATTAAATAACGGTCGCTTGTAGGGCAGTCGGCACGGTTTTCCCATTTCAAAATGAGCCAGAACACGAGCGCTGTACAGAATGATGAGAACGCATATACCTCGCCTTCAACAGCCGAGAACCAGAAGGTGTCGCTCCAAGTGTAGGCCAATGCGCCACACAATCCTGCGCCAAAAATCACAATCATCTTGGTTAACGACACTTCAGAGGCATTGTCTTTAACGATAATGCGACGCACAAGGTGTGTTATGGTCCAGAATAACAATAAGATAGTGCCTGCACTCAATAGCGCCGACATGGCATTGACCATCAATGCAGCCATCGACATATCGCCACCGGCAAAGTTGATGAAGAAACGAGCTGTCAACATCCATATGGGGTTGCCGGGTGGGTGTCCCACTTCAAGTTTAGCACCTTGTGAAATAAATTCGGGGCAGTCCCAAAAACTTGCCGTAGGCTCAAGTGTGAGCATGTAGGTTACCGTTGCGATGACAAAACATAGCCATCCAAGCGAATTGTTAATGATATTATACTTTTTCATATTGAAATTGATGTTTCATTCGTGATAAGGCACTCGTAGCCAAATTATCAATATGCAAAGATAATATAAAGAATTGAGAGTTGAGAATTGAGAGTTGAGAATTTGGGCGCAATTGCAAAAATTAAACAAAGTTTAAGTATTTGCATTGCCGAGGCGCAAGATAGTTGATAGTTGAAAGTTGATAGTTGAAAATTGTTCTCGCGCTGAAATGGCAATTTTTTAGACAGAATGAACAGGTTATTCTCACGCAGAAAGCGCGGAAAGGCACTGAATTTTTAACCACCTCCCCCCTTCGGGGTACTCCTCCTATCCACTTCGTGGCAGGAGGAGAGTTATGGCCCATTCGTTAGCTCTGCGAGGTTCTCCTAAAAATTACTTGATAATTTTCAGGAGGAGAGCTTTAGCCATGCGGGCTTTGTATTTTAGACAGAATGAACTGTGTTCAAAAACAAATATTTTTAGAGAAATTTTCATCATAAAAGCAATTATTTTTTACAATAGCGAAAATTTGTTTTAGAAGTTTATTTACTACTGCAATCATCGCAACTTTAACAGGTTTTC
>JAZTZO010000003.1:0-78923 GCA_045637505.1 Muribaculaceae bacterium | reverse complement strand
TGGAAAAATTATTTCTTTTCGCAAAATATATCTAATTTTGAATAGTTGAACTGTAATACGGAGCTAGCTCCGTATTACACTCTTATTTTAATTATATATTTATTAACAATTTAAAAGTAAACCTTTTTCAGGACGATACAAAGTTATAGTTCCCATTCATAATTCATAGTTCATAATCCATAATCCACTAACTCAATATCAATTACTATGACCACCAACACTACCTACTTTAGCAACGATACTATGCACCAATATATGCACAACCACCTATGGTATTATGCCAATTCTCTATTTAACCACATGTGTGGGCTGTATAGTTCGACCGATATTTTCAACTATCTCTTAACGCTATTTCGCCGATACCAAATAGGCATCACACTCGATGATGAAGTGGTGTATTGGCAACACGACATCAACAATCGATGCAACACCGCCAAAATAGTGAAATATGACACCAACGGACTGCCCATCGACAATAGCACACGCACACTTCAAGCCTCGCCAGGTAGTAGCCCTGAATATTATCCATTTGGGCTACACCTACTCCCCACACACCCCGAAGATATGTCGGTAGCAGTAGTGAGTAGCGAAAAATCGGCCTTGATGGGTGCAACCTACAACACCCTATGCCTACGCAACGACACACGATTGCCATTGTTTATAGCCTGTGGCAGCACAAGCCTCGTTGACACGCTTCACCACCTCACCGGGCGCAATGTGACACTATTTCCCGACGATGCCCACACCCAAGAGTGGACTCGCATAGCACAACAACATAGTTATCTGCTACGCTCCATCGAGGTCAACGACATGGTGCATCGATTTGTCAATGCCAACCTCATACCCCAAGGAAGCGACTATAGCACGCTCATGGTTAATATGCGAATGGGAGTATTGCGCAATCGCCCCACACAACAAAAACTCATTTACACCCCCGAGGATCTATACTTTCCCTAACACCACCAGCCCCTCCAGTGTTATCCCTATGTTATCGATGTTATCCTCAAATAACACGATAACACGATAACGGTGGGAGAAATGAGGGAGTGTTGTGGGTGTTTTCATCGACACGGTATCATTCTTTTCTTTTTTTTCGTGCTTTTGTGTTGCAATATTCAAAATTCTTGTAAATTTGCATTACATAAAAAAACTGTTTATTATGGCCAAATTAGAAATTAACGAGATTTTTAATGCTCAAAAGGTGCTTGGGAAAGTTTTGCGCAAGACACCTCTCATATGGTCGCGTCGCCTTAACCCTGATGCCAATATTTATATCAAACCCGAGAATATGCAATATACCGGTTCGTTCAAACTGCGTGGTGCATATTACAAGATATCACAACTCACCGAGGAGGAGAAGTCGCGTGGCGTAATAGCCTGTTCGGCAGGTAATCACGCCCAAGGTGTGGCTTTTGGTGCATCACACAATGGCATCAAGGCATTGATATGTCTGCCTGCCGGTGCTCCTATCTCAAAGGTTGAAGCCACCAAGGGATATGGTGCCGATGTGTGTTTAGTGCCTGGCGTTTATGACGATGCCTATGCCAAGGCTATCCAACTTCGCGATGAAATGGGGTACACATTTGTACACCCCTTTGACGATCCCAAGGTGATTGCCGGACAAGGTACTATAGGCCTTGAAATACTCGAAGAATTGCCCGATGTGGAGGCTGTGATAGTGCCCATAGGTGGCGGTGGATTGATATCGGGTGTGGCTTTTGCTCTCAAAACCCTTCGCCCCGACATTAAAATCTATGGTGTGCAATCGTCGGGAGCACCCAGTATGGCCACCTCGCTCCAAGAGGGTAAGATACAACACCTATCGGCCGTGTCAACGATTGCCGATGGTATTGCGGTGAAAGAGCCAGGCATCAACACATTTGAGATGTGTAACAAGTATGTCGATGAGGTGGTGACGGTGAGCGACGATGAGATTGCCGCTGCTATACTGGCCCTACTTGAGCAACATAAACTCGTGGCCGAGGGTGCAGGTGCTGTGGCTGTAGCTGCTGCTATGTTTAACAAACTGCCCATCAAGGGAAAAAAGGTGGTGTGTCTTGTGTCGGGGGGTAACATCGATGTTACCACTTTGAGCCGTGTAATCACTCGAGGATTGTCAAAAAGTGGTCGCAACTATACATTCAAAATCGACCTCTACGACAAGCCCGGGCAACTATCGGGTGTGTGCAACATCATCGCCGACTTGGGTGGTAACATTCTATCGGTGTCGCACGAACGCATCAATGCAAGTACCGAAATCAATGGTTGCATACTTCGCATCGAGCTCGAAACACTCAACCACAACCACATCGAAACCATTCGCAAGGGCTTAACCGAAGCCGGATATTGCATTTTAAATTAAGAAAAACCTACATATTGGTCAAAAGTATGCCAAAAGTTCAGTAACATTGGAACTTTTGGCATTTTTTAATTGTTATATCTTTATTATACGGGGAAATTGTGGTAATTTTGCACGAATTTTAAAGATACACATAGATATATTATGAAATTTTCAATAAAATCACTCATTGCATCATTATGCATAGGGGTTACTCTCCCCTCTTTTGCTCAAGGCGAAACACACAGCGATACACTCATGCTTTCGCTTGATCAATGTATCACTATCGCGCTCAGCGAAAACCCTTCGATAAAGGTTGCCGACATGGAAATAGAGCGCATGGACTATTCTAAAAAAGAAACCTTGGGCCAACTACTTCCAAGCATCAGTTTTGCAGGTCAATATAGCCGCACTCTTGCCAAGCAAGTGATGTATCTCAATATGGGTGCCCTCGGTGGAGGTGGTAGCACTCCCACTCCAGGCGAAGGCGAAACCAACATCCCTGCCGAAGCAGCCGAGGCAAGCAAATCGGCTTCAAACGGCATCAAGATGGGTCTCGACAACTCATGGTCGTTGGGCTTCTCGGCACAAATGCCTCTCATCGCGCCCCAACTATGGAAGTCGCTAAAATTGAGCGATAGCCAAATCCTTCAATCGGTTGAAACTGCACGCAAGTCGCGCCTCGACCTCATTAACCAAGTAAAATCGGCCTATTATGCGCTTCTTCTTGCCAAAGACTCTTACAAGGTGATTCTTGATAACTACGAAATGGCAAAAGAAACTCACGATATCTACACCAAGCAACACGAACTCGGCGCTGCATCGGAATATGATGTTCTTCGCACCTCGGTGGCTGTGAAAAATGTGGAGCCCGAACTCCTTCAAGCCGAAATCGCTATCAAACAAGTGAAATTGCAAATGTCGATATTGATGGGTATGGATGTGGCAATCCCATTTGAGCCTACAACTTCATTGGTTGACTATGAAAAGACAATGTATGAAGATGTGCTTTCAATCAATCGCTCTATCGACCAAAATACCGACTTGAAAATGCTTGATATCCAAACTCGCATGCTCAACGAAACTCTCGATGTGCACAAGATGGCTTGGTATCCTACCGTAGCACTCACAGCCAACTATAACTGGACTTCAATGTCGGACGGCAATCCATTTACCAACTTCCGTTGGAGCCCATATTCAACAATAGGGCTTTCACTCTCATTGCCCATCTTCCAAGGTGGTCAACGATATACCAAAATCAAACAAGCCGAAATTCAAGTGAGCGAAATGAAATACCAACGCGAAAATCTTGAACGCGCCATAAACATGCAAGTGGAAATGGCTATCGACAATATCAACAAAAATGTGAAACAAATTGCTTCGAACGCCGAAAGCGTGAAACAAGCCGACAAGGCTCACGAAATAATGGAAGAAAGTTTCAAAATAGGGGCTGCTTCTTACCTCAACCTTCGCGACTCGGAAGTAGCGCTCACTCGTTCACGATTGGCCTACTATCAATCAATTTACAACTATCTCATTTCTAACAGCGAGCTCGAACTTCTTTTGGGCAACGCCGACATTAACAAATACACCTCGGAAGACTAATAAACAACATACTTTCAAGCTGAAAAAAAACATTTAATATGAAAATATATCACAAATTACCCGTTTACATTGCTATCGCAGCGTCAATGATAGCATGTTCTTCAAAAGAAGAAGAAACAGCACAAGTTCAACAACCTGTAGAGGAAGAAATTCCTATGGTTGATGTGAAAAAAGTATCGATGCAAGAAGTTCCATTAATCAAGGAATACACTGCTACTATCGAGGTGGACAATCTCAACAACATTTCTCCCTCAACCCCCAACCGCATCAAACAAATTCTCGTTGATGTGGGTTCACAAGTGAAACGAGGCCAAACTCTCGTTATCCTCGACAAAGCCAATACCGACCAATTGAAAGTGCGCCTCGACCTCGCTCAAATCGAATATGATCGTGCGATGAATCTTCTCAACATCGGTTCGGGCACTCAACAAATGGTTGACCAACGCAAAACCGAACTCGAAGCACTCAAAAGCCAATATAAAAACATGATGGAAAACACTGTGCTCACCTCGCCCATTAGCGGTGTTGTGACTGCTCGCAACTTCGACCCAGGCGACATGTGTGGTGGCACTCCCATCTTGACTGTAGGCCAAATCAGCCCATCGGTGATTGCTAAAATCAATGTTACCGAAAACGACTATTCTAAAATCAAAAACGGAATGCATGTTGATGTGAAATTTGACGCTTTCGAAAACGAATCGTTCACTGGTCGCATACGCCGCATTCACCCCACTATCGACACCAACACTCGCACATTTGCCGTTGAAGTGGGTATCACAAACAAAAACCAACGCATCAAGCCAGGTATGTTTGCTCGCGTTGAAATCAACTATGGCTCACAAATGCATGTTGTAGTTCCCGATCGTGCCGTGGTGAAACAACCTGGTTCGGGCAACAAATATGTATATGTTTACAGCGATGGCAAAGTATCATACAACAAAGTGGAACTCGGTCAACGCATCGACGATGCTTATGAAATCATCTCGGGCGTAAACGATGGCGACCTCGTGGTTATCGCTGGTCAAAATCAACTTGCCAACGGCGTGAAGGTTGAACTCATCAAACGCGATGCCAACAATGCTGCAGTTACTAACAAAGCCGACACTACTAAAGTTGAAGCTAAAAAATAACATTAACTACTCTCATTAATCTCTTCATAATATAACACTACTATGAGTTTATATGCAGGTGCGGTAAAACGACCTATTATGACAACGCTATGTTTCATAGCTATCACAATTTTAGGTCTGTTCTCGCTTTCGACACTCCCCATCGACCTCTACCCCGATATTGAGACAAATACCATCATGGTAATGACCACATATCAAGGGGCAAGTGCTCAAGATATCGAACAAAATGTGACCCGTCCACTCGAGAATACTCTCAACTCGGTGGAACACTTGAAACATATCTCATCAAAATCACGCGAAAACATCTCAATCATCACACTCGAATTTGAGTTTGGTTACGACATCGATGTATTGACCAACGATGTGCGCGACAAACTGGATATGGTGGAAAGTGCATTGCCCGACGATGCCGAAAACCCCATCATCTTCAAGTTTAGCGCCGACATGGTGCCCATCATGATGCTCTCGGTGCAAGCCGAAGAAAGTATGGCCGGGCTATACAAAATTCTTGATGATGCAGTAGTAAACCCATTGGCACGCGTCGATGGAGTGGGTTCGGTGTCAATTTCGGGTGCTCCCAAACGCGAAATATATGTATATGTTGACCCCGTGCGCCTCGAAGCCTACAACCTCTCAATCGAGACTATTTCATCGCTCATCGCTGCCGAAAACCGCAACATACCAGGTGGTTCGTTCGACATCGGGTCCGACACATACTCATTGCGTGTGCAAGGTGAATTTATTTCGCCCGAGGAAATGAGCAACATCATCGTGGGCTCATATGGTGGCAAAAACATCTTCCTCAAAGATGTGGCTCGCATCGACGACACTCTCGAAGAACGCGCTCAACAAGCCTACACCGATGGTAAGAAAGGTGCAATGATTGTGATTCAAAAACAATCGGGTGCTAACTCGGTTGAAATCTCTAACAAAGTGGTAGAGATGTTGCCTTCATTGCAAAAACGCCTCCCAACCGATGTGAAACTCGAAATGATTGTTGACACATCCGACAACATTCGCAACACTATCAACTCATTGGTTGAAACCGTGCTATATGCACTCCTATTTGTGGTTATCGTGGTGTTTGGATTCCTCGGTCGCTGGCGTGCAACATTGATTATCTGTATCACCATTCCTATCTCGTTGATTGCATCGTTTATCTACCTTGCAATAACAGGCACAAGTCTTAACATCATCTCATTGTCATCACTCTCTATCTCTATCGGTATGGTGGTGGACGACGCGATTGTGGTGCTCGAAAATGTAACAACCCACATAGAGCGTGGTAGTGATCCTAAACAAGCCGCTATCCATGGAACAAATGAGGTGGGTATATCGGTTATCGCCTCTACCCTCACCTTGATTGCCGTGTTCTTCCCATTGACCTTGGTAACCGGTATGACTGGTGTGATGTTTAAGCAACTCGGTTGGATGGTGACAATCATGATGATTATCTCTACCACTTGCGCATTGTCGCTCACTCCTATGCTTTGCTCACAACTCCTTCGCAAAGGCGTAAAACATGGTAAAATCTATAACTTATTCTTTGCCCCCATCAACAAAGGTCTTGATGCAATCGACCGTGCTTATGGTCGTGGACTTGGATTTGTGGTTCGTCACAAAACATCGTCGGTAATCGTATGTACTGTAATCTTCATCGCATCAATCTTCCTTTTGAAATTTGTGGGTACAGAGTTCTTCCCAACAGGCGACAACGGACGCCTTGGCGTTTCGCTTGAATTACCCATCGGCACACGCGTAGAAATAGCCGACGAAGTAGCAGCACGCCTTGCTAAAGAATGGAGAGAAAAATATCCCGAAATAAAGGTGCTTAACTACACCACCGGTCAAGCTTCGAGCGACAACACTTTTGCTTCATTGCAAAACAATGGTTCACACATCATTTCAATGAACATTAAGTTATATAGCGTCGAAGAGCGTGAACGAGGCATCGTTGAGATTGCCGACCTCATGCGTCAAGACCTCAAAAACTACCCCGAGTTTAAGAAGAAACAAGTAAATGTCGGCGGTGGCGGCGGTGGCATGGGTGGCCAATCAACCATCGACTACGAAATCTATGGTTATGACTTCGCTCAAACCGACACCGTAGCTCAACAACTCAAACAAATCCTTGAAGGCATAAAAGGTACAGCCGACATCATAATCTCGCGCTCCGACTATCAACCCGAATATCAAGTTGACTTTGACCGCGAAAAATTGGCAATATATGGTCTTAACCTTCAAACTGCAGCGATGTATCTACGCAACCGCATCAATGGTAGCATTGCTTCACTCTTCCGCGAAGATGGTGAAGAATACTACATCAAAGTGATGTATGCTCCCGAGCATCGCACATCAATCGAAGACATCGAAAACATTCTCATCTATAGCCCCACCGGCAATGCAGTGAGAATTAAAGATGTGGGTACTGTAGTGGAACGATTCACTCCTCCTACGATTGAGCGTAAAGACCGTGAGCGTATCATCACAGTTAAAACAACTGTGTCGGGTGTGCCTATGAGTGAAGTTGTTGCTGCCTCACAAGCCCAACTCGACAAATTGGATATGCCTCCAGGTATCGCTATCGAACTATCGGGTAGCTATGAAGACCAACAAGAATCATTCTCCGACTTGTTGATGCTCGGATTGCTCATCATCATATTGGTATATATCGTGATGGCTGCCCAATTTGAATCATATGTTTATCCAGGTATCATCATGACCTCAATTCCATTTGCATTCACAGGTATCTTCGGGCTATTGTTCCTCACCGGACAAAACCTCAATGTGATGTCGATGATTGGTAGTATCATGTTGATAGGTATCGTAGTGAAAAACGGTATCGTGCTCATCGACTACATCTCGCTCAACCGCGAACGAGGCATGTCAATACGCCATGCTGTAATCGATGGTGGCGAATCGCGTCTTCGTCCTATCGTAATGACTGCATTGACCACAATCCTCGGTATGGTGCCTATGGCTATGGGTACAGGCGAAGGATCTGAAATGTGGCGTCCAATGGGTGTAGCCGTTATCGGTGGTTTGACTTTCTCTACATTGTTGACCCTATTCTTTGTGCCTGCAATGTATTGTATCTTTGCATCAGTGGGCGTGAAACGCACTCGCAAAAAACTTCGCAAAGCCAAAGCTAAAGCCGAAAAAGAAAACAAAATTTAATTCCTCGCAACATCATGAAATCGATATTAATAACATTTGACCAAGCATACTACGAGCGTATCGTTGACATGCTCGAACGCAATAACTGCCGTGGATTTACTGCATGGCAAGAAGTACAAGGTCGAGGAAGCAAAAGCGGAGAGCCTCACTATGGCTCTCACGCTTGGCCCTCACTTGCATCGGCTATCATCACCGTGGTTGAAGACCATCGTGTAGATAATGTGCTCAAGACTCTCCATGAAATGGATGTTGAAACTCCCAAATTAGGACTTCGTGCATTCGTTTGGAACATTGAGCAATCAATTTGATTAATTTAATGCAAAAATATTTGCACGGTTACGGAAAAGTTTCTATCTTTGCACCCGTAATCATTGCGCACGTGGCGTAATTGGTAGCCGCGCTAGACTTAGGATCTAGTGTCGTGAGACGTGGGGGTTCGAGTCCCTTCGTGCGCACAGAAAAAAAAACTAATCATCAATTGATGGTTAGTTTTTTTGTATTTAGAGCAATATTGGGCTCAATAGCTTTTAGTGTGGAGAATCAAAAAGTTTGGCAATTCTAGATAGAATAAACATTCATCTAATAGCAATAATTTATAATGACAATTTAGTGATTACATACTCTTTCCATATTGTGAGATTTCGAACAATCACCCACACAACCATTAATAATACTAGAATTATATATATGAGCCTAACTTGTTTATTGTTCAGAATCTTCCTCTTTATAATTGCCAATGATAAAGTGATTGATACTAATAATAAATATGGATTATACCAAAATGCATCAATGACATTTCCTTTGAGAAGAGAAACCATTGCCCTTTGCGCACCACATGCCGGACAATCATATCCTGTTAATTCTTTAACTATACACTTAATATATAGTGAATCAAAAAGTAAATAGTTAATACAAAATAGAAAGGTGGCAACAACTAGCACACACAATAGATAGTTTGCTCGCTTGCCACCTTTTTTCATTTTTATTATTGAAATATTATCCTTCGCAGATAACATTTCCTTCACCATCTTTGTATTTCTTTACCAAGATTATTATGAAGTCTATTAGCCACCAAATGCCACAGCCACCACCTGTTAATAACTGAATTACACCAAATACAGTTTTTCCGGCATAAAAACTGTGAATACCCAAACCTCCTAAAAAGAAACACAATAAAAGTGTCGCTAACCAACTTTTTTCACTTTTCATAATTTTAATTTTTTTTAATTAATAAATAATTTAAGTTTTCTTGACAAAAGTAGCATAAAATTATCGTTATCGTTTTATCCATTTTGTCCATTTGAGATTAGTCCAAAATATTGAAGGCAGACAAATAAAAAACGTGGACTAAAACTTCGTCTACGTCTCAGAGGTATCGGCAAACACCATGCATTCATATACGAGTAAAAGCCCACGGATATACCGTGAGCATTAACTTCCACTCTTGAATGCTTCTAATTTTTTGCCGAAATTTCTGAAACAAGAATAAAGCTAACGCTTATTATTTAATATGTCTTTATTGACTATGTTACATAGGCAGAATCTTTTATTAGTTGTTGTTTATTCTAATTTTCACAAAGATACGCTAAAAAAACGAAATACTACAACAATAATCATTTATTTTAATAATTCATACACCTGAAATTAATTTAACAATATCATTTCTCGTGTTGGGCACTCTAAATCACTTCCAATTTTAAGGAGAATCATGCTTTACACATATACTCAATCACATTTACTGTTATAACCGAGTTATTTGTTCTGCATTAAATTTCTACTGATGTTTTTTTTGAGATGACAATCACCTCATCAATAGTATTTCCATCGCGATCATAGAGTGTTATGGTTAGGTTGTTGTCAGTGGCTTTTAGCAGTAGTGCGCCTACAGTCTTTGCCCCCTCGCTCCATCGACTTTTAATTATATCAAGGTTCTCGGTCCACTCTTTCAGTTCTTGACCACGTTCATTGTCGGAAGATGGTGTTTGAATATACACCGTTCCCTTGCTTCCGTCGGTTTCCACTCCTCCGAAAAGAGTATTTGTGCGCGCATAGATGTGATTATTGGCCGCAATCGCCAAATCTACACCACATTCATCAAAGAGTTGGCACCAACGGTCATATTGCGACGTTTTACCCGATTCGCCAAAGAACCATTGATAATGTTCCATTACAACGACAAATCGGTTAGGATTTTGGGCTATAACCTCTCGCACCCATTGTTGCGCCTTGCAAAGCCCCTCTTCACTCTTCATCGACTCATTGTTGAGCATAATAAAAAGAGTGTTGCCATAAGTAAAATGATAGCACACACCCATCTCCCCCTCATAGCCATTGAGAGGATTGTTGTTGGTGTGACGGAAAAACTCGTTTGACTGATGCGCATATCCACGGCTCATATTATCGTGATTGCCATTAACACCAGCCCACACATATTTCTCAAAAGGCTCGTTGGCATACAACTCGCGCCAAAACGAATAACTACCACCCCATGCAATGATGTCACCCACATGCAACACCATGTCAAACTCGCCATTGCATCGTTCAAGTGTTGCAAGCATATCCATCGCAGCACGAGTGCGAGCCGGTAGTGGCGCATAGGCATGGAAGTCAGAAATCACAGCTGCCGTCCAATTATTATCCCGTGGAGCCGTCTTGAAATAACGAATAGTATTATCGCCCTCTATAAAATACTTATATTGAGTATCAGGGACGAGTGAATCCAACTCAAGAGTATTGCGTATGAAACGAGCCGACTCATAAAAATCCTTACCATCGGCCGTTTTAGAATAAATGCTATCAAAAACAGTGCACAACTCCCGTTGAGCCGTCATAGACCGTGCCTCCGACCAGTCCCAATCATCGGCACAAGTATAACGACACACTCCCTCTCGACAATCCACATCAGTGTGCCAATTTAGGCGCACCGTCGTTGACGCATCCTCACCCACATTAGCAATCACCGTAAAAGGACCTGCAGCCATCACCTCAACACAACAAGCAACAGCCCAAATCGCAAATATTGACATAACACGACAAAAATTCATAACACAAAATATTAGTCCCTCACAAATTTACGCATTTTTATAAATTTGCATATACTCATCACTTTTTATTTGTTTGTATTTTTCCTAACTTTGCATAAAATTTATTGAAACATCTTTACTATGGCAAAAGAAAACAAGTACAAAACCGAGTTTATTGAAATTCTTAAAGCGACTGAGCGTGAAAACATTGATTATGTGATTGAAGATCTTGAAGATCTTGGATTTTTTGAGGCTCCGGCGTCGTGCAAAAATCATTACAATTTTGAGGGTGGATTGGTGGAACATTCACTCAATGTATATAAAATTGCAGTTATGCTCAAGGAGCAAATGTCAAAATTGCGTCCCGATGTTGTGAGTCGCATCCCCGACGATAGCATTGCTATCGCTGCCCTACTCCACGATGTGTGCAAAGCCGATATCTACAAAAAAGTAACGAAGAAGGTACGCAACGAAATAGGTGTGTGGGAAGCACAAGAGGCCTATAATATTGATTACTCTGATTTCCCTCTTGGTCATGGCGAAAAATCGGTGATTATGCTCCTTCGCAGCGGGCTCGACCTCAACGACGATGAGATAATGGCAATACGCTGGCATATGGGTAGTTGGGACATCGCTTTTCAAAGTAGCGAAATGGTGGCAAGCAATCGCAAAGCCAAGGAGATATGCCCTCTGCTCTCTCTTATCCACACCGCCGACACTCTGGCTGCCGGCATCCTCGAAGGAAAGTAGTTTGAGTTGAAATTTGAAAATTGAGAGTTGAATCTTTGTGGATTTCAGCTCTTTTTTTTTGCATAAGTATTGTATTTTATTCACAAACCGACGCATATTTACTCAACCTATTGCATATCAGTACACAATCTTCTTCAAAATTGCAATTTTTGTCGTTTTTATTGGCCAAAAATCCATATTTATTCGTAACTTTACATGTTTTTAAGCACATTATTTTATCGCCTAATTATCAACAGATAAAAACAAAGTGTTATATATATTTTTTTACTAATTTAATTCAAAGCTTATGCAAAAAATCTTTTCACGATTTTTGATGTTGCTCGTTATTGTAATGAGCAGCGTTGTGATTGCACAAGCTCAAAGCCTTGCGCCTAAAAAAGGCGTGGTGCGTGTGAAGTTGCAAACCGAAGTTGCAAAATCGGTAGGCAATAAAAACATCACCGCTACCAATGGAGTTTTAAGCACCGGAGTAAAAACTCTCGATGCTTCAGTTCGCCAAATCAAGGCTATGAGTCTTAAAAGGGTATTCCCTTATAGTGCAAAGTATGAAGATCAAATGGCACAATTTGGCCTCGACCGTTGGTATGAGGTGTCATTTGACGAGTCAATCAACCCTAAAGAAGCGCAACGCATTTTAAGCCAAACAGCAGGTGTGCAAGTTGCAACTTGCAAAGTACCTATGGTATTGAAAGAGAATGGCACATTCAAAACTGCCGCTCCTCTCTCTACCGAAGTGCGTCCTTCAACAATGCCTTTCAACGACCCTCGTTTAGGTAGCCAATGGCATTATAACAACACTGGAGCTTTAGGCACAAGCGTGGCTGGAGCCGACATCAACCTTTTCAAGGCTTGGGAAACTACCACAGGCCGCAATGATGTAATTGTTGCCATTATCGACGGTGGTATCGACTACACCCACGAAGACCTTTCGGCAAATGTTCTTCTCAACCAAGCCGAGTTGAATGGTGTGGCAGGTCAAGATGACGATAGCAATGGCTATATCGACGATATTTATGGATGGAACTTCTGTACAAACTCTAAAGATGTATATCCACATGCACACGGTACACATGTTGCCGGCACAGTTGCTGCGGTAAACAACAACGGTATTGGTGTGTGTGGTATTGCCGGTGGTAACGGTTCATATGGCTCGGGCGTAAAAATGCTTTCGTGTCAAGTATTCGACTCTCGTTCGGGCTCGGGCGAAGGCGACTTTGCTGCTGCTATCGTTTATGCAGCCAACAATGGTGCATCAATAGCCAACTGTTCATGGGGTTGGGGTTCAAGCGACTACTACGAACAAGATGTGCTTGATGCAATCGACTACTTTATCGCAATGAATCGTGGCAAAAATGTCAACGGTGGTGTGATGTTCTTCGCAACCGGTAATGATGGTGCATTAGGGAACTTCTATCCTGCATGCTACGACAAAGTTGTTGCCGTGGGTTCTATGACATCTGATTTCACAATCGCATCATACTCTAACCATGGCGAATGGGTTGACATTGTTGCTCCTGGTGGTCTTCTCGACTATGGCGAAGCTCATGGTGTATTGAGCACACTTCCTGGCAACCAATATGGTTTTAACGAAGGTACATCAATGGCAACTCCTCATGTCACAGGTATTGCTGCCCTTGTAGTTTCTCAACATGGCAGTTCGTCAATCCCTGCCGAGACTATTCGTCAACAAATCATCACATCGGTAAATGATGTTTATAAATATAACGAAGGTAAAGATGGTCTTCACGGATCAGGCTATATCGACGCTGCAAAAGCCATCAACATGAGTGGCAGCGGTGTTGCGCCCGAGGCCGTTGAATCGTTCACTGCCCTCCCTGCTCAAGACAACATCACCCTTGAATGGACAATCCCTGCCTCAAGCGACAACAATGTTAATTATCATGCTCTTTACTATAGTACCGAAGCATTTGATGCCAACTCCGACTTGAGCACAATCAACAAAGTAAACATTGACACTAAATTCCTTTCTTCGGGCGAAACTACCACTTATGTATTGGAAGGTCTTCAACCTTTGACAACCTACTACCTTGCGATGAAGGCAGTAAACCGTTGGGGTGATGCATCGGCACTTTCGCCTGTTGTCGTAGCAACTACCAATGCCGGACCTAAAATGACTATCGACAAATCTTCATTGTCATTTACAGTTAAACCTGGCGCTCAAGGAAATGCTTCTTTCAACATTGGTAACGACGACGAAGGTCTATTGAAATGGGATGCGTCAGTAGCAACAACTCAATTCACTATTGCTACTCGCTCTATTACTAAAGCTAATCCTGGTGCTATCTCAAAATACAACGGCAAATTAGGTATTACTCCTTATGCTACAAACGCTGTATATAAAACCTCTAACTTTATCGCAGGCGAATATCCTAAATATTTCAAATACTACGATATGATGTATGCATCTATTGGTGACGAAGACACATCATTGCCTAACTCAATGGCACAATGGTTCTATGTTGACCAAGAGACATACCCCGAAGGATTTAACCTCACAGGCGTTCAAGTAACAAGCTTCTATGGCAGTGAACCAATTTTCCAAATTTACAAAGGTAGCAACATCGCTGCAGCTACACTCATCCAAGAATTTAAACCAACATATTTCTATTCAGATGGCATCATGAAACTTAACGAGCAAATCAATTTTGCTCCTGGAGAAGCTTTCTGGGTTGTAGTACACTTCCCCGGTGGACAAAGCGGATATCCTCTTGGATTAGCAACCGTAGAAAACGAAGCATATGCCTCTTACTCTTATATGAGTAACGACATGGGTAAAACTTGGGTTTCAATGGCTGACGCGCTCAAAGGCTCTCCATACGAAACTATTAGCAATAAGGCTGGTTGGGCTATCACAGCCGTAAGCCAAAACCCTGCATGGGATAAGATTATCACACTCACTCCTGCATCGGGACAAGTAAAACATGGCGAAACTCAAAATGTAGTCGTAACCAACGATGGCCAACCTCTTGTTAACGGTACTTATAAATTTAATCTCCATTTCAACACCAACGAAAGTGAGAAAAATACAACCACCGTTCCTGTTACAATGACTGTAAGTGGCAACACTCCTAACATGTCGCCTGCTAAAGTTGTTGACTTTGGCAAACTACTTGTAGGTGAAAGCAAAACTCTTTCAGTAGAAGTATTCAACGAAGGCTATGCTCCATTTGGCAACTATGGTTCATTGAGTGGCGCCAACATCTCATCGTCATCGGAACACTTCATAGCGCCATCATACATTAGCGGTGGTTTCCCTGCTCGCAGTTACACAACATTTGATGTTGAATTTACACCAAAATCAGCAGGTAGCCACACCGGAAGCATTGTTTTCAAACACTCAAATGGCACCGAATTTAAGGTTACTGTAACAGGTGTTGCAACCGACCCTGCTAAAATCGTAATCGAGCCTAATGTTATCGAAGTTGGCGAACTTGGTGTTGACTCGGCAGCCATAACAAAAGAGTTTACTATCAAAAACGATGGTAACTATCCATTGGAATATGTATTCCCTAAATTCTCTGACCACACACTTGAAGCACAAGGTAAATCGGCTCACCGTTTTGGTTATGTAGCTGCTACCAACCTAAATGGGGCTACCGACTTTGCTTATGACGGAAATGCGGCACTTATTGGTGGCACCGACATCGCATCATCATTTGACGACAATACTTATTTGTCAAAACAAATTGCCCTTGGATTCTCGTTCCCATTCTATGGCAAAACTTACGACTATGCTTACATCACAAGTTATGGTGGTATTGCATTTGCTATTGGCGAATATGCTTATCGTTCACCATTGTCAGAAAGTGCATATGGTCTTGAAGGAGTGCCTTACATTTCGGCCTACGCTTACCAATTGGCAATGGGCCCTCAATCAAAGGTTGAATATGCTAAACAAGATGGTAAATTTGTAGTAAAATACACCGATGTATTGGCTGTGGTTTATGACCAAGAATACACTCCAATATCTTTCCGCATCGCTCTTTCTTCAAATGGTGATATTGAAATTTTCTACGATAGTTATGAAGCAGCAATGTTATTCCAAGAAGGTTCTACACTCTACTGTGGTATCCTCGATGGTGAAGGTGCCGACCCATTGACTATAACTTCGGCCGATATTGCCGACTACTGGGAATCTAACGATGACCCTGCGGGAGATGTCTTCCGTCAATTCACTTCGCAATCATCTATTAAATTCATTGCACCAAAGCCCAACTTTGTAACAGCTCTATCTCCTGCTTATGGCATTGTTAATCCAGGTGAAAGCATCAACATCGCAGCCATCCTTAAAGCCGATGCAGAGATGTATGCAGGCGCGACATTCAACAACCTTGCCATCATGAGCAACGACCCTGTTACTCCTTCCTCATTTGTTCGCTTCAATGCCAACATCACAGGCTCTCAATTAACTGCCGATGTTGCACTCGAATCAAATGAAATCAACTTTGGCAAAGTGTTCCGCACATCAACTGCAAAACTACCATTGACAATTAAAAACACTGGTAAAGACACATTGAATGTCACCTCTATTTCAACAGCCAACAATCGTGTTGCTATTGAAGCGATGAGTGAATTCAAGATTGCAGCTGGAATGTCAAAAGACATCATCGTAACACTTCCTACCGAAAACGAAGGAGTAGTTGCCGACGAAATTTCAATCGCTACAAGTGCCGGTTCGCTCATCGCAACCGTTAATGGCGAGGTAATTGGTTGTCCTTCTATCGACTTGAGTTTCACATCTATCGACACAACTCTCCTCAGTGGAAATTATTTGGACAAACCTCTTTACATTAACAACCAAGGCAATGAAGCATTGAAATATTCAATCACTCCTAACCCTGAATATTTCTCATTCAACGACATCAACGCAGGCGCTAATGTAGCATACTCTTATAGTGCTTCTATTGACGACAAAAATGTCAAATTTGACTGGTTTGACATTGAAACAACCGGACTCGGGAAACAAAACAACTTCACTTATTATACCTCTCACGACTATGTAGAAGTGAAATTGCCTTTCAACTTCCCATATTATGGCAAAACATATGACACAATGTACATCTATAATACCGGTTTCATTTCATTTACTAAACGCAACGACGATAAGATTTGGCCCGAACCTCCAGGCGAATTCCCTGCTGGAACAATTTACACCAACATCATCGCGCCTTATTGGGGCTTGCACACTTGCGACCAAAGCAAAACTGCTGGTACATACCACTATATAACCGAAAACGAGGTAGTTGTTTCATGGATGGAATATGGCAACTCTATGAATATAGGTGTTTGTTATCAAATCATCATGAAAAAAGATGGTTCATTCAAGTTCCAATATAAGGGATATGGCGACTATGCTATTATCTATGGAATCTTTGGCCTTGCAGGGCTTTCAAACGAAGATGGTTCAGTGGGTATACGCATTCCTGAACGCTATGTAGCATTCAACAATGCCGTACAATTCTACCCTGTTGTAGAAAACACCATTAAGCCAAATGATGGACGATTGATTAACTTCAACATCCTCACCGACAAGATGGCGGGCTCTTACAATAGCGCTATCGACATCAACTCTAATGTGCCAGGTAAAGAAAAAATCCAAATCCCCATCAACCTCACTCTCACAGGCGAAGCCAAACCAATCTTCCCTACCGATTCTATCATCGTAGAGCGTGTAGTAGGTCACTTTGACGACCCATCGGCTGGTCCTATCACCGCAATGGGTGCCAACTACGAAGCTTGCTTCTACATCAAGAATGAGGGGTCGGCTCCATTCACAATTACTAACATCAAGAATGGTTGTCCTCAATTATATGATGAATGGTTTGACATATATACTCCTATGTTCTCAATATTCTATGAAGCAGAAGAGATTGACTGGATTACTGGCGAACCTACTGGCAATCGCACATGGACTCAATACTACGATTATAACCCAATCACTGTAGGCAAAACTCCACAAGGTATTTCAATACCTATGATGTATGACAATGCTTACCAAGTGGGCACTTACGATGTGCCTTTGACATTCTACTACAACGAAAATGACTCTGCTGTAGTAAATGTGCGTTTCGTAGTCACTCCAGCGCCTCAAATCGCACTCGACAAAGATGAAATTCGTGTTGAAAATGCAACCAACGACTATGTAGGCAACGATTCTGTTATGATTAGCAACAACGGCCAATACCGACTCTCTTACGAACTCCGTTTAGACCCTACTGGCAAAGGCGAAGTTCAAGAAGACCTCGGTGGTGGTGGTATCGCCCCAGCAGCAGTTGCTCGTTCATTGAGTGCCGAAGATGCTGCTAAATTGCGTCAAAACATCTCTACGCCTATCACTGCATTTGAAGACAAAGAGGCATCAATCCTTGATGTTCCTGCCGATTTCACCTACAACCGTGCTCTTTATCACCCAACTCTTACTGGCAATAACACTACCTATCAATATGGTACCGGCAATACATTTGGTGAATACAAAGCCGCAACCTACTATGTTGCACCACAAGAAGGCTTCAACATTTCACACATCTATACTGCCACCTATCTACCAGGGCTCAAAGATGTTGACATAAAAGTTGAAATCATCAACGGCAACGATGTTGAAGGAACTACAGTATTGAGCAAAGGCACATTCCATATCGACGAAATGGAAAATGCAAATTTCATTGTGATACCTCTCGACCGTGCAGTTTATATGGCTCCAGGTCAAGACTTCTATGTAGTTATCACCTACCCTGTTGGAGTAGAATTCCCCGCCTACCTTTCTGTTAAAGAAGAAGGCGTTGAATCTAATCGCTACATGGGCTTTGTTGAAGGCTATGGATGGTTTGATATTGCAACAATGTTTGAAGAGCAATATGGTTCACTTGGTTACATCATGACTTGTCTTGAAACTCGCGAAGGCGATGCTTGGGTTAAGATGCTTAACCCCGAAAGCGACAAAACCGGAACAATCGCTCCAGGCGAATCGCTCAATGTTAAATTCCGCTTAAGCGCAATCGATGCTCCTATGGACAAAGACAACAAAGCTGTCCTCGTAATCAAGAGCAACGACCCAGCTCAACCAGTCATAAACCTCCCTATCGTTCTCGACAAAAATGCTGCTCCTTCAATCACAGCTCCTACCAACATCACTTATGCTAAAGAAGGCGCATTAACACAAATCGAATTTAATGTTGTTGATCTCGAAAACGACGACTTCACATTGCGACTTGATGACAATGGCAACATGGCTAAACTTGAAGTTACTGCTACCGACGAAACTGCAATAGTCGAAGTTGCCGAAAACTCTGCTACTATTAAAAATGCTCCTAATGGTGTTAAAGTTGTTGCCAATATCACTCCCGAATTTGGCACACAAGGCAACTATGCATTGACCATCACCGCAACCGATGCTTATAGCAACGAGTCATATGAATCAGCTCGTTATCTTGTTGAACATGTCAATCGTGCTCCTCGCGTAGTAGCAACATCCGACTACATGACGATGATGGCAACAACAACATCCGACATCATCTCATTTGCCGACATGTTTGAAGATCCCGATGGCGATGAATTGACCTTCGAAATGACCATCTCGCCCGATGATATCGTTACAGCATTCAAAGCTGATGCAAGCGCTATCTTCGTTGCCAACGAAGTGGGAGTAGTTATCGTTCGCATCACTGCTACCGACCCTGCAGGCGCTCAAGCCGTACACGCATTTGAACTTGAAGTTACCGAATTTGATGGTGTTGAAAACATCTCAATCAACTCACAAGTGAACGTATTCCCCAACCCTGTGGTTACTGCGCTCAATGTGATTTGTGACTTCAACTGCGACAATGCTAAATACTGCATCTATGGTGCTAATGGTGCCGAAGTTTACAACGAAACAACTTCATGCATCAGCGGTCAAGCCAAGGTTATCAATGTAGAAAAACTCCCTGCCGGTCTTTATCTCCTCAAGGTAACAACCGACAATGGTGTTGCAACCTACCCTGTGATCAAAAAATAATCATTATAGATTATCTCTAATAGCAAACGATGGCAACCTTTTATGGTTGTCATCGTTTTTTATGCCTATATCGTCGCAATATCGTAAATTCAGAAGGACTCTAATCTTTGATTTTAAGCAAATAATAACTACTTTTGCAGAGTTTTGTGTAATTTTAGCCAAAACACTTTGAGACGAAATAAAAACTAACAAACAAATAAACCATGCTAAAAACTAAAAAGTGGCTACTTTTAGCCTTACTCTCTTTATTTATCTCAACCAATCTATGGGCTCAAACAGCCCCAAAACGCGAATTCCGCTCGGTGTGGATTGCAACAGTTGCAAATATCGACTGGCCTAAACAAAAAGGCAATTCGGCAAGCGTTATTGCGCAACAAAAAGCCGACCTCGTAACTTACATCGAACGCATGCAAGAGATGAACTTAACTACCATCTGTTTCCAAGTGCGAAGTATGTGTGATGCGATGTATCAATCAAGCTATGAACCATGGTCAAGCTATCTCACCGGCACTCGTGGCAAAGATCCAGGCTGGGACCCATTACAATTTTGTGTTGACGAATGCCATAAGCGTGGTATTGAAGTATATGCTTGGGTAAACCCCTATCGTTGGTCAAGCACAGGTACAACCTCTACTTGGAACACAACTTTCGACACTCAAGTAAAAAATAATGGCTGGCTCATCACTAATGGCACCTTCACTGTGCTTAACCCTGGGCTTGATGCCACTCGCGAACATATCGTGAAAGTGTGTAAAGAGATTATCGAAAAATATCCTGTTGAGGGTATGATTTTCGACGACTATTTCTACCCAACAGGTGGCACATCTGAAGGCTCTGATGCTCCCGACTACCAATTATGGAAAAATAGTGGCACATCACTCTCTATTGGTGATTGGCGTCGTGAGAATGTCGACAAAATGATTACCGATGTATATAACATGGTGCAAGAAACTCGTCCCGAAGTGCGTTTTGGTCTTGCTCCTCCTGGAACAGCAGGTGCATCAGCAAGCAAATATGGGTTGTCAATATGGCCCGGTGGCTACGACACTCAATACACCTCGCTTTATTCCGACCCTCTTTCTTGGATGAGTAAAGGCATCGTTGACTATATGTCACCACAAATCTATTGGCACAACGACCACTCAATGGCATCGTTTGGCAAAATCTCTAACTGGTGGTATGGTCTTGCTAAACACTTCAAAAATGTGCATTGCAGCATCAGCGTCAATATCTATGACCTCGCACAAGCAATGGGTTATCAAGAAGACCTCAAAAACACTCAAGCACACTGGGAAGAACATGTCTATAATGTGAAACAATCACGCCAATTTGCTGCCGACAATGGAGTAAAAGCATTTGGTTCAAACTTCTATAGCATCCAATACTTCTGTGGTGAATATGAAGAGCATGGCGACTTTGTGGCTAAAGAATGTTTCCCCACAAAAGCCCTTGTCCCTGAAATTGACTGGAAACAAGTCACTAACTACAACGCAGTCAGCAACCTCAACTACATCAATGGCTCTCTCTCATGGACTGCCGTTACAGGGCCACACAAAAATACTATTATTCGCTACTCGGTATATGCAGTACCTATGAATGTAACCCACGAAGCGGCTATGACCGAAGATGGCATTGATGGCCAATACCTTTTAGATGTTACATACTCTCCTTCATTTGCACTTCCCACCAATAAACAATCGGGATATTGGTATGCAGTGTGCGTTTATGACGGATTTGGTAAAGAGCACGCCGTTGCTTATGCCAACTACCCCGATGGCGAAGCCGAAAAAGTCACACTCATATCACCTATCAACGGCGCTGCAACATCATGGGACCAAACATTCTCTTGGAGTGCAATTGAAAATGGGACATACAACCTTTACATCTGCGACGACGCAGCTTGCACATCAGTTAAATATAGTCAAACAGACATCAAAACCAATTCATATTCATTTGATTTGAGTGATATCGCCGATTTCAAAGACAACACCACTTATTATTGGAAAGTGATATCGTTGCAACCTGGTAAAATCGCAGCATCAAGCGAAATAGCATCTTTCAAGAGCCCTGCACGCACGCAAGGACCAAAACCTCCTCTCATAGCTCCCGAAGACGGTGCAAGCCTTGAATCTGAAGTAACATTCATCTGGTTAGAGTCAGATAATGGTATGACCAACTATCGAGTAGAAGTATCGGCTGATGCATCATTCCCTGCTTCTTCAACAAAAACATTTGCAGGCAAAGGTGGAGGGGTAAAAGTTCCTGCGTCTTCAATAGGATTGGGCACATATTATTGGAGAGTTGTGGGTAGTGGTGGCATATTCCTCGACTCTCCATCTGATGTGCGTTCATTCACCATTACATCTATCGGTGTAGGCGAATACGAAAACGGTTATTCTATCAAAGTTGACCCCTCAACTTATAGCGAAAATGGTGGCATCAACATCGAAAGCGTGTGGATGCGCTCGGTTAAAAATGGGTTTAACAATATGTCATTTGCAAGTAGCGGTTCGCTCAATCGCACAATGGTTGCAGTAGGCGACTATGTTTACATCTCGGGGCGTATGGAAAACTCTTCATCGGCAACAGCATTCCTCGAAAAATATAGTGCAGCTACAGGTGAACACATTGGTCGCATCACCCTCGGAAGCGAAGCATCGGTAGGATATTTCCCATGCAACAATGTGATGAAAGACTCTAACGGCAATGTGTGTGTATCAAACCTCACAATGATGAGTTCATATCCACTAATCGTGCATCAAGTTAACCTTGAAACTGGTGCTGTAACCGAAATTGCACGCATTAAATCATCCGACTCTAAAATATCAAAAGGCCGCTTTGACCGAGTTGCAATTATTGGCGATGTAACGACAGGCAACTTCACTATTTTAGGTGTACCTGCCAACAATAAATACATCGTACGATGGACATTTACTAATGGTTCTTACACCGAAGAAATCAAAACCGTAAACGCATTCTATCCAACATCGGCAACCGATTTCAGCACTGCTCCTTTCGTGTTGCCTATCACTGCCGACGACATGTTTATCGACGGGGCATCTACCTCACTCACCCGTTACTCATTCTCAACAGCATCGCGCGAAGGTTCATTCCTTGCCAATCCATCGGTAGCACCTAACAGCGACTTGACAAATGGTGGCACATTCTTTACCATTGGCGACAACGGATATGTTGCATATGCCTACGATGATGCTTTCTACTCTGACAGTCACAAATTCAACCTTGTCAAAACCACTTCCAACTTGACTTATGGCGGAATGAATCAACTATGGGTGCTTCCCGAAAATGGTTTGGGCAATGTGTGGAGTGAAACATATGCTTGTTCGGCCGACTATATTACAATGGACAACAACTGCGTTCGTCTATTCCTATATGTTCCTGGTTGTGGATTGTGTGCCTACGACATTACCGACACAAATGTAACAAGTGTTGTAGATATTCAACTTGAAATTACTACCCCAATGGCTCCTATCGAATATTATAACCTCCACGGTGTAAAAGTCGATGCCAACAACCTCACTCCTGGCCTCTACATCACCCGTCAAGGCAATAAAACTTCAAAAGTTTTGATTAAGTAAATATAACTCATATATAATTCTCATAAAAAAGTTTCTAATCATTATAATTACTATTCTATTCTCCAATTCAAACAAAATAAAATATAGCTACAGTAAAACCAAAATTTAAGCCAATTAGGATATTTTCAATCCATAATAGTCCCCGTTACATATTTAAGCAACGGGGACTATTTCTTTTTGGGATTGCAAAAAATTTATTGACTCAAAATAAAACAACTTTTCAAGTATTATGACCTCCACCACCGAGACACAATATTATAATTCTCGCAACCACAACGTGACTCGTTGTGATGAACGATGTTTATCTTGACCATTAGGCCAAATTTTTCAATTTTAGCACAAAATCTACCTATTTCACCCTCAAACAGTTAATTATTGTTAAAAAATTGGGGGGGGTAGTTTATTACCTATATTTGCAAAACTATTCAATTATTAACATATCAACAAAACATTTACTATATTTCAAAATTGTCTGTATAGGAGCAGACGTAAATTTACGTTTATGAGAAATTTTTATTTATTTTGCTTTATTATGTGTCTATTTGCAGGTAGTTTGAACTTACATGCACAAAAAGAAGACAACCCATTAAACTACCCATATTACATCATGGGGGACCAATTAGTTACCGGCAAAAGTTCTTCAACACTTAGCAATATTCAGTATAAAGGATTTTCAAGTAATATTTCTTCAGGTGGCATCACTTCTGGGAGAAGGAATGAAAACGAAAAACTCGTATATATTTTTAATGACATTACAACAAATCCCAAACTAAGTCTTGACAATAAAGTGCTTTTATATTGGCGTTATGAAGATGGTGTTTGGATGCCAGATAGTGAATCAGGTAATGCTACAGCAAACAAACGAATGGACAAAGATGCCTGTTTTTTGTTAGTTCTTGACTGCAGCGGCAGTTTGGGTACAGACTTTGAACAAGTTAAAATTTCAGCTAAAAGTTTTATTGATGAAATGTACAATTCATCAAATCAAGGAAATATTCGAATTGGGATTATAAGTTTCTCAACTATGGAAAACACAAAGGTATTTGATATTACTCCACTTACTGCCACCAATAAAATAGAAATGCATAAGTTTATAAATGGTAGAACTAATAGACAACCAGCTACATCTATGTATTATGCATTAAATAAAGGTCTTGATGAATTAGTTAAATATACCAACACAAATAACTTTAAGGATTTTGAAGGCGTTCATATTATTACGTTTACCGATGGACTTGACAATACTTCACAAATTGAAGATGAAAAATTATACACAGCAAATGAGATCCACAACTTCGTTGAAAATAAAATACATAATTTAAAAATCAACAACACATTATTTGACAGTTGGATGATCGGAGTACAAGGAAACGATGTCCCTACACAGCAATTGAACAGGATGAAAACAAAGCTCCAATCATTAGCGAGTACACCATCGCAATTTTTATGGGCCAATAACATTTCCGAATTAACTCAAATATTCTCTCAAATAGCAAATACGCTGACCAATAAATGGACTAACTTGTATTGTACTTCAGCGTTGAATCATAATGGCCCTGTTTGTTGGACATATGGCACACCTAGATATGAAGCACCAAAACCAGTAGTTACAAAAAACAAACATATGCTATTAGGTCTAAATGCTGGATTGGGTTATGGTGTCGCTGATGGTGATGCTGATGCTAAAATTACATTTGGATTAGATATCGCTTATCCGCTAACAAATAAATTTGGATTAGGAGGTTACTGCTCTATCGGCTACTTATATGACGCAGACTTTGCAGCTGGAGCATTAGCAACCATTGGAGACCACAATGAAAGAAAGATTAAATTCTTGTGTGGTTTAGGAACCAACATTAACTATTGGGGAGGCCTTAGTGCTGACTTCCGTTTTGGATTAATGTTTAGAAATGGGCTATATTTAATGACTGATGTTTCAGCAGGAGGTTCAAATGCTGCAACCATCAACATTGGATACAATTTCGGAAAACTATTTAAGGTTAAATAATTATTATATAAAAAAATACAGGTTTCATTCTATATTGGCTTACATAAACCACGGCAGCCCTCACAGGTTGCCGTGGTTTATTTTAGTAATATTCTATGTCTAAACAATTATTGCTTTTATATCTTACATCCCAAATGAGAGGGTTGTGAAGTAGCGAAGTTGTCCGTTATTGGTGTAGATAGGACGATATTCAAGTGATATATATTGTCCGTCATAGCCCCACCAGGTGGCTGTTATTCCGTTTGCTGTGTTTTGCACACTTATTGGCGCTCCATATTGGCCATATAATGTGTTATAAACACTGTCATAACGGTTGCGATTGTTATAGTTGGTAGAGTACATAAATTGCGAACCGGTCAATCCGCTCACACTATAATAAAGTGTTGCATCGGGCCACATATATCCATATTGATTAACATTGCGTAGATAAATTACATCATTGTCATATCCATATACTGTGTAACTGTTACGATAGAGATAATCGAGCGAGAGATTTATCGTTGTGCCAAATGTTATACCAAATACTCCTCTAAACACTGGGCATCCATGATAGGGACGGAATGATGGTGGAGGTGTTGGGCGATGGTATGGACGAGGAGGTGGGCAATGTGGGCGCACTGCATGATTATGGTGTGGAGCATTGTGATGTGCATGTCCATAATCGGGGCGTGGCGCTGGTCGGTGATTATTTCCATGGTTTCCACCGGGGCGATACCCATTATTACCTGGTTTTGGGGCATTGTTATTACTGCCATGATTTCCTCCTGGGCGTGAGCTGTTGTTACCTGGTTTTGGCGCACTGCTATTGCTACCATGATTTCCGCCTGGGCGTGAACTATTGTTACCTGGTTTTGGCGCACTGCTATTGCTACCATGGTTGCCACCTGGGCGTGAACTATTATTACCTGGCTTTGGCGCACTGCTATTGCTACTATGGTTGCCACCTGGGCGTGAATTATTGTTGCTAGGTCGTGAACTATTGCTTGAACTTGGGCGTGATGCATTTCCACGAGTAGATGAACTGCTTACGCTGCGATTGCCACTATTATTATTTCTTCCACGAGCATCTAATTGTGGTGAAGCTAATGCTCCACATATTAATGCAATTGATACTATTCTCCAAATCCTTTTCATGATCGTAAAGTTTTAATGATTCGTTTTTAACATAGAGCAAAATAAATACAAATGGTTTAATTACACCTCCAAAATTCCCCTTTTTTACCAATCAAATGCCTTTTTTTTATAAATATCGGCTCTTTTTTTATGTATTTGCTAAAAAATCGCCAATCATTATTTGCAATTACACATTGCATACATTAATTTTGTACTTTAAATCAATTAATACCTATATTGAATATGGAAAAAATGGAACAACTTTTAGCTGAAAAGCTATTAAAAATTAGTGCTATCAAATTACAACCCGATAATCCTTTCACTTGGGCTTCGGGATGGAATTCACCTATATACACCGACAATCGCAAAACACTTTCATACCCCGACATTCGTAGCTTTATTAAAGTAGAACTTTGTCGTTTGATTATGGAAGAATTTGGCGAAGCCGATGCTATCGCAGGTGTTGCTACCGGTGCTATCGCACAAGGTGCTCTTGTAGCCGACACTTTAGGCCTCCCTTATGTATATGTTCGTGCAACTCCTAAAAACCATGGTCTTGAAAACCTCATTGAAGGCAACCTCAAACCTGGTCAAAAAGTAGTAGTTATTGAAGACCTCATCTCAACAGGTGGTAGCAGTCTTAAAGCCGTAGAAGCTATTCGCGCTGCAGGTTGCGAAGTTATCGGTATGGCAGCAATCTTCACTTATGAATTCCCTGTTGCAGTAGAAAACTTCCGTAAAGCAGGTGTAACACTCCGCACATTGAGCAACTACAACTCAATGCTCGATGCAGCTTTGGCTACCAACTACATCAAAGCCGAAGATATCGAAACTCTTAAAGAATGGCGTAAAGACCCAGCTAACTGGGTACCAGCAAACCCTAACGCCGAATAATATTTAGAAGCTACTTGATTTATGGCAAAATATGAAAGCAAACCTGTAGCGGTCAATCAACCTGTAGAAGCATTGTTTGACCGCTTCAGTGATATATCACTATTCCAACAACGCATCGACGAAGTTCCTGCCGAAGAACGCGCAAAACTTGGCGATGTAACATTTGAAGCCGACGCAATATGTCTCAACACTCCTCAAGTAGGTCAATTAAAATTTAAAGTAACCGAACGAACTGCACCAGGACATATCGTGTTTTCAACCATTGGCTCGCCAATTCCCTTGTCAATGATTATCGACATCACTGCAATCGATGAAACATCGTCAAATGTTGTTACCTCTATTGATGTTGAAATTCCTGCCATGTTGCGCCCCTTAATTGGCGGCAAAATGCAAGAGGCAGCCGACCGCTTTGGCGAAATGATAGGAAAACTCAACGGTAATCAATAAACCCTTAAATTATGGCATCAAAACTTTGGGAGAAAAACGTTAAAGTCGATCACGATGTAGAAGCCTACACCGTAGGGCGCGACCAAGAAATGGACCTATATTTAGCGCCTTACGACGTACTTGGCTCAATGGCACACATCACCATGTTGCAATCTATCGGTCTTCTTGAGGCCAATGAACTTGATGTGCTATTAGCCGAGCTTCGCAATATCTACAATGTCATCACCGATGGCAAATTTGTAATCGAAGAAGGCATTGAAGATGTCCACTCTCAAGTAGAATTGATGCTCACACGCAAACTTGGCGATGTAGGTAAGAAAATCCATTCGGGTCGCTCACGCAACGACCAAGTCCTTGTTGACCTAAAATTGTTTACTCGCTCACGCATCGAAGATGTCGCAATTGCAGTGAAACGATTGTTCAACACCCTCATCAGTCAAAGCAACCGCTACAAAGATGTCATAATCCCCGGATATACACACCTTCAAGTTGCCATGCCATCGTCATTTGGATTATGGTTTGGCGCATATGCCGAGTCACTTGCCGATGACCTCACCGTGCTTCGTGCCGCCTATGAAGTAGCCAATCGCAACCCACTTGGGTCGGCTGCTGGATATGGCTCATCATTCCCTCTCAATCGCGAAATGACAACTCGCCTATTGGGTTTTGACTCAATGGCCTACAATGTAGTATATGCACAAATGGGACGTGGCAAAACCGAGCGCATCGTTGCTCAAGCGATTGCTGGAATAGCTGCTACGCTCTCAAAATTAGCGTTTGACGCTTGCATGTTCAACTCTCAAAACTTCGGATTCATAAAACTCCCCGACGAGTTCACAACAGGCTCATCAATAATGCCTCACAAGAAAAACCCCGATGTATTTGAGTTGACTCGTGCCAAATGCAACAAATTGCAAGCTCTCCCAATGGAAATTACATTGATCACCAACAACCTTCCATCGGGATATTTCCGCGACTTGCAATTAATAAAAGAGAATTTCTTACCCGCATTTGATTCAATCATCGATATTATAAACATGGTTGACACAATGCTCTCACAAGTAAAAGTCAACACCGAAGTAGCCACCGACCCTCGCTATAAATTAATGTATTCGGTAGAAGAAGTTAATCAACGAGTTCTTGACGGAGTTCCATTCCGCGATTCCTACAAGCAAGTGGGGCTTGAAATCGAAGCAGGCAACTTTGAGCCACGCTACGACATCAACCACACCCACGAGGGCTCAATAGGCAACCTTTGCAACGATCAAATCACAAAGTTATTCAACAACACCTTTGCTCAATTTGACTTTGACACATACCACAACGCGTTTGACAAACTATTAAACGCTTAACCACTCATGAAAAAACTACTTCTTATAGTTTTTTTAGCCACATCACTACTTGCCACCACCTCGTGCGACACCATCAACGACGACCGCATACCACCGGTTGCTGTAAATATTGAATTTTCCAACATTGGAATGTGGAACACATATGGCGTTGCGGCAGCCCCCGACTATCGCTATTTCATCAAATCAGAACTTCGTCCGGCAGGATTCCCCTACACCGGATTGACCTATACCGGATTTGGTGGAGTATTGCTTGTGAGCAACATCATGAACATACCATTGGCCTACGATTTAGCCTGCCCAGTTGAGGCCAATTACAACATTCGCATATATATCGACAAAGAAAAACTTCAAGCTGTGTGCCCACAATGTGGCAGCCGATATGATGTTTACGACACCCCAGGATACCCCATTTCAGGTCCCGCTGCCGAGAAAAAATATGGGCTTCAACAATATCATGTATTCGGTCCCAACGAATTTGGAGGCTACACTATAAGGAGATAAAAACATTCTCTCTAAAAAATATTTTGCAGTTTAAGAAAAAAGCAGTATCTTTGTGCGCTAATTTTCCGCAATGGGCTCAGATTAAGTAGTGTGCAATCGTTTTAGCGCCTCGCCCAACGGATGTAACCTGTAATAATTTATTTAACAGATGTACGTTATCGTAGAAATTCAAGGACAACAATTCAAAGCTGAAGCTGGAAAGTTCTTGTATGTTCACTATCTCGGCGAGCAAGTTAAAGAAGGTGACACAGTAGAATTTGACCGTGTACTCCTCGCTGATGCCGACGGTGCAATCAAAGTTGGTGCTCCCACCGTAGATGGAGCAAAAGTAGTTTGCGAGGTAGCATGTCCCCTCGTAAAAGGTGAAAAAGTTATCGTCTTCAAGAAAAAAAGACGCAAAGGCTATCGCCGTAAAAACGGTCATCGCCAATGTTTCACCAAAGTAGTGATTAAAGACATAGTTGCATAACCCTCTAAAATCTTAAGAAAATGGCACATAAGAAAGGTGTAGGTAGTTCTAAGAACGGACGCGAATCGGAAAGCAAACGACTCGGCGTTAAGATTTTCGGTGGTCAATATGCTAAAGCCGGCAACATCATCAAACGCCAACGTGGTACAGTTCACCACCCAGGTTTGAATGTTGGTATGGGCAAAGATCACACTCTTTATGCTCTTGTTGACGGAACTGTACTCTTTACCGAAGGTAAAAACGGTCGTCGTTTCATCAACATCACTCCTGCTGAAGCATAAGCGACTCGCTTAATTTCAGACAAAAAATCACAAAAGGCGACTTCATAAACCTTGAAGTTGCCTTTTTGATTTTAACAACTTCAACTATTTAACAATCATTAAAACACTCAATACCATCTCATGAAAACAAAACACATTAGATGTATCACAATGGCTTTCGCTTCATCGCTCTTCATCATAGCGCAAGCAGCTACTCCTAGCCTAAAAATAACTCAAGGCAAAAAAGAGTCAACAACAAATGCTCAACACACCATTGTAGCCACCACCGAACCCGGCAACAAAGCATTTATAAATGGCAAAGAAGTGCACGTTTATAAAACAGGCACATTCGGTGAAGTCGTAACGCTCAATGAGGGAGATAACACCATCACAATCTCTACAAAAAATAATTCAAACGAAACAAACACCCAAGAGATAAAAATTAATTATAAAAACATAAGTAACTCTTCGTTAGCATCTAAAGACCCTGCGGCTCAACCTAAAACCACCCCTATCAGTCCTGCCCTCAATATCAAAACTCGCCCCGATGCATACTTGCAGTTTGGCGATGGCAGTGACCGACTCGGAGGAACTAAAATGAGCTACCTTGATGCCGGAATTCCTCTAAAAGCGATTGGCCAAACAAGCAATCTCTACCTCGTGCAACTTTCCAGAAATCGCGTGGCATACATCCCTAAGGAATATGTAGCCGAAACTCTCGAACGCGCCGAAACCGACAACTCGGGCAGTTGGGCCATCAACAACATTGGAAAAACCGACCGCATCACAATTTCACTCCCCTCTCGCCATGCCTATCAATCATGGACACAACTCGACCCCACCACCATATGCGTTGACCTTTTTGGCGTAACCAACAATAGCAACTGGATTACCCAGCGTAGCGAATTAGGCATGATTGAATATGTCGATTGGCGTCAAGTTGATTGCGATGTGCTTCGCGTCATAATCAAACTTAAAGAAAAATATTCGTGGGGATATTCTATTGGATACGAAGGCAACAGCCTTGTTATAAATGTAAAACATTGTCCGTCTCTCAACCTCAAAAACCTCACCATAGGTCTTGATGCTGGACATGGTGGCAAGTATCCCGGCGCGATAGGCCACACCGGGCTAAAGGAAAGCTTCGTAAACCTCGACATAGTGCAACGCATCAAAAATATCCTTGAGAAAAAAGGAGCTAAAGTTATCCTATCACGCGATAGCGATGTTGACATATCAATGAGCGACCGCAAAAAGATATTCCGCGAGGCAAACGTTGACCTCATGATGTCGGTTCACAACAATGCCGGAGGGTCACCCCTCAAAGAAATGGGCACAAGCACCTACTTCAAACACATCTCTAACCGCGACCTTGCTCAATGCGTACTCAATCGCATGCTCGACCTTGGGCTACGCAACTTCGGCCTCACAGGCAATTTCAACTTCTCACTCAATGCTCCCACCGAGTACCCTAACCTACTCCTCGAAGCATTATTCATGAGCAGCCTACCCGAAGAAGAGCTCCTTGCCGACCCCGACTATCGCCAACGCATAGCCGAGCAAGCCGTAAAAGGAATTGAGGACTATCTCAAACTTGTGAAACAATCAAAGAAAAAATAAAAAAATTTGCATCTTATAAAAAAAATTACAAAATTTGCACAATAGTAATAATAATCATTTTTTCGCCTATGTAAATAAACTATCAAAGACATATTAATAAAAAAGCGTTAGCTTTATTCTTGTTTCTGAAAATCGCCAATTAGAAGAAACTCCCAAGAGTAGAAGTTAATGCTCGCGTCATATGACGTGGGCTTTTACTTATTTGGGAGTAAGGTGTTTGGCGATACCTCAGAAACAAATAAAGATTAGGTCCACGTTTTTTTATTGTCTACACATCAAAAAACCGGACCTTAATTTACAATAAATAATAGGCCTAATGGCCAATTAACTAAAACAATAAACATAAAAACTATGACTAAATCATTCTTTTATAGCATTATTATAGCAATTGCGGCTTTTGCAATTTCATCATGTGGCTCCGCTAGAAAAACTTATATTGTTCCTAATGCCATTAACACTGTAAATTCTGTATCTCTTAACGAACTAAACTTAGAAAACGGAGACTATCAAATCCTAAATACAATTAGTAGTGATGCAGTAATTAAAGCCATTATCAAGAAAAACAAAGGAGAAATTCATGAAAGCACTGGTGAATTTTCCCTATACTACGAAGATCCCGGCTTTGGATTAACTCTTACAAAATATAGTGGAGTAGTTCGTCTTGGATATCTTAATAACACTTATAATCGAACTAATTTTGAGATATTCAATCCCGAAGAGTTAGCAATCAGACTCGCTTCATATCGTGCAATTAACACCGCTCAACAATATGGTGCTGACGGATTAATCGAGCCAATCATTTCCACAAAAGCGGAACAGATAGGCGATGAGATTATTTTTAAAACAACAGTCACTGCGAAATTAGTTAAACTTAAAACTACTAAATAATTAAAATGAGAACAATAATAAAATACATACTAGCAACCTGCATTGCCTTATCTATACAATCTTGCGGTGGTTCTAAGAAAGTCATTGTACAACAGCCCACCACCCTTGACATAAGATTAAATCTCGCAAAAGATGGCGAGCCCAATAGATTTGTCAACTTAGACTATGGAATCAGACTAAAAGTAACAGATGCTCGTGCTAGCAATAAAATATTAAACATCTACGACGCAAGCGTAACATCTACGCCTAGAACAACGATATACCCAGATGTATCTTCATTTGTATCAGAAAGCACTCGTAGATATATGCGCAACATGGGATTTAACCTTGACGCAGATATTGCCACCGACTACTTTTTATCTATAACTATTAAAGAATATAATATTAGTTATCTTTCAGGAATTGGTTGGTCGGGATTAGTTCAACTTGGCATTGAAGTTCACGACAATAATCGCAAACAAGTTTATCCAAATGTCACAGCTGCAGGAAGAGCAAATGTAAGTGGTTCCAGCAAAAATTCAACTTTGGCATCTCAAGCAATTAACAATGCTTTTGTAGCAGCCCTTGAGGATATTGACTGGGACAGAATCGCATTCTTCTTAAAAAAAGCAGACAATCCCGCCCTTGAGAAAAACAAACAAGTAACGGGAGAAGGGAACACTGCACTCGAAAGCACTGTTATTCGCTGGTTTATTGAATCATCTCCAAGAGGCGCCGATGTTTATACTCGTGTTGTATCTTCTACTTCTGATGTAAAAAACACAAATCAAAATTACGTAGGAACAACCCCTTATGAAACGACCGAAACATTTGACATCAAAGGCCTCACATTTAACAATTCCGGGAATGTTCAAATCGAAGTTATTTGCGAAAAATCCGGGTACATTACTCAAAAGAAACGATTCAACCTTCGCCAAGCAATTGAGCAAAAAGAGATTTCGACAAAATTCAATCTAATCAAAGAAGAATAAACACTTCTAAATTTGATAATGAATGAGTTTCTGCAAAAAAAATTGCAGAGACTCATCTCTTTTTCTTCCCCAATATCACATTAGTTAAAATTGTGTTAAATTTTCTCTTTCATTTGTTTTATTCAAAACTCAATCGCTATCTTTGCAGTGTACTATTACACTAATACACTCACACATTATGATTGAAGCAAAAAATTTAACCTTTAGCTACAGCCGCAAAAAAGCGCCTGTACTTAATGATTTTTCCATCACAATTGATCGTGGGAAAATAAGCGGGCTGCTTGGCAAAAACGGAGCAGGCAAATCAACACTACTTTATCTCATCTCTGGACTACTAACGCCTCAAGATGGAGAAGTACTATTTGACGGCATCAACACACGCCGCCGATTACCTCAAACACTTCAAGAGATTTTCATCGTCCCCGAAGAGTTTGATTTACCAGCTATCACGCTACTGGAATTCGTAGAGACCAATGCGCCACTCTACCCAAAATTCAGCATCGATGATATGACACGCTATCTACACCTATTTGACATGACATTAGAACTAAACCTCGGGGCATTATCAATGGGGGAAAAGAAAAAAGTGTATATGGCATTTGCTCTTGCCACCAACACCTCACTTCTACTCATGGACGAACCCACCAATGGGCTTGATATCCCTGGCAAAAGTCAATTTCGCAAATTCATAGCTGCCGGAATGAACGACGACCGCAATATCATCATTTCAACACACCAAGTGCGCGACATTGACCAGCTCCTTGACCACATCATTATTATCAACAACAATGAAGTATTGCTTAATCACAACATCAATGAGATTACCGAAAAACTCATCTTTCGAAATACCGACACCCAACAAGTAAGCCCTGATGTATTACATGTCCAGGCATCGGTATATGGTAATTCGGTAATACTTCCCAACTGCGACAACACCGAAAGTGATTTAAATCTCGAGAGTCTTTTCAATTTCGCAATCGAAAAGCCTCATATTATCAAAGAATATTTTAACCCCACAACTACACAATCATGAAATCTTTATCTAACAACATATCATTCATCCGACTCGGGTTTCTCATCAAAAAAGAACTAAAAGAATACCGCAAAACATTCATGTTGCGATCATTCATTTTAGTTGCAGCGTTAATTCTTTTGAGCATTTTCGTCGGCACCGCACACTCCGACGATTATGCCAGAACGCTTCAAAACATTAGGAGCAGCCACTCTCACAAATACGAAGCCGAAAACTACGAATATTACGGCGACGCACATCTTCAAGCGTTCGGTGTCCCTAATGACGATGCAAAAAAAGTGCTATTACTCACCTTTACATTTGCCTTCCCCATTGCCATAGCATTAAGCTGTTCATTTGCATTCGAGCGAATGAACTCCAAACAAAAACGCATCTCATTTCTTATGACACCAGCCACTGTCCTTGAAAAATATTTGGCTCGACTATTAATTGTTATTCCAGGAACTTTAATCATATTCTTCCTCGGATGTTTTATAAGCGACTTTGTTAGAGTCTTACTATTTTCTATACCCTACCCATATGGAATAGTACAATTTATTGATGCCTCAGCCTTTCGTGAAATTTTCTTTGATTCAAAATCATTCTGGATAGGACCATTTCCCATCATCGCAACCCTTTCACTATTCATCTCATCGGCATTCACACTTGGCAGTAGCATTTGGCCCAAAGCATCATTTCTTAAAACAGCTGGTGCTTGTGCAGCATTATTCTTTTTCTATCTAATCATATTTTTAATGGTATTCCCTCGACATGGCCAACCTCTAATCGGTGTTATCCTTGACGACCCCAATAGTGCTGCAACTTTTGTAAACACATTATTTATTCTTGCATCCATATTCAATTTCACATTGAGTTATTTTCGACTTAAAGAGTCAGAAATAATCCAACGAATGTAAAATTTACGCCTATGAATTTCCAAGAAAATAAACCCATATTTCAGCAACTCGCCGACCGCATTTGCGACGATATCCTACTGGGAAAATATTGCGACCACGATCGCATACCCTCGGTAAGAGAATACGCTGCGACCGTTGAAGTCAACGCCAACACCGTAATGCGCACCTACGATTTGCTCCAAAATCTTGACATCATATATAATCGTCGAGGCATTGGTTACTTCATTAGCCCCGATGCAAAAAAGAAAATCTATAAAATGAAACAAGAATTATTTCTCAACAACGAAATAGAATATTTCTTTCGCCAACTCCTCACACTTGGAATTGACAGCGACAAATTAGCAAACCTTTACAAAGAATATTGCAACAACCACAAAAATTAAAAAAAATGAAAACTACCAGCAAAATACTACTAATAGGACTAATTGGGGCATTCATATGCATCATCGCTGTCCTCCGCCCATATAACGCTCCATCGATTGAACTACACAACAACGATGAATTATTAGTCATTGATAGTGATTCCACAACAACTCCCATCTCTATTAATGTCAACAACATTGCCATATATGGCAACACCGACTATCAATATATGGGGTGTAAAGCTCGAATCATATGTTCCGACACAACTACCCCTAAAATCACTATTCCTAATGCGATTAAACAATACATAGAAATAAAAGAGACCTCCGACTCGCTCATTATAACATCTAACTTTCCTATGTCAGACGACAAACCTATGATGAGAAGCATCTTTGAGGAATCTTGCATCTACATCTTCACCAAAAAACCTAGTTACATATTCAATAAATCAAAAATCAACACCACTATATGCGATCTTCAAACCGACACATTTGCTATTTCGGGCGAGGATATCGATTTCAATAATTGCAAAATAAACCACTTAAATTGCACATACGGCAGCAATCCTTCTTTCTACAAAACAGATATTGGCTCAATATCCGCTCTTGAGACACCCGAACTGTGGAGCATTTATTGGGCAAATTATTAAATACTACTAATACTCTTATATCAAATAGGTGTATCCAATGATTGATGCACCTATTTTTATTTATTTCCCCCACTAAATTATCGCAAACACACATTATAATTCCCACCCAACTAAATTAAATCGGCACACAAATCTTATAAATTGCCTCTATCCTCACTCCTCGCACACCCTCATTGCTTTACATTAAAACTTTTTTCTTAAATTCTTTGATTATAAGCAAATAAATTCGTACCTTTGCAGTCCGATTATGTCCAATTAATAACCCCGACATGTCAATATGACGATACTTCTGGCCGAGTATCGGCATTTTTGCGGTCATTTTATTTAACTATTAATCAAACATTTAAACGTGGATACTTTAAGTTACAAAACCGTATCTCCTAACGCTCAAAGCGTAGATCGCGAATGGGTCGTTATCGATGCAACTGACCAAGTTCTTGGTCGTCTTTGCGCTAAAGTTGCGAAAATTCTTCGTGGCAAGCACAAACCATCATATTCTCCAAACGTAGAATGTGGTGACAACGTAATCATCATCAATGCCGAAAAAGTAGTTCTTACTGGCAAAAAGATGACTGACAAAACTTACCTCCGTTACACTGGCTATCCAGGTGGTCAACGCGAAGCAACTCCTGAAATTCTTATCAAAAAGTCTTTCAACAAACACATCAAACCAGGATACCACCCATTGTATCTTCAAGTGATGAAAGGTATGCTTCCTAAAAATCGTCTTGGTCGTCGCATCATTGGCAACCTTCACGTATATAACGGACCAGAGCATCCTCATGCAGCTCAAAACCCAAAAGTAATTGACCTCAACACAATTAAATAATTGAAGTATGGAAACAGTTAACGCAGTAGGCCGTCGTAAGGCCGCCATCGCACGAGTAATCGTTAAAGAAGGCAATGGTACAATCACCATTAACAAGCGACCAATCGAAGTATATTTCCCTTCTTCTATACTTCAATATATCGTAAAACAACCACTTTTGACTCTTGATGTAGTTGAAAAATATGACATCAATGTAAATCTTGATGGTGGTGGTTACAAAGGACAAGCTGAAGCACTTCGTCTTGCTATCGCTCGTGCTCTTGTAAAAATTAACCCCGAAGATAAACCAGCTTTACGTGCTGAAGGTTTCATGACTCGCGACCCACGTTCAGTAGAACGCAAAAAACCAGGTCAACCAAAAGCTCGCAAACGCTTCCAATTCTCAAAACGTTAATATTTTTGGTGCGTTATTCACACCAATATATTATAGAGTGTTTAGTATCTAAATCTTTGAGATGGACACGTTCCCTACTCACTGATTGTAATTATTAAGAACGTAAACAACATTATTAAAAAAAATGTCAACACCTACATTTGAACAACTTCTCGAAGCAGGTTGCCATTTCGGTCACCTTAAAAGAAAATGGAATCCTGCTATGGCTCCTTACATCTTCATGGAGCGCAATGGTATCCACATTATCGACCTCTACAAGACTGTAGCTAAAGTTGAAGAAGCTGCTGCAGCTCTTAAGAGCATAGCTAAATCAGGCAAAAAAGTGCTTTTCGTTGCTACTAAAAAGCAAGCTAAACAAGTTATTGCCGACAAAGCAAACTCAGTTGGCATGCCTTACGTTATCGAACGTTGGCCAGGCGGTATGCTTACCAACTTTACTACTATCCGCAAGGCTGTTAAGAAAATGACATCAATCGACAAAATGATTAAAGATGGCACTTTCGACAACCTTTCAAAACGCGAAAAACTTCAAGTAACTCGTCAACGTGCTAAACTTGAAAAGACTCTTGGTTCAATCGCTGACCTCAACCGTCTTCCATCAGCACTTTTCGTTGTTGACGTAATGAAAGAACACATCGCTGTTGCTGAAGCTAATCGTCTTGGTATCCCCGTATTCGCTATGGTAGATACTAACTCTGATCCTTCAAACGTTGATTTCGTTATCCCTGCTAACGATGATGCTTCTAAATCAATTGAAATCATCCTCGACACTGTATGTTCAGCTATGGCAGAAGGTATCGAAGAACGCAAAGCTGAAAAAGTTGACACTGTAGCTGCTGGCGAAGGTGAAGCTGCTGCTCCTAAACGCACTACTCGCCGTCGCATCAATAAAGCTACTGAAGAAACAACTGAAGAAGCTTAATTAAAACATTTATTAATCGACATTAAAACTATCACAGATATGGCAGTTACAATGGCAGAAATCAGCAAACTTCGTCAAATGACAGGTGCTGGTATGATGGATTGCAAAAAAGCTTTGACCGAAGCCGAAAACGACATGGACAAAGCTATTGAAATCCTCCGCAAAAAAGGTCAAGCTGTTGCCGCTAAACGTGAAGACCGCAATGCAGCTGAAGGTTGCGTTCTTGGTCAATCTACTGGCGAATATGCTGCAGTTGTTGCTCTTAATTGCGAAACTGACTTCGTTGCTAAAAACGCAGGTTTCGTTAGCCTCACTAAATCAATCCTTGCTGCGGCTGTTGAAGCTAAAGCTAAAAGCCTTGATGAAGTTAAAGCTCTCGAAATCAACGGTCAAAAAATCGCTGACCTCATCGTTGATGAATCAGGTAAGACTGGCGAAAAAATGGAACTTGGTGCATTTGAATATGTAGAAGCTCCTGCAACAGTTGCTTACAACCACTTCGGCAACAAACTTGCTACTCTCGTTGCTTTCAACAAAGCTGGCATCGCTGAGCAAGTTTACAAAAATGTAGCTATGCAAGTTGCAGCGATGAATCCTATCGCTGTTGACGAATGCGATGTTGCTGAAGAAGTAAAAGAAAAAGAAATCGCTGTAGCTATCGAAAAAACTAAAGCTGAACAAGTACAAAAAGCAGTTGACGCAGCATTGAAAAAAGCTGGTATCAACCCTGCTCACGTTGACTCAGAAGACCACATGGAAAGCAACAAAGCTAAAGGTTGGATTACTGAAGAAGACGTTGTTAAAGCTAAAGAAATCATCGCTACCGTTTCAGCTGAAAAAGCAGCTAACCTTCCTGAAGCAATGATTCAAAACATCGCTAAAGGTCGCCTTGGCAAATTCTTGAAAGAAGTTTGCTTATTGAACCAAGACGATGTAACAAGCGAAGACAAAAAGACTGTACGCGAATCATTGAAAGCAGTTGACGCTGAATTGAGCGTTGTTTCTTTCAAACGCGTTAATCTTAACGTAGACTAATCTCGTAGTCATAACATCTCAACATAGAAAGAGCCGACAACCATGTGTTGCCGGCTTTTTCGTTTTCATGCCCTACCATACATAAAAGACGATTACATTAGATAGTTACATTTGTGAGCAATAGCAATAGCCACAGCGCGAAGGCAATTAAGTGGCATAATCCACATATATATCTAACATAGCCAATGAGAATAAAAAAAGCGGAAAGCCTTGTAGCCAACCGCTTGTTCTTTTAAGTAATTAAGAAGGAAATATCTTATTTTACTTTTGCGTTAAGTTCTGCACCTGCTTTGAATTTCACAGCTTTGCGAGCAGGAATTTCGATTTTTTCTTTTGTGCGTGGGTTGATACCAGTGCGAGCACCTTTTTCAGATACTGAGAAAGTACCGAAACCAAGAAGTGCAACTTTGTCGTTAGCAGCAAGAGCGCCACCGATAGCTTCAATAGCAGCATCTAATGCGTTTTTAGCATCTACTTTAGTAATGTTTGCTTTTTCAGCAATAGCATTGATAAGTTCTGTTTTGTTCATAATAAATTATTGTTAATTAGATTTGTATGGTATATCTATTGCAAAAGTAATGTAAAATTCTGAAAAACAAAAAAAAAATGCAAAAAAAAGACACATAACTATTCCATTCGCCCTATTCTGCAACAAAAACCAACTTTTTTCGTTAAATTTGTAGAGATTATAACGATTTAAAAATCAAATTCACAAAAAAAATAATGTTTAATAACTCAATAATCAGCCACATGCCCCCCGTCACAAAAAATCTTATCATTGTGAACATTATCATATGGGCAGCTATGGCTCTATTCCCCCAAGAGATAGGTGTGATGATGGATCGTCATTGCGGGTTACACTATTTCCTCTCTGACAATTTCATTGCCTCGCAATTTATCACATACCAATTTGTTCACGCCGATTTCACCCATCTATTTTTCAATATGTTTGCACTATTCATGTTTGGCATCGCTATTGAACAAACAATGGGCTCGAAACGCTTTCTCTCCTACTATTTAATATGCGGTATAGGTGCTGGATTGATTCAAATGGGTGTAAACGCAATTGAATACCACCATTTAGCCAGGATGTTAAGTTCTGCTGATCTTCAACATATACTAAGCGAAGGAACTTCCATTCTTAACCAAGGGAAAAATTATATTGACACTACGGCTGGCAGCCTCAACCTATTAATCAACATGCCCACTGTAGGGGCATCGGGTGCCGTATATGGTATATTGTTGGCTTTTGGGGTGTTCTTCCCCAATCAACCAATGTATATTATGTTCATTCCCTATCCTATCAAAGCAAAATGGGTAATCGTGGGATATGCCGCAATAGAGTTATTGCTTGGCATGGGACATGCTAATACTGGCATCGCACACTTTGCCCACCTTGGTGGTATGATATTTGGATTCTTAATGATTCTTTATTGGAAAAAGACAGGAACTATTCGCAAAAATGACAACTACTATTAATAAAATATCATTCCATTGGAAAACGGCCTCATGGTTGCTCAAGATAGTATATATCAATATTGCTATCTTTTTAGTGCTACGCATAATGGCGGTTGTGGGATTTTTCCTAAACATTAACGCCAACGAATGGATAAAATGGATTGAGTGCCCATCATCTATCTCCAATTTTATCCAACAACCATGGTCGATTATAACATACATGTTTGCCCAATTTGATGTGCTTCATATTTTGTTCAATATGCTATGGCTATATGGGTTTGGGAAATTATTCCTCGAATTCAATTCACAAAAACAATTACTTGCTCTATACATCTATGGTGGCATATTAGGTGCATTGACATTTATGGCCGGCTATAACCTACTCCCAGTTTTTGAGGGACACGCAGGTTGGCTCATCGGCTCATCGGCATCGGCCATCGCAATAGTTATAGCCACAGCAATCCTCAATCCCGACTATAAAGTAGGGCTACTATTCATTGGGCAAATTTCATTAAAATGGATTGCAATCATCACTCTTGCCATCTTCTTCCTCGGACTATCGGGAGAGAACTCTGGTGGGCACATGGCACACTTTGGAGGTGCATTTGCAGGTGCATTATATGGCATAATGATGCGTAAAGGAACCGACATCACACGGCCATTCAACAAGTTCCTCGATAGCATTGCCAACGCTTTTTACTCTATCAAAGATTTTAAATTCACTCGGCCTAAAGCAAAAAGCCCCAAAGCCAAGAAATGGGATAACAACAGCAGCAATTCGCAATCGCAAAAAGATTCAAAGGGAGCACCCTCGGGCAAAGCATCAGCCAGCCCCGAAGACCAAGCCGAACTCGATAAGATTCTCGACAAGATAAAAAAATCGGGCTACACTGCTCTATCGGCCGAAGAGAAGAAACGATTATTTGATGTAAGCAAACGCATAAAATGAGAACGACTAAGAAATCTAAAATGCGCAAAATAGCATCTTTTTTCACCCTAATGATAGCACTTTTCATTGGGGCGATGACCATTTTTGCCGCATACTCGGGACACATAGATCCACGAAAGATGACATTAGCCCCTCTCATGTGCATGACATTACCCTATTGGGTTATTGCTACCTTGATTATGCTCCCCATTTGTTTCATCGCAAACAAATGGCAATCGCTCGTTCCTCTTTCTACTCTCGTTATATGCCTCGGGCCTATTCTTAATTACTGCCCATTAAACATCACATCAAATAGCAATCGCAATGCCCCCAATTCGTTTACACTCTTAAGTTATAATGCTTATAATTTCATTGCATTTGATGACAACTACCCCGACGATGAGTCTAATTCTACGCTCAACTATATAGCCAAAACCGATGCCGACATCGTGTGCCTTCAAGAGTGTGAATACCTATCACCCATTCCTCGTTGGCATGTATATCGCAAGCAAGTCAAAGCAATAAAAGAGCAATACCCCTATCGCATCATAGGAGCCAATAACGGACAATCAATCTTTTCTAAATTTCCGGTGACGCTCATCTCTTCAGCAGGATACTACTCACACTTTGAGGTAGAGATGCCCACGCGCACTATCGACATCATTGATGTGCATTTGAGATCAATACGCCTATCAAAACAAGACAAAGAGCAATACAACGAAGCTCTCACCGATTTAATTACCGAAAACAATAACAGCAAACTCTCATCGTGGAAAAATATTGCATCTAAAGTTGCAAACGCAGCCAAACTGCGTTCACGCCAAGCATTAGCGCTCAAAGATTATATCAAAGAACTCGACAGCGAGAACATCATTGTGTGTGGCGACTTCAACGATGTGCCAGGCTGCTTTGCCATCAATACCATTGCCGACGACTTTGACGATGTATATGCCCAATGTGGTTTTGGCCCTATGATTACATATCATGGCAATAACCTCAAATTTCGCATCGACCACATTCTCTACGATGGCGATTTCGACGCAACTTATTTTGAACGCGGCGATCTTAAAAGTAGCGACCACTATCCCCTATTTGCCACATTTAAGTGGGACAACGACTAATTTATGACAATTATAAATCAATTAAATATATACTAATTATGAAGAAACAATTATTAACCCTCGCAGCATGCGCATGTATGACAGCTGCATTAACACAGTCGTGCTCTATGCAAGAAACAGGCGACAATCCATTCTTGAAGGAATACACTACCGAGTTTGAGATTCCTCCATTTGATTCAATCAAAAACGAACACTATCTTCCTGCACTAAAAGCCGGAATTGAAGAACAAAACAAAGAGATTGAAGCTATCATCAACAACTCTGAAGCTCCAACCTTTGAAAACACTATCCTTGCCCTCGACAACTCGGGTCAAACAATCAACAAAGTTGCTTATGTATTCTTTGCGTTTACCGAGTCAATGTCATCACCCGAATTGCAAAAAGTTGATGAAGAGTTCACTCCTTTATTAACTAAACACAGTGATGAAATTTCGATGAACGACAAACTCTTTGAACGCATCAAAGCTGTTTATGACGATCGTGCTAACCACCAATACACTACTGCACAACTTCGCCTCATTGAAGACAACTACAAATCATTCACTCGCAATGGTGCGCTTCTCGATGCTGAAAAGAAAGAACAACTCAAAGCAATCAACGCCGAGCTTGCTAACCTCTATCTCGAATTCAACAAACGCCTCCTCAATGCTACCAACGCATTTGAACTCGTAGTTGAAGATTCTATCAAACTTGGTGGTCTTCCTGCATCAAGCATCGCTGTTGCTGCCGAAGAAGCCAAAAAACGCGGCAAAGAAGGTAAATGGGTGTTCACACTCCACGCTCCTTCACGCTTGCCATTGTTGCAATATGCTCAAAACCGCGAATTGCGTCAAAAAATGTATGAAGGTTACATCAACCTCGCTACTGAAGGCGAAAACGACAACCGACCCATCATCAACAAAATCATGCAAGCGCGCACCAAAAAAGCTGCTCTCCTTGGCTTTGACAACTTTGCTGCTTACATGACCGACAATGTTATGGCTAAAACTCCTCAAGCGGCCAAAGACCTTTTGATGAAGATTTGGGAACCTGCTATCAACAAAGTTAAAGAAGAGGTTGCCGAAATGCAAGATGTAGTAAAAGAAGAAGGTTTTGATTTTGAAATCGCTCCTTGGGACTACTACTATTATGCCGAAAAAGTGCGTCAAAGAAAATATGCTCTCGATGAAGACGAAGTGCGTCAATACTTTGCTGTTGACAATGTAGTGAAAGGTATCTTCACTATGGCAGAGCGTCTTTATGGTGTTACATTCCGTGAACTCCCCAACGCTCCTAAATATCACCCCGAAGTGAAAGTTTATGAAGTGCTCGACACTGCAGGCAACCATGTATCGGTATTTATGACCGACTACTTCCCACGCGAATCAAAACGCCAAGGTGCTTGGATGAGCGAGTTTAAAGGCTCTTACATCGATGAAAACGGCAAATCAATTCGCCCAATCATCTATAATGTAGGTAACTTCACTAAACCTACTGCCGACACCCCTTCACTTCTCACTCTCGACGAAGTAGAAACCACATTCCACGAATTTGGTCACGGTCTTCACGGCATGCTCACTCGCGCTCAATACCGTTCACAAGCTGGCACTAATGTTGACCGCGACTTCGTAGAACTTCCATCACAAATCCACGAACACTGGGCTCTCGAACCCGAATTGCTCAAATCATATGCATTCCACTACAAAACTGGTGAAGTGATGCCAGCCGAGCTCATCAAGAAACTTCAAGATGCATCAACCCACAACCAAGGTTTTGCTACAACCGAACTTGCAGGTGCTGCTCTTCTCGACCTCTACTGGAACTCTGCTAACTTTGACAAAGATGTTGATGTAGCTGCTTTTGAAGCTAATGTAGTTAAAGAACTCAACATGCCTAAAGAAGTACAATTCCGTTATCGCAGTACTTACTTCAAACACATCTTCGGTAGCGACGGTTATGCTGCTGGTTACTACACTTACCTTTGGGCTGAAGTGCTCGATGCCGATGGCTTTGAATTATTCAAAGAAAAAGGTGTATTTGACAAAGCAACTGCCGATGCATTCCGCATCAATGTTCTTGAAGCAGGTGGTAGCGAAGACCCAATGAAACTTTATGTCAAGTTCCGTGGTCAAGAGCCTAACCCCGATGCACTCCTCCGCAACCGCGGCCTCTTGAAATAAGATATTTCAACACCCTATAACGCAACAGCCATTGAGTCCCCACTCAGTGGCTGTTTTTTTTTAACAGGATGAGCGTAAAAGGCTAACTCTTGGTTGTTTTTTAGACAGAATGCCAGAATGAAACATAAATGGCTGACGCATGGGTAATTTTTTGGGACAGAATGCCAGAAAAACATAAAGCTAACGCGTGGCAATATAGACAAAAGAAAAAATCTGTACTTATGTGCTTTTGTCAAAAATAAAGACACAAGAACATAAGAACAAAATAGGCTGACGCAGTAAAATTGTGCAACAAAAGAAACCTGTTCTTATGTGCTTTTGTCTCTTAAAATTAGATACAGCGTGCCGTGTTCCTACTTTTTTAATTATGCATCAATAACTCCGACAAATAACAAAGCGCCGTGACAATCTCTTGTCACGGCGCTTACAATATATTGAATTGTGTTTTATTATTTGCCTAATTTGTAGTTTACGGCGAGGCGAATGTTGTTGAAAATTTCATCTACGCTACCGCTACCTTTGATTGAAAGGTATTTGTCTTCGTCGATGTAGTAGTCGCGAAGTGGAGATGTTTGTGAGTGATATACATTCAAGCGTTGCTTGATTGTTTCGAGGTTGTCATCGGCACGGCCCGAATCTTTGCCACGCTTAATGAGACGATCAATCAACTCTTCATCTTCTACTTCAAGCCCAACCACTGCATGCACTTTTGAATCGCGAGCAGCAAGCATTTTTTTCAATTCTTTGGCTTGGTTTATGGTGCGAGGGAAACCGTCAAATATCACACCCTTCTTGGTTTCGGGATTTGAGTCGAGCAAATCGGCAAGAATCGAAACCATCAAATCATCAGGAATCAAATGTCCCTTTGAAATAAAACTATCGGCAATTATGCCCAATTCGGTGCCACGAGCAATATGGTCACGCAACACTTCCCCTGTAGAGATGTGGTATAATCCGTATTCTTCAATAAGTCGCTCACTTTGTGTACCTTTTCCACTTCCTGGAGCTCCAAAAATTACTAAATTAACCATTGTTCTTTCAAAATATGTTATACTATGTGTCTAAATTTTACTAATTATCTCATCACCCACTCTTCACAGCCGCTATTCCTCTTTCAAAACATAAATATCGGGGAGGTTTCGAGCTTGCTCATCAAGGTCAAGACCATAGCCAATAATAAATTTTGAGGGGATTGTGAATCCCACATAATCGACATTGACTTCACATTGAAGTGAATCGGGTTTATGCAATAAAGACGCTACTTTTACCTGTGCCGGATTTTTTGCCTCCAAGTCGGCCACCAATTTTTTCATAGTGAAACCAGTGTCAACAATATCCTCAACCACAATCACAGTGCGACCGGCAATATCTTCGTTCAACCCATGAATTTCTTTTACTGTGCCAGTGGTACTTGTGCCGTCATAGCTTTTCAAACGAACGAATGCGATTTCGGCATCGGCTTCAAAGGCGCGGAACAAGTCACTTGCAAACGCAAATGCACCATTAAGTACACATATAAACAACGGCCTTGCGTCGCCACAATCTCTCATTATTTCTTGAGCCATTGCTTGCACTCGCGATGCAATTTGTTCTCTATCGATATAGGGTACAAAATTCAACCCGTTATATGCAACTTGTTTCATCAACTTTTGCGTCTAAATTAGTGCAAATTTATAAAAATATTAACATTCTTCCAAAATAAATGAAAATTTATATCACTTTTTAATGAATTAACCCACTTTTTGAGCAATAAAGCCGAATATAATTTGTATTTTTGTAGGCTAAAGCATATTCAAAAAGCCGACAAACAAAACAATACTTATCCCAAATAATGAAAATATTTGACAACACAACAATAAAGGCCATTGACCGCGCCACAATTGAAATTGATGGAGTTACATCGTTGGAATTGGTTGAGCGTGCAGCCGAAGCCATTGCTTGTGAAATTATATCGCGATGGAGAGCCAACAAAAAGGTATCGATATTTGCCGGTTCGGGCAATAACGGTGCCGATGCATTGGCCGTTGCTCGCCTACTAATCGAACAAGGCTACAATCCCGAGATATACCTCTTCAACATAGGCGGCGATAGTTTAAGCCCCGAGTGTAAAGTTTGTCGCGACCGATTGATTGAAATGGGCAATGCCAACCTTTTTGAAATCACCACCAACTTCACTTTGCCCGCCATATCACCTTCCTACTTGGTTATCGACGGCTTGTTTGGCACTGGACTCAACAAACCCATCTCGGGAGGATTCACCTCTCTTGTGCGATACATCAACGAATCGGGCGCAACCGTCCTATCTATTGATGTGCCTTCGGGGCTCATGGGCGACTGGAACTCTAATCCCATAAATCGCAACATCATCCATGCCGACCTCACTCTTGCCATTCAATTCCCTCGATTGGCATTCCTTTTACGCGACAATGCCGAGTTGGTTGGCGAATGGAAGGTGCTTGATATTGAGTTAAATGCCGATGCGATACGCAAAAGCCCCTCAAACTACTTCTTGGTCGAAAAGTCAGAGATAAGACAAACCATAAAGAAACGAGATATATTTGCCAGCAAGGCCGATTGTGGTTCGGCTCTACTCATTGCCGGCAGTTATGGCATGATGGGGGCAGCCGTGTTGTGTGCCAATGCAGCATGCCGCTCTGGTGCCGGAAAAGTGTCGGTTTATTCTCCTCGTTGTGGATACAACATCATCCAGTCATCAGTTCCCGAAGCGATGTTTGTTGCCGACAGACACGACATCATTCCCACCGACATCAACTTTGCGCATAGCTATAATGCCATTGCAATAGGTCCTGGCATAGGAACTCATGAGTTAACAATACAAGCTCTTGAAAAATTCCTCAAGAACACCACCCAACCAGTGATTCTTGATGCCGATGCGCTCAATTGTATTGCATTGCGTCCATCACTATTGAACTATATTCCTGCCAATTCAATCATCACTCCACATGCTGGAGAGTTTGACCGATTGTTTGGCAACCACAAAAGCGATGAAGAGCGACTCAAAAAAGCCATTGACCGCGCTAAACGCTACAACATCCTCATCGTGCTCAAAGGTCGATACACAGCCGTGATTCGCCACGATGGGCACATCTATTTCAACACCTCGGGCAATGCCTCATTGGCTACTGCAGGAAGTGGCGACACTCTCACAGGGCTTATGGCTGGTTTCATGGCTCAAGGCTATGCTCCCGAGATAGCATCACTTATTGCTATATATATCCATGGAGTGGCTGGAGAATTAGCAAGCGAAGAGCATGGAATATTTGGAGTAAAGGCAGGCGATATTGCCAACAATATAGGTCGCGCTATCAAACAAATAATGACTACTTAACAACTAAACTATATCATAACAATGAAAAAATCATGGTTAATAGGCGCCATAGCATTGTGTATGAGCATTAATATTACAGCTCAAACCACGCAAAAACTCACTGCAACCAAAGCAAGTGAATATGGCATCATATACTCATTACCCACCACAGTTGTCGATATTACTATCGAGACCGAGACCACAACAAAAAAGCCCGGTGAATTTTATCGTTATGCAAAGAAATTCCTCAACACCGATGATGCTATTGCCAACGAGAGCCATTCAATTGTTCTTAAATCAATAACAATAACCCCTCGCGGTGTTACCAACAAAGAACAACAATATCTCATGCAATTCAAGGCTGGCACCACTCCTTTTTTGGTTATCAACGAAGAGAATATGCCGTTGGCCATTAATACCGACAAATTGCCCGAAATAAAAGAGGTCACACTCCCCAAAGCAGTTGCTGCTGCTCCCACTCCTCTTGAAACCGATGCTGCGCAACAAGTTATCAGCGGTGAAATAGCACAAAGTCAGTCATCGGCCAAACGCGCCGAATTGGCTGCTGCTCAACTATATGCAATACGCCAAACTCGCACCGACATACTCAATGGCGATGCCGACCAAATGCCACCCGACGGAAAAGCATGGGAATTAGTGCTCAACAACCTCCAAGCACAAGAATCGGCGCTCATAGCAATGTTTATGGGCACAACACAAGTTTCGACATCGGTTGAAACTATCACCTACACTCCCACCGATGCTGTTGAGAATGCCATTCTCGCTCGCATATCAGCCACCGAAGGGGTTATTGATGCAAGCAACTTGGCAGGCGAGCCCATCTACATATCGGTTGAAGTGGTTGAAAAAGGCGAATTACCAGTCACCGAAAAAGGTGAACCAAAATCGTTCCCCAAAGGTGGTGTAGCATATAACATCCCAGGGAAAATTGCTATCAAAATAGATTATCGCGGCAAAACATATGGCGAAGATGTATTTGCATCGGCTCAACATGGCGTAGTCTTTGGTCTTGATCCAAAGATGTTTACCGATAAGAAAGCGCCGTCATACCTATTGTTTGACCCCATCACCGGCGCCATTAAAGAACTTGGTGCCATAAGCAACCTATCGGAATGAGTCGCAAAGAAGAATACAAGCAACTAAACCTCGACTTTATTGCTCAAGAAGCAACCAAAGAGGGCACTCTATCACTCCCTGGTGGGTTGTTATATCGAGTTATTAAGGCTGGTAATGGAGCTACACCCACCTCTACAAGTGTGGTTTCGGTATATTATAAAGGTCGATTGGTGAATGGTCGCACATTTGACGACAACACCGCCCAACCTTGCCCCGAGCCCTTCCGCTTAAACGAGGTAATAAAAGGGTGGCAAATCGCACTGACTCACATGAAAGTGGGCGACAAATGGGAAGTAATCATTCCTGCCTCACAAGGATATGGCTCAAAAACAGTCGATGACATTCCTCGCAACTCAACTCTAATATTTGAGATTGAGCTTGTGAGCATTTTCTAAAATTTCACAACATAAACGAAAGATAATGATTGACAACACGACATTTGGCACTCGCACAGCAAAGTTTCACACGCTTGGTTGCAAACTCAATTTTGCCGAGACTTCAACCATTGCACAAATGTTTGCCGACAAAGGAATTCGACGCGCACAAACCGGCGAAGCTCCCGATGTAGTAGTGGTAAACACTTGTAGCGTTACCGAACTTGCCGACAAAAAATGCCGTCAAGCCATTCGTTCATATATAAAGAAATATCCCCAAGCAACAGTTATTGTAACAGGTTGTTATGCTCAACTCAAAAGCGAAGAGATTGCAGCAATACCAGGTGTAAAAATCGTTGCTGGGAGTGATCAAAAACTTCTCCTCACACAATTTCTTGAGGAGTTCACAACAACACACGAACCTCGCACAGTAGTCACCCCTATTCGCGAAATGCGAAACTTCTGCCCATCATGCTCTCGAGGCGATCGCACTCGCTATTTCCTCAAGGTGCAAGATGGTTGCGACTACTATTGCACATATTGCACCATCCCCATGGCTCGAGGCCGTAGCCGCTCAGGCACTATCGAAGAACTGGTGGCTCAAGCCCGACAAGTGGCTGCCGAAGGTGGAAAAGAAATTGTTATTACTGGGGTAAATATCGGCGATTTCGGCAAAGGACGCGACGACACATTCTTTGATCTCATCAAGGCTCTCGACGAGGTTGATGGCATTGAACGCTATCGCATCTCATCTATTGAGCCCAATCTTCTCACCGACGAAATAATCGAATGGGTAGCACAATCCAAACGCTTCATGCCTCACTTCCACATTCCATTGCAAAGTGGGAGCGATGAAGTGCTAAAATTGATGCATCGACACTACGACACAGCCCTATTTCGCTCTAAAATCGAGAAGATTCGCGCTATTATCCCCGACGCATTTATAGGCGTTGACCTCATCGTGGGCGCGCGTGGCGAAACACCCGAATTGTTTGAAGAATCACGACAATTCATCGAATCGCTCGACATATCACGACTACATGTTTTCACCTATTCAGAGCGCCCTGGCACTCGTGCGCTAAAGATTGAATATGCTGTTGACCCTCGCGAAAAGCATCGTCGCACTCGCATCATGCTTGAACTATCGGAGCGAAAACTCAACGATTTCTCACAACGTTTCATAGGCTCAACTCGCCCTGTATTGCTTGAGCATTCTAAACCGGGCAAGCCTATGAGTGGGTTTACCGACAACTATATCAAAGTGGAAGTCGCAGCCAACAATGCGCTCGACAACACAGTTGTAAATATAAAACTCAACGAAATAATCAATAACGGAGAAGAAGTGAAAGGAGAATTAACCAATGAATAAAGTTGCCGTCATCATTCTCAACTGGAACGGAGAAAAATTGTTACGCGAATTTCTTCCAAGCGTTATTGCTACAACCAACTCTGCAATAGCCGATGTCATTGTTGTTGACAACGGCAGTACCGACTCATCGGTTGAACTCCTACGCGACGAGTTCCCTCAAGTCAAACTCATTGAATTTAGCGAAAACTATGGTTTTGCCGAAGGTTATAATCGCGCTATAAAAGAAACCAACTACACCTACACAATCTTGCTCAACAGTGATGTTGCAACCACTCCTGGGTGGGTTGAGCCTCTCCTTGAATATATGGAAGCCAACAGCAATGTAGGCGCATGCCAACCAAAGATTAGAGCCTATGCCAACAAAACTCACTTTGAGTATGCTGGTGCCGTGGGTGGTTTTATCGACCGTAATGGCTACCCCTATTGCCGTGGTCGCATCTTTGACTCGGTAGAGGAAGACAAAGGCCAATATGATAGTGTAATGCCCATCTTTTGGGCTACTGGAGCAGCACTCATGGTACGCTCTCAACTTTACACCAAAGTAGGCGGTCTCGACAAAGACTTCTTTGCCCACATGGAAGAAATCGACCTTTGCTGGCGCATACTACTTGAAGGTTACGACATCGTTGCCGTGCCTCAATCAATGGTATATCATCTCGGAGGAGGCAGTTTGCCCGCTTCAAATCCTCGCAAAACATATCTCAATTTCCGTAACAACTTGTTGATGCTACATAAAAACCTCCCCGACTCTACCCGAGGTAAGAAACTCTTTGTGCGCCGATTGCTCGACACTATCGCTTGGGCTAAATTTATGGCAACATTTGATTTCAAAAATGCCAATGCCATACTAAAAGCTCATCGCGACTTCAAAAAAATGCGCAAGGCTTACACCACCCACCCCGATGTTGACCTACTGCGCACACGAGAAGACTGCCAACGCAACATTCTCATCGACTACTACCTCCGCGGCAAAAAAACTTGGAGCAAACTTTAATAGTTTGCTTTCGCTACTTATTCCAAAGTCATAAAACAACCATAACAACACAATAATTATATAAACTTTTATTTAAGAATAATATGAAAACGCTTGTATTTGGAGACATTCATGGACGCGATTGTTGGATTGATATAATACAACACGAATCGCCCGACAAAGTAATATTCCTTGGTGATTATGTTTCAACCCATGATGACATTGATGAGCACTCTCAAATTACCAATTTAGAACGCATTTTGGACTACAAGGAACTCAACATGGACTCAACTATTTTGCTCCGTGGCAACCACGACATGCAACATTTAGGCTATAGTTGGGCGCGTTGTAGTGGACTTTTCCCAAAGGTAATGGAACATATGAGTCTATTACACGACCGTTTCCTATCATTAACACAATGGATATATGTCGATGGCGATCTACTATTCTCGCATGCCGGAGTATCGGAAGAATGGATGGATATAGCCAATGTTGAGTCAGTTGAGGAGATCAATAACATAGAACCTTGCGAGCATTTTGGTTTTTTGCCGAGCTACCCCGGAGATTACAATGGTTCATCGCCTACACAACCTCCCACTTGGATACGCCCTGCTATATTGGCCGAGTGTGCTATTCCCCAATACACCCAAATCGTGGGACACACTCCCACCCACCCCATTTCAACCGCCGAGGTTAAATATCAAGATTATGATTTAGAACATCGATGCACCATTTGGCTATGTGATAATCTCCCTAATCAATACCTCACCATCACCAATGGCAAATTTGCAATAAAAAACATCAATTAAATTCCATCATGAAACAATTCTTCATTTCAATATTGTTTATTTTAGGACTTTGCACAACAGCGTCAGCCGAAAGTTCTAAAGAATACTACGAGCAGGCCACGCTATATAAAGAGATGGCCAAACAATATGAAGATGAAGAGAAATACCACGAAGTAGAGATTGCTCAACTTCAATGTATGCTCAATGACGATACTCATACACAACAAGCAATAAAATAAAGAGAACAATACATAAAAATGTGCCGACAAAGATATCAAGAATATCATAGAAAAGCCAACCTCCTAAAAGCAAAAGCGATTCAACTCGCAGAGCAAGGGAAATAAAAACTATTTCAATCTTATTAGGTAGAAAGCATGTCACCTATCGTAGGCTATTAGAGTTCAATAAAAGTTTTAAATAACAAAGGAAAACATCACATTTACCTTTTGCTCTCGCTCGGTATTATATATCGAAGGGAAATGACAGTTTTAGCACAACTTTGCGTCATTTTGACATATAGGCAGGCATTTTTGTCAGTTATTTCAGCCGTGCCAATTATTTTTTTGTCATTTTTATTCAGCTTTTACCGCTGTTTTTTATTGGCACGCTCTTTGTGTAATATTTACATCGTGACAAAAACTTTTTTTATTAATCATTTAAACTTTACAAATTATGAATTATTCAGTTAATGACATCGTGATGGGCGCAAAAGTAATGGCAAACAGTGTATTTGGCAAAAAAAGAGAATACACAATACAGTTCAACAAAGAAGTAGATCGCAAATGGTATGTTGACTTCCCCAATTGGCCATTTGACCACGATAATCTGTTGATGGTTGCAGGAGCCGACGCATTATGCGAATTTTTATCAGAAGATGGACAATTTTCATACATCAATGTAATCCCCACCTCAAAAGAGGAGGAGCACGAAGGGTATGCAAAACTCACCCGAATGGAACATTCGCTAACTGGGGGCGCAACCTACACGGTTGAAAATCTCCCGGGCTTTAACCGAAACATATGGCTTTGCCCGGTAACACTGTTCGTTCTTGGAAAATATCCCAAATACATGTACATCAAGAAAGCATCGCGCCAATAATGAAGATACATTAACTTAAAGAGTTGGGGCAAAGCCCCTACTTTATCATCTACTCTAAATTATATATATTTGTCGCACAAAACGAGTTTCTCAACTTTTTGTGTAAATAACGACAAGATTGTTTCATCATCATAAAATTATAGACCTAAACAATGGAAATATTACTCAACATACTATATGCAATATTTGGATGTATTTTTGGAGCATGTATGGTATTCCTTGCCACTTTGGCGAAGGTGACAGGACTAACCTATTATGAAATTTCGGTTTATTTCAATTTGTATTTCCAAGGAGCGATATTAGTATTATCTACGCTCCCCATTCTATACTACGCCATCAAGAATGTTATTAATAAAGTCTCGGCAAAGAGCGTTATCATAACATTGTGTACCTTGATGTATGTAGCATTATTTACATATGGCTATGTAGAGATGTACCAACACTACACTCTCAATACTGATTATGCTTTCAACCTTTGCCAAAACGAGTTGATGAACCTTGGCAAAATGATTCCAGTAAACCTTGAATTACCTAATTGCCGAGGTGACTGGACTAACTACTATATTGTGAATGTCATAATCTTTATAGTTGGATTTTTAGGAGTCTTGGGCATTAATATTTTTGCCACTAAAAAGCTCAAGAAAATTTATAAAAAAGCCGTGTCAAAAATAAGTAATAATCCCTCCGACACTTCGAGCCAACTCCCCTAAAACAGATGAAGATTGTCTTGTTTTTTAACTCCTTTCCCTCTAATTTCAATAAAAAACACATATTTGCGTCAATTTTACGCATAAATTTGCAGGTTTAAAAATTTGGCATTATCTTTGCGTTACAAAAACACAAAGCGAACATTTAAAATTTTGATTTATGATTGTAGTAAAACACAAAAGCTGTAAAAGAGAGAATCTTTTAAAAGAGTTTCCTGGTGCTTTAATTTTTGATGTAACATCGAAGGGGGCGATGCAAAAATTATCTCCATTTTATCCTCACGGCGGAATTCCCATTCCTTTTACAAATTACGCCACCGCAAAGAGTGTTGAAGGAGTTTGGCAAGGGTTGAAAGTTTTCGCAAAAAAAGGTGTTGATTGTGATTGTTTTCGCAATGACACAATGAAAAGTCTAAAAAGATCTACAAGATCAAATGGGAAGTGTCTTGGCCACCAAAAAGGGTTAAACAGCAAAGAGCTTCTCGACTACATTGAAGCTCGCAAACAGATTTATATTCCCACATATAAATGGATGTTGGAGAATAAATGCGCAACAATAGTGAGTGTAATTAGTAAAGCCTCTCAAGAAAGGACTGTGATTCTTTTAGATTATGACACCAATGAAGATGTTGAAGATGCATCAAAACCATTGAGTCACGCATCATTAATTAAAGCATATGTAGAAGGTCGAATTTAATTCGGCTTTCTATGAGCCAAAAGCTCCCCTCTCTGACACACAATCCACCGAATAGGCAAAAATTAAAGATTACACCATTTACCTTTTGCTCAAATTCGGTATTATATCATGAATTGATCAATTAAGTCCTTTCAAAGGACACTAAGCAGGACCGAATTCCGATACTCTTCGGTTCCTCACCAACAACACCATCGCACATTGAAAAGAAAAAACAAAAACAGACAAAATTATGATAAAAAATTCAATTAAACTTCGAATTAAAGAGTATCTTAATTTTAAAGAAAATTTCATCGAACCAATTAAAACAATGTATTCTTATTTAGTAATGGCATATGCGTTATGGGCGTATCGCAAAACAGGAATATATAAGGAAGTGATAGATGAAATAATCAGAGTTTACGCACCACTTCGAATTTATCGCTGGGGTTGTTGCAGTGGATTTTACGCATCAGACTACAACCGATGGTTTCGAATTCCTAATTCATTAATCAACAAAACTTTTCACATTTTTAGAAGAAATTACGCAAAAACAGTAAGTCATATGGGAAGACAGTACACACCCGAGAAAATTACAAAACTCGGAGGAAACGAAATTTTCGTTTTTGGTAGCGACCTAAACGGCATTCACACCGGAGGTGCTGCCCTAACAGCAAAGCGCAAATTTGGCGCAATTATGGGACAAGGCGAGGGACTCCAAGGCCAGTCATACGGAATCCCCACAATGCATGGCCCAGCCGAAGAAATCAAACCATTTGTGGACCGATTTATCGAGTTCGCAAAAAAGCATCCCGAGTTGACATTTTATGTCACACGCATCGGATGTGGGAAGGCAAAATTTAAGGTAGAAGATATGGCACCTCTATTCCGAGATGCCTATAATCTTAAAAATGTGATTTTACCATTCGATTTTGTCCAATATTTGTATTTTAACAAATAAGACCGAGAGAGAGGGCGTGTCAAAAACACCGACACACCCTCCACCCCAAAAACAAACTAAAAATATCATCAACTAACTTTTTAAAACTTATAGATTATAGATTATGAAGATTAAATCATTTTTTATTCCAATGCTAATGTTGTTTGTTGTTGCATTAACTGCATGTGGTGGAAATAAAACAGAAACCGACAGTTCTCAAACAACAGATAAACCAGAACCAGTTATCGAAAAGTATCTAACATTAGATACAACAACTTCCGATACTATTCGCACCTTTATTTTCCCTAAGGAATGCCGAGTAGAATTTATTGATTCAGCAATGCCTACCGAATCAAATATCATTCTTTGTGTAGCGGCAGCATTTACAAACAAGGATTATCAAAAATACGATAAATTTGACCCCATCCTTGTAGCAAACGATTATGTAACAAAAGGTGTATATAAAAAAGGCTATAAATGCCCAATTTCAATGACCGGAGGATTTGCCTACATCAATGGCAGCAAGCACTATTTCTTCAAGGGGAAAAACAACATTCATTTTATAGATGCTCAACGCACCAATGGATATTATTTCCAACAAAATCTCGCCATCTATAATGGAAAGATTCAACCAAAAGCGGCTTATTCAGATGGCAAAGGTGGCATACAACCTTATCGCTTCTTATGTGAGCTCACTTCAGGTGATTTAGCAATTGTTGAAGTGCGCAATTTGCAATATCACGATGCAATGAAAATGGCATTAAATAATCCTGTCCGTGGATTGGATAAATCAATTAAAATAAAACATGCTCTATATTTAGACATGGGAGGATGGAGCGATGGTTGGTATCGCGATTCACATTACACCTACGACATCAATACCGACCATAAGATTGATACAATTCGTCAAAACAATCACCAAACAAACTGGATTGCTGTAAGAAAAAAATAGATAACAGGGATTAGCCCAAACACTTCTCAATAAAAACAAACGAGGCTGTGCCAATGAATAAAATCATTTCGGCGCAGCCTCTGCTGTTATTTGGCTATACTTGTTACCAAGTTTGATAATACAACGGTACGCAGTTGCTTAAGTATTGACGAGCTTTTTCCCATGGCACATATATTTCGGTGCTATTGGGGATAAATGCTATAGGTTCTTCGTTGCGATCGATGCGTAGGTAGAAGTTTCCACCTTTTGTTTTAAACAATATAAATTGAATATTGGCCGACATAGGCACAACATTAAAGTCTTGCCAATTCTTGGCAACTGTGTCAAAATAGTTGGTTTTATAATAGCACCCTTTCAATCGCATCAAAGAAAGAAGAGGCATAAGAGTTTCGGCATGGCCAAAACGCAATTTTGCTCCTACGATAGAGTTTCCTTTACGCGCCACAACCGAGTCGGTCGATTCTATTATATCACAAAGCAATGGAGATGCTATATCGGCAGGAACCGACGACAATGTAGAAGATGTGCGTTGCAAATATTGACGCAAGTTGAAGCACGACCACAATGCATTATACTCCTCATTGGTGAAATAACGCGAAGCATCACACTCCATCTCCATAGCACTCATGCCTGCTATAACATAATATTCCACGATTGCCAAGTCCTTGGGATTGGTTTCGCCATAGTTATAATCTTTACCAAGCACACGCTCAAGTGCCGATGTGGGCACCACACGGTCCACATGTTGTTGATATGGCTCTTTCCATGTACCCAATTCAATAAAATCTTTATATGACATCTCCACATCAAATGGACGCATCAATAATGACTTACCACGACCCGATGCAGTTGACAATTCAATAGTATTGTTCATGCGAGTGAGTTGGTGTGTAAACGAGAACATACTCATCACGCAGCGTGGAGAGTATGAAGAAATTGCCTCTACTCGTTTTTCTTTAAATAGAGAGGGATAACGGCTATACATGCGTGCTGCAATGCCTCGTTGCTCGGACACTCCAAGGTCATCAAGCGCGCCCCACTGACCATTGACCACCTCCATAACCGATTGAACCAACGCCAATAGTTCTTTGCCTCGAGCTGTTATTGTTCCTTGTGTTTTGGCCGACTCCAATGCCTCAAGCAACTGTTTGCAATGAGTTGCCGATGCTGGGAAACGGCTTCCATGTCGCCCTACATGGTTGATAAACACAGGTGCAAGCGTGTCGGGATAGGCATATTCCTTTGTAGGTGCTGTATATGGTTTTAAACTTCCCTGACAATCCGATGCCGAGAATTTTGTAGCCGTAGGATCGGCTGCAAACGAGGTTATTGCAATTAATAACGATAAAGAAATACTGAAAAGACTTCGCATATCAATAATTTGTTTTATATTTGAAGTCAAAAGTACTAAAATATGAGCGTTTTTCAAAAAATTGAAGAGTTAATTAACCAAAATAGGCTTGAAGAGGCCATAATATCGCTAAATAATGCGATTGAAGCCGATGCCAACAACGACCTATTATATTTTCAACGAGGCAAACTTCATTGGCGTCTTGGCAACCGTTCGCAAGCCATTACCGACTATGAGCATACCGTGGCCATTAATCCTCAAAGCCCCGCACGCATTGCTCTCGACAACGCTCGCGATGTGATTTCATTTTTCAATCCCGACATTTTCAACCCTTAACCCACTAATTATCACCAACCTACCCCCCACCTACATATTTCCACCTTAAAACTCACATTTCTCATCTCGCACAAAAAAATTATCTTTTTGTGCTTTTTTTGCTGAAAAATTTGGAAGTTATTAAAATTTCATGCACCTTTGCAGTGTTGTAGATGACTACAACACTAAAACAAGATAAAGAAATTGCTCTTTACAATTTATAATTTACATATTAATATTTTTAAATTTAACCAACAATGAAAAAATTAATTTTATCAATGGTTGTGCTTTTTGCTGCAATTAGTAGCAATTCACAAATTCTTTACAAAGTGAGTGGAAACGGATGTAAAGGAGATTCATATGTAATGGGAACTCACCACCTCGCTCCTATCTCAATTCTTGACTCACTTGAAAGTTTCAATTCGGCAATAAATAGCGTTGATGCTGTTTATGGCGAGATTGATCAAAGCGAGATGAACTCTCCTCAAACACAACAAAAGATGATGATGGCTGCAATGGCTCCCACCGACAGCACTCTTTCAAAAGTATTCACCAAAGAGCAATTCGACTCTATTGACAATGTTTTGAAAAAATATTCAGGTGGTCAAGCAGCATTAAACATGCTCGAACCTATGATTCCTGCATTAGTGAGCCAACAACTTGCAATTTTGATAAACATGCAAATTATTCCTAATTTCAATCCTATGCAACAACTCGACACGCATGTGAAAGCAATAGGCGCTCAAGCAGGCAAAGAGGTGAACGGATTTGAAACTGTAGAATTCCAAATAAATGTCCTTTTTGGTGATCCTATCTCAAAGCAAGCCGAAGATTTACTTGAATCCATTCGTAAAGAAGACATGATGAAAAGTTTCAGCTTCGACCTCTATAATGCATATATAACACAAGACATTGAGAAACTTCGCCAATTAATGATTGACCCCGATTTAGGTTTAGAGCCTGAAGATGAAGCTAAAATGCTCACTAATCGCAACATTAACTGGGTGAACCAACTCAAAACCATCCTCCCTCAAAAATCAGTATTTGTGTGCGTTGGTGCAGGACACCTTCCTGGCGAAAATGGAGTGCTTAACCTCCTCCGTCAAGCAGGTTACACCATTACTCCCGTAAAATAATAACATCAACTAAACTATAACGAGATTAACCAACTAAACTTTACTTTCTATTCTTACTATTATGATTAATATTGAAAATCTCTCTTTTTGTTATCAAAAGAAGGGTTGCAAGAATGCCAATAAAAATGTTTTTGACCTTAATATCAAAAACGCTCAAATAGGGACTGGCATACATTTACTCCTTGGCGAAAATGGTGCTGGAAAAACCACTCTATTGCACGTAATCGCAGGATTATTATTTGCCCAAAAAGGTTTTTGCAAAATCGATGGCAATGACATTTCACGTCGCCAACCAAGCGACATGAGCAAAGTTTTCTTTATGCCTGAAGATATTACCTTCCCAGCAAAAAGCATCAACGATTTTGCAAAAATCCATTCACCTTTCTACCCCACTTTTAGCGAAGAATTATTCCGCCAAAATCTCGAAACATTCCACCTCACAGGCGACGAAGAACTCTCTTCTCTTTCATTGGGAATTCGCAAGAAAGCCAATCTCGCTTATGTAATGGCTCTTGGCACCGACATCATTCTACTTGATGAGCCAACTAATGGTCTTGACATAAATGCAAAGAAAGAGCTTCTCAAAATAATGGTAAGTAGCATTCGCGACGATCAAACTGTCATCATTTCAACTCACACCGTGTGGGATTTAAAAAATTTATTTGAGAGTGTAATGATGCTTAATCGAGGTGAACTTTTATTGTCAATGAGTAATGAAGAGATTATCTCTAAAATTTCATTTATGGTAGGCAATGCCCCCAGCCCCGATGCTCTTTATACTGAACGCGACATTAACGGATATCACTGGATTGAAAAGAATGTTGATGGAATTGAAACCGAAACAAACTTCGCACTCCTTTATAGTGCATTAATGAGCGATACTGCTCAAAACATAATTGATGCTTTAAAATAATCAACGGATCTATTTGACTTATGACAAACGCGATTAATACAACTAAAGCTAATACCATCAATAGTTTTTCATGGAAACGAGTAAAGATGCTTGCTGATTTTTATTCCCCAATTACGAAATATCAAATTTTAGCATATTCAATTATTTCGTTTTTATGCCCAATAGTAACCATTATTTATGCTTTGATCACAACAAACCTTTCATATAATTTATGGTTTGCAGCATTTTATGGAATGATTATTGGAGCGCCTTTTATATTCAGTTATCACAACTACCACAAAATAGGAACCACATTACCCGTTTCGGGAAATGAAAAGATTACATTCTATTTCATTTACACCTTTTTTATCCTACAAGCAACTCTTGTAACCTCTATTGCATTAGGCATTGCCGTGATGTATATGTTTCCCAGCACTCGTAATCTTGCCATTCAAGTTGCAAACATCAATTACGCACCTATTACTTTAGAAACTATATGTGGTCATCTATTTATATTCCTTATACTCTCCACCTCTCTTTTGGCGTCATTTAAATTCAAAAAACACAAAATTGCAAAAGCGCTGACTTTAGATGTAGTGCTTATTATTACAATATTTTCAATATGCTATTTCTTGGGGCTATTTATAGGAGGCTTTAAATTTGACCCATCAATGCACATTCCATCATATTACATTTTGATAACAACAACCATTATTGCATGCTCTATTGTTGTATATTTAGTTATTGATTCCATAAAGCATCGTCAATTTTAAAAACCTCATCGTTTATGGATAATTAAAACCAACTAACCTATTTGACTCATGACAAATGCTATTAATACAACCGAAGCTAATGCAATCAATCGTTTTTCATGGAAACGAGTAAAGATGCTATTTGATTTTTACTTACCTATTACAAAGTATCAAATGATAGCCTATGCAAGCATTTCATTTTTGTATCCAATCATCTATGTCATTCAACAATTAGTCGTTCCAAATGTTGACCTCTCAAGCTTTTGGCGTTACATTATCTTAACAATGATATTGTGGGCGCCTTCAATTTTCAATATTCGTAATTTTCGCAGAATTGCAACAACATTGCCAGTTTCGAATAATGAAAAAATTTCATTCTATTTCATATATACATATTTAATCATCCCTGCAACAATTTTAATCCCCTCCATATTCGGAATTGTATCAGCGGATATTTTTACTGATGCAAGTAATATTTTTACTCAAATTTATTATAATAATCCGTCATATGATACACCTGTAAATTTTGTTCAATATATTCATATTTTTACAGTTATCCTTTTGTTTATATCAATACCCTTTATGCTTGAATTCCGAACAAAGAGATATAAAACTTTGAAATATATTGCAATATTTGTTTGCTATATAAGTGTATTTGTACCAATTTCATTCTTTCTAAATCTCATTTATAATGGCTTAGATTTATACTTCTTAATATCAGTTAACCTCTTCCTATTTTCAATAAATACATATCTAACTATTGATTCCATAAAGCATCATCAATTTTAAAACCTCATCGTTTATGGATTTCAAAAATAACAAGCCCATATACCAGCAAATTATTGATTACTGTTTCAATAAAATTCTTGCGCAAGAGTGGATTGAAGAATCCAAGGTCCCCTCGGTGCGAGAGCTTGCTCTTGAACTATCGGTCAACACTCACACCGTACTCAAAGCATATGAATATCTCCAAGCCGAGGAAATCATCTATGCCAAGCGTGGACTGGGATTCTTCTTGTCACCCAATGCGCAAAGCCATGTCAATGCTGCGCGTCGCGAAGAATTCTATGAAACAACACTCAATGAAGTATTTAAAGAAATGGATCGATTGCAAATTTCAATCGACGACATCATTAACCATTATAATAGCCGAAAATAGAAACAGCCAACTATTACTCAATAGTCATTAACCACATTGGGTGTTAATGACTATTTTTTTGCCCTATATGGAAAGTTTGCTCAACTAAAAGGACAAAAAGTTGCATTTATTGGTTTATTTTCTTTCCTTTGCATTTACATACTTTGAATTCTAATGTAAAACATCATGATACCTGAAAAATTACTTGAGATTTATGCTCAAAGTTTTAAAGATAATTGGGAACTCCCCGCTCTATCCAACTATATCACGAAAAATAGTATTTCGTATGGCGAATTTGCCAAAGCTATAGCTCGATATCACATTCTATTCAACGAGTGTGGCATTAAACAAGGCGACAAAATCGCTCTTTTAGGGAAAAATACGCCCGAGTGGATTCAGATATTTTTTGCAACAATCACATATGGCGCTGTTATAGTCCCTGTATTAAACGAGTTTAACCACCAAGATGCTCAACACATTGTCAACCATTCCGACTCGGTATTGCTATTTACCGACAACGGCATATGGGAATCAATCGACTACGATAATCTTCCAAAAGTAAAAGCCGTCTTTTCGCTCGCAAATGGTGAGTTGCTTGCCGAGAGTGAAGAGAGCGAAGGACAAGTTCTGAATGCTATGCGCAATCTTTCAAGCATCTTCAACGCCACCTATCCCAATGGATTCCGCCGCGAAGATATAAAATACCCCAATGTAGATTCAAACGCACTTGCTGTCATCAACTACACATCGGGCACAACAGGATTCTCTAAAGGCGTAATGCTCTCTTACAACAATCTATGCGGCAATGTCACCTATGGAATCAATGCTAACCTACATTTTAGAGGTTCGCGATGCGTATCATTTCTCCCATTGGCTCACGCCTATGGTTGCGCTTTTGATATGCTTGTGCCATTGGCTGTGGGGACTCACATCACTTTATTAGGGAAACTCCCTTCTCCTAAAATCCTGCTAAAAGCGATGAGCGAAATTCGCCCCAACCTCGTTATTTGTGTGCCACTTATCTTAGAAAAGATTTATCGCAAACAAATAGTCCCAATGATTACCAAAAAGAACATTCGTTGGGCTCTTGCTATTCCATTTATCGACACCGCTATTTATACCCAAATACGCAAAAAACTCATTGAAGCGTTTGGTGGCGAGTTTGAAGAGGTAATCGTGGGAGGCGCACCTCTCAACAAAGAGGTTGAAGACTTCCTCCATAAAATCAAATTCCCATTCACAGTAGGCTATGGCATGACCGAATGTGGTCCACTCATTAGCCACACCCCTTGGCGCGAATTCATCCCCACATCATCGGGACGTACTCTCCCCGGCATTATGGAGTCAAAAATTTTAAGTTCCGACCCCGAAAACATACCAGGTGAAATATGCGTAAGAGGTGAAAATCGCATGCAAGGATATTACAAAAACCAAGAAGCTACCGACTTGGTTCTTGACAAAGATGGATGGCTTCACACTGGAGATATGGGCACTCGCTCGGCCGATGGAACAATCTTCATCAAAGGCCGTTCCAAAACTATGATTCTATCATCAAACGGCCAAAACATTTACCCCGAAGAAATCGAATCAAAACTCAACAATATGCCCTATGTGGCCGAAAGCCTCGTTGTAGAACGAAACAACCGTCTTGTTGCGCTTGTCTATCCCGACTATGAAGCAATGGACGCAAACGGAATAGGAGCATATCAACTACGAGAGGTGATGGAACAGGTGCGCATCGACCTCAACAAGCTTGTGGCTCCATATGAGAAAATCGAAAAAATTCAACTGATTGCCAACGAGTTTGAAAAAACGCCCAAACGCTCGATTAAACGCTACCTCTACAACGCATAGTTTGTTCTAATCAATTATAACAGCCGAAGTTGGTATCCATGTATCAATTTCGGCTATTTTTTCGTTATTATTATAGCCAATAACGCGAAACATTGTTGGCAATCTCAAGAAAATATCGTAAATTGCAACAAATTTAAGACTACACAATAAAATGAAAAAATATCTCGTTACAGGTGCTGCCGGGTTTATAGGTGCAAACTTCGTAAAATACATTTTAAAAAAATGGAATAACGAGGTGGAAATTATCATCCTCGACGACTTGACCTATGCTGGCAATCTCATGACTATTAAAGATGAGATTGAACAAGACAATGTAACATTTATCAAAGGCGATATAGGCAATCGAGAACTGGTGACCGACATTATAGCCACTCACAATCCGCATTATATCGTAAACTTTGCCGCAGAGTCACATGTGGATCGAAGCATTACAAACCCTCGACTATTCCTTGAAACAAACATTCTCGGCACTCAAAACCTACTCGATTGCGCACGCAACGCATGGTTTGAAGGCAAAGATGCCAATGGAAAAAACATTTACAAAGAGGGTCATAAATTTCTTCAAATAAGCACCGATGAGGTATATGGATCGCTTACCAAGGATTTTGACACAGCGCAACCCCTTTTGGTTGCTGATGATGTGAAACAAGTCATTGAAGGTCGCGATAACTTAAAAACTTTTGGGGCACAATTCTTTACCGAAAACACTCCATTAGCTCCTCGTTCGCCATATTCGGCAGCAAAAACTGGAGCTGACCTCATCACTCTTGCTTATCACGAAACCTATGGAATGCCTATCAACATAACTCGTTGTAGCAACAACTATGGGCCATATCATTTCCCCGAAAAACTGATACCACTAATCATCAAAAACATTCTTGAGGGGAAAAATCTACCTGTATATGGCAAAGGTGAGAATGTGCGCGACTGGCTATATGTTGAAGATCATGCCAAAGCGATTGACATGGTATTGCACAATGGCAAAGTGGGCGAAGTGTACAATATTGGAGGCTTTAATGAGGAACAAAATATTGATATCGTGAAGACCGTGATATCTATTATTGCTCGCATTATGAAAGAAGAGCCTCAATACCAGACATTATTAACATGCAAGGTTGAAGATATTAACGAAGGCTTAATCACATTTGTCACCGACCGTCCAGGTCACGACATGCGTTACGCTATTGACCCTACAAAAATTGCCGTAGAACTTGGCTGGTATCCCGAAACACCGTTTAGCATAGGCATAGAGAAAACCATACGATGGTATCTCGACAATCAAGAATGGGTTAAAAGTGTAACCTCGGGCGACTATCAAAAATATTATGAACAAATGTATCACAATCGTCAATAATCACTCTAAAACGATATCACGATGAAAGGAATTGTACTTGCTGGAGGCTCTGGCACTCGTCTATACCCTATCACCAAAGGTATTTCTAAACAATTAATACCGGTATATGATAAACCTATGGTTTATTATCCCATTTCGGTTTTAATGCTTGCCGGCATTAAAGAGATTCTAATCATCTCCACACCTACCGACTTGCCTATGTTCAAGCGACTACTTGGCGATGGCAATGAATTAGGGGTAAAATTTGAATATGCCGAGCAACCTCGTCCCGAAGGACTTGCTCAAGCGTTTATCATAGGGAAAGATTTCATTGGCGATGACGACGCATGCCTTGTGCTTGGCGACAACATTTTCTATGGTCAAGGATTTACTGCGATGCTCATCGATGCGTTAAACATTGCCAAAAACAATGAAGCTACAGTATTTGCTTATCCTGTTTTAGATCCTCAACGATATGGCGTGGTTACACTCGATGAGAATGGCAAGGCGATTGATATTGAAGAAAAACCAGCCAAACCCAAATCAAACAAGGCCGTTGTAGGGCTATATTTCTACCCCAACGATGTCACAAAAATTGCTGCCGAAGTGAAGCCATCGGCTCGTGGCGAACTCGAAATCACCAGTGTCAACGAGGCCTATATGAAACAGGGCCGACTAAATGTGAAATGTTTTGGCCGTGGATTTGCCTGGCTCGACACTGGCACCATTGACTCGCTGATGGAAGCTTCAAGTTTTATTGAAGCAATTGAGAAACGCCAAGGATTAAAAGTTGCCGCCCTCGAAGAAATTGCATTCCGACGCGGTTTCATTGATGCAGAGCAGTTGCGAAAACTCGCCGAGCCAATGAAAAACAACGAATATGGACAATATTTATTAAGATTAGCTGATTGTGGCATTTAATAACGCTCATAAAATAGACTTGCCCAAGGTGGCCGACCCTCGAGGTAATTTATCGTTTATTCAGAACAACGATCAAATACCTTTTGACATCAAACGCACATATTGGATTTATGATGTACCAGGAGGCATGTATCGCGATGGTCATGCTTTTCGCACTCAACACGAATTTATTGTAGCCCTTTCAGGTAGTTTTGATGTAGTTTTACACGATGGTGTTGAGGAAAAAAGGATACACCTTTCGCGCTCATATTATGGCATCTATGTACCACCAATGACATGGCGCTCTATCGATAATTTTTCAACCAACTCTGTTGCTCTCGTTCTCTCATCTACGCTATATGATGCAAATGATTATATTCGAGACTTTGAAGAGTTTAAAGCAATCGTAAACAATGGATAAGCACGAGATATTCAAAAATTCCACCGTTGAGGATTGCCACATTATCGAACTCATTCGCAATACTCATAGAAATGGCTCGCTATCGGTCATCGAGAACAACGAAAGCATTCCATTTGAAACCAAGCGAGTATATTACCTCTACGACATTCCTGGTGATGCCGAGCGAGGTGGTCATGCTCATTGCGAAAACCAATCGCTTATAATTGCCGTGAGTGGATGTTTCACCGTTACACTCAATGACGGCAAGAACAAAAAATCGTTCGTTCTTAACCGTCCCTACAAAGCATTGTATGTGCCTTGTGGTCTATGGCGTGAAATAAACGAATTCTCATCGGGGTCGGTGTGTTTAGTTCTCACATCTGAACTATACTCTGAAGATGATTATGTAAGAGACTTTGACGAATTTCTCAATCTCACTGCATCCAAACGCAACCTCTAACCATTATGAAGCATTATCCATTTCTAAATCTCGCAACAATCAACCAACGATATAATGACGCGATAAAAGAGGCCGTGAACCGAGTCGTTGATAGTGGCATATACATTGGAGGTCCCGAAGTTGAGACTTTTGAGAAAAACATGTGCAATATTTGCAACACTCCCCATTGCGTTGGAGTGAGCACTGGGCTTGATGCTTTGAGACTAATATTGCGTGGGTACATAGAGTTAGGCACTCTCAAGCCAAATGATGAAATCATCGTACCTGCCAACACTTTCATTGCATCGGTTCTTGCTATAACCGACAACAACCTCAAACCTATATTCGTTGACCCCAATCAATTTTCTCACAACATCGATAGTCATTCATTAGAAGCCTATATCACTCCTAATACTAAAGCAATCATACCCGTGCATCTATATGGACGAGTTGCATGGGACGATGGCCTTGCTTCTATCGCAAAGAATTATGGACTGAAAATAATAGAAGACAATGCTCAAGCACTTGGAGCCACTTCTACTCATCCTGGATTATATGACACCTATTCCACTGGTTCGCTTGGCGATGCTGCAGCGATAAGTTTCTATCCCACTAAAAATGTGGGCGCTATGGGCGATGCAGGAGCAATTGTCACCAACGATAGCGATTTGGCACAAGTGGTAGCGTCATTGCGGAATTATGGTAGCAACAAGCAATATCACAACATTTATCAAGGGCTAAATTGCCGACTCGACCCCATACAGGCTGCTATAATCAACACTAAACTACCATACCTAAAAGATGAAAACGAATATCGTCAACAAATTGCCGATATATATGACCTACATATCGATAACGCCGAAATCATCAAACCTATAAAACGCGAAAAAAATGAGGTGGTGTGGCATCAATATGTGATACGCGTTTCTAATCGCACACATTTCCGCGATTACATGTTAAGCAATGGCATTGAGACAGGTATTCACTACCCCATTCCTCCCCACAAGCAACCTTGCTATGAGCAATACAACCATTTAGTTCTTCCTATTGCCGAACAATTAGCAAATGAAGTTGTGAGTCTTCCCATATCGCGTTGCACCTCAATCAACGATGCTTGCGAAATCGCTTCAATCATCAACAATTATCATCGATAAATCTATTATTTCGCATTAACGAGGCATCTATTTTATTAAAATAGGCTCAACTGAACAGCCTCATGACAATGTGATTTTTGAGGCGATAGCATTATTGAGCGACTATGCAACCATCCTTGCGATGAGTTTCTCACATTTAGAGTCACAAGTCCCACGCATTTTGAGGCCAATTGTCGCAAACGTTGCAAAATCATCGCAATTGAAGTTACTCCACTCAACTTCAATGTCGCAATAACCTTTCCTCTTTGGGTTAATGTTGCAAAAATTTCATCATGTAAATCTATTGTTGCCATATCTTATTTTTTATAGTGCAAATATACCGTCTCGCATGAGCAACAATACTGCACATATGCGCTAAAATATAATAAAATTCCAATAGCCACCCATAAAAAAAGAATAGCCTACTTTCACAAGCAGTCTATCCAATCCTATGATTCACTTATTATATTTTTCCACAATAATGGCGCAACAACCATTATTGTAAACACAAAACTACAAAGTTTTTTTCATTATCCAATAAAACAATAGTTCAATTAATATTTTATAACAATAAAAACATCAAAAATTTGATTATAAAATACATTTAATCAATATTATTGACTTATTATTATCTCTTTACATTATATTTTTGTAATTTTGCATAAAATTAAACACAAAACTATTTTATCAACTCATAAAACTTGTAATCTAATGAGACTAATTATTGAACCTAACTACGAAGAAGTATCTCGTTGGGCAGCGAATTATGTAGCTTCACGCATCAATGCAGCAAACCCAACAGCTGAAAAACCATTTGTACTCGGCTGTCCTACTGGTGGCTCTCCACTCGGCATGTACAAAAACCTCATCAAACTCAACAAAGAAGGTAAAGTTTCATTCAAAAATGTTGTAACTTTCAACATGGACGAATATTGTGGCATTCCTCAAGACCACGAACAAAGCTACCACACTTTCATGTGGACCAACTTCTTCAATCACATCGACATTCTCCCCGAAAATGTGAATATCCTTAACGGCAACGCTGAAGATCCTATCGCAGAATGCCAACGTTTTGAAGACAAAATCAAATCATATGGTGGTATTGACCTTTTCATGGGTGGTGTAGGTCCCGACGGACACATCGCATTCAACGAGCCAGGTTCATCTTTGACCTCTAAAACTCGTATGAAAACCCTCACTCAAGACACAATTATTGCTAACTCTCGTTTCTTCAACAACGACGTAAATCAAGTTCCTAAAACAGCATTGACAGTAGGTGTTGGCACTGTTATGGCTGCTAAAAGCGTTATGCTCATCGTAAATGGCTACAACAAAGCTCGCGCATTGCGTCATGGCGTAGAAGGTGGCATCAGCCAAATGTGGACAATCTCGGCTCTTCAAATGCACGAAAAAGCGATCATCATCGCCGATGAAGATGCTTGTGCTGAATTGAAAGTGGGAACTTACAAATACTTCAAAGATATTGAAGGAGCTAACCTCAACCCCGACACTCTTCTATAATAAAGAGATATATATTAAAAAAATAGGTGGTGCATGCTATGCACCACCTATTTTTGTTTTATTCTTTTAGCCATTTATTAATGGAAATACTTCAAGTTATCAAAACTTGGAGTGAGTTCTCCTCGCTCTATCTTATGTATTATCTCCACTACTCGGTCGTTCATTGGAGTAGGACAACCCACTCGGCGTCCATATTCCGATACTGCACCATTTATAGCATCAACTTCGGTGAGTTTCCCTTTCTCAAGGTCTTGAAGCATACTCGCCTTGAGTTTGGCATGTTTGCGAATAGCAATAGGAATGATAAAGTATGAGAACGCTTTTTTTATAGGATTGGAGTAGTCCAATAATTTCACTATATCTTTCCCTTGAACTGGCTCAATGCGAATATTTCCAGCTCGACACACATCAATACATTCCTTTATTAAAGTTTGCACTATGCGTCGCGATGCACGAGGTTGTGCTGCTTCGCCAAACGTACAACCAAGCACGGCACTCATTCCCGAGAAAGCTGCATTGATGAGCAGTTTACTCCATCGAGTCCCAATAAAGTTTTCCTCAACATCAACAGCACCCATCTTCTCAAGCAACTCTTTTACTTTATCAAAGTGACGACTTCGTTGACTTGATATAGCGCCCAACGAAAACGACAACGCATCGGGCGCACTGGTAAGTTCACACACTCCAGGCGACTGAAGTGTAGCGCCCCAAGCGACCGTACATCCAAGCACACGTTCTTCTCCCAATATTGATGCTATTTGCATCTCGGGTAATCCGTTTTGAAATGTAACCAACACCCCATCATTAGCTAGATAATCTTTAAGCATATTCACCACCTCATGGTTGTGTTGTTGTTTTGTCATTAAAAAAATAATATCATATTGACCACTCATCTCATCGGGAGTATAGGCAACCACAGGTTGGCTGAACTGTACAGTTCCCACTATTGTTGCGCCCTTTGTCTTCAATGCCTCTACATGAGCCTTATTGCGATTAATTAATTCAATATTAACACCCGCTTTGGCTATATATGCACCAAGAATAGTGCCCAATGAACCTGCTCCATAAATTGCTATGCGCATATGATTATCTTAATTATATTAATGTATATGTGCAAATATAGTAATTCCTTCAATAAAAAACAACCCCGAGCCAATTGACTCGGGGTTGCGTTATTTTATATCTTTACTTATTTAATCTCAAGATTATTTTACAGTACAGATACTTACACGGTTCCAAGAAGTTTCTTTGAACATGTCAGTTTCACCTTGACCTGAAGCGATGATGCGGTCAGCGTCAATTTTGTAAGTGTCAACGAGCATAGCTTTAACAGCTTCAGCACGAGCAGTAGCGAGTTTTTCGTTCAAAGCTTGGCTACCATCTACAGAAGCGTAACCTTTGATTTCAACTTTTGAACCAGGGTTGTTGTTAAGATAATCAGCAACCATAGATACTACTGGTTTTTGAGAAGCTTGGATTTTAGAAGAACCTTGGTTGAAGTATACGTGACGTTCGTAGTTGTCAACTTTGATTTCTTTTACTTCTGGTTTGCGGTTTTTGCAAGCAGCGAGTTCAGCAGCAAGAGCAGCGTTTTCAGCAGCGAGAGCGCTTACTTTACCATTGCAAGCATCGTTTGCAGCGCGAAGGTCGTTGATTTGAGCGTTAAGAGCGTCAACTTCTGCTTGGTCGTAAGGTTTAACGCATTTGAAACCTTTGTTGCCGAGGTGGAAAGTTACACCAGCCATAAGGTTGAATTTAGCGTAGTTAGCGTCGTAAGAAGCGCTTGCGCTTGAACCATTGATGTAACGAAGGTTACCTTGAACTGCGTCACTCATATTCCAAGTTACAGATGGTTTCAAAGAAAGAGTAATGATTTTGCTAACGTTGAAGTTCAAGTTAAGACCAGCTTTTGTAGCGAAGAAGTTGTGGTCAGCAGCATAACCAGTATACCAGTTTTCATCATCCCAGTTTTTGTCATAGTAACGACCCCAACCTGCACCAGCTACAGCTTCAACTTCGAAAAGTTGAGATTTGCATTTGCAAGCACCAAAAAGTTTGTTTAGGTTGATTGCACCATAAACACCAGCGTATTGATCATCGAATACATTTACGCCTTCGCCATAAGAAGTATTGATACCCCAGTTACCTTCGATACCTACAGCAAGGATAGGAGATACTTGCTTTTCGATTTCGATACCAGCGATACCACGAACTTTACCAATTTCGTCAATTTGCAAAAGTGGAGTTGTACCACCACCTACCAATGAAATTGACCAGTTGTCAAAAAATTTAGGAGCTTCAACAGCTTGTTGAGCTTGAGCTGACATTGCACCAAGTGCTACAGCAGCCAAAAGAATAACTTTTTTCATTTTGTGTATAGTTTAAATAAAATTAGTTTAATTTCACTACAAAGATACACATAACTATATGTAATACCAAAATATTTTTATAAAAAATTTAATATTTTCGCCCAATTTCACAGCATAATTGCATTTTTATTGACATTTTTCACTAAAAATCGCTCATTAATATGTTATTATGCCACAAGCATGAGTTCTTTATTTCGACTTTTTCTACCTATTAAAGTTTTTCGTTCAAGAAATTCTCAAACTCTTCTTCGGTCATATACCCAACAGTCAAATTCTTTTCCCCGTTTGGCTTAATTATCACTACCATAGGTATTGAATTTGCTCCAAATTCCATTGCCAACTCTTTCCAATTGTCGACATCCACTGATATAAATGTAGCCTTGTCGCTCATTTTTGAGGCCACCGACTCAAAGTGTGGAGCAAATTCAAGGCATGGCATACACCATTTTGCATTAAAATCTATTACCACAGGCTTGTCGGTTGCTTTTAGTTGTGATATGTCCGACAATTTCAACACCTTACTTTCTTTTACTTCAACTACTTCAGTTGCTACCGAATCGGTTGCCACTGCTTCATTTTTTGTGTCTCCACTGCCACAGCTTGTCATTAATGCAGTGGCAACGATTGACAATAAAATAAACTTCTTCATAAAAATTTTATTTTGAGTTAATAATAATTTTCAATTATCGATATCACCTCTTCAACACTATCGGTTATCGACAACAATAGATTTTTATAGCGTTGCGATGATAACAACGATTCTAACAACGGATACACTGGCATTGTTCGCGTCCAATATTCTTTTCCATAGAACACCATTGGGCTTGCATAGCCACAAGTGAGATAATGGTTTTGCGTGGCATCTTGGAAAATTTCTTGCATCGTGCCTGCACCTCCAGGCGCATAAACGATTCCACCTTTGGCAATAGTAAGCAATCCATCTTCGCGCAATGCATTCTCAAAGAGTTTTGCTATATGTGTTGCAAATGGTGTTGATGGCTCATGACCATACAACCAAGTAGGAATACCTAAACTTTTAAATTTTACCTGTGGATATTGTGCCATCACTGCAAATGCGCTCGACAACCATCTATCATCTTTATATGATGGAGCAACCGACAATATCTTGAGCGCCGCATCCACGTCTTTTTCTTCACGCCCAGCCATCCAAGCGCCTAAATGTGTGGCCTCCATTGCTCCAGGACCACCACCACTCACGAGCAATTTCCCCGACTCGGCAATTCCCTTGGCCATCAACACGATATTGCGAAATTCTTTATCGGTGCGCAACATTGCGTGTCCACCCATTATCCCCACAATGTTCTTCTCGTCATATTGTGATAAGAAATCGTGCAATGCATCTATTATTGAGTGATCGTGCAACGAGCGCGCCAATGTCTCACCTATATCCTCAGCTTGCTTGCCTGTATCGAGATAATGCGCATACACTCTCCCATCAAAATGGGCATTCTCGGCGACTGTCACATATAATTCGTGAGGAGAATAGAGTGTTGACCGAAACATATTATATGGCTTATCAAGCATGGGCAAACTTACACATTTGTCGTTTATTGTCATTGACACTCCCCTCATATTGCACCCCAAAAATAGACAATCATCAAACTGCCACAATTCCAAAATATCTTTATCAACTTGAGTAAAATCGATATTTTGAAATGCACAATGCACAAACGATCCATTATTCGTTTTTACATCTTCAAGGAGCTGTGATAGTGTTTCTATTTCTTTATATGACTGCAACATTCTCACGGAATTTCACATTTTATTGCACAAATATAATGAATATTTATTTATCTCACCCCTCATGTCCTATTTAATATTTCAATAGCATCATCATAATTACTCTATTTCCTTCTACCTCACAACCCTCTTCACTGCGACTCTTTGCACATCTTTATCTACTTTTTCGCCACAAATAACACAAGTTATTGAATTTTAGAGTAATTTTGTAGCCTATTAGGACAAACTCTAAAATAAATTTCTCGTGCTTGACTTTTTAATCGACATCGACACTCAAATTCTATTATTTTTCAACGGCTTACATTGCCCATTTTTCGACCATTTCATGAAGGCCTTTTCTGGCAAACTCATTTGGGTACCCATGTATGCCACAATGCTATATATTTTATTTCGCCGTTTTGGGTGGAAAGTTGCGCTATGTTTCACAATTGGCATAGCGTGCGCTATTGCTCTCGCTGACCAAATCGGGGCATCAATGATACGTCCGGCCGTGGAAAGATATCGACCTTCCAACCTCAACAACCCCATCCACTCGTTAGTTCACATTGTTGATGGATATCGCGGAGGTCGCTACGGATTTCCCTCTTGCCATGCCGCCAATTCATTTGCATTAGCCACATTCCTCTCCCTACTATTCACAAAACGTCGTTTCACTATTTTCATTTTCATTTGGGCCATCACCACAGCCTACTCTCGTCTATATTTAGGTGTACATTACCCAGGCGACCTTTTAGTGGGAGCTCTTTTAGGAAGTGCCTCGGGGTGGCTCACATATAGCATTTCTAAAAAAATAGCGAAAGAGATAGCCTCACCTCGCGACTATGATTCAAGCCGCTTTTATGACTCGCTAAAAGTAGGCAACACCACCATAGCATATCAACTCTCTGACATTACAATAGGTGCCGGATTGATAACTGCACTATCAATCGCTATCTATTCAACATTTGCTTGCTGGTAAATAAAGATTGGAGCAATTAAGCCTCCTCTATCAAAGATATCGCTTGTTCAAATGCTCCTACAGGATTAAGCATATGCAATGCCGCATCACGCTTATACCATGTTAATTGTTTTTTAGCATATACTCGTGTGTTTTTCCCTATACGCGCCACCGCTGTTTCATAGTCCATAGTGCCATCAAAATAGGCAAACATTTCTTTATACCCCACTGTATTAAGAGAGTTTAGATGTCGCAGATGATATACGCTATGTGCTTCTTGCTCAAGCCCTGCTGCTATCATCGCATCAACTCGTCGGTTAATGCGGTCAAACAACACTTCACGGTCAAAATCCAATGCCATTTTAACGATGCGAAATGGGCGTTCTTTCACCGCACCAGTGCGCAACGACGAGTAAGGCACGCCAGCTTGCATTATTATTTCAATAGCATGCACCAATCGCTTGTGGTTATTTAAATCTACCTGGTTGTAGTAAATAGGGTCTAATTCACTCAACATCGCACAAAGTCGCTCCACTCCACCCTCTTGATATATTGCCATTGCTTTTTCTCTAACCTCGGGGGTAATAGTCGGCAATTCATCTATGCCCTTTGTCACCGCATCGACATACATCATCGACCCTCCACACATCACCACATAGTCATTGTGTTCCCACAACGTAGGGAGCAATTTCATCACATCTTCTTCATATTGCGCCGCACTATAATAGTCCTCAAGCGAAAGAGTGCCCACAAAATGATGTGGTACCAACAACAATTGTTCGGCAGTAGGTGCCGCCGTACCGATAGGGATTTCGCGATAAAGTTGACGCGAGTCGGCCGATAAAATATGGCACCCGTAGTGGAGTGCCAATTTTATTGCTAAGTCGGTCTTACCCGACCCCGTAGGGCCGGTGACAACGATTAATGTTTTATTTTTATTTACGTTCTGCAACGAGCTTCGCTATTTCAACGATTACTTGTGTCGCCTTTTCCATTGATGGAATGGGCACAAATTCATAACGACCATGGAAGTTCAACCCTCCAGCAAAGATGTTAGGACAAGGAAGACCTTTAAACGATAGTTGAGCACCGTCAGTACCACCACGAATGGGCACTACTTTAGGAGTAACATCGGCATTACGCATTGCTTGTTCTGCAATTTCAATCACGTGCATCACAGGCTCAATTTTTTCGCGCATGTTATAGTATTGGTCTTTCAATTCAAGAGATGCGCAATCGGGAAATTCCTTATTGATTTTACGTGTCAAGTGTTCAAACTCTTTCTTGCGACGTTCAAAACGGTCACGATCGTGGTCACGAATGATATAGGTCAACACAGTTTGTTCCACTCCTCCTTCAATTCCGATTAAATGATAGAATCCTTCATAACCTTCGGTATGCTCGGGTGTTTCCCATCGAGGCAACATGATTGCAAACTGTGTAGCCACACGCAATGAGTTAATCATTTTGTGTTTAGCATATCCAGGGTGCACGTTACGACCTTTAAATGTAACCTTTGCAACAGCTGCATTAAAGTTTTCGTATTCAAGTTCACCTATCTCACCGCCGTCCATAGTGTAAGCCCAATCGGCACCAAATTTTTCTACGTCAAACTTGTGTGCTCCAAGGCCAATTTCTTCATCAGGGTTAAATGCTATGCGAATGTCACCATGCTTAATTTCGGGGTGAGCCATAAGATATTCCACAGCAGTGATAATTTCGGCAATACCTGCCTTATCATCAGCCCCGAGGAGAGTATTACCATCGGTAACAATCAAATCTTGTCCTACATAATGCAACAATTCGGGGAATTGATTAGGCGACAATACTATTTCTTTTTCGGCATTGAGTACAATGTCATTACCATCATAATTCTTAACAATGCGTGGGTTTACATGACGCCCCGACATATCGGGCGATGTATCCAAGTGAGCAATAAATCCTATCGTAGGCACCTCTTCGTTCATATTACTTGGAAGAGTGGCCATAAGATATCCATTTTCATCAAGCGACACATCTTTCAAGCCCAATTCATTGAGTTTTCCCTCAAGATATTGAGCAAAAACCATTTGCCCCGGAGTTGACGGGGTGAGATTGGTCAATTCATCACTTTGAGTGTCAAACTTAACATATTCAAGAAATCGATCTACTACATTCATTGTTGTAAGAAATTCAAGGTTAGTGAATTTTATAAGTTTTCGTAAATTAATGTGCAAAATTACACAAAATCAACGGAATAAAAAAATGCAGCCACATTTTTCTATTTTTTGTAGAGTCAACAAGCAAGTGCAAAATTATTTCAATAGTTTGAAGAATTCAATTTTTGGAGAAGAAAAATTAAGTTTTTCACGAGGCCTTCGATTGATTTTAGTTTGAATGGCATCAAGCAGACTCTGTTCAATTAGTC
>JAZTZO010000002.1:0-48386 GCA_045637505.1 Muribaculaceae bacterium | reverse complement strand
TCCCCGATGCCCCTCGACTTGCATGTGTTAAGCCTGTCGCTAGCGTTCATCCTGAGCCAGGATCAAACTCTTCGTTGTTAATATCTTATTTTATTCTTTTCAAAATCAAATAAGATTAATAATTTTGTTATTAATCTGTATTTGCAAGATTTGTTTACAACGAAAATTCCCGTTCAGAACTTCCTGCTTGACTTATTTCGTTTAAGAATTGACTAAGAACTTTTATTTGCTCTTGTACTACTCTTGTCTATTGTATCATTTTCAATGTTCGTGTGCTTTATTTCTCAAAAGCGAGTGCAAAGTTATAGCATTTTTTATTACCCACCAAATATTTTTAAAAGTTTTTTCTTGGAAAATTTTCAGCTTTTTTCGTTCATCACGGATTATCAGTGATTTAGATGTAAAAATATTTTTCAAAAAAAATTGAACTTTTTTAATAGATGTTTCCACAAATGCCATTTTTGCCATAAAATCATTGTTTTTTATTATATATTGTATAGGTTGCAAAAATTACATACCTTTGCATTTATTATAATCATGCAAACACTTTCATTAAAATGAAAAGATTACTATTTTTTATCTCAATCATAAGCGTTGTCATGTTTAATGGCTATGCTATTTCGCTTAATAATGTAAAATTTCACAATGAAGAGTCGGACACGACAAGAATTACTCAAATCCTAAATGATGCATACAATGCCAATTTAGATTCGCCTAATGAGCGCGTTGGATATATTGCTCGCAAATTTTTAGGATTGCCTTATGTGGCACATACACTTGAGGGCGAAACCGAGATGCTCACCATCAACATTGATGAGCTTGATTGCACTACTTTTGTCGAAACGGTGATCGCAATGGCCTACACAGTGGGAGAAGGTCGCACTTCATGGCGCGATTATGTGAGAAATCTTGAGAACATAAGATATCGCGACGGAAAACTTAACGGATACACCTCGCGACTTCATTATATAAGCGATTGGATTATCAATAATAGCCATCGTGGCAATTTACAGGAAGTCACCGACATGTTCCCCTCTTTTAATTACAAAATCAAGACTATTGATTTCATGACATCGCACCGCAAAAGTTATAAATCACTTGCCGATGATGCTGAATATGAGAAGATGGAAAATATAGAGATTGGTTTTCACAATCATCGTTTTCCTTATATCAAATCGACTGCCGTTCGTAGCAAATCGGTGAGAAACGAGTTGAGAGATGGTGATATTATTGCCTTAACAACCAATATTAATGGTCTTGACGTGAGCCATATGGGGTTAATCGCCATCGTTGACGGGGTTCCTCACCTCATGCACGCATCAATGAAGGCAATGAAGGTAATTATTGACCCACTACCCCTCCATAAATACCTCGCCAACAGCAAATCTCTGTCTGGTATAAGAGTTATAAGACTAAAAGACTAAAAGACTAAAAGACTAAAAAACTAATAATCATGAAAATCATTGGTAAAATTTTAATCATTACGGTTGCCTTAATGTCAACATCATGTGTGTTGATTGACATTGATAAAGTCAAAGACGGCCTATTATCATTAATAAATGACGATGATGACAACGAAAGGGAATATATAGAAGAAACCGATACAAAAAATAGCACAACTTTCCCACAAGAGAATTACCCAAAGGCCAATGATGATGCAAATTGGTCTCCGGGATACATTTCACTTTATGATTTTTGGTATAATTTCCCAAGCGGCTACTCTTCAAAAAAACGCACAAGCAATCATGGTTGTCATATATTAACCTATAATGGTGATATAGAAATTACCATTTCGGGGACTTGGGGTGGCAAAAATTTATTAAAAGAGTTATACCAATCGGCCATAGAGTCCAACCCCATCTTCAAAATTTATAAAAATGATTGGTATGTTGTCAGTGACGACAATGGTGATGGCACAGAGTATTACACTCGCTCAGGCGTCATTGTTACGCATCCCGATATAACCAACAATGAAGCGTCTCCAATGATTGCAACTATGACCATCACCTACCCTATTTCGTCAAAACTCCAAGCTCAAGAGTTTATACAAAAATACTTCAAAGGATTCCCCAAATCGCATCAAAATTAGTTATCCAATTATTCACTTCCTATAAAAGTAATCTCAAGCATAAAATTTAAGTGCTTGAGATTTTTTATTGATGCTTGATGACATTATATAGCAACATTCTTTCCCATCCTCGCAAGAGAACGGAGTATCATCGCCCAAAAAAACGAGGCGTTCTCGCAATGAGAACGCCTCGCGCATTTATATGACGTTTAATCGAGGATTAAGCCATTTTAGTGCGTTTGCCATAACCGTAAGCAGCGTTAGCGCCAAGTTCTTCTTGGATGCGAAGAAGTTGGTTGTATTTAGCCATACGGTCAGAACGGCTTGCAGAACCAGTTTTGATTTGACCTGCATTAGTAGCAACTGCGATGTCAGCGATAGTAGCATCTTCAGTTTCACCTGAACGGTGAGAGATAACTGCAGTGTAACCATTGCGTTGTGCAAGTTCTACAGCGCGAAGTGTTTCAGTGAGTGAACCGATTTGGTTAACTTTTACAAGGATAGAGTTAGCGCAACCGAGTTCGATACCTTTTTGGAGGTATTTAACGTTAGTTACAAACAAGTCATCACCTACGAGTTGGCAACGATCACCGATGAGATCAGTAAGGATTTTCCAACCTTCCCAGTCGCCTTCAGCCATACCATCTTCGATTGAGTCGATAGGATAGTTTTCAACGAGAGTTTTGAGGTATTCAGCTTGTTCTTGTGAGTTGCGTTTTGCACCTTTATCACCTTCTTTCCAAGTATAGTCATAGATACCTTCTTTGTAGAATTCAGAAGATGCACAGTCAAGACCGATTGTGATGTCTTTACCAGGAACGTAACCAGCTTTTTCGATAGCTTGCATAATTACGTTAAGAGCATCTTCAGTACCATCAAGAGCAGGAGCAAAACCACCTTCGTCACCTACTGCAGTAGAAAGGTTGCGATCGTGGAGCACTTTCTTGAGGTTGTGGAATACTTCAGTACCCATGCGGATACCTTCTTTGAAGCAGCAAGCACCGATAGGACGAATCATGAATTCTTGGAATGCGATAGGAGCATCAGAGTGAGCACCACCGTTGATGATGTTCATCATAGGCACTGGAAGTGAGTATGAGTTGCAACCACCGATATATTTGTAAAGAGGAAGACCAAGATAGTCAGCAGCAGCTTTAGCTACAGCAAGAGAAACACCGAGGATAGCGTTAGCACCGAGGTTAGATTTAGTTTCAGTACCATCTACTTCGAGCATTTTTTCGTCGATAGCGATTTGATCAAGAGCGCTCATGCCAACGAGTGCTTCAGCGATTGCACCGTTAACGTTAGCAACTGCTTTTTCAACACCTTTACCCATGTAACGAGCTTTGTCGCCGTCGCGAAGCTCAAGAGCTTCGTTTACACCTGTAGATGCACCTGAAGGAACAGAAGCACGTCCAAATGCGCCTGATTCAAGGATTACATCAACTTCTACTGTAGGGTTACCGCGTGAATCGAGGACTTCACGACCAATGATTTTTTCAATTTTCATAATGTTCTTTACCTTAAAAATTTGAGTAAAATATTTAGATTAATTTATTATCCTAATAAACCAAGTGCAAAGATACAAAAAATAATTGAGTATCAATATAACATAACAAAATATTTATGCGTGTTTTTATATGGGAATAAGAAAATAATCACTTATGAAAGTCATAAAAACAAGCAACCACCTGGGTAAACCCAAGTGGTTGCCTAATGCTTTATTTAAAGCTAACGCCGAATTATTCAGCTGCTTCAGTTGCTGGAGTTTCTGCAACAGGTGCTTCTGCAGGAGCTGCACTTTTACGTGAACGACGTGTGCGTGGAGCTTTTTTAGCTGCTTTTTCTTTGAGCATGTTTTCGTTATAGTCAACAAGTTCAATGAAGCAAGTCTTAGCGTTGTCACCAAGACGGTTACCTGTTTTGAGGATACGAGTGTAACCTCCAGGACGGTCAGCAATCTTTTGAGCTACTTCACGGAAAAGTTCAGTAACCGCTTCTTTATTTTGAAGATAGCTGAAAACGAGGCGGCGGTTAGCCATTGTGTCATTTTTAGCACGATTGATTAGTGGCTCAGCGTAAACGCGAAGAGCTTTAGCCTTTGCAAGTGTAGTGAAAATACGTTTGCGAAGGATGAGAGCAATCGTCATGTTAGCGAGCAAAGCATCACGGTGAGCTTTGGTGCGGCTAAGGTGGTTAAATTTTTTATTATGTCTCATCGTTTATTACTCTTTTTCTAATTTATACTTTGAAATATCCATTCCGAACGAAAGGTTCAAGTTTGCCAAAAGCTCATCAAGCTCAGTAAGCGATTTTTTACCGAAGTTACGGAATTTCAAGAGATCGGTTTTATTGAAAACCACGAGTTCTCCAAGGGTTTCAACTTCGGCGCTCTTCAAGCAGTTGAGTGCACGCACTGAAAGGTCCATGTCAACGAGCTTAGATTTGAGCAATTGACGCATGTGAAGTACTTCTTCGTCAAATTCTTCATTACCATTGCTATCGCCCGATTCAAGAGTTATCTTTTCGTCAGAGAACAACATGAAGTGATAAATAAGAATTTTAGCAGCTTCTTTGAGTGCGTCTTTAGGAAGGATAGAACCGTTGGTAGTTATTTCAATAATGAGTTTGTCGTAGTCGGTTTTCTGGTCAACGCGGAAGTTTTCAATAGTGTATTTAACGTTTTTGATAGGAGTATAGATTGAGTCAATAGCCAAGATATTGATATCATCAGTGGGAATATCTTGTTCTTCGGCAGGAACCCAACCACGACCCTTATTGATAGTTAATTCAAGATTGAAACTTGCGCTAGGATCCAAATGACAAATCACCAAGTCAGGGTTAAGAACTTCAAAACCCGAAAGCACCTTGCTGATGTCACCGGCTGTGAACACCTCCTGTCCTGACACTGAAATTGTTGCTTTTTCAAAGTCGGTATCTTCAACAACTTGTTTAAGATCAACCTTCTTGAGGTTAAGAATGATGTTGGTAACATCTTCTTTCACACCAGGGATAGTATCAAATTCATGTTTAACGCCATCAACGCGAATTGAAGAGATTGCAAAGCCTTCTAAAGAAGACAACAATACACGACGCAATGCGTTACCCACAGTGATACCATAGCCGGGTTCCAAGGGTTTAAACTCAAACTTGCCGTAGAAGTTATCGGCTTCCAACATAAGGATTTGGTCAGGTTTTTGGAATGCTAATATAGCCATGGATCTTAATTTTTAATTATTATTTAGAATACAACTCGACAATCAATTGTTCTTTGATGTTCTCGGGAATATCTTCGCGAGCAGGAACGTGAAGGAATTTACCTGATTTAGTAGCTTCGTCCCATTCAATCCAAGGATATTTGCTGTGGTTGAAACCAGCTAAAGCATCGGCAATAACTTCAAGAGATTTTGCTTTTTCACGAACACCAACAACATCACCAGGTTTAACCGAGTAAGATGCAATGTTCAATACTGAACCATTAACAATGATGTGACGGTGGAGCACCAATTGACGTGCAGCAGCACGAGTAGGAGCGATACCAAGACGATATACTACGTTGTCAAGACGTGATTCGAGCAATTGAAGCAAAACTTCACCCTTAACCCCTTTAGTGCGAGATGCTTTTTCGAAGAGGTTGCGGAATTGTTTTTCAAGCACGCCATAAGTATATTTAGCTTTTTGCTTCTCACGGAGCTGAACACCATATTCAGAAGTTTTTCTTCTTTTGTTGGCGCCGTGCTGACCGGGAGGAAAATTTTTCTTAGCGAGCACTTTATCTTCACCAAAGATAGGTTCGCCAAATTTGCGAGCGATTTTGGACTTTGGTCCTGTATATCTTGCCATTTTTAAGAATTCTGTTTTTTTATAGAGATTACCACTAAGCCTTAGTGCAGCCGCGACCATAGAGAGGTGATGAAAATTATGGTCTATTCACGTTCTTCTTAATGAATGAATCTCAAGTTAATTAATAGATAATGTCACTAAAAGAGACAAAGTTAGTAAACTGAATTAAAGATTATACACGACGACGTTTTGGAGGACGGCAACCGTTGTGTGGTAGTGGAGTAACGTCGATGATTTCTGTTACTTCGATACCAGCACCATGAATTGTGCGGATTGCTGACTCACGTCCGTTACCTGGACCTTTAACATAAGCTTTTACCTTGCGGAGACCGAGGTCATAAGCAACTTTAGCGCAATCTTGCGCTGCCATTTGTGCTGCATATGGAGTGTTCTTTTTAGAACCACGGAAACCCATTTTACCTGCACTTGACCATGAAATTACTTGGCCTTCGCCGTTGGCTAAGCACACGATGATGTTGTTGAAAGATGAGTGAACGTGTAATTGGCCTGCGCCATCAACTTTAACGTTTCTCTTCTTAGCTGCGACTGTCTTTTTTGCCATATTCTATTATTATTTAGTAGCTTTTTTCTTGTTAGCAACAGTTTTCTTACGTCCTTTACGAGTGCGAGCGTTGTTTTTAGTGCTTTGACCGCGCACTGGAAGGCCGATACGGTGACGGATACCACGGTAGCAACCGATGTCCATCAAGCGTTTGATATTAAGTTGAATTTCACTACGGAGGTCACCTTCTACTTTGTAATCGGCACCAATGACTTCACGCACTTTTGCTGCTTGAGCGTCGGTCCAATCTTTTACTTTGATGTTTACATCAACGCCAGCTTTTTCCAAAATTGTTTTAGCTGCACTACGACCGATGCCGAAGATATAAGTCAAGGCGATCTCACCTCTTTTATTTTGGGGGAGGTCAACTCCCACGATTCTTACTGCCATATCTTATTTGACTGTTTTTTTTTGCAAAAATAACAAAAAATTATCCTTGACGTTGTTTATACTTTGGGTTTTTCTTATTAATCACATAGAGACGTCCCTTACGACGCACGATTTTGCTGTCTGGGGTACGTTTTTTTACTGAGGCTCTAACTTTCATATCTTTTAGTTTTAAATATTATTTATATCTAAATGCAATGCGACCTTTTGATAGGTCATATGGAGACATTTCTACTCGCACTTTATCTCCAGGGAGGATTTTAATGTAATGCATGCGCATTTTGCCTGAAATGTGGGCAGTGATTTCGTGTCCATTTTCAAGTTCTACGCGAAACATTGCATTAGAAAGTGCTTCTACGATGACTCCGTCTTGTTCGATTGCTGCTTGTTTTGCCATATTATAATTTAAATAAATCTATCTCCAAGGGCTTCCTTGATATAATCAAATGTTGTTAATACTTCGGTTTTGCCATTCAAAATTGCCATTGTGTGTTCGTAGTGAGCCGAGGGTTTACGATCGCGAGTGCGACATGTCCATCCATCAGCTTCAATTACTACATTGCGACTGCCAAGGTTAATCATTGGTTCAATGCATAGACACATTCCGTTCTTGATGAGCGGGCCAGTTCCACGACGTCCATAGTTAGGGACTTCGGGATCTTCGTGCATGCTTTTGCCTATACCATGACCACACATCTCACGCACCACGCTATAGCCACGTGCTTCGCAGTATGTTTGTACTGCATTTGCAATGTCTCCTATGCGTTTGCCTTCTTGACATGCTTCGATGCCTTTATATAATGATTCTTTGGTTGTCACACACAATTTCATAACTTCGGGAGCAATCTCGCCTACTGCAAAAGTATAGCATGAATCGCCCATAAAGCCATCTTTTTCAACTACACAATCGGTACCAATGACATCACCTTCTCGAAGAGTGTAGTTAGATGGAAAACCATGAACAACTACTTCATTAACCTCGCAACATATTGTGCCGGGGAAACCGCCATAACCGAGACACGCTGGGCGTCCACCATTGTCGCAAATAAATTCGCGAGCGATAGTGTCGAGTTTGAGAGTAGTAACTCCAGGAGCCACCCACTTGGCGATTTCGCCAAGTGTGCGACTCACGAGAGTATTTGCTTCTCTCATACGTTCGATATCTTCGGATGTTTTGAGATAAATCATTTATTTTAGAAATAGCTGATATTAATAAGCACTACCGGTTGTACGGCCTTTAATTTTACCATCTTTCATCAATCCATCATAGTGGTGCATCATCAAGTGGCTTTCGATTTGTTGGAGAGTATCGAGTACCACACCCACCATAATCAAAAGTGATGTACCGCCGAAGAATTGAGCGAAGTTATCGCTAATGCCGAAGAAACGAGCAAAAGCAGGAAGAATGGCTACAATGCCGAGGAAGATAGATCCTGGCAATGTGATGCGTGACATAATCGCATCGAGATATTCAGCAGTTTTCTTACCAGGTTTAACACCAGGGATGAAACCATTGTTGCGCTTCATATCTTCGGCCATTTGAGTAGGACGTACAGTGATTGCAGTGTAGAAATAAGTGAACGCTACAATCATGAAGAAGAATACAAGGTTATACCAGAAACCATTGATATCAGAGAAAGCAGCAACGAAACCTGAAGCGCCTTCGGCTGAGCTAAAACCAGCAAGAGTCAATGGAATGAACATGATTGCTTGAGCAAAGATGATAGGCATAACACCTGCAGCATTTACTTTCAATGGGATGTATTGACGAGCACCACCATATTGTTTGTTACCAACGATGCGTTTAGCATATTGTACGGGCACTTTGCGAGTACCTTGTACCAACAATACTGCACCGATTGTAACAGCAAGCAATAGGATGATTTCAACAACAAACATGATAAGACCACCTTCGCTACCAGCTGAACCTGGGAGACGGCTAGTGAATTCAAATAACAATGCTTGTGGAAGACGTGCGATAATACCCACAAGGATAATGAAAGAGATACCATTACCAATACCGCGATCGGTAATTCTTTCACCAAGCCACATGATAAACATTGAGCCTGCTGCAAGAATAACAGTGAGGTATGCTACCATAGCAAAAGTCATCTGCATGCTACCACCAGCACCATTGATTTGTGCTTGGAGGTTGTAGAGATATGCAGGACCTTGCATAAGAAGGATAAGCACTGTTAGATAGCGAGTGTATTGGTTCAATTTTTGACGACCGCTCTCACCTTCGCGTTGCATTTTTTGGAATGAAGGCAATACCATACCCAACAATTGAATCACAATCGAAGCTGTGATGTAGGGCATAATACCGAGAGCGAATATTGAAGCTTGCGAGAATGCACCCCCCGAGAACATGTCGAGGAGTTGCATCAAGCCACTCTTGTTAGTGAAGCTTGCAAGGTCTTGGAGTTCTTGAGGGTTGATACCTGGAAGAACGATGAAACAACCAAGACGATAAACCAACACTAACAATACAGTGACGATGAGACGCTTGCGAAGCTCTTCAATAGTCCAAATATTTTTTATGGTTTGAACGAAGCTCATTACAATTAAACTTTATTGATTGAACCACCTGCGGCTTCGATAGCCTTTTGAGCTGCTTCAGAGAAAGCGTTAGCTTCCACTTCCACTTTGCAAGAGATAGCGCCTTTAGCAAGAACTTTTACAAGTTGATTTTTGCTAACGAGACCTGCTTCGCGAAGCTCAGCAAGACCAATTTTAGCAAGGCCCTTAGCAGTTGCAAGAGTTTCAATATCAACGAGGTTGATAGCTTTGTATTCTACACGGTTGATATTTTTAAAACCAAATTTAGGCAAGCGACGTTGAATAGGCATTTGACCACCTTCAAAACCAATCTTGCGGCTGTAACCTGAGCGTGATTTAGCACCTTTGTGCCCACGGGTAGAAGTTCCACCCTTGCCCGAACCAGCACCACGGCCGATACGAGTTTTGCTTTTTACAGCACCTACAGCGGGTTGTATATTACTTAAATCCATAATTTTAAAATATTAAGCGTTAGTCACTTCTACCAAATGACGTACTTTGTTAACCATACCCATCACGTCGGGAGTGTTTTCTTTAACTACCACGTGATTCATTTTCTTCAAGCCAAGAGCATCGAGAGTGCGTTTTTGCACTGCAGGACACTTGATGCGGCTCTTTATTTGTTTGATTTGAATTTGTGCCATTGTAGTTGAGTATTAACCTTTAAAAACTTGTTCAACTGAAATACCACGATTTTGAGCTACAGTAGCAGGGCTACGCATTTCATCAAGAGCAGCGATAGTAGCTTTCACGAGGTTGTGAGGGTTAGAAGAACCTTTAGATTTAGCGAGCACGTCGGTAATACCTACACTTTCAAGCACAGCACGCATCGCACCACCGGCTTTAACCCCGGTACCTTGAGAAGCTGGTTTAAGGATCACACGTGAACCGCCAAATTTAGCGTATTGTTCGTGAGGAATAGTACCTTTGTGAACAGGAACTTTGATAAGGTTCTTTTTAGCAGCTTCTACACCTTTAGCGATAGCTGCTGTAACTTCGTTAGCCTTACCAAGACCCCATCCAACGATGCCATTTTCGTTACCTACTACTACAATTGCAGCAAAAGTGAAAGTACGACCACCTTTAGTAACTTTGGTAACACGATTAATGGCAACTAAACGGTCTTTCAATTCGATAGAACTGTCTGCTTTTACTCTGTTATTTCTTTTTGCCATAATTGTTAAAATTTAAGACCGCCATTACGTGCGGCGTCAGCCAATGATTTTACTCTACCATGGAAGAGGTAACCGTTACGGTCAAATACCACTTCGGTAATACCTGCAGCGATTGCTTTTTGAGCAACTGCTTCACCCACTTTTGCAGCGATTTCGATTTTTGTTCCTTCTTCAATACCTTTAGAAGATGCGGCAACTAAAGTTTTGCCAGCAAGGTCATCGATGAGTTGAACATAGATTTGTTTGTTGCTGCGGAAGACCGTCATACGAGGACGTGCGGCAGTACCAGACACTTTACCACGGATACGGGTCTTGATTTTATTTCTTCTTTGTATCTTAGATATCATAATGAGTCTATTTTACTTATTTGGCACCAGCCGATTTACCTGATTTACGACGAATAATTTCGCCAACAAACTTAATACCTTTACCTTTATATGGTTCAGGTTTGCGCAATGAACGAATCTTTGCACACACTTGACCGAGAAGTTGTTTGTCACCACTTTCAAGGATGATAAGTGGGTTTTTATTTCTTTCGGTCTTAGCTTCAACTTTCACTTCTTTAGGAAGTTGAATATATATTGCGTGAGAGAAACCGAGCGAAAGTTCGAGCACTTGACCTGTTGCCGATGCACGGTAACCTACGCCTACTAATTCCATTTCCTTGCGATAGCCAGTAGAAACACCTACGACCATGTTGTTGATCAACGCGCGATAAAGACCATGTTGAGCACGGTGTTCGCGGCTGTCATCGGGACGTGATACGGTGAGAATGTTACCTTCGATTTCGATACCAAGGTCGGGGTTTACTGCTTGAGAGAGTTCACCTTTAGGACCTTTTACAGTTACTACGTTGTTTTCTACCTTAACGGTTACACCGGCAGGGATCTCAATGGGAGCTTTACCTATTCTTGACATAATTAATACCTCCTATAAGATTAATAAACATAACATAGTACTTCACCACCAATCTTCAACTCAGCTGCTTTCTTATTAGTCATCACACCTTGAGAAGTAGAAAGGATGGCAATACCTAAACCATTTAACACTCGTGGCATATCTTTGTAGCCTGTGTATTGACGAAGACCTGGACGAGAAACGCGTTTAAGTTCTTTGATAGCGTTCACTTTGTCTTTTGCGTCATACTTTAAGGCGATCTTGATAGTACCTGCGGGGGTTTCACCCTCTATAAACTTATAATTAAGAATATAGCCTTGTTCAAAAAGAATCTTAGTGATTTCTTTTTTCAAGTTTGAGGCTGGAACTTCGACTACGCGATGGTTAGCCTTGATTGCATTCCTCAATCTTGTTAAATAATCTGCTATTGGATCAGTCATTTTTATTAATTGTTTAAATTGATTCGGTTAATCCGAACAATATTTAATACTCTCTAAATTTTTATGCGAGTTGTAGAGTAAAATTACCAACTTGCTTTTTTAACACCCGGTATCAAACCAGCCGAAGCCATTTCGCGGAACTGGATACGTGAAATACCAAATTGACGCATGTAACCTTTAGGACGACCGGTGATGCTACAACGGTTGTGAAGGCGTACAGAAGAAGCGTTTTTGGGAAGGAGCTGAAGTGCTTCATAGTCGCCAGCTGCTTTGAGAGCAGCTTTTTTAGCGGCATATTTAGCAACTAATTTAGCTCTTTTCACTTCACGGGCTTTCATTGATTCTTTAGCCATACTTCAGAAATTATTTAGCGTTTTTGAAAGGTAAGCCAAATTGTTTAAGAAGAGCATAACCTTCTTCATCGGTGTTAGCAGATGTAACGAAAGTGATGTTCATACCCAACAATTTAGAAATGTTATCGATGTTGATTTCGGGGAAGATAATTTGCTCAGTGATACCGAGTGTGTAGTTACCACGACCATCAAGTTTACCTTCGATACCTTTGAAGTCACGGATACGAGGCAAAGCGATGCGTACGAGACGTTCAAGGAACTCATACATATAATCGCGACGCAAAGTTACCATAACGCCCACAGGCATTTTTTTACGAAGCTTGAAGTTAGAGATGTCTTTCTTTGAAAGAGTAGCAACTGCTTTTTGACCAGTGATAGCGGTCAACTCGTTAATCGCTGTTTCAATAATCTTTTTGTCTTGAGTAGCTTGACCAAGACCTTGATTGATCACAATCTTTTTCAACTTGGGCACTTGCATAACAGTGCTGTAGTTGAATTCTTTCATAAGAGCGGGGACAATGCGCTCAGTATAGTCTTTCTTAAGAGTTGTAGCCATTATTTAATCTCCTCTCCTGATTTTTTAGAATAACGAACTGTAACTCCTTTGTCATCCTTACGGAATCCTACGCGAGTGGGCTTGCCACTTTTAGGATCGATAAGGCTGAGGTTGGAGATGTGAATAGGTGCTTCCATCTTAATGAGACCACCTTGTGGATGTTTTGCGCTGGGCTTAGTGCTCTTAGTCACTATATTTACGCCTTCAACAATGGCACGTTGCTTAGTCACTTGCACTGAAAGTACACGACCTTGCTTACCTTTGTCTTCGCCACTGAGAACGTAAACGGTATCGCCCTTTTTAATATGTAATTTACTCATTACTTTTAATTTTGCTTAATGGTTAAAGTACTTCAGGAGCGAGTGAAACTATCTTCATATTAGTAGCACGCAATTCACGAGCGACAGGGCCGAAGATGCGAGTACCGCGAAGTTCACCAGCATTATTCAATAACACACATGCATTGTCGTCAAAGCGAATGTAAGAACCGTCGGGACGACGAACTTCTTTCTTAGTGCGAACGACAACTGCTTTCGATACAGTACCTTTCTTTACGTCCGATGAAGGGATGACACTTTTCACAGTAACTACGATAATGTCACCTACCGAAGCGTAACGACGTCCTGTACCGCCTAAAACGCGGATGCAGAGTGCTTCTTTTGCACCACTGTTATCTGCAACAGTTAAACGTGATTCAGTCTGTATCATAATTATTACTTAACTTTTTCGATTATTTCTACTAATCTCCATCTTTTGGTTTTGCTCAATGGACGAGTTTCCATCAGCTTCACTGTATCGCCAACTTGGCACTCATTCTTTTCATCATGAGCATGGTATTTCTTTGTTTTGTTCACAAATTTACCATAGATAGGGTGTTTTTCTTTCCACTTAATAGTAACAGTGATAGTTTTGTCACCCTTGTTGCTCGATACAACCCCAATACGTTCTTTTCTTAAATTTCTTTTTTCCATTTGTTTTGGGATTATTTATTGTTAAGTTCGCGCTGACGCAACTCTGTCTTAACGCGTGCAATCATTTTACGATCATGTGTAATCTTAGCAGGGCTATCAAGAGGAGAAACTGCGTGATTAACCTTGAGTTGAAGGTAATCTTTTTCCATCTCTACAAGACGATCTTTGAGGTCTTGAGTGCTAAGTTCTTTGATTTCTTCTTTCTTCATAATCTTTTACACATTTTGAGTTGGATCATAATCACGGCGTACTACGAATTTAGTAGTCACTGGGAGCTTTTGAGCTGCTAAGCGAAGTGCTTCTTTTGCAATCTCAAAGCTTACGCCTTCTACTTCAATAAGCATGCGACCTGGAGTAACAGGAGCTACGAAACCTTCGGGAGCACCTTTACCTTTACCCATACGCACTTCAGCAGGTTTTTTGGTGATAGGCTTGTCGGGGAATATGCGAATCCAGATTTGACCTTGACGTTGCATATAACGAGTCACAGCGATACGAGCAGCCTCAATTTGGCGACCAGTAATCCATTTTGACTCCAAAGTCTTTATACCAAAAGAACCGAATGCCAACTGATTACCGCGTTGAGCTTTACCTTTCATGCGGCCTTTTTGTTGACGGCGAAATTTAGTTTTCTTTGGTTGTAACATTGTTGTGTTGAATCAATTGATGTTTAACGATTATTTTTTCTTGTTACGGAAACCACCACGACGAGAGCCGTTACCATTACCACGACCTTCTTTGTTGTTAGAAGTGAAAGAAGGAGCGAGATCGCGTTTACCGTAAACTTCACCACGACAAATCCACACTTTCACGCCGATAACACCCACTTTAGTGTGTGCTTCAACAAGTGCATAGTCGATATCAGCACGGAGAGTGTGAAGAGGAGTACGTCCTTCTTTGAACATCTCGCTGCGAGCCATTTCAGCTCCGTTAAGACGGCCACTCACTTGTACTTTGATACCTTCAGCACCGCTGCGCATAGAACCAGCGATAGCCATTTTCACTGCACGACGATATGCGATTTTGCCTTCAATTTGACGAGCTACAGTGCTAGCCACGATTTGTGCATCGAGCTCGGGGCGTTTAATTTCAAAGATGTTGATTTGTACATCTTTGTCGGTGATTTTCTTGAGCTCTTCTTTGAGTTTTTCAACTTCGCTACCACCTTTACCGATAATGATACCGGGGCGTGAAGTACACACTGTGATAGTGATAAGTTTCAAAGTGCGCTCAATAACAATGCGAGAAACGCTTGATTTGGCTAAGCGGACGTTGAGATATTTGCGAAGTTTTGAGTCTTCGAGCAAAGTATCACCATACTTGTTTCCACCATACCAGTTAGAATCCCATCCACGGATGACACCTAAACGATTACTGATTGGATTTACTTTTTGTCCCATTTCTTATGCCTCTTTTTTAGCGTTATCAATTGTATCTACAAACAACGTAACGTGATTTGAACGTTTACGAATTCTATAACCTCTACCTTGAGGAGCTGTGCGGAGACGTTTCAACATTGGAGCACAAGTAACGAAGATTGTGCTAATGTAAAGTTCACCGTTTTCAGCTTTTTTCTCATTTTTTGCCTCCCAGTTAGCGATAGCTGAACGCAAAAGTTTTTCAACTTTAGCAGCAGCCTCTTTGTTGGAGAACTTGAGGATACCCAATGCACGGAACACTTCTTGGCCACGCACCATGTCTGCAACGAGACGCATTTTGCGAGGAGAAGAAGGAACGTTAACCAACTTAGCAAAAGCTTGTGATTTGCGGGTTTCCTTCATTACTTCGGCTGATTGTCTTTTTCTTACACCCATTGTATTTAATTTCTTTTTTTATCAAAAATTATTTATAACAGGCCTCTATTATTTTTTCTTGTTACCGCCGTGACCACGGAAGGTGCGAGTAGGAGCAAATTCTCCAAGTTTGTGACCTACCATGTTTTCAGTGACGTAAACAGGAATGAATTTATTACCATTGTGAACTGCAAAAGTGTGTCCAACGAATTCGGGAGCAATCATTGAAGCGCGGCTCCAAGTTTTGATAACTGATTGCTTTCCGCTTTCATTCATCGCTGTCACTTTCTTTTCCAATTTGACGCTGATAAATGGGCCTTTTTTTAATGAACGACTCATAGTTACTTAATTAATCAGATTACTTTTTTCTTCTTTCAATAATGTACTTTGAAGAATGTTTCTTCGGTGCACGTGTCTTAAGACCCTTAGCATACAAGCCCTTGCGAGAACGTGGGTGACCACCAGATGCACGGCCTTCACCACCACCCATTGGGTGATCTACAGGGTTCATTACTACACCACGGTTGCGTGGACGACGTCCGAGCCAGCGTGAACGACCGGCTTTACCTGAACGTTCAAGAGAGTGTTCGCTGTTACCAACTACACCAATAGTAGCTTTACAAGCTGCGAGCACTTTACGTGTTTCACCTGAAGGTAATTTGATAATTGCATAAGCTCCTTCGCGAGAAGTCAATTGCGCGAAAGTACCGGCTGAACGAGCCATAAATGCTCCTTGACCGGGACGCAACTCGATGTTGTGGATGAGAGTACCCACAGGAATTTTGCTCAAAGGAAGAGCGTTACCTACTTCGGGTGCTACATTTTCACCGCTTACAACTGTTGCGCCAACTTCTAAGCCGTTGGGTGCAATTATATAAGCCTTAGCTCCGTCTACATAGTAAAGAAGAGCAATACGAGCTGAACGGTTTGGGTCATACTCGATTGATTTTACTACTGCGGGAACACCGTCTTTATTTCTCTTAAAGTCAATGAAACGGTATTTGCGTTTGTGACCGCCACCAAGGTAACGGGTGGTTAGGTGACCTTCGGCATTACGACCTCCGGACGCTTTCTTACCGACTGTAAGAGATTTCTCTGGTGTACTAGCAGTGATTGTACCTTTAAATACACCAATAATCTTGTGTCTTTGCCCCGGTGTTGTGGGCTTCAATTTTCTTACTGCCATTTTCTATTATATGTTGCTATAAAAGTCAATAGTTTCGCCTTCGCCAACTGTAATGAACGCTTTCTTCCACGCAGTAGTTTTACCGCGAAGAAGACCGCTCTTAGTCCAACGAGACTTGTTTTTACCTCTAACAACAAGAGTGTTGACATTAACTACTTTCACGCCATAAAGTTGCTCAACCAATGATTTGATTTGATACTTGTTGGCATTTAGAGATACGCGGAAAGTGTAGCGATTAAGCTTTTCAGTAAGCTTAGTTGCTTTCTCTGTAACGATTGGTTTAATCATTATATCCATTTTCTTTGTCCTCCTTAAAATTTATTAATAACGTCAAGGCTACTTTCCGTAAGGACAATAGCTTTGTTGTTGAGTATTGCATAAGTATTCACTTCCGCTGCAATCATCACGTTTGCAGTTGGAAGATTTCGAGCTGACAAATATACGTTTTTATTTTCATTTGCTAAAACGAAAAGCGCTTTCTTATCAGCAATTTGTAGATTTTTAGCAAAGTTTACGAATTCTTTAGTTTTTGGAGCTTCAAAAGTGAAGTCTTCAACAATAATGATTTCGTTATCTTGTGCCTTGTATGTCAAAGCCGACTTGCGAGCAAGTTGTTTGAGTTTCTTGTTAAGTTTGAAACGGTAATCACGAGGACGTGGACCAAATACGCGGCCACCACCTACCAATACAGGTGAGTTGATGTCACCGATACGAGCACCGCCACCACCTTTTTGCTTGTGAAGCTTGCGGGTAGAACCAGATACTTCGCTTCTTTCTTTGGCTTTGTGAGTACCTTGACGTTGATTAGCCAAGTATTGCTTAACATCGAGATATACGGCATGCTCGTTTGCTTCGATTGCAAACACTTCGTCGTTCAATTGAACTTTGCGACCAGTGTCTTCTCCTTTAATATTATATACTGCGAGTTCCATTATTTCTCAATTATTACGATTGAACCTTTACTTCCGGGGATAGATCCCTTAATCATCATTAGATTGTGTTCGGCAATCACCTTCAATACTTGGAGGTTTTGCACGGTTACACGCTTATTGCCGGTTTGTCCTGCCATACGCATTCCTTTGAATACTTTAGCGGGATAAGAACATGCGCCCACAGAACCGGGTGCGCGAAGACGGTTGTGTTGACCGTGAGTAGATTGACCCACACCACCGAAACCGTGACGTTTTACAACACCTTGGAAACCTTTACCTTTTGAAGTGCCTGCGATGTCAACGAAGTCACCTTCTGCAAACATTTCAACTGTAATGGCGTCACCAAGTTTGTATTCGCCTTCAAATCCTTTGAACTCGGCCAAGTGTCTCTTGGGTGTTACACCTGCTTTCTTGAAGTGCCCCATTTCAGGGTTAGTAGTATGTTTCTCTTTTTTATCCTCGTAACCGAGTTGAAGAGCTTCATACCCATCGTTTTCAAGAGTTTTTACTTGAGTAACCACACAAGGACCTACTTCGATAACAGTGCATGGTGTATTTTTACCATCGGCACTGAAAACGGATGTCATTCCGATTTTTTTTCCTAATAATCCTGGCATTTCTCTTTAATTTAAAAATTTTTCTACTTTGCTAAAATTACACCTTAATTTCTACTTCTACACCGCTAGGGAGTTCGAGCTTCATAAGAGCATCTACTGTCTTTGCAGTTGAGTTGTAGATGTCGATAAGACGTTTGAATGATGAAAGTTGGAATTGTTCGCGTGATTTTTTGTTCACGAATGTCGAACGGTTAACTGTAAAGATACGTTTGTGAGTGGGTAAGGGTATAGGACCGCTGATTACCGCACCTGTAGCCTTAACAGTCTTAACAATCTTTTCAGCCGACTTGTCAACCAAGTTGTGGTCGTAAGATTTTAGCTTAATTCTGATTTTTTGGCTCATATTATTTATATAATAAAGTATTATTTCAACAAATCAACACGGCCTTGGCATTCAGTCAAGACATTTTTAGCGATTGAGCTACTTACTTCGTCATAGTGAGAGAATGACATAGTTGATGTAGCACGACCTGAAGTGATAGTACGCAATGCAGTAACATAACCAAACATTTCGGCCAATGGAGCTTTAGCTTTAACAACGCGAGCGCCGCTACGGCTTGTTTCCATACCTTCTACTTGACCACGACGTTTGTTCAAGTCAGAGATTACATCACCCATGCTTTCTTCGGGAGTAACAACTTCAATCTTCATAATAGGTTCAAGAAGAACAGGACCTGCTTTTTCTGAAGCTTTCTTGAATGCTTGGATAGCACAAAGCTCAAATGAAAGTTGGTCAGAGTCAACTGGGTGGAATGAACCATCAACAACAGTTACTTTGAGTTGTTCTACTGGGTAACCAGCAAGAACACCATTCTTCATTGCAGTTACGAAACCTTTTTGGATTGAAGGGATATATTCTTTAGGAATGTTACCACCTTTAACTTCGTCAACAAATTGGAGGTTACCTTCGAATCCTTCATCTACTGGCTCAACGCGAACGATGATGTCAGCGAATTTACCACGACCACCAGTTTGTTTCTTGAATACTTCACGAAGTTCAACTGATTGAGTGATTGATTCTTTGTAAGTAACTTGAGGACGACCTTGGTTACATTCTACTTTAAACTCACGACGAAGACGGTCGATAATAATATCGAGGTGAAGCTCACCCATACCAGAGATAACTGTTTGACCAGTTTCTTCGTTTGTTTGTACTGTAAATGTTGGGTCTTCTTCAGCAAGTTTTTGGAGACCAACACCAAGTTTATCGAGGTCTTTTTGAGTTTTAGGCTCAACTGCGATACCGATAACTGGTTCGGGGAATTCCATTGCTTCAAGCACGATAGGAGCATCTTCAGCACAAAGAGTATCACCTGTGCGAATATCTTTGAAACCTACACCTGCACCGATATCACCACAACCGATTACATCTTTTGGGTTTTGTTTGCTTGAGTGCATTTGGAAGAGACGTGATACACGTTCTTTTTTACCAGAGCGTGAGTTGAACACGTAGCTACCAGCAGCCATATCACCTGAATATACACGGAAGAAGCAAAGACGACCTACATATGGGTCAGTTGCAATCTTAAATGCAAGAGCACACATAGGTTCATCGCTTGAAGGTTGACGAGTGATAATTTCTTCAGGATTATCTACTGAGTGACCTTCGATTGCACCACCATCAGATGGGCTAGGAAGATAAGCACAAACATTGTTCAACAAGCATTGAACACCTTTGTTTTTGAATGAGCTACCGCAAGTCATAGGAACGATGTCCATTGTAAGAGTTGCTTTGCGGATACCATTGCGAATTTCTTCTTCAGTGATAGTTGAAGGATCATCGAAGTATTTTTCCATCAAAGCGTCATCATACTCAGCGATTTTTTCGAGCATTTTGTCGCGCCATTCTTCAGCTTCATCTTGAAGAGTAGCAGGGATTTCTTCGATAACATAGTCAGCACCTTGTTGTTCATCGGGCCAGTAGTAAGCCTTCATAGTAACGAGGTCAACGATACCTTTGAAAGTTTCTTCAGCACCGATAGGAATTTGGATAGGGCAAGGATTTGCACCAAGAACTTCCTTAAGCTGACGCACTACTTCAAAGAAGTTAGCACCTGAACGGTCCATTTTGTTTACATAACCGATACGAGGCACATTATATTTATCAGCTTGACGCCACACTGTTTCAGATTGAGGTTCAACACCACCAACTGCACAGAAAGCAGCAACAGCACCATCAAGTACACGAAGTGAGCGTTCTACCTCTACAGTGAAGTCAACGTGTCCTGGGGTGTCAATCAAGTTGATTTTATATTGATCGTTGTTATATTTCCAAAATGCGGTAGTAGCAGCAGATGTGATAGTGATACCACGTTCTTGCTCTTGCTCCATCCAGTCCATAGTAGCAGCACCATCATGAACTTCACCGATTTTGTGAGTAAGACCGGTATAGAAAAGAATACGCTCAGAAGTGGTAGTTTTACCAGCATCGATGTGAGCCATAATACCGATGTTACGGGTATATTTTAATAATTCGTCTGATTTAGCCATTTTTTATCTGAAATTATTCAATGAAAAAATTAGAAACGGAAGTGAGCGAATGCGCGGTTAGCTTCAGCCATTTTGTGCATATCTTCTTTACGTTTGAATGCACCACCTTGGTCATTGAAAGCATCTACGATTTCAGCTGCAAGTTTGTCAGCCATAGTTTTGCCACCACGTTTGCGAGCATAAAGGATAAGATTTTTCATTGAAATTGATTCCTTACGATCGGGGCGGATTTCAGTTGGAACTTGGAAAGTAGCACCACCTACACGGCGTGACTTAACTTCCACTTGAGGAGTAACGTTTTCGAGCGCTTTTTTCCAAATTTCGAGCGCAGTTTTTTCCTCGTTAGGCAATTTAGATTTCACAATCTCAAGTGCGTTGTAGAATATTGTATAAGAAATATTCTTTTTACCATCATACATAAGATGGTTAACGAACTTAGAAACTTTCACGTCATTGAAGACGGGATCGGGTAATACTACCCTTTTTTTAGGTTTTGCTTTACGCATTTTCTTTGTCGTTTTGTGTTTTTGTTTGCTTGGTTGCTTTCATCTTTTATTCTTCAGCTCACGATTCGCTAATCGAGGCTTACTCAACCAATAATGTCAGCGTTCCAATAAATCAAAAACTAAGTTAAAAACTCGTTTTCTTTGTAAATTCTCTTGTGCGATTTAGTTACTTCACCGGTTTATTGGTCCCGATTACTTCTTAGCTGCACCTGCTTTAGGACGTTTTGCTCCATATTTAGAGCGACGTTGTGTACGATCCTTAACACCGCTTGTATCAAGTGTACCGCGAACGATGTGATAACGCACACCTGGAAGGTCTTTTACACGACCACCACGAACCAACACGATTGAGTGTTCTTGTAGGTTGTGACCTTCACCTGGGATGTAAGAGTTCACCTCTTTACCGTTAGTCAATCTCACACGGGCTACTTTACGCATAGCCGAGTTAGGCTTCTTAGGAGTAGTAGTGTACACACGCACGCACACGCCACGACGTTGTGGGCAAGAATCAAGTGCGGGTGATTTACTCTTATCCTCAAGAGCAACACGTCCTTTTCTTACTAATTGCTGAATAGTAGGCATCTTAGTTCTTTGTTTTTGTTACTTAAAATTTATTATAGTTCTGTTAAAAAATCCATTTTCACACACACTTAAACACTACATACCCCCTTCTCTCTCAGAGAGTTAGCGATATCGCAGCATCAAGTCAGTCCGAAAAACGTTGCAAAATTACTAAATAATTCGCTAATAACCAAATGATTTTGTTTCTATCTTTCACCATATCAATAGCATAGAAACACTTATTTTTGTGCTACTTTTCACCCCAAAACAATCCAGAACACCCCTTTTCACGTTATTTCATGTCATTTTGAGCCTTTTTTAGCCATTTTCATGGCGTTTTTTACATAAAAACAATCCTCCACAACCCCATTCCCATTAATAAAAACTCGTAATTTTATATTTATTTAACATTTTGTTGCATTTTTTACCCATAATTCTGCCACTCGCATCAACTTTAAGAAACCTAAGCAAAAAAACAAACAAACTCACCCCAAAAAACAAGTCGCATTATGGCAATCAATTTCCAAAGATAGAAAAATAGCGAATTAACACTTCAACTCGCCATCATACATTAATTATATAATATCTGTTTTCGCATTACTTCTTTAACGAAAAATCAAATCGCAATCCTCCTTCCCTACGATTACTTGCCACAATCACACCTCCATGAAATTGTACTGCATGTTTTACGATAGCAAGGCCAAGTCCAGTTCCACCTTTTTGACGTGAACGCCCTTTATCAACTCTATAAAATCGTTCAAACAAGCGCGATAACTGTTTATCTTCAACCCCGCATCCATCATCTTCAAAGCGAATTTTACACTCATGTTCATTATTTTCCACAAGCGAGATATAAATATTTTTTCCCTCGGAATATGCTATCGCGTTTTCCGTAAGATTCCTAAATATTGAACCTATCAACGACAAGTTACCATTTATTACAATCTGCTCATCAAAATCAACGTGCAATTTCAATCGCTCTTCGATAGGCATTATTTCTAATTCATCGGCTATTTCTGCAATTATACCATTAATCGCTACAACCTCTTTACTAATGAGAGCCCCACCATCTTCCATGCGAGTAATCAATGATACATCGTTCAAAAGATTTCGAAGCCTTTCATTATTAGCATAACATCTCTCTATAAGTTCTTGCTTTTTATCTTCGCTGAGATTTATCCCCGACAATAATGTTTCAAGACACACTTGTATTGATGCTACTGGAGTTTTCAATTCGTGATTTATATTATTGGTGAGTTGTCGTTTAATACGTATTTTTTCTTGTTCCTCATGCAATGCCACCTCATGAGCTTGGTCTCGGTCCTTAATAGTTTGCTGCCATTGAGCATAAAGTTGTATTATGTGATTAGAAATCGACCCAAGTTCATCATTTAGGAACGATTTATCCTCGTTAAATGGCTCTCCTCGCTCGGCTTTTGCGGCAAAACGATTTAAACGTTCGATATTCTTACCCAATCTCCGTGTCGCAAAATAGGCCAACACGCTCATTGCAAGACTCACCACAATCATTATTCCCAAAAAAGTCCAATCGGCCTTTAAAAGTTCTTTCAATGAGGCCGAATAAGGGATTGCCGTGCGAATAATCACCCTTTCACCTTTTGTTGCTGAATAAAAATACTCGCGCCCATCACTCACCGATTGACGACTAATATGATAGCCAACGCCTTTTTTTATAGCGTTTACAATTTCGGGGCGAGAACTATGATTATCAAGTGAATCAAGAGAAAGCATATTATCATACACAACAGCACCCGATAGGGCTATAATTGAGATGCGAAGGTCGTCGAATGGTTTGTCGTGCGACGCAATATATTCTTCATACGACAACCCATCTTCTACGGCATCAAGCAAGTACCTGTTGTACATCTGAAGTTGCGCATTCAAAAACTCCGACTTATATTGTTTTTCGCGCAAATATTGAAAACTAATAAAACATATAATTATAGTCCACGAAAAAGCGAGCAACATCAAAAATAGTCGCCTATGATATGATAATTTAATCACGGAAGCCATAACCAAATCCCGAACGTGTCACTATATATGAACCATATGCACCAATTTTTGAGCGCAAGCGAGTAATATTAACATCTATAGTGCGATCAAGCACTACTACTTCATCGGTCCACACACGGCTTAAAATTTGTTCACGAGAGCATATCTTTCCCCTATGTGAAATTAGGTAGGCCAACAACTCAAATTCTTTGCGCGTAAGTTTCACTTCCTCACCATCTACAACGCAACGCTTAAATTCCAAATCAAGATGCAGCCCCTCAACCTTTAACATATTTATTTTTTCTACTGTAGCCGTAGGTTTGTACCCCGACGCACGCCTCAACACACTCTTCACGCGAGCTATTACATTGCGAATAGTGTATGGTTTCATAATATAATCATCGGCTCCGAGATTGAGTCCCATAATCATATCATCTTCACTATCGCGGGCTGTGCAGAAAATAATGGGAATACCAGCAGTTGCAACATCGGCCTTGAGCATTTTTGCCATTTTAATGCCACTTATTTCTCCCATCATGATATCCAATAAAATCAATGAATATGATTTCAAGTCATAAGTCAACGCCTGTTCAGCGCTGAATGCGATATCTACATCATACCCTTCATTTTCAAGATTGAGTTTCAACACTTCACACAATGTTTCCTCGTCATCTACAATTAAAATGCGCTCAATTGCCATACATATACATATTAATTATGTTGCAAATTTAGAGATAAAAACCGAACTAAATATCTCTCGCCAATAGATTTAACAAAAATGTAATATTTTTCTTGAAACATCCTTTTAACTAAAGCCTAATTTTTTTGAAACTTTTATGAAACAATATGGTGGTTACTTTGCAGTGTAAAAAAACTAACAGCAAATATACATCAAAAACAAAATTAAAATTAAAATGAAAACAAAACTTATTATGGCAGGTCTTTTAGCCTGCGTTGGCTTCACTGCACAAGCCGAAAACGCTAAAATCGAAGAGCCTAAAGGAAAAGCAATCATTCAAGTGTTTGGTAATTTCCACACAGGATTTGGAGAAGAAAGAAATGATCGTGGATTTGAACTTCAACGCAGTTATTTGGGTTATGAATACAAATTAGGCAAGGGGTTATCAGTAAAAGGAGTTATGGATATTGGCAAATCATCTGACATAAGCGACTACCAACGCATCGCCTACATCAAAAATGCATTGGTTTCGTGGAAAACTGGCAACTTCACATTAAATGGAGGTCTTATCTCTACCACTCAATTCAATTTCCAAGAAAAATTTTGGGGATACCGTTACATTATGAAATCGTTCCAAGATGAATACAAATTTGGAAGCAGTGCCGACCTTGGTATTTCAGTGACATACAAATTTGCCGATTGGGTTTCGGCCGATGCAATCATCGCCAATGGCGAAGGTTATAAAAAAATTCAAAAGAATGATGGCCTCAATTATGGTTTAGGTCTGACACTCACTCCTATTAAAGGTTTTCAAATTCGTCTTTATGGTGGTCTAAACGAAAGCGACACCGACAACAAAGCCGACATTGTTAATCTTGCCGGTTTCGCAGGCTACAAATGCGATAAATTCTCAATTGGAGCCGAGTATAACCACATGATGAACGCTTCTAATCAAAAAGGGAACGACCAATATGGGTATTCGGCCTACGGTTCGGTTAAAGTAGCAAAATTTGCCGACATTTATGCTCGATACGATGACATTTACTCAAAAAACAACTGGAACATATCAAAAGATGAATCTGCGGCAATCCTCGGTGCGCAATTCAAACTTGGCAAATATGTTAAAATAGCCCCAAATATCAGAATGAATATACCTAAAGCCGATGGGCTAAACCCTGCTTATTCAGCATATGTAAATTGTTACTTTGGATTCTAATTGTATAAACATTTAATAATTAAGAATAATATGAAAAAGATTTTTTCGTCAGTAATGACAATTATTGCCCTCCTTGCGATGGCATCATGTAGCAGTAATACAACAACCGAAAAACGCCAAGCCGAAGAGCTTTCGGGTGCTGGTGCTACATTCCCACTCCCTTTCTATAACGTAGTATTTGAACAATTCTCACAAGCCAACGGCGATGTAGTTGCTTATGGTGGCATCGGCTCGGGTGGTGGTGTTCGCAACTTGCGCGATAAAATTGTAGATTTTGCTGGTAGCGATGCCTTCTTGAACGACAAAGAGATGGCCGAGATGGATTCAGTTATTCACATTCCCACTTGCATGGGTGCAGTGGTCGTAGCTTATAATCTTGATGGAGTTAACAACCTCAACCTCACTGGCGAGCTCATCGCAGACATCTTTGCAGGTGAAATTAAAATGTGGAATGATTCACGATTGGCCGCACTCAACCCAGGCGTAACACTTCCTGCCGAATCTATCATTCCAGTATTCCGTTCTGATGGTTCAGGCACTACATTTGTATTTACCGACTATCTAACAAAGGTGAGTCCTATGTGGGCAAGCAAATATGGAACAGGCAAATCGGTCAATTTCCCCTCTGGGCAAGCAGCTAAGGGCAACCCTGGTGTAGCCGGCGTAATCTCTCAAACTAAAAACTCTATTGGCTACGTTGGCTCGGAATATGCTTTTGCTCAAAAAATCCCATATGCAAAAATCCAAAACAAACGAGGCGAAATGGTCGAGCCTACCGCAAGTAGCATTTCAGCGGCTGCCTCAGGTGAAATTCCTATTGACACCCGCACCTCTATTACAAACTCAGATGCTCCTGGCGCTTATCCTATCTCGACATTTACATGGGTAATCATCTACAAAGAGCAACACTACTCCGACCGTAGCAAAGAGCAAGCAATCGCAACCCTCGACTTAATTAAATATATTCTTTCAGATGAAGCTCAAAACATCACATCTAAAGTGCACTACGCCCCACTCCCCTCTAAAGCGAAAGAATTAAGCATAAACAATCTCAAAACTGTTACTTACGACGGAGCATCAATACTCCAATAACAAAACTTTTATGAACGATAAACTATACAGAATTGTATTGTTTGTAGCAGCGTTGATAATGCCTATAGTATGCGGGGGCGTGATTTACGCCCTCGTTGCTGACGCTTACAATGCTTTCGAACATTTTGGGTTTCTAAAATTCCTAACATCTTCTCACTGGGACTACACCGAAGGAGCCGAACAATATGGAGCTCTTCCATTCATCACTGGCACTCTTATGACCACACTATTGGCTCTAATATTTTGCATTCCTTTCTCTCTCCCAGTTGCTCTTTTCGTAGGTGAATATTTCAAAGGCACAAAGATTGCTTCAATTTTAAGCACTGTTACCGACCTTTTGGCGGGAATACCCTCTATCATTTATGGATTGTGGGGATTTTACACACTTCGTCCCATAATTATGGCATTAAACATCTCACCCCAAGGCTCGGGAATCTTAACAGCGTCTCTTGTGTTAGCTATTATGATTGTACCCTATGCAGCATCATTGAGTGCCGAGTTCATAAAGATGGTTCCTAACGACTTAAAAGAGGGAGCCTATAGCCTCGGTGCTACTCGTGCCGAGGTGGTGCGAAAAGTCATCTTTCCAGTTGCAGGCTCGGGTATTTTTTCATCTTACATATTAGCAATCGGGCGAGCATTGGGCGAAACTATGACCGTAACAATGTTGATTGGCAACACCAACAACATTCCCAATTCCCTTACTTCCACTGGTAACTCAATGGCATCAATCATAGCTAATCAATTTGGCGAAGCCGACGATTTACGACTATCGTCGTTAATTGCCATCGGGCTAATACTATTTTTAATTACAGCTGTCATCAATATGATTGGCAAAATAATGATTAAACGCGCAAGAATAGTATAATCATGAACAAACTAAATATAAGACATCGTTTAGCAAAAGACAAGCTAATGTTTTGGGGCGTTTGCTTTCTGGCAGCACTTACTGCAGTGCCATTGCTTGCCATTTTAGGAGAGGTTTTAATGCGTGGCTATGACCAACTTACTTGGTCGTTCTTCACCGAGCCAACCCCCACTGCCTATAAGGCAATGAAAGCAATCGAAGCAGGGGAACCAATTCCTGGAGGTATCGCCAATGGCATTGTAGGCACAATAATAATGCTTGCCATGGCTGTTGTTGTAGCTGTGCCAATAGGCATACTTTGTGGAGCTTTTTTGGCAGAGAATAGCAAAAATCGTTTTGCGCAATTCGTAAGTTATCTAACCGACCTTCTACAGGGCACACCATCGGTTATTATCGGTATCATCACCTACATTTGGGTAGTTGTACCTATGAAAGGATACTCTGCAATTGCCGGAAGTGTTGCGCTATGCATCATGATGCTTCCGCTCATCATACGATCTACCGAAGAGACATTAAAAATCCTACCTGCATCATTAAAAGAAGCAGGATTGGCTCTTGGAGGCAACAAAGCACGCGTCATGCTAAAACTACAACTTCCTACAGCTTTTGGAGGCATATTTACTGGTGTATTGCTCGCCATTTCTCGTGTAATTGGCGAAACTGCGCCTCTCATGTTTACGGCACTCGGTTGTTCTCTCATACGCTTTTCTATTGACAAACCTATCTCGGCAGTTCCATTGCTTATTTGGGAGTTTTTCAACGACCCCAACCTACAAGAACTCATTTGGGGTGCGTCACTCTTTCTCTTATTATTTGTATTAACATTAAATATAACTGCTAAATATCTTGCAAAGAAATGGAATCAATAACACCTATACTTGAATTTAAAAAGACTTGCGTATCATATACCAAGCAAACTATGGCTGTTAAATATGTATCAGCAGCCATTGAAAAGAACACTATCACAGCAATCATGGGGCCCTCGGGCTGTGGCAAGTCAACCCTACTCCGAGCCGTAAACCTCATGCACAATCTCTACCAAAACATTCGAGTAGATGGAGAGATATTACTCAATGGCGAGAATATCCTTTCGATGGAACCCATTGACGTGCGTCGCCGTGTGGGCATGGTATTTCAACGTCCTACTCCATTTCCCACCATGAGCATCTACGATAATGTATTAGCTGGATTTATATTAAACGGCATCAAACTTTCAAAGGCCGAAAAAGATTCAACCGTAGAACATTGCCTTAAAAGCGTTGCTTTATGGGACGAAGTCAAAGATGTCTTAAACAAAAAAGGAACCTTTCTCTCGGGTGGTCAACAACAACGATTGTGTATTGCTCGTGCATTAGCAATGAAGCCACACATCTTATTGATGGACGAACCCACATCGGCGCTCGACCCTATCGCAACAAAACATATAGAAGAATTACTTTTAGAATTGCAAAAAGATGTTACCATATTAATTGTAACACATAATATGGGACAAGCACGACGAATTTCATCTAAATCAATGTTTATGTATTTGGGCGAATTGATTGAATATGGCGACACCGAAACAATGTTCACCAACCCAATCAATGAGCACACCAAAGCTTATTTAACCGGTAAAATGGGTTAGCAACATTCATCTTTAACATAAGCATAACCTGCTTGAAATATTTTTGAAACATTTTTGCAGTTACTTTGCGGTGGAAAATTAATGTTTAACATATGAGTATATTGCAAATTTTTACATTATTAGGAGCATTAGGTATGTTCCTATACGGAATGAACCTTATGAGTTCAGGACTGCAAAAAAGTGCAGGTAATAAACTTCGTGGATTTTTATCGGCTATGACGTCTAATCCACTTAAAGGAGTTTTAACAGGATTAGGGATTACATCTATCATACAATCATCATCGGCTACAACCGTGATGGTTGTTAGTTTTGTTAATGCCGGGCTGCTTACACTTAAACAAGCTATTGGCGTTATTATGGGCGCCAATATAGGCACAACCATAACTGCGTGGATGGTTTCATGGCTTGGATTTAAAGCCGATATTTCAATTCTCGCTGTTCCGTTGATGCTTTTTGGATTCCTTTTCTCTAATTCCAAAAAAGACAAACGCAAAAACATTGGCGAGTTAATCGTGGGATTCAGTTTATTATTCCTCGGACTCTCTTTTATGAAGGAGGCTGTGCCCGACCTTCGAGAAACACCTCAAGTATTGGAATTTGTAACATCATGGGCTTCTCATGGATTTGGGTCAGTATTACTATTTCTCGCATTTGGTACTATTCTAACACTTATTTTACAATCATCATCGGCTACAATGGCCATCACGCTCATTATGTTGAGCATGGGCTGGATTCCTTTTGAAATGGCCTGTGCGATGGTACTTGGCGAAAATATCGGTACTACTATTACCGCCAACATTGCTGCTTCGGTGGGAAACACTCAAGCTAAACGCGCTGCGATGTCACACACCATTTTTAATGTATTTGGTGTTGTGTGGGCGCTAATCCTATTCAAACCATTCCTTCGATTGGTGGGGTTGATTACTGAAAATCTTTTTGGAATTCCTAATCCTGCAGCCAATGGATTTGCCGTCATAGAGTCGGATTTAGCAACTAGCACAGCTGCCTTATATGGATTATCAATGTTACACACCCTTTTCAACACAATTAACACATTGGTTCTTATTTGGTTCACCAGCGCAATTGCCAAAGCCGTGACATGGATTATTCGCACCCCCGAAAACCAAGAGAAAGAGGTGTTCCGCCTAAAATATATTTCAGCAGGCCCTCTTGCAACCCCCGAGCTATCCATCGAACAAGCATTTAATGAAATTATACATTTTGCCAAAATTTCTAAAAATGGGGCTATCTATGCACAACAAGCAATAAACGAAGCCGACACTAATAAATTTGAAGAACTCCAAAATAAACTCATTAAATATGAAGAAATATCCGACCGCATAGAATATGAAATTGCCACTTTCCTCAATGGAGTTTCGGCTGAAGAAATCAGCGAAAGTACATCTATTAAAATCAAAGCGATGTACAAGATTGTTGGCGAATTGGAATCGTTAGGCGACTCTGGTGAAACTATCAGTCGCATATTATCAAGAAAAAATATCCACAATAAGAAATTTAGCGCCGACAACCTCAAAAGCCTCAACACTATGGCCGAGACAGTTAGTTGTGCATATGATATTATGATTGACAACCTAAATGCAGCGCACAAAGGCGACTTAGAGAATATAACAAATGCCTATAACGCCGAAGAGCGCCTAAATAAATTGAGAAACAATCTCCGTGATGCTGTTATCGAAAATATTGACAATAGTGGCGATAATTATCAAACGAGTGTTTACTTTATCGATATTATAAATACATTTGAACGAATGGGCGACTATATGATCAATATCTCACAAGACCTTGAAAAAGCCTTTATTAACAAGTAACAACCCACTATTATATGGACATTGCACTTATCTCCTTCTGCAACAAATCTAAAAATCTTGCAGCATGAGCTCCGTCCATTTGAGTGTGGTGAAATTGGAATGATATAGTAAGCGTTGTTTTCAAAAAGCAACGCTTATATTTTCCCCAAATCAGGAATGTTAAACACTCCATTACACATTCTCTATAATATTTCTTGACTTTATTTAGATTCTGCATCCTTCACATCTACCCCTCTACTCGTTTAAGAATAGTATAACTAAATGTAGGTATCATATACAGAAAATAGAGCAACGTCCAAACCGCAAAAGATACTCGAAGAGGCCATGGATTAGCATTATAATTTTCAATCCAGAGATTAGATATTTGAGAAAACAACATAATAAATAGCCCTATCGACAAGTATAAATTTAATCCCATATACATTAGGTACTGGACTTTTCCAAGCGCACCATCAATCTCAATAGGCCAAAATTTATTTACTTGATTTCGCATTAACCTTTTACAATATTTAAACCATGGAAATACCAAAGTTAGCACAACCACAAATACACCTATCACAATTAACCAACTCACATCAGACCATTGCCAGCTTCCTTCAATATAGTTCCAGATAGCAGTTCCATAATCTGCATTGATATATCCAGTTGCAATAACACTTAACCACACACTTAAAATTACATATAGCCAACACACTACTACACCACAATACCCTATGAGTTTGCAATACAACAATTTCATTTCATTAAGTTTAATTCAATATTTCAATTTCTTTTTGTAGTTCATCTAAAAAACGTGCAGCATGAGCTCCGTCCATTTGAGTGTGGTGAAATTGAAATGATATAGTAAGCATTGTTTTAAAAAAGCAACGCTTATATTTTCCCCAAATGAGAAATGGATTATTAAACACGCCGCTATACATTCCCACAGCGCCATCTATTTCATATTGAGCCAATGCGGATGTGCCGATAACCATTCTGTCGGTTATATCGTGATTCACACAATTTTGAGCCACTTGTGATGTGAGTTGCAAATATTGCTGATTAAACACCCCTAAATCTTCATCGTATGGAATGTCGCATGAGCTCACTTCCCCTTCTCTATTTGCAACAATGGTATTCACTGCTAATGCATCATATTGCATCAATTTATCCCCAACTGGTAGCATGTAGAATTCTTTCACTCTGCTCGCTGCCTTGCCAATACAATAACACATCAACATGTTAAACTTCATCCCCCTCTTGCGACTAATTTTAATCAATCGCGATACATTAAGAGTTTTGAATAATGTAACCATAGGCATAGGAGCATTCATCCACATTTCAAATGCATATCTCCTACTCGTTTCGTTGGGATTTATTTCTTTCATTAGAATTAAACAATTAAGGAAAAAGACAAGTGTGCGTTTATTTGCGAATTAAGCGTACAAGATAGTCATAGTGTTCTCCTTGCATCACCAATTCAGCCTCAAAACCATTTTCGGCAGCATGGAAAGCCAATGTTTCAAAATCGACATATAGCCAATCAAAGGTTTCGCCTTTTATATTCTTATATTGCATAGTGAAATCAACCTCTCCATAATAATCTCCAGCAAGGTCAATATCCACACCACCATCTTCGTCCTCAAAAAGATAGATCAAATCACTTGAGTCCATAAGCACTTGACCACCCTCGGCGAGCAAAGAATCGATGCGAGCAAAGAATTGTGGCATATTTGCTATTTTACCTATGATGCCCGAACCATTCATTAGCATCAAGATTGTATCAAATTTCTCGCAAAGCGTTTCATCATACAGATTTACCAATCGAGCGTCATCAATGCCACTTTTAGTCATCACCTCAACCGATAATGGCGACACATCAATAGCAGTAACCTCCATTCCTCTATCCTGAAGAGCAAGCGCATGGCAACCAGCTCCGGCTCCCACATCAAGAATCCGTCCTTTAGAAAGCCCGAGAGCCTTTAGCTCCAATTCACCCATTTCGTCTTCTTCGCGAAAAAGGTGAGCCACAGGAATTTCGTCCTCGTCAAACATTGACGACAACACCCTCAATCGACCAGCAATACCATTTTTATAAAAATCGGCTATTGCTGCGCCCATTGGGTCGCGACGAACATCTATAACTTGCACTTTCATCTTTTTCACTTTAACCCACCCTCTTTCAATAGACGATCATATTCCTCTTTATTATTAATGAGGTATAGAGCCGCTTTATATGTTTGGTCATAGGGGTTAGACACTTTATAGAAACTTTTTGAACCATACATATCGCTTGCGATATTTGCCTTAAGAACCATTTTCAACAATGCTTCACTACGACGATATTGTTCCTCGTTATATTTTATACTATCGGCCTCGCCTTGATTAATCAATTGCTTCATCATATCGTCCGACACCTCAAAATGCGCTACAAAATCGTCGTCGGTAGGATATTTCTTTTTCAAACTACCGCGATTTTCATCAACATAGTTAAGACAATACTTATGAAGAATTCCACTACCTAAAAGTTGGCGATAGTATTCACTATTTTCGGTTGTGTCGAGCGGCACAAACTTATCAGGCATAATGCCTCCGCCACCATACACGACTCGACGATTTTTGAGAGTATAGCATTTAAGCGAGTCAGCGAAATGAATACTATCGGCGCTCATAAATTCGCCCGATTCAAATCGTTTCAATATATCCTTGCGATAATCTTCTTCATCGCCTTCGGTGTAAGGTTTCTGAATGCAACGACCCGATGGCGTGTGATAGCGTGATATTGTGAGGCGAATCATCGAACCATCGGGGAATGGGAACGGGCGTTGTACCAATCCTTTGCCAAAAGTGCGACGACCTACAATCAACCCACGATCATTGTCTTGAATTGCCCCAGCCACAATCTCACTTGCCGATGCCGAATATTGATTTACAAGAATTACCACCTTCCCATCGAGCAAATCACCATTAAAGTCGGTTCTAAAATAATATGGCGAAGAATTTAGTCCTTCGGTGTAAACAACCAAGTCGCCTCCACGCAAGAAGTTGCTTGCCAAGTTATAAGCCGAGCCAAGATACCCTCCACCATTATCTTGCAAGTCAATAATAATGTCTTTCATTCCTTTGGCCTTGAGCTCTTTCACCGCTTTCAAGAACTCTTCGTTGGTGTCTTCGGCAAAACGCGAAATGCGAACATAGCCAGTTGTTGCGTCGGCCATATATGCTGCGTCAACACTATAAATGGGTATTTCTTCGCGAATCACACGAAACGAAAGTAGGTCTTTTTTACCCTTGCGCTTGACTTTCAAGTTCACTACAGTTCCCTTAGGACCACGAAGAATTTTTATCACATCGTTATTTTTCTTTTTCACACCCGATATGATGGTATCATTGGCGCTTATAATGCGGTCGCCAGCCACAATTCCCACTTTTTCACAAGGTCCATTGGCCACTGTTTGCAATATATACAATGTATCACTTTGCATGTTGAAAGTGATGCCTATTCCACTAAAATTGCCCTGCAATGGCTCGGTCAATTCTTTTGTTTCTTCGGCATTGGTATATGACGAGTGAGGGTCGAGCGTTTTTAGCATAGCTACTATAGCCTCCTCTACTATTTTATTGGAATTAACGGTATCAACATAATAAGCACTTATAATCCCCTCGGCATAACGCAACTTTTGCGATGGTGACATCTCCATACTTTGTGCCATCACGATTAAAGCACAACTCATCATCAAGCCTAAAAGAAATATCTTTTTCATATAATTGTCTAAATAAATCGTTTTTATATTATTGTTCATCGGGCACATATTGGCTCACATCGTAGCCATGGCGTTGTAGGTCGCGCACAAGAGTTGAGCTGATATATGACAATTCGGGCAATGTATATAATAACACTGTTTCTATCCCGGTCAAGTTGCGATTAGCATAAGCCAAGTTGCGTTCATACTCATAGTCGGCAACTGTTCTCACACCACGAAGTATAAAATTTGCGCCGTGCTCCTTTGCTGCTTCAACGGTGAGATTGCCATAACTAATCACTTTTACACCTTGCATCTTGCTTGTAACGCGTTGAATGTACTCAATGCGTTGTTGAACCGAGGTGTGATTTTTCTTTGCCTCATTCACACCTATTGCAATAATTATTTCATCAAACAATTGCAAACCGCGCTCTACGATTGACATATGTCCCACTGTAAAGGGGTCGAATGTTCCTGGATATAATGCTACTCGTTTCAAAATATATTTGTTTTATTTTGTTCAACTGACAATTAACTACGACGCGTTATTTATGCAATGTCGGTATCATCTTCCACAACAAGGTTGTCGATGATAAAGTTTTGGCGTTCGATCGTATTTTTACCCATATAAAACTCGAGCAAATCGGCTACACCATCTTCTTTGCGCAATGTAACACGGTCAACGCGCATGTCGGGACCAATAAAATCGCGGAATTCCTCGGGCGAAATTTCCCCAAGACCTTTAAATCGAGTAATTTCGGCATTTGCTCCAAGTTTCTCTATTGCATTGACACGCTCTTCATCGGTGTAGCAATAATATGTATCATCGGCAATACCTTGTTTCTTTGTCGATTTAAGACCTACTCGTTTAGCCGTTTTCTTATTACGCACACGGAAAAGCGGTGTTTGCAACACATATACATGCCCTTTCTTAATCAAATCGGGGAAGAATTGAAGGAAGAAAGTAATCATCAACAAGCGAATGTGCATTCCATCGACATCGGCATCGGTAGCAATAATCACATTGTTATAACGCAATCCATCAAGACCATCTTCAATATTCAACGCTGCTTGAAGAAGGTTAAACTCATCGTTTTCATATACCACCTTTTGTGTCAAGCCAAATGTGTTGAGAGGTTTACCACGCAACGAGAACACGGCTTGAGTTTCCACATCACGAATTTTAGTGATTGAGCCAGCTGCCGAGTCACCCTCGGTAATGAAGATTGACGAAGCAAGTTTCTTTTCCTCATCGCCCTTAGCATCATTAAGGTGCACGCGACAATCAAGGAGTTTTTTATTATGTAGATTTACTTTCTTGGCCTTTTCACGAGCAAGTTTTGTTACGCCAGCCATCGACTTGCGTTCTTTCTCGCTCTCTTGCACCTTTTTGAGAATTATTTCGGCCGTAGTGGGGTCTTTATGTAGATAGTTGTCGAGTTCCTTCTTAATGAAATCACCCACAAACTTTGTCACCGATGGACCATTGGGACCCATATCGCGCGAACCGAGTTTGGTTTTGGTTTGCGATTCAAACACAGGTTCTTCAACCTTCACCGAAATAGCAGCAACCATACCATTGCGAATGTCGGAATACTCAAAATTGCGATTAAAATGCTCTTTTATCGTACGCGACACTACCTCTTTAAACGCTGTGAGGTGAGTACCACCTTGAGTGGTGTGTTGACCATTAACAAACGAGTAATATTCTTCGCCATATTGATTGGCATGAGTGATTACAACCTCAATATCCTCACCCGAAAGATGAATAGTAGGATATAACGGATCTTTGGTCATATTCTCTTTCAAAAGGTCAACAAGACCGTTACGCGACACGAAACGCTTGCCATTGAATACAATAACCAACCCCGTGTTGAGGAATGTGTAGTTTTTCAACAATGGCACCACAAACTCCTCGCGATAGAGATAATCACGGAATATTTCGGCATCGGGTGTAAATGTCACCATTGTGCCGTTTGGCTGGTCGGTGGCGCAAATATCGTGTTCATCGGTGATAACACCTTTAGAAAACTCAACATGTTTACACTGTCCATCGCGCACACTCTCCACAATAAAACTTGTTGAGAGCGCATTCACAGCCTTGATACCTACCCCATTCAACCCCACCGACTTTTTAAAAGCCGCAGAGTCATACTTTGCACCGGTGTTCATTTTTGATGCCACATCAACCACCTTTTCCAAGGGGATACCTCGACCATAGTCGCGCACCACAACATTGCCGTCAACAATATCAACAAGAATCTGCTTACCAAAGCCCATCATATACTCATCAATAGCATTATCAAGCACCTCTTTTAGAAGCACATAAATACCATCATCCGAGGTCGTACCATCGCCAAGTTTTCCGATATACATACCGGGACGGCGACGAATATGCTCTTGCCATTCAAGTGTTACAATATTATCTTCGCTGTAATTTACAGCGGCTTTATTCTCTTCGATAGGTAATTGTTCTTCAGTTGACATAAAAATTTCACTTATAGGTAGGTTCACACTGCAACAGCGCAGTTTTTCGCACCACAAATATAACAATTTTTCGTGGCAAAATCAAAAATTCACACCCTTTCAGTTGCTAAATACTCGCAAATTGCAAGTGGGGCTATAAATAAGACAATCAAGACAACACGAATACATTGACCTTCACACACTATATCATTACATCGTTCCTTCTCCCCGTTTTCTGTTTTCATCTTTTCGTTATATAATATAATTAACTATTTTTGCGTTTATATTTAATATGGCAACAAAGGCTCTAATATCGATTATCATACCTGTTTACAATCGCGCCGAGGTAGTAAAAGCTACCCTTGACTCGGTTGCAAATCAATCGTTGCGTCCACTTGATGTGATATTGGTTGACAACAACTCTACCGACAATACCCTCGAAGTGCTTAACGAATGGAAAAAGCAGGTTGAAACCAATGATTTTCGTGTGATGGTATTGAGCGAAACCAAGCCAGGTGCTACTGCAGCTCGCAATAGAGGACTTAAGGAGGTTGTCACTCCCTACACAATGTTTTTTGACTCTGACGACATCATGCACCCCACTCATACCGAGCGCGCCGTAGAAGCATTCAAGCAGAATACTTTACTTGACATTGTTGGATGGGATGTCAAAGTCAAGACACTTGAAGGAAACCTCTCTCACTATCGTTTTTGTGATAAACAAATTCTATACAACCACATCTTTCATGCGACATTTGCGACACAACGATTTGCTGCTCGCACCTGTTTGTTTAAAGAAGTGGGGCAATGGAACGAATCACTTCCAGTATGGAACGACTATGAATTGGGGGTGAGATTGCTTATCACCAACCCTAAAATAAAGAGATTAACTGGAGAACCGACAGTAACAGTGATACTTCAGAAAGAATCAATCACTGGCACCAACTTTTTTTCTCGCCCTCTCGAATGGGAAAAAGCTCTTGATGCGGTTGACCTCGTTCTTGGAAACAGCAAATACCACTCTATGAGAAAATATATCGATGTACGCCGTGCAATTCTTGCTGGTTTTTACCATCGCGAGGGTGCCACCGACGAAGCCCATCGATTGCTTGGCGAAGTGTTGTCGCGTAGCGGGTGGTATCGCAAATTAATAATGAGACTATTTTATAACATCATACGCAAAGGTGGCCGAGGCATAGCTCTATTGGCTCGCCCATTACTTTGCCTTTCAAAATAATGCCATGAAGATATTATTTTTAGGTGACGCAAGCAATTATCATCGCACCTTGGCCGAGGCTATGGTGGAAATGGGACATGAAGTCACAGTAGCGTCGCATGGCTCATACTGGATGAACACTAATCGCGACATTGACATTTCGCGACCCTCTAAAGGCAAAATGGGTGGTGCTTTGTTATGGCTAAAACTAAACACATTACTACGCAATAGTTTTAAAGGTTATGATATTGTACAAATTAGCAATCCCACCTTTTTAGACCTACGCCCCAATCGCATTCAAGAGATATTTAATCGCATAAAACAAAGTAATGGCAAGGTCTTTTTAAGTGCATTAGGTACCGATAGCTATTTTGTGGAAATGTGTTGCATGCACAACAGTCCTTTAAAGTATAGCGAATGGCAAATCTATGGCAAACCAGGACCTGTTATTAACGCAAAGGCCGATTGGTTACAGCCAGTCTTAAGCGACCATTGCAAATATATATATGACAACATCGACGGAGCAATAACCGCTCTTTATGAATATGAATTGTCGGTGCAGCGCGTTTTACCTTCCGACAAGATTGCATATGGTGGAATACCCATCAACACTCGTTCCATCACACCACATTATATTGAGAACACCCCCGAGATTGTAACTCTTTTCTTGGGACGACACAGTTATCGCCAAGCCGAAAAAGGCACCGATATAATTGAACGGGTAGCAAGAGCAGTGGCTCAAAAGCACCCCTCTCGATGCCGAATGGAAATCGTTGAGGATCTCCCTTATGAGGAGTACCTCGCTCGCATGCGCAAATCTCATGTGGTGCTCGACCAACTTTACTCCTACACTCCTGCGACTAACTCACTCCTTGCTATGGCTATGGGACTAAATACGCTATCGGGGGGTGAAAAGGAATTTTACGATTTCATTGGGGAATATGAATTACGCCCCATAATAAACGCCACACCCGACGAAGATATTCTATTTAATACTCTTGAGGATGTGGTTTTAAATCCACAACTAATAGCACAGCGCAGTCGCGAAGGGCGCATGTTTGTAGAAAAGCACAACGACAGCAAAGTTGTGGCTCAACGATTTATTGATTTTTGGGAAACAAAAATAAAATAATAACACGATGATACTTGAAGTATTGATATGCACATATGGCAATGAAGGAATAAATCGAGTGGCAAAGATGAATTTGCCCGAGGTTGATGGAGTGAAATATCTTGTTTCGTGGCAAACTGAGAATTTCGACCTTCTTATCCCTAACGAGTTGCATCGCAAAGATGTGAAGATTGTAACATCGCGAAAAAAAGGGTTGAGCAACAATCGCAACCATGCCATCGAAAAAGCATCGGGCGATATATGCCTCATTGCCGACGATGATTTAACATATACATGCAATCAACTCAAGGCCATTATCGATACATTTGAGAACAATGCTAATGTAGATATCGCGCTTTTCAAATATAGTGGAGGTGACAACAAACAATACCCCAATTATGAGTTTGACCTAAAAAAAGAGCCAAAGGGATATTATGTATCATCGGTCGAAATAGCATTTCGTCGCAGCAGCATTGACTCCACACTACGATTTGACCCACGATTAGGCGTAGGAACTTCAATGCCAGCTGGTGAAGAGGCTATTTTTCTTCATCAAGCGCTAAAAAAAGGTTTAACTTGTCGCTTCTTACCTATCACAATCACCCATCACCCCGAGTTAACGACAGGATCACGCAACCCCTCCCCAGGTGTACTACAAGCCAACGGAGTTGTTGTTGCAGTAAAATATGGAGTAATGGGATTGTTACGCCTACCCATTATCGCATGGAGATTATCTCAACAAGGGAAAGCAAAAATTTTTCCCGCAGTGCACAACCTATTAAAAGGGTACATCTACGGGAAAAAGAATTTTTAGTTTTATAGTATCGTAATACTATAGATATTTCTTTACTGCTTTTTCGAGTTCTCGCGCATCATCAACGCGTTCAACCAATTCGCCTTTACCATTAATAATAAATGAGGTGGGGAGCATTGTCACATTGTAGTTCATAAGATTTTTAGCCCCATCGGTTTTTGAATTATATACGGTAATCCAAGGCAAGTTTTCGGCCGACTCTTTCCATAGCGATTCGCTATCATCAACCGACACTTGATAAATTTCCAAACCAGCAGCCTTGTTTGCTTCGTAAATCTTATTCAATAGCACATTAAATGCAGGTGATTGATCGCTCGCGTAGATTGTGAAGTTCAAAATCGTAACTTTGCCCTTAGTTGCTACATCTTTTAGGCTGTGCATTGTGCCTTTGTTATCATATAACTTAATATCAAACAAAGCAGTTTGAGCCACTTGAATAGTATCACCTTCACCCACTGTTGACACTCGTCGATTTTCGAGGAACAATTGTTTCAATGAAGCAGTACGAGGGTCATTGGGGCGTTGTTGAGAGAACTTATTAGCTACTGCACCAATAATACGCAAATCTTTCTTGTTATTTACATCAAAAATAGAGGTATTACCCACTCGCTTATTAATGATATAATAAGAGATAAGTCCTACATTGTCACCGAGAATCATTTGTGACAATTCGCGTTTAAGTAGCGAATCGGTAGCAAGTGCTTTTTCGCCGCCTTTGGCCATCACGGCTGCCACCTTTTGCTCTATCAACATCATCATTTCGGCCGATGGACTACCTGCAAGAGTAAACGCCGAGTCAATTGCCGATGCATAGCCATTAAATTCTACTGTTTCAATGCTATCTACAGGGAAATATACTTTTCTATTATTAGCATTCAAACGAAATATCTCGGGAAAACCAACTGCCGATTGTGTAAACTCAAAATCGCCATCTTCGTTGAGTACAACCGAATCGACAACATACCATCCATTAACACCTGGTGCCTCGAGCGATAATGTTGTTGAATCGGCACCTTCAATGGTTCCTTTAATTGTCCATGTATTATTTCCTCCACAGTTCCACAACATAGTTGCAACAACTGCACTTATTGCTATTAATAAATATTTTTTCATACCATTATATATTAAACAAGATGACTTCCTTGGCTCAAATCGTTAAGAGCCGATGCTTTTGTGATAATAACCTCGCTCACTCCTGCGTCAATAGCAGCAAAAGCGTTGTCGAGTTTGGGTATCATACCTCCATTAACAATGCCTTGTTCAAGGAGTTCGGCATATGTGGCACGATTTATTTGAGGCACCACCGAGTCATCGTCATTTTCATCGCGAAGCACCCCGGCCTTCTCAAAGCAAAACACAAGATGCACATCAAAAAGTGCCGATAAACCTTTGGCACATTCGCCTGCCATCGTGTCGGCATTAGTATTGAGCATATTGCCTTTTCCATCGTGTGTGAGTGGCGCAATAACAGGTACCACGCCCGATTTCAAAAGATTGGCCAACGCCTCTCCGTCAACCTTCTTCACATCGCCTACCCAACCATAATCTACAGTTTTCACTGGGCGACGGTCGCTCAATATAATATTCATATCGGCTCCGGTCATTCCCATCGCATTCACTCCATAACTTTGCAAGCCTGCTACAATATTCTTGTTAACCAAGCCACCATATACCATAGTAACCACATTGAGCATCTCGCTATCGGTGATGCGACGGCCGTCAACCATCTTGGTCTCGATGCCGAGTTGAGCCGCCACACGCGTAGCCGAACGCCCACCACCATGCACGAGCATTTTATAGCCCTCAATCTTTGAAAAATCGTGGAGCAAAGTGGCAAGAGTTTCAGGCTCTTCTACAATTTTGCCACCCACTTTTATTATAGTCAATCTATCTTTCATTGTCCTAATATATTAAGCATTTTCGGCCTCGGTAGCCGCAAATTCCATGAGATATGCTTTAATAAAATCGTCGAGGTCGCCATCCATCACGCCGTTCACATCCGATGTTTGATAGTTAGTGCGATGATCTTTCACGCGACGGTCGTCAAACACATAACTTCTTATTTGAGAACCCCACTCAATCTTCATTTTGCCAGCCTCAACCTTGGCTTGCTCTTGAAGTCGGTGTTGCAATTCTTTATCATACAGGATTGACTTCAATTGGCGCAATGCATTTTCCTTGTTCTTGGGTTGGTCGCGAGTTTCGGTATTTTCAATAAGAATTTCTTCTTTCTCGCCGGTATAGGGGTCGGTGAATTGATAACGAAGACGCACACCCGATTCCACTTTGTTCACATTCTGTCCGCCGGCACCACCACTTCGGAATGTATCCCACGACAACAACGCTGTTTCAACTTTCACCTCGATAGTATCATCAACAAGTGGTGTAACAAACACCGATGCAAACGATGTCATGCGTTTCCCTTGTGCATTATAGGGCGACACGCGCACCAATCGATGCACACCATTTTCACTCTTGAGATATCCGTAGGCAAAATCACCCTCTACATTAATAGTACAAGATTTAATACCTGCTTCATCGCCTTCGAGAAGGTTGGCTATAGATGTTTTGTATCCACTCTTTTCACACCAACGAAGATACATGCGCATCAACATCGATGCCCAGTCTTGACTTTCGGTACCACCAGCTCCAGAGTTGATTTTCAATACCACACCAAGTTTGTCCTCTTCACGACGCAACATATTACGCAATTCGAGAGCTTCAAGTTTGGCAATAGCATCAGCATATAATTGATCAACTTCCTCTTCGGTCACGAGCTCCTCTTTATAGAAATCCCACGACAACGAAAGTTCGTCAACAACTTTTTCTACCTCTTTATACCCTTCAATCCATTGTTGAAGGTCTTTGATTTTTTTCATCTGAATTTGCGCTTCCTTTGGGTGCTCCCAAAAATCGGGCACATGGGTGCGCAATTCCTCTTCTTCTACTTGAATTAACTTGCTATCGATGTCAAAGATACCTCCTTAACGCGAGCTTGCGTTCAACGGTCTCTTTTAGCTGTTCCTGTGTAATCATTTGTGTTTACTTTGGAATTATGTGTTAATAATTTATTTTTCAGTGCAAAGTTACAAAAAATCCCCGATTGTATAAAACTTACATCGGGGACAATATTATGTCTTTAATTTAGGCATGTTTAAATATCCAAACCATCAAGCAATTTTACATAAATCTCTATTGCGTCTCTAATCTCATCGAGGCATATATATTCATCGGCTGTGTGTGAACGCGAAGAACTTCCAGGCCCAAGTTTCAACGACTGCCAAGGCATCAACGCTTGGTCACTCAATGTAGGTGAACCGAATGGTTTTGCGCCTAACAGCTCCAATCGTTTCACTATAGGATGTGCCACTGAAATATGCGACGGATTAAGTCGAGTAGAACGAGGTGTCAGTTCACATTGAGGCACAGCCTTGCGTATCAAGTCGAGAGTTTCTACATTGGAATAAGCATCGGTTGAACGCACATCTACCACGATATTACACACATCGGGCACCACATTGTGTTGAGTACCAGCATTGATTTGTGTTACCGAAATCTTTACAGGACCCAATGTTGGTGACTCATTCTCAAACTTGAGGTTTCGCAAAGTTTCTATTACACCAAGTGTTTCATAGATTGCATTAACACCCTCATTGCGTGCAGCATGCCCCGATACTCCTCGCACCACACCATCCAAAACCATAAGTCCCTTTTCGGCTACGGCAGGTTGCATTTCGGTGGGTTCTCCCACTATTGCAACCGATATTGGCGGTAATAGTGGTATTACCGATTCAATACCATTTTTACCACTCACCTCCTCTTCACACGAAGCAAGCATCACTATATTATATGATTGTGGACGGCTACTCAAATATATAAATGTAGCGAGCAACGACACCAACGGACCTCCAGCATCATTACTACCTAAACCATATAATCGACCGTCCTCCTCGATGGGCGTAAATGGATCTCTAACCCAGCCAGCCACAGGTTTCACCGTGTCGATGTGTGAATTAAGCAACAATGTAGGTTTCGCCTCATCATATCCCGCAGCAATAGCCCACACATTATTACCATGACGCTGTGGGGCAAAGCCGTTTAACTTAAAATACTCCTCAATCAATTGGGCTGCATCGACCTCCTCGCGCGACAATGATTTAGTAGAAATCAATTGTTTTAAGAGATCGACCGATTTATAGTATAATTCATCCATAATTAAAGTTCTTATATTATGCAAAATTAATCTTTTTTGGTCAAAACACCGCCTTAATTGCACACTTTTTCGGTTTTTGTGCCAGTTCACAATCTTTGTTAAGATTTCGCCTATAAGCGCCCCAAAATTCGCATATACGAATAAATATACCTACCTTTGTGCTTGTTATTGATATAACAATATAAAAATTATGTCAAATATTCTCACCAATATCGTTAGCAGTCAAACTGCTAAATATGGCGACCGCGAGGTTTTTCGCCACAAAGAATCGGCCGAAGGCGAATGGATTATCACCTCTTGGACACAATTTAAAGAACAAGTTGATGCAATTTCATATGCAATGGAAACCCTCAACTTGAATGTCCAAGACAACATTGCCGTCTTCTCGTCAAATCGTCCCGAAATCATCATCTCCAATTATGCTGCTTATGCCAATCGTGCCGTTCCGGTATCGATATATTCAACAAGTAGCAAAAGCCAAGTAAAATATATCATCAACGACTCTAAATCACGCATCCTATTTGTCGGTAATGCCGAGCAATTTAAAATTGCGCAAGCCGTGATTGCCGAGTGTCCAAGTGTTGAACTCATTGTTACATTTGACAATATGGAGCATGGTGACTACAATGGCAAAGTTCTCACCTTTGAACAAATGCTTAATCTTGGACGCAACGCGAGCGAGGAATGTCGCAATGAACTTTCTCGCCGTCAAAAAGAAGCGACCGAAGAGGATATTGCTACAATTTTATATACTTCGGGAACTACCGGAGAGCCTAAAGGTGCCGTACTTCCCCACTCTTGCTTTAATGCTGTAATGGAGATTCACAAAGAGCGACTCACAATGTTGAGCGACGAAGACACCTCGGTGTGTTTCCTCCCATTAAGCCACATTTTTGAAAACGCATGGTCGAGCTTCTGCATGTATATGGGCATGCGTTTTGCCATAAACTACGACACCAAAAATGTGCAACAAACGCTCAAAGAATTTCGTCCTACTTGCATGTGTAGCGTACCCCGTTTTTGGGAAAAAGTATATACCGGCATCAATGAGAAACTTGCCGAAATGAAGGGTATCAAGAAAGCAATGGTTACCCGCGCACTGAAAGTTAGTCGCCGTCGCAACCTCGACTATGCTCGCATAGGTCAAAAAGCTCCTTGGTGGCTCGAAACACAATATAAATTCTTTGAAAAGAAAGTTCTAAAAACACTTCAAAAGGCCGTAGGCCTCGAAAACGGAGCTCTCTTCCCCACTGCAGGGGCTCCACTCTCGGTCAACATCACCGAGTTTCTCCACTCATGTGGCATAAACATCGTTATTGGATATGGACTTTCTGAAACTTGCGCTACAGTAACCTGCTATCCTCAACCAGGATTTGAACTAAACTCGGCCGGTACTGTAATGCCTCGCGTACAAATTCGTTTAGGCGAAAACAATGAAATTCAAGTAAAAGGTCCTACTATTTTACGCGAATACTACAATAAGCCCAAGGAAACGGCCGAAGCATTTACCGAAGACGGATGGTTCCGCACAGGTGATGCTGGTGCTATTGATGCCAATGGAAATCTCGCTATCACCGACCGTCTAAAAGACCTCTTAAAGACCTCTAATGGTAAATATATTGCTCCTCAAGCAATTGAAACTCGTCTTGGCGAAGACAAGTTTATTGAACAAGTGGCAGTGATAGGTGAACGCCGTAAATATGTAACAGCCCTCATCATTCCTGCATTTGAAGCATTGAAAGAATATGCCGAAGAAAAGAAAATTCAATATCGCGACCTTGAAGATTTGGTAAAAAATGCCGACATCAAAGCGATGATTCAAGAACGCATTGATGCGCTTCAAGAAGGATTTGCCAACTATGAGAAAGTCAAAAAAATCACCCTCCTTGCCAAGGCCTTCTCAATGGAAACTGGCGAATTGACTAATACACTTAAGATTCGCCGTCCGGTCATTCGCACTCGCTACGCCAAAGAAATCGAGGCAATGTATTGCTAATAAACCCATTAATTAAATATCCTTATACTACAAAGCACTCGCAAATTGCGAGTGCTTTGTTTTTTTTACAACCTAATATCTTTCGTTTTAACTACTTTAATATTTCCTCTATCATTGCTATTTCTTGGTCGGAGAAATAAGTGTTACCATAGTTGAGGCTATCCTCTAATTGAGCCATAGTGCGGGGACCTATGATTACCGATGTAACAGGCTCGTGCGACAAAATCCATGCTGTAGCCATTTGCGCCAACGATTGTCCTCGTTGCTTGGCCAAGTCGTTCAATCGCGCCACTTTATCAAGTATTTCAGGGGTAATATTGGCATTAGTCAAATATTTTCCACAACCCACTCGCGAATCAGATGGCACTCCATTAAGATATTTATCGGTCAATACTCCTTGCGCAATAGGTGAAAATGCAGTGAAGCCAATCCCCTTTTTTTGTACAAAATCAAAATGCGCTGTTTCCACATCACGCACCATCATATTATACTTGCCTTGGTAGATGAGTGGATGCACTTTTTCAGCCTCAAGGTAATCAACGGCCTTGGCCAATACATCTACAGGATAATTAGACAATCCCACATACAAAGCCTTACCTTGACGCACCACATCTACGAGTGCTTGCATCGTTTCTTCCACAGGAGTTTCGCCATCATAACGATGCGAATAATAGATATCGACATAGTCAAGATTCATGCGTTTTAACGACTCTTCAAGACTCGTTATCATCATCTTGCGTGAAGACCCCACTCCATAAGGACCGTCCCACATATTGTAGCCAGCCTTTGTGGTGACAATCATTTCATGTCGATAGGGTTTAAAATCTTGCGTATAAATCTTACCAAATGTTTCCTCGGCACTACCAAATGGAGGCCCGTAATTATTGGCTAAATCAAAACAGGTGATACCATTATCAAACGCATATCTCATCTTTGCGCGACTATTTTCAAGGCTATCAATGCCACCAAAGTTCCACCAAAAACCCAATGATAATGTAGGCAATTTTATGCCCGAATTACCACTTCTTCGATACTCCACGAGCGACTCATTATACCTATCTCCACTCGCCTTATAACTGTTGTCAATCATAATCGTTTTTTTAAGTTATTGGAACAAAGATAGTAAATTACTCCGTTACTCTCTACCTCAACCCTAAATTTTATAGTTTCCCATGTTGTTATTCCAATTTTTTCATATATTTGATGAAGTTTGATTTAGAATTTATGAATATCAAACCTTTAAGAAGAACTCACGTGAGAATTGGCAATGGATAAGAAAAAATACGATTGTCTGGCTGAACCATATTCATCACGCTTTTCAAATAACTCTTTTAGTATCTGAGTACAAAAGTACAAATTATTTCTCAAATCGAAGCATCTATCGGTAGGAATCTTACTATCCTACCAAAGAAAATGACATAACAGATTCGTAACCAGAGTTCACCAAACCACAGGCAAAGGTAACTCGTGTTCTGTTCGTCCAAGCAAGGTCAAGCCCTGCGGGTGTCGTGGAAAAATCATCCTCGCCCCGTGGGGCTTCTGTATTTTTCCACACAACCTTGCCTGACGAGAACACGACCTTTTAGAGCCTGTAGTTTGGGAACTCCGGCCCCGAATAGCCGGACTAACAA
>JAZTZO010000001.1:0-15934 GCA_045637505.1 Muribaculaceae bacterium | reverse complement strand
AAAAGGAAAACCTGTTAAAGTTGCGATGATTGCAGTAGTAAATAAACTTTTAAAACAAATTTTCGCGATTGTGAAAAATAATTGCTTTTATGATGAAAATTTTTCTAAAAATATTTGTTTTTGAACACAGTTCATTCTGTCATTCTGTCTAAAATCACTTGCAAACGAACTCAAAAGACTTAATCTTATGTCTAATAGGCCTATTAAACAGCGACTACGCCTTTGATGTGTGGATGTGGGTCGTAGTCTTCGAGTGAGAAGTCTTCATACTTGAAGTCGAAGATATTTTTTACCTCGGGATTAATGACCATGCGAGGCAATTTGCGAGGCTCGCGCGACAACTGTTCTTTGATTTGCTCAAAGTGGTTGTTATAGATGTGAGCATCGCCAAGAGTGTGAACAAAATCGCCTACTTCGAGCCCAGTAACTTGTGCCACCATCATAAGCAACAATGCATAAGAAGCAATATTAAAAGGCACTCCGAGGAATGAATCGGCGCTGCGTTGGTATAGTTGCAAACTCAACTTGCCATCGGCTACATAAAATTGGAAGAACGCGTGGCAAGGTGGCAAATTCATGTTGGGTAGGTCGGCCACATTCCACGCACTCACTATGATGCGGCGAGAGTCGGGATTATTCTTTATTGTTTCAATTACTTCCGAAATTTGGTCGATATGACCTCCATTATAATCGGGCCATGAACGCCATTGATAGCCGTAGATGTGACCAAGGTCGCCATTCTCATCGGCCCATTCATTCCATATTCTCACACCATTTTCTTGGAGATAGCGTGCATTAGTGTCGCCCTTCAAAAACCACAATAATTCGTGGATAATTGATTTGAGGTGGAGTTTTTTTGTTGTTAGCAATGGGAAGCCATCGGCAAGGTTAAAACGCATTTGATAGCCAAATACACTGCGAGTACCTGTGCCAGTGCGGTCACTTTTATCGGTGCCATGCTCCATAATATGGCTCAATAGGTCGAGATATTGTTTCATGAGAATAGGGGTTATAATTTCCTACAAAGATATAGAAAAGAATTGAGAATGGATAATTGAGAATGGATAAATTTTACTCTATGATACTATAATATATGATGTAGAGGGTATTTATATTGCGCCTTTGTGGGTGCAAACATGTGCCGAAGTGGCAACTGCTTGACGATGAGCTTCTATGACACTTTTGCCTTGCAATAAGGTCGCCACAAATGCTGCTGTAAATGAGTCGCCGGCTCCAATGGTGTCAACAACATCAACTTTGGGTGTTGACTCTGTGTTTACCTCATTTTCATAATATACACTGCTTCCCTTTTCGCCACAGGTGAGAATTACGATTTTGATATTGTATAGTTGTTGTAATTTTGTGATAAAAGTATTGGTAGTCAATGTTGTAGCATCAAATATTTGTTTGATGATGTCCAACTCTTCATCATTAAGTTTGAGTATGTCGCAATGATTAAATGACCACTCTATTATGTCGCGATCATAATAATGCTGGCGCAAGTTGATGTCGAATATTTTCAAGCAGTTTTTTGATGACGACTCTATGATTCGACGAATAGAATTGCGCGACACTTCACTGCGCTGTGCTAACGAGCCAAAACACACTGCAACGGCTTGTGATGCCAATTTCTGTACATCTTCGTCAAAGGGAATATTGTCCCATGCTACATTTTCAACGATTTGGTATGATGGGATGCCTTTCTTGTTGACCGACACATTAACCACTCCGGTGGGATGGTCAACTGTGGCGATGTGAGAGGCAATGTTGTGAGCATTTAATTGATTTTTTATCTCTTTCCCGAGGTCATCATTGCCCACGGCACTCACGATTGTGCCATGAAAGCCAAACTGACTCACATGATAGGCAAAATTGGCTGGAGCACCACCTAATTGGCGCCCTTGTGGAAGCATATCCCACAATACTTCACCCAAGCCTATAATCAATGCATAATTCATAATGCATAATTCATGATGAAACCTTTATTATTTAATTCATAATGAGCGCTATTACTTTACAATACTTAATGAGGTTTCTATCCCCTTATAGCATTATATATTGCCTAGCCTTTCTTTTGATGTTTTTACAATTGCCGTTAGCAACTTTATTAACTCCACACAATCATCCAACAGACTTTTTGCACAAATCTCGTCTATAAAATTTGTTTCTTGAAGCAATTCTATCCAATATTCACTTTCGCTAGCCTCCTTTAATGCGACATTCATTTTTGCAATGAAATCGGGCATAGTTTGAGCTCTTACTGCCTCTTTGACATTTGCTCCTATACTTGTACCACTTCGAAGAACTTGTTGAGACATCACATATTCATGATGTTCTTTGTGCAAGAATTTATACAAATTTACGCACCTAATAGCAAACCGTTTGGTTTTAATCACTATCAAATTTCCATCATTATACATACTCATAATATTATGCATTAAGACCCACGATGTGCGATCATTCAAGTTAATTTTGCATTATGCATTATGCATTATGAATTATTATTTCACCATTGAGTCAAATGATGTGGGGATGGGAGTGGTGAAGTTCATCTCTTTGCGAGTGATGGGGTGCACAAAACGGAGTGTTTGCGCATGTAGAGCCAAACGGTGGATAGGGCTTGTTTTTGCTCCATATTTGCGGTCGCCTACAATAGGATGTCCAAGATCTTTCATATGAACACGAATTTGGTTCTTGCGACCAGTGTCGAGTTCTACTTCAAGCAATGTATAGCCGTTTTTGCATTTTAGCGACTTATATCGAGTAATAGCGAGTTGTCCTTCTTCGGGGTTTTCGGTAGAATATACCTCTAATTGAGAATTTTCGGCAAGGTAACTTTTGATAGTGCCTTCGGGTTCTTCAACTTTACCCTCTACTACAGCAAGGTATTTGCGATTGAGTACCATGTTGTTCCAGTTGTGCTGCATCGCTTCTTTTGCTTCAACACTCTTTGCAAACATCATTAAGCCCGAGGTGTCGCGGTCGAGACGATGTACAATGAAAATCTTGTTGCGAGGATCTTGCCATTTCACATAATCGCGCACGATAGAGTAGGCAGTACCATCTTTTACCTTGTCGGTACCCATTGATAGCAAGCCATAACCTTTGTTTACTACAATGATATCATCATCTTCATATACAAGTTTCATGCGACGATGATAAAACACTTGAAACTCGCGCGAAAGATTCACCTTCACAATATCGCCAGGGTGTAACTCGGTGTTAAACTGTGTCAATGGCACATTGTTTACAGCCACTTGGTGGTGCTTGAGGAAGTCTTTTATGGTGACGCGTTTGCGTTGAGGCATCGATTCAAATAGGAATGGCAACAGCGTAGTTTCGGCTGTCACTTCATATGTCTCTATAACATCGGGGCGAAAACGCTGGCGTTCGGCACCTGGTTTATGATGTAATTTTTTAGCCATGGCGATTATGCTTTTTTGCGAGCAGTTGCTCGGCGGCGTGTTGTAGTCTTTTTGGGTGCTGAATCTTGTGATTCAATAATCTCTTTACACTCTTCATATGTCAATTCGGCTGGCTCTTTGATGGTTTTAGGGATCTTGTAGTTTGACTTTTTATATGCGATATAGATTCCATATCGGCCGTTGAGAATTTGCATATCGGCATCTTCAGTAAAAGTTTTAACCACTTTCTTTGTTTCGGCGTCACGCTTGTCAACAATAAGTTGTACTGCTTCCTCAAGAGTAATTGCTGCAGGAGCATATTCTTTGGGGATTGACACAAATTTATTGTTGTGCTTAATATATGGACCGAAACGCCCTATGGCAACTGTTACATCTTTATCCTCATATTCGCCTATTGTGCGAGGGAATTCAAATAGTTTTAGTGCTTCTTCGAGGGTTATGGTTGACACCGATTGTCCTTTCAAAAGCGATGCAAATTGAGGTTTTTCTTCGGTGTCGCCTTCGCCCAATTGCACGAGTGGACCAAATCGGCCTATTTTTACCGAAACAGGTTTGCCTGTCTTGGGATCCACACCGAGTTGTCGTTCGCCTACTTTATGCTCAAGGCGCATATTCATTGCTTCCTCTACTTCAGGGTGGAATATTTCATAGAATGAGCCTATTTCTTCGGTCCATTGCAATTTACCTTCGGCCACATCGTCAAACTTTTCTTCAACATTGGCGGTGAAGTTATAATCAAGGATATTGGGGAAATATTTTGTGAGGAACTCATTCACCACTACACCTATATCGGTGGGGATGAGTTTGCCTTTGTCGGCCCCAACAGTCTCGCTTTTTGTGCGAGTAGATATTTTGTTACCTTTAAGAGTGAGGGTTATAAAATCGCGTTTTACACCTTGCTTGTCGCCTTTTTCGACATATTCGCGTTGTTGTATGGTGGAGATGGTTGGAGCGTAGGTTGATGGACGGCCAATGCCCAATTCTTCCATTTTCTTCACGAGTGAAGCTTCGGTGTAGCGCACGGGTTGTTGAGTGAATCGTTGAGTGGCGGCAATAGATTTGTTTTCGAGGTTATCGCCCACTTTCATCATAGGCAATAATCCTTCGGCCTCGGCTTCGGCATTGTCATCGTCGCGACCTTCGATATATACATTTAAGAACCCGTCAAATTTGATAACTTCGCCAGTAGCCACGAAATGTTCGCTACGGGTTGAAGGTGTAATGTCGATAGTAGTCTTTTCGAGTTCGGCATCGGCCATTTGCGATGCGATAGTGCGCTTCCATATGAGGGTATAGAGGCGTTTTTCTTGCGCTGTGCCGTCGATTGAGTGCTTGTCGATATAAGTTGGCCTGATTGCTTCGTGAGCCTCTTGTGCGCCTTTAGAATTGGTGTGGTAGTGACGCACTTTTAGATATTGCTCGCCAAGTTTGTCTTTAATCTCTTTAGAGATGGTATTTATTGCAAGCGAAGAGAGATTTACCGAGTCGGTACGCATGTAGGTGATGTGCCCAGCTTCATAAAGGCGTTGAGCAACCATCATAGTTTGCGACACAGTAAACCCAAGTTTGCGCGATGCTTCTTGTTGAAGGGTAGAGGTGGTGAAAGGTGGAGCAGGCGATTTTTTCATTGGCTTCACATTTACATCATCTACTTTATATGTTGCGCTAATACAATCGTTGAGGAATTTTTGTGCTTCCTCTTCGCTTGTCAAGCGTTTTGATAATTCGGCTTTAACCTCGGTGCCATCGGCAGTAGTAAATATGGCATTTACTCTGAAATAGGGCTCGCTCTTGAACGCCTTTATCTCTTCTTCGCGTTCAACGATAAGTCGCACAGCAACCGACTGAACGCGTCCGGCCGATAAAGCAGGCTTGATTTTCTTCCACAACACAGGTGAAAGTTCAAAACCCACGATGCGGTCGAGCACACGACGAGCTTGTTGCGCATCAACAAGGTTCATGTTTATAGAGCGAGGATTTTCAATCGCATTGAGGATGGCATTTGGGGTGATTTCGTGAAACACGATGCGACGAGTGTTTTCGGGCTTCAAGCCGAGCACTTCAAAAAGGTGCCATGAGATGGCTTCTCCCTCGCGGTCCTCATCGGATGCGAGCCACACCATTTGTGCCTCACTTGCCATTTTTTTCAATGTCGCTACAAGTTCTTTCTTGTCAGCGGGGATTTCATATATGGGAGCAAAATTATTTTCAACGTCGATGCTGAAGTTCTTTTTGCGCAAGTCACGGATATGACCATAACTCGACATAACTTTATAATCCTTACCAAGGAATTTTTCAATAGTTTTGGCTTTGGCTGGTGATTCGACTATTACGAGATTTTTCAGCATATATCTTTCCTATTTTAATCCATTTTATTTTTTCGACCGACAAAATTAGAAAAAAGAAATCATATAGTTACTATTATCAGTAAATTATCGCTCATTTTTTAACATTGTTTTCCCATATTTGAGTAAAAAATAGGTCAAAATACACATTATTATATAAGAAAAGGGGATTTTATGACTAATCGAGATGTTGCTTGAGATATAAAAAGAACGACCGCTATCGCGAGGATAACGGTCGTTGAAATATTGGGAGTAATTAGTTTATTACTTTGAAGCCTTTTTAGTGTTGCGACGAGCATCAGTGAGGTATGCCACTGGAGCAGCCACAAACATTGTAGCAAGAGTACCGATGATTACACCAAGTAACATTGCGAATACGAAGCTGCGGATTGCATCACCACCGAGGATGAAGATACAAAGCAACACGAGCAATGTAGTGCCTGAAGTCATCACTGTACGACCCAATGTAGAGTTGATTGACTTGTTGATAGTAGTGAAGAAGTCTTGTTTTGGATAAAGACCTACATTTTCACGCACACGGTCAAATACTACCACGGTGTCATTGATTTGGTAACCGATGATTGTCAAAATCGCAGCGATGAAGTTTTGGTCAACTTCCATTGCGAATGGCAACCAACCCCAAGAGATTGAGTAAACACCAATGATTGAGAATGCTGTGAATGCTACCGCTGCAAGTGCACCTACTGAGAATGCTACATTGCGGAAACGAACCAAGATGTAGAGGAACATAGCGATGAGTGAAAGAATCACTGCTATGATAGCGCTTGTGCGCATATCGTCGGCTACTGTAGGACCTACTTTTTGTGAACTGATGATACCTTGGTTAGCATCGGTAGTAGAGAATTCTTGTGCGGTCATACCTTCACGAAGATATGGTTTCAACACTTTAAACAATTTGTCGGCGATTTCTTTATCTACGCTTGCGTCATCGTTTTCAATCTTATAGTTGGTAGAGATGCGCACTTGGTTAGAGTTTTCGATAGTGATAACCGAAACAGATGCACCTTCAAATTCAGGAGCAAGAGCTTCTTGAAGTTTCACTGGGTCAACCGATTGCTCAAATTTAGCTACATAGTTGCGACCACCTGAGAAGTCGATACCTTGGTTAAGACCTTTCAAGAAGAATGAAGCGATAACGATTACGATGAATGCAGCACAAATAGAGAAACTAATCTTGCGAGCACCGAGGAAGTTATAGTTAGCATTTACAAATACATTCTTTGACAATCCAGTAGTGAATGTGAGTTTTTGGAATGCTTTAGTTTTGCCCCACCATACAAATACGAGACGGCTCAAATATACTGCAGTGAAGAATGAGCAAACGATACCGATAATCAATGTAGTTGCGAAACCTTTGATAGGACCTGTACCGAAATACATCAAGATAACACCAGTGATGATAGAAGTCAAGTTAGAGTCGAAGATTGCAGAGAATGCGTTGCTATAACCATCAGCGATAGCAGCACGCACATTTTTACCTGCGCGAAGTTCTTCTTTAGTACGTTCAAAGATAAGTACGTTAGCGTCCACTGCCATACCAAGAGCAAGCACGATACCGGCGATACCCGACATTGTCAATACTGCTTGGAATGAAGAAAGGATACCAAATGTGAAGAACAAGTTGCAAATAAGAGCGAAGTTAGCAACCAAGCCAGGGATTACACCATAGTAAGCCATCATGAAGATCATCAACAACACGAGTGCTACGATGAATGAAATGAAACCAGCTTCGATAGCTTGTTGACCAAGTGATGGACCGATAACCATGTCAGAGATGATTTCAACTTTAGCAGTCATTTTACCACTCTTCAACACGTTTGCCAAGTCTTTTGCTTCTTCAACTGAGAAGTCACCTGTAATTTCTGAACGGCCACCTTCGATAGCGTCGTTTACGTTAGGAGCTGAATATACGCGGTCGTCAAGAACGATAGCGATTTGGTTACCAACGTTAGCACCTGTTACGCGAGCCCAACCTTTAGCACCTTCGCCGTCCATTGTCATAGACACTGTGCTACCTTTGAAGTCGTCAAGACCAGTTGAAGCGTCAACTACACATGAACCATCAAGAGCAGGTTTGCCGTTGGTTGATTTCAATACATAAAGAGCATAACCGAGAACTACTTCTTTGCCTGTAGCACGGTCGGTATATTTTTCGGGTTTAACACTCCAACGGAGTTCCATGTCGGCAGGGAGAATCTTTTTAGCTTCACCATAAGCCAAGATAGAATCAACTGAAGCGATAGCCATTTCGTCGGCTACATAACCAGCTACTGAAGAGCCAGGGTTAGAGTTGGTGAGAATTTCAACGAGTTTTTTCTTGCCAGCGTTAACTGAATCAGCTGCAAAAGCGTCGTTGAGTTGAGCGATAGCGTTGAAAGCAGCGCCACGTTCATCTTGTTTGTAAGCTGTGTAGAATTCAAGAGCAGCCGAACGGAGCAATAGGTCGCGAACACGGTCGTGATCTTTTACACCTGGAAGTTCAAGAAGGATTTGACCATCTTTATCTTTAAGAACTTGGATGTTGGGAGAAACAACACCAAATTGGTCAATACGGCTACGGAGCACGTTTGTTGCTGATGTTTCAACCAATGATTTTACTTCAGCTTTGATTTTATTTCTAACAGCGTCAACATCGTCACCTTTAGCTACTTTGTCTTTGAACAATTCAGCATAGTTAGCTTTTGGGTTAAGCTTGCTGTATTCTTCAAGGAATGAACCAACGAAGTCGTCTGATTGGTGGTTAGCTACTTGTTCGTCAGCAAATTTAAGCGCTTTTTCAAATACGCTATCGTTTGCAGCAACGTGAGCCATACCGCGTACTACGTCGGGCATTTCTAATTGAAGAATCACGTTCATACCACCCTTGAGGTCAAGACCGAGGTTTACACCCCACTTGCGCACTTCATTGAGTGTGTAACCGAGATAAACTGTTGAATCACCATGGCTTTTAAGGAATTGGTTATAAGCCTTGTTGTAAGTCTCTGACTCACTGCCTTCAGCTCCTGCAATCTTAAGCGCATACTCGTCAGCTTTAGCTTCGTAGTTGCTTGATACAAAAGAGAAAGACATGTAGAAAAGACACACTATTACCAAGAAAATGGCAATAATGCCGGAAACGGTTGTTCCTAATGTTCCTTTACTTTGCATTTTAAGTTAATATTATTTTAAGTTATTAATTTATTTTTTCGTGTTTATTTCAGCTTGCAAATATACAAAATTTCTTTGTATTATGCCAAGTTGGGCAATGATTTTTATATATTTCGAGCATATATCACAATAAATCAGTTCTTTTGTAGCAAAAAAACAGCGATGCGTGATGTTTTTTTACATATCACGCACCGCTATTATTCTTTAAATTAAATTTTTCTCTCTTTATTAAAATTTATATGTGGCGCCCACCAATCCGGTAAATCCTTGCGATGGGATGTCGTAAAGAAGGTCGTATTTGTGATTGAATAGATTTTCTAAACGAGCAAAGAAACTGAGTTGGTCGGTGAAACGATATAACCCACCAAGTGATAGGGTGTTTACATGATCAAGTGACAATCGAGTATGTTTAGGCTCAATTTTGTCGTCGATGGTGTGGTCATATGACTGCATATATGAACTGCGACTACCACGATATTCATACTCAAGCATTATGTCGAGTGGGGTTATAGGAGTAACCACGAGCGATGCGTTTACCACATGTTTGGCACGGTCGCGCCACATGAAATATCCCTTGTCGTAGGCTTGTTGAGGTGCAGTAGTGTAGCTGGCATTGATTTTACCCCAATCTTTGTAACGGTAAGATGCCGAAACTCCTAAATACCAACCATCAATATCAACAGCATTCATTATATGCTCATTTTTATTTATTAAGGTGGGCATATACCAATCGTTGGCAATAGCATATCCACCCGACACTTTGATTGTTGCATTTTCAAATGGGCCGAAGTTTACGCTTGCATCGATGACCAATGGGAGGTTGGAATTGCCGTAGGCTGCTGCCGGTAGGAAGTAGTGCGACACATCAAAGGCCGATGAGAGGGTGTTTTGTTGTATGCCTCCCACTACACCAACATTGGCCGATATATACTTTGTTGCGTCCCAATTGAAATGTACATCGGGGGCAACTCTCACTTTTGAGTCTAAATCAAACTGAACATCAACTTGAGCGCCGAGTTTAGCAGTGATTGAACGCCATTTCAAGTCGTAGTGAGGGGTAATGGTTAGCACCGAACGAGTGTAATCGGTAATGTCTTTATACCCAGTCCACACTTTGTGGTCTAAAATGCCACATGAAGGTGATAGCGCATGATTATTGTGAATGAGGTCAAAGCCTAAATCTAATCCTATTGAAGAGGCGTCGCTCAATTCGAGTGCGGCCGTTGCTTCAATATTTGCTACATGCTCGGTTACGGCATTAAACACATGGTCGTTTTTTGTTGAATATCCATCAAACATAAAGTCGGCACCACGACCATAGTCAAATAGCCCATAATGTGCTGCTACATTATATTTCAACCCCTCAATCGACGATTGCCATTTACCTGCGAAGTTGAATTGATTCACATTTTGTGTATAATCATCTTCCCACCATGGGCAGTTGAAATGATTGTAGGCATAGTCGGCATTAAGAGTTAAAATTGACTTATTTTTAATGCGTTGAGCAAAGTTTAAATCCACATTCACTTCATGGTCAAAAATCGACATTTCATTGCCTGCATGCGATGTGGCATCATATGACATACCATTATATTCTACCCACGCATTGAGTTTTGAGTCTTTTTTGTCAATAATTTTGTAGCCTGCAGTGAAGTCGAGGTTATAGATGGGGAAATAACCCAACATTGCATATCCACGATAGGGCGACACATTCATGGTGTCAACATTGTTGGCTGGGTCGAGAAGCGTGATATTTGACGCCGTTTCCACCAGTTTAGCTTTCTCGTTGTAATTAAGTTTTACATTCTTAATTTTGAGTTGAGGTATGGCGGGGTTTACACTGATTCTTTCAGCGTCATTAAGCTCAGGGACAATATCTTTGTCGATTGATATTTCTTTATTTAAATCTTGCGCCGAAATGCCAAATGTGGTCAATGTTGCAACCGCAAGTGTGGTGATATATTGCATCGTTTTCATAATCATACTATTTAAGACGTTCATCAATCATTTTGAAAATGTCGGCGTCGGAGTTAGGGTAATTTTCACGCAAGGTGCGTAGATATTCGTTTGCTTCAAAGATTTTACCCTCTTTGCGATTAATGTCGGAGAGAAGTATAAATCCACGAGCCAACCAGTATTGATATGGCGAAGAAGAGTTCACAAATGATTCTACAACTTTGCGTGCTTCAACCAATTGGCCATTATCGTAGTAGTGTTGTCCTAATTCTATTGCACTCATAGCGCCATAGAGGTCTTCAACATCTTCACTCTGCGCTGTCCATATTTCTATCGCTTCGGTCGATTTGCCTCGATTGCCAAGCGAAGTGGCTTTTTTGAATAGCACTTCAGATTTGAGTTCGCTACTGATGGGCGATGCCAATAGTTTATCGGCAACAATAGCCGTTTCGTCATATTGGGCTAAATCGTAGGAGGCTCTCAATATGCCGGCACGAGCTTCGGTGAGCATGTTGGCCGATGAAGCATGTGCTTCTAATTTGCGATAATCATTAAGCGCTCCTTTTATGTCGCCTTTGTTGTACTCAATTTCGGCTTTTACCGACAATGCCGACTCAACAGCCGAGTTGTCGGGGAAACGATTGATTACCTCGGTAGCATATTTCAAGGCCTCTTTTTCGTTGCCGTTGTTATATTCACACTCGGCAAGAAGTGCCAATGCAGCAGGCTCATGAACACCACCTTTATATTGTTTCACATATGATTTGAGTTGTTGCTCACCCTTCCCGGCAAGATAAGCACTTTCGGCGGCTGTAAATGCGGCTTCTTCGAGTTCCGACTGCTCAACAGGTAGAGCTCCAGGCACGGTTGCCATAAATGCAGTATATGTTTCGAGCATGTTGTCTTCGGCATATATGCGCATGAGGTCTTGACTTGCTACGCGTGCTTCGTCGCTTGTGGGATAATTGGTTATCACACTTTTATAGGCCTCGATAGCTTCATTTTTCTTGTGACTATTGAGATAGGCTATTGCTAATTGTAGATAACCATTGCGACCTTGGGTAGTTGTTGGATAGTTCTTAACAAGTTGCTTATACGATTCGATAGCTTTGCTATATTCGTGTTGCTCAATGTAGCATTCGGCCTTTTGGAGCAATGCCGATGGAATAATGCCCGATGATGGGTATTGTTCGAGCACCTCATTCAATGTATTTACTTTGGCACTATAATCGCGTCGATAGCCACTCATCATTGCTTTTTGGAACAATGCATAATCGCCTGTCTCGGGGCTTGCTTTATGCGCTTTGTCATAATTCTTTATTGCCGAACTGAAGTCGGTCAAATGGTAGTAGCAGTCGCCTATGCGGCTATATGCATCGGCAACGACTTCTTTTTTGAGCGTGCTTGTGTCGTCGAGTGCATTCTCAAAGTTGGTGATAGCATCGTCATATCGTTGGCTTTTCATGCGAGCATATCCGAGGTTATAATAAGCCAATGAGAGGTTTTCGGCATCGTCCGATGAAGCCTCGGCATAGTCGAGATATTTGTCGGCAGCGTTGTCATATTCACCTTTTGCATAGTAGCAGTCGCCAAGCCACAAATCGGTTTCGGTCGATAATTCTTTATCAAATCGGCCAAGGGCTTTTGACTCGTTAAACAATGCAAGTGCGCCATCAATGTCACCATTTGACATGTTGCGAGTTGCCAATGAATATAGTACTCGTTGCTTTGCTTTAAGAATAGCATCGCTTGGGTTAGCAATGCGCTCAATGCTGCGATATGCGCGATCATAATTGTTGTCGGTCATGTAGCCGGTCACGATATATTCTTGCACCTTGGGCACATATTGGCTTTTGGGGTAACGGCGTAGAAATTCTTCAAAATTTTCTACCGAGTTGCCAAATGGTATTGACCCACCTTTTAAACTTGCCACAGCATAGTTGTAGAATGCCACCTCTTGGATTTCTAAATTGTGGTCCATCTTCACAGCTTTGTCAAGCGCCATCATTGCAGCATGGGTGTCGTTTTGTTTCAACAACGACTGTCCAATAATGAGATAGGCACTTTGTCCCATAGCGTTGTCTTCGCGAGTAACACTCTCGAGGGTTTCGATGGCTTTAGAGTAGTCTTGGTTTTTATATTGACAAGCCCCTAAAATGTAACGAGTAGAGGCTAATGGCGACTCGGCATTAGCAACATATTGTTGTAGATAGGGTATTGCTGCCACGATATCGCCTTGGTGATATAGCGATTCGCCTACGATGCGATTGGCTTCGGCAATATAGGTAGCATCAACATTCTTGGTGAGCATTTTGCGAGCAAGAGGCAAAGCCTTGGCATAGTCGTGTCGCAAATAATAGATTTGGCTCTTGTAATAAGACGACATATCGCCAAGTTCCGAGTCGCTCTTCACTTGATTGAAAAAGTCGAGAGCAGCAGGGTAGTCCTTGTTGACATATGCTATATATCCAGTATAGAATTTTGCCGAATTGCCATATTTTGCCGAGTTTAGCAAAGGCTTAAAGCCCTGTGCAGCCTCAAGATTGTTGCCCAACTTAAGTTGAGCATACGCCTTGCGATAGGCATAGTCGATAGCGCTCGACTCTTCCAAGGCGTCGGGCTCTACCTTCATGTATTCTTCCAATGCTTTGGCATAGTTGTGATTAGCGAAATAATAATCGCCTATCGAAGCCATCACATTCATTCGATAGAGTGATGCAGGATAATTCTTGAGGAAATTGTTTAATTCAACTATAGCATTCTTGTCGCCCTGTAATAAAGCCGATTTTGCAATAAAATATTCGGCTACTTCTTTTTGTTGAATAGAGGGATTCATCTCCAACAATTGCGACATCTGGTCGATGCATCCTTGATAATTTTTATCTTGATATAGATACAATGCTCTATCATAAAACCCCTCGATTGAAGTGGAATTGAGTTGAGCATTAGCCCCTAATATTGCAGTAACTGCTATTGATGATAATATGAGTTTTTTCATCATAAAGTTGAACTCTATTAATAATATTTTTTGATCCTTGTTATTTATTCTCACAAAGATACAACCCTTTTAGATTATTATTGATATTTAATTTCAAAAAAATAACTAAATGCAAGGTAAAAATATTATTTCCCCATTTCCCACACTCATTGAGGGGCAAAGTTGCTCACCGGGGCTGTCGCTCCACGACTGAGAGAATTAAAAATAAAGCCCGTAAGGGAAAAACTGTCCCTCTTTCCAAGGGGGACGAGGTGCTTGCACCGGAGGGGGATAAAGAAAGCCCATAACTCTCCTCTTGAAAATTATCAAGTAATTTTTAGGAGAACCTCGCAGAGCTCACGAGTGAGCGAGCAGTGTATGTCGGCTTGCCGGTACACGATTGCGAGCCTCACCGTAACTACGGCGAAGCCGGGAGGTGGTCAAAAAACAATCCCAAAATTTCTTGCGAGTTTCTGCGGTTTCCGCGCGAGAACAACCTGTTCATTCTGTCATTTTGTCTAATTTCAAGAACAGAATGACACAAATTTCCAGAATGACAAAATTTTATTTTTTATTGATTTTCACCGCGTTAGCCTTATGTTCATTCTGTCCTTCTGTCTAAAAATACACAAAGCCACGAGCTGGTAAAAAACTGCCACAAAACCTCTGCGAGTTTCAGCGGTTTCCGCGCGAGAACAACCTGCCCATTCTGTCTTTCTGTCTACCCCCCCCACGCCTATGAAGATATGAACAGAATGACAAAATTTTATTTTTTTATTGATTTTCACCGCGTTAGCCTTATGTTCATTCTGTCCTTCTGTCTAAAAATACACAAAGCCACGAGCTGGTAAAAAAACTGCCACAAAAATTCTGCGAGTTTCAGCGGTTTCCGCGCGAGAACAACTCTCAATTCTCAATTTACTTGATGTAAATTTTTGTTGCTTTATCGCCTTGTACTTTGATGAATACACCTCCTTGAGGTTTATCGACTTTCACTCCTTGGAGGTTGTAGTATTGGGTAGGTGCATTGAGGTCGGTTACGATGCTTTCTACACTTGCTTCACGCCCCGAAGAATATACCAATTCGCCTTTTTCGTTATAGTAGTTAAGAAATACAGGGTCGGTATTTCTTGTTGGAAATGCTGGGGTAACATTTGAAAGAGGTTGTGGGAATAAAAGATCCCCAGTAACGTCGGGGTGTCCCATGTTGCCAATGCCTTCAATCAATCCGTGAGGTTTATTATATTCGATATTATTAATATACATCTTTCTACTGATATTGTCAATAACGATATCGGATGAAGTGAAATTAGTCATATGCTCCCAATATAAATTAGAGTTGCGAAGGTCGTCAAAGTCATATAGTAGAATTTCTTTGTCAAAAGCAATGTAATCATTTCCATATTTATATTTATATTCGGGTATAACATGAGGGATCGGGAAATTGTAATTGCTTGAGAATATAATATATACACGTTTTGCATCAACATCTTCTCTAAGCAGTGCTATCGTTGTTTCATCGCAAGGAGAGTCGTTATAACCTTTAAAGATATAGTGGCATTTTTTGTACTTAATATCGTTTATTATTGAATCGCCACTAATTACAATGTCATAAGGGTAATAATGAGCCTCCTCAACATATTCTGGAGTAGTGCGGTTGACGATTTCGCACTCCCATCTCACACCTTCTTTGACTAAAGGAACGTAATCATCGGCCGATGATTGAGCTACCATAGGAGTCACTGCTCCTATTAACATTGCTAAAACAAAGAGTAGAGATTTTTTCATAACGGTACGGTTTTAGATGGTTAAGATTAAATAATTATCAATAAGGATTATTGCAAAGTAAAGCATTAATTTTCAATCATCAAAATATAAAGAGCCGAAGTTGTGTAAAAGTTTCTAAAATATGCGATATGAGCTGCCCATTTCCACACACGGCGAGGGCGTAACCCAAATTTTTGGCGATAATGGGGGTTGATAAACCATAGAGAGCGATTTTTGATAGCATAACCACAACGATGAGCCAATTGTTCAAATTTTTCCACTGGCATCTTTGAGCG